>JAPPNP010000026.1:10303-269783 GCA_028873795.1 Chloroflexota bacterium
ATTTCGCCCCCCCCCGGGGCCCTTTGGGGGGGGGCGCCCCCCCCCCCCCGCCGGGGGGGGGGCCCCCGGGGCCGCCCCCCCCGGGGCCCCCGGGGGGGCGCCCCGCCCCCCGACCGGCTCCCGCACACCGTACGCCTGGGGGAGGCTACAGAGCCAGCCGGCTCGCACTGGCGTCCGCCGGTGTCGACTTGGAGGAGTGGCAGCCACCGTGCTTGCCGCCGGCTTTGCCGCGGCCCCAGCCGTGACCCCGCCGTGGCTCGTCGGTGTCGGTCACGATTGATTCCACGCGATCCGCCAATCCGTCCTTCATGGCCTGGGCGCGCTCTTCGCTCAGGCGGCCGGCCTCGACTGCCGCGTCGATGGCCGCCGTTGCCCGGTTGACAAGCTCGGCAACATAGTCGTCCTTGGTGACGCCGTTGGCCTCGCCAATGTCGACGAGCGACGTGCCCTCGCCCCGGCTCTCCCGAATCTCCTCGACCGAAAGTCCGGACAGCTCACTGAGGACCACGACCGGCGACGGCTTGCCGTCGAGCTTGACCGCCCAGCCGCGGCTCCGGCCGTGCCAGCCGGCCTCGCTGGTGACCATGCCCGTCACCTTGTCAGTCAGCCCCGACTTGATCTCCGCGGCGCGATCTTCGGAAAGCTTGCCGTCGGCGACCGCGTCATCGATCGCCGACGTCGCCGCGTCCACAACCGCCGCGACGTAGTCGTCCGTCGTGACGTCGTTGGCCTCGGCGATGTCGGCCAGCGAGTCGCCGCTTTCGCGCGCGCTGCGGATGTCCTCGACGGAAACGCCCGTGAGATCGCTGAGGATTCCCACGGGAGATGCCCGCGTGCCGCCAAACCCGCCGCCGTGGGCCAGCGCGAGGCTCGCGGCCACCACGGTCACAAGGGCGGCGCCTGCCGCGGCGAGCGCCAATTTCCTCCACCGACTCATCAATGTCCTCCTCGTGGTCGAGCACTGGTGGTCATTCACGTCAACGACGGTAGAGGCGGCCTGTCAACCCAACCCGCAGGCGCGATGCAGAGCGTGTGCAGTTTTCGGAGCCGCGCGTGAGATCGAATCCGTTCGTGGTGAGCCGGTCGAACCACGACGGTTCGAGAACTTCAGAGCCTGCCTGAGTTCACCGAGGGAGTGAACGGACGTGCCGCCTACGTTCCGGCTGCCGGATTCTCGGGATTCGTCGCGAGCCATTGCCGCCCGAGCGCGCCGCTCTCCGTGAGCACGCGCGACGCGGCCAGGATGGCGGCGCGGCAGGCGTTGGTGTCCGCAAACGAGGAAAGAAAATAGTCCCAAGCGGCCAGGTAGAAATCGCGGTAGGCGTCGGCCAGGGCGCCCAATCCCACGTCCCGCAGCGCCGCCGTCACTCGGGTGCGATTCAAGCTCCACACATGCTCGGTGTCGAGCCCCGAGATATGCAGCACGAGCGGTCCGGCCGGCGCCACCCGCCAGGAAAGCTCGCGTGAAATCTCGCGCGCGTGGACCCCAAACCTATCGATGACCCGCAGGGGCGCCCGCTCCACCCATTCGATTCTTTCGATCAGGTCGACCGCGTCATGGCGCCTGATCCTGTCCGGATCGTTGTAGTCGGCTTCGGGATAGGCCTCGCCGTGGAGCACGGTGACGGTGGACCGAGGGGAGTAGACGAAGCCCGGCATCTCAGCGACGAGCGTGTTCAGCACGATCAATTGCAGTCTGGGCTGGTGGATGGGTTGGGCGAATCGCTCGGTGAAGCACGTCTCGATGTCCGCCTGAAGCGACAGCGCCTGGGGCACGGTGTCGAGATGCCGCCGCCAGGCATTGTCATCGCGGAACCACACGTGGATGTCCACGTCGCTGATCTCGGGGACGTAGTCCAGCGGCGACTCCCAGGCCTTGACCGACGAGCCCTTGAGATACACGCCGCGAATCTCAGGCTCGGGAATCCTTCCCAACAGCTGGTCGCGCACGCACGCGGCCATCCCGCGCACCTCCGCGCGAAGTTGATCGCGGTCTGGATGGCGGGCGTCCCACTCGGGCGGGTGGCGGCTCACGACGTTTCCTCGTCCGGTGCCGACGACAGCCCAAGAGACTAGCTCCCTGGTCCAGTTTGGACTTGGGAGAGGAATTGCACTGGTGACCCGCGTCGTACTGCTCCTCAGTTGTTCGGAATGTGCTGGGATCTACGGCACCTGATGTCAAGGGATTGACCGAGAAGATTGGCGCGACGATAATGAGGTTGATGAAACGCCCCATTACTTGATGCGGGGCGCGCTATGAAGAGGCCCGTGTCTTTTGGCGCGGGCCTATTTTATTGGACCGTCCTTGTCTCCGGCGTTTCGGACATGCGACTAGGCTGGCGGACTGCCCTGCCGCTCAAGATGCTTGCGAACAGAATTCAGGGAGTTGAATTCGTGAGCGGCGTTCACGATGTCTTCCGCCGCTGATCTCTCCGCGGCGATCACTCGGACGCGTTTTCCAAGATTTCGCAAGTGATCGAGTACGGGCGCGAAGTCGCCATCGCCACCGAAAAACACCACCTCGTCGTACTGGCCGATTTCCGCTAGGAGCTTCAGCGTGATTTCCACATCGAGGTTGGCCTTGGTGCGGTACGTATCGCGGTCTTTGTCGAACTGCCGCTTGGGTTCCTTCTCGACAACGGTATAGCCCTTGAGAGCAAGCGCCCGTCGGTATCGGCGGTGCTTTTCGCGATCCTCTGGTTTGTCGACCGGTGGAATGCCCGTGAAGTAGTAAGCGCATCCAGGATCGTGACCAGTGTGAACCCAGTCGTAGGCGGCGAAGAAGTCTACGTACCAGCCCTGATCCCGCTGCGCGTAAAACAGATTGGCCGCATCGATGAAGAGTCCGATTCGGGCCATGGGAGATTTTACGATCCGCACGCGGGCGCCACAGTGGGTTTGTGACGTTCGTCCGTGCCTACCGGTATGGCGTAGTCCCTCAGTCGCCTGCGGTGGCCTCAGCCGCGGCGCCGTCGGCAGCGCTGCCGGGCTGCTCCTCCGCCGCATGCATCCCCGCCGCCGTCAGCGTCCACAGTTGGCGGCCCCAGAAGGCCACGAACACGCCCACGCACAGGCTCAGGCTGCCGCCGATCGCCATGGCCACGGGTGTTCCGAGCCGCTCGGCGGTGGCCGACAGCGGCAGCAGGCCGAGCGGCATCAGCCCCCAGTTGATCATCCACACCGCCATCACCCGCCCGCGCATATGCGCCGGCACCAGCAGCTGCACGATCGTCTGGCTCTGCGCCATGTGAATCCTCTGGAACATGCCCACGCACGCCAGGACGAGCGCCACGAACGGCAGGGACCGCGTGATCGACAGGACCACGTACAACGCGCCGTTGATGACGATCGCGGCAATGGCCAACCGGCCGGGACGGCGGACTTCCGGCGCCGCGACCAGGGCCAGTGCGCCGAGCACCGCGCCCGCACCGAGCGCGCTGGTCACCAAGCCCAGATCTTGCACGCCGGCCTGCAGGTCCTGCTTCACGAAGGCCGGCAAGAGCATCGTGAGCGGGTAGCTGAATAGCGCCGGCGCCAGGGTGAGCACCATCAGCGAGCGAATGGGCCCATGACCCAGGACGTAGAGAAATCCAGCGCGCAGAATCGCCAGTGGAGATCCTTGGGCCCGCGGCCGGTGCTCGTCGGCATCGATGCGCCGCACGTTGAGGATGCTCCAGATGTAGCCGCCGACCATCGTGAAATAGGCCGCCGCGATGCCGGCCGCGCCGACGATCAGACCGGCCAGCGCGGGACCGATCACGCGGGCCAGGTTCATCGTCGTCGCGTTCAAGGCCACGGCGTTTCGCACCAGCGCGCGGGGAACCGACTCCGAGATCAGGGCGTAGCGGGCCGGCACGCTGAGGGCGAACATGGCGCCGGTCAGCGTGGCGCTGATCGCCAGATGCCACACGGCAATGGCGCCCGTGGCCACCAGGATCCCAATGGTCAAGGCCGTCAGGCCGTTCACGCTCTGGGCCATCATCAGCAGCCGCGGCCGGCTCAGCCGGTCGGCCAGCAGTCCGCCCACCGGCGACAGCACCAGCATGGGCAACGACATGAAGAAGGACAGCAGACCGAGCGTGAAGGGTGAGTTCGTCAGCTCGACGACCAACCACCCCTGCGCCAGGAACTGCACGAAGTGAGCCGTCATCGCGCCCGCGTTGGCACGCCAGAGACGGCCAAAGTTCGGGTGCGCAAACGCCGGAAGGAAGCGCTCGCGGGTCGCTCGCCAGAGACGCGGTGGCGCTGAGGCCAACGGCTGACGTGTGGCCGGAGGGCTGGCGACAGCGTTCTTGCGGTTCACCGCGGATACCTCCGGACCCGGCGCGCACCCCTGCCGAATCATTCCGACGCGGCGGATGCGCCGCCCTCACGATACTCCGACCGCGCTCGCGACCGCTTCCGGGCGATGCCTCCGGCCCCCTCTCCCCTTGTGGCGTTCCTCGGGTAACCCCTCCGTCATTCCGGCGAAAGCCGGAATCCAGTCCGGTCGAACCTGGGGACGCGCGGGACCTTTGCCGTAGAGCCTGCCCCGTACTTGATACGGGGGGCGGGTCTCAGACCCGCCCGGTTCGAGGTTCGGAGAGGTTTCTCTCACGGAAGAGCACCCTGATGAAGAGTGGTCGGTGAATCAAGCCGCGTCCGTGGCATCATGCGCCCGCGTCAATCATGGCGATAGCGGAGACGATCATGCCCTCAGACGTGGTGAGGATCGGAATCGTCGGCGCCGGCGGGATCGTGCGCCAGCGCCACATGCCGGGGCTGCGGCAGCTTCCGGGGGTTGAATTCGTCTCGGTCTGCAACCGGCGCCGCGAGTCCGCGGAGGCCTTCGCCGAGGAATATGGCATCCCGCGAGTGGTCGACCACTGGCAGCAGGTCGTTGACGATCCGCAGGTTGACATCGTCTGGATCGGCACCACGCCCTACATGCACGCGCGCATTTCGGTCGCCGCGCTCGACGCCGGCAAGCATGTCTTCTGTCAGGCGCGCATGGCGCGGAACCTGGCCGAGGCCCGGGCGATGGTGGCCGCCGCCGACCGGCATCCGGAGCTTGTCGTAGCCATTTGCCCGCCGCCCTTCGGCATGGCCGGTGAGGTGACGATGCGGCGCCTGCTGCGCCAAGAGCGCATCGTCGGCGACGTGCAGCAGGTGCGGCTCACCATGCTCGCGGCGAGCCTGACCGCCGGCGAGCCCGAGCTGCACTGGCGCCAGGACATCGAGCAGAGCGGCAACAACGTGCTCACGGTCGGCATCTACGCCGAGGTCATGCACCGCTGGGTCGGGCGCGCCGTCGAGCTGCAGGCCCGCACCGACATCTACACCCGCCAGCGCCGCGATCCGGCCACGGGCGAGTTCGTGAACGTGCAGATCCCCGATTCCGTCAGCGTGATCGGACGGCTCGCCTCCGGGGCCGACTTCGTTTACCAGTGGTCCGGCGCGGCGCATCTCGGTCCAACCGGTGAGCTATGGGTTTTTGGCGACGCCGGCACGCTCACTTACGACTTCGGCGCCGACCGCATCCGCCACGCCACGCTGAACGACGCCGAGCTGCGCGACGTGCCGATTCCCGAACACGAGCGCGGCGGCTGGCAGGTAGAGGCCGACTTCATACGCGCCGTTCGCGAAGGCGGCGACACCGGCCTGTCGCCCGACTTCACCACCGGCGAGCACTACATGGAATTCCTGGAAGCGCTCACGCACTCGGCCCGCCACGGCGAGCGCGTCTACCTGCCGCTGGCCTAGGCGTTTCATTCCGGCACAGCCCCTGGGCTGTCGAGCGGGCAGCCACAAGGGCTGCCCCTACACCGGATGAAGCGCTGTAGGGGCGTCCCCTGTGGGCGCCCCTCGTCTCAACGGTCCTAGGTAGGAACCGACTCCAACTGCCGCGCCCCCAAATCCGTCATTACCGCGAAGGGAGACGTTTGCGTAACCCCTTCGTCATTCACGCGAAGGCGGGAATCCACGCGGAGAATCTTGGAAGCGCGTTCCGCGTCTGGTGTAGGGGCGGGTTTCACCCCCCTGTTGCTCACTCCTGCAGGTCGTCGAGCAACTCATCCACGCTGTCGAACTGCTGGAGACCGCCCGCCCGGGCTTCCCGCATGGCCGCAATCGTGGTGTCGTTGGGCGTCAGCGGCGCGAACGGCAGCGCCTTGTCGTGCGCCACCCGGGTCAGCAAGAGCCGCACCGCGTCGGAGACGGTCAGGCCCATGGCGGCCAACACGGCTGCCGCCTCTTCCTTCACTGCTCCGTCGATGCGCGCCTGCACCAGCTTGTTGGCCGGCATCGATGCCCCTCGTCTGTGTGCGCCACCCTACAGTCTGAATGACATTGTAGTGCACGCTGGTGAGCGGTGGCATTCCCCGTCGGGCAGCCACAAGGGCTGCCCCTACACCGGATGAAGGCCTGTAGGGACGTCCCTTGTGGGCGCCCTTCCTAACCGTCCTAAACCGGCACCGCCTCGCGCTGCCGCGCCAGGATTTCGCGAATCTCCGCGTGCGTCTCGGGCGTTGCCGCGGCGTCCCGCGACGGCAGCCGCGAGCCCCCGGCCTGCAGGCCCATCGCCGCCATCCACGGCTTCACGAACACGCCCTCGCCCGCCGTCTGCGCGCCGATGCGGCCGATGATCTCGCCGTAGGGAACCATGAACTCGTCGAAGACGCGCTGCGCCTCCTCGTAGCGGCGCTCCTGCGTCAGCTCCCACACGCGCCAGGAGTGCTGCGGCAGGAAGTTCGGCACGTGGCTGATCCATGCGCGGCAGCCGAGGATGTGTCCCAAGACCACCAGGGGCGAGTTGTCCACCACCGCCGCCAGCGGAATGAACCGGCGCAGCCCGTCGAGGTGGCTGCCCATGTCCGGCGAGCCCCACTTCACCGCGATCGTGTTGGGAAGCTCCACCAGCCGCGCCATCAGGTCCACCGGCACGTCGTATTTGGACCCGCTGTACCAGTGGCTGTAGGCCGCGAAGCCCACATTGGTGTGCCGCGCCACTTCCTCGTGCCAGGCCACGGCGTCTTCGGGCGTCACCGTGTAGTAGTACGCCGCGCTGATCTGCGCCGCGTCGACGCCCAGGTCCTCGCAGAGCTGACACAGCTCGATCACGACCCGGATATCGGTGCTCTGCACGCCGGCCATCACCGGCACTTGCTCGCCGCTCACCTCCACGATGGTCCGGATCACCTGGCGCCGCTCCTCCGTGCTCAGCACGGTGAAATCGCCGCCGGACCCCGCGGCCAGGAACACCGTGTTCCCTTGCCGCGCGCCCTGGTCGATCATCCACTGCACGTTGGACGCCAGGCCGTCAAGATCGACCGCGCCCTCGTCGGTGAAGATCGTCGCGATGGGCACGACCACGCCCTGCAGCCGTGCCTTAGCCTCGTCGATGGTCAGCATGGGCCTACCTCCCGTTGCCACGATGTTGTCGGCTGCGGCGTCACGCCACCGGCCAGCCGAAGCCGCGCACGATCTCCCGAAGCTCGTCGAGCTCCTGGTCGTTGAGGGGCTTGGACGGCGGCCGTGAGGCCCCCATCGGGCGGCCCATCACCGCCGTCAACCCCTTCTTCACCCGTCCCTGCCCGCCGGACCGCTGGTCCATACGCTCGGCGAACAGGCGCAGCGGTTCGTTCACGGACTCGAACAGCGACTCGGCCTCGTCGTACTGCTTCGACTCCATCAGCTCCCACACGCGCAGGTCGTGCGCCGGGTGGATATCGGAGGTGAGGTTGATGTAGCCGCGCCCGCCAAGCTGGTGACAGCGAATCGGCCCGCCGCCGTTATCGATCACGCTCACGCGGTCGGTGAAACGCGCCATCTCGTCGTAGTCGACGTCCGCCGGGGCCGCCCACTTGATGCTCACCACCTGATCGAGGTCCGCGATCTTGTCCAGGGTGTCCACTTCCATCCGACCGCCGGGCAGCCAGTGGGTGTGATAGACCATGATGCCGATCTCGATGGCGTCGGACAGGTCGCTGAAGTAGTCGATCGCGTCGCCCTGGCTCGGCAGGTTGAAGACCGGCGGACACACCTGCAGCGCCATCGCGCCCAGGTCCTGCGCGCGCTTCGCGTCTTCGATGGTCCGCTTCGTGTCCTTGTAGTGGAGCCCGCAGACGATCGCCGCGCGGTCGTCGGCCGCCTGCACCACGGTGCGCAGGAGCGCGGGCCACTCCTCGTCGCTCAGCATGGGGCCTTCGCCCATGGCCGCCGCCACCTTGATGACCGCGGCGCCCTTAACCAGGCCCTGCTCCACCCACCACTGGGTGATCGCGTGCATGCAGCCGTGATCGACTTCGTGGTCGTGGTCAAAGGGCGTGGGGACCGTCGCAATGGGTCCCTGGATCAGTTCCCGAGTTTCGTCACGCGTCATCGGCAAAGCCTCCATCAACCTGTGGCGCCGCCGTCGGTCGCGTACGCCCGGCATCTTTGTCGCTTATAGCCGGGCGGCGCGCCAGCGTCAATGCGCCGGCTGATCGGCCATCATCAGAGAAGGCGGATCGATCGTGTAGGGGCAGCCCTCGTGGCTGCCCGGACCGGGAGTCGAAGAAGGGCGCCCACAAGGGGCGCCCCCACAGGCGCTAGGCCGTCTCGCTGCGCTGCAGCACCGGCCGCCGCGCCGACTGCGGTTCCGGTGGCCCGACGAATCCTTCGGCCTCGAGCTGCATGGCCAGCTTTTGCGCCTTGGATCGGCCGACCTGGAGCTCGCGGCTCAGCAGGTCGGGCGTGATGCTCTCGTGCCGCATCACCAGCTCCGTCGCCGACACGTACAGCTCGTCTTCCTCGGAGTCGCCCTGCTCGATGGCTTCCTGCAGGTCCTCGGTGGTCAGGCGCTGCGGCTCACCCTGTTCGCGCCAGTGATCGACCACCCCGTTGATCTCCGCGTCGTCGGTATACACGCCCTGCACGCGGATCGGCTTGCCGCCTTCCGGGGGCGCGAAGAGCATGTCGCCGCGGCCGATCAGCCGCTCGGCGCCGGCCCCGTCCAGAATCGTGCGGGAGTCGGCCTGGCTGCTGACCATGAATGAGATGCGCGTCGGGAAGTTGGCCTTGATCAAGCCCGTGACCACGTCCACCGACGGTCGCTGGGTCGAGACCACCAGATGGATGCCCGTGGCGCGCGCCAGCTGGGCCAGTCGCGCCAGCAGCCGCTCGACGTCGCCCGGCGCGGTCATCATCAGGTCCGCCAGCTCATCGATCACCGTGACGAGGTAGGGCAGCGGCTTGCCGTCGGTGGCCTCGGTCGGGTTCGCGTTGTATGAGGTGATGTTGCGCACCCCCGCCTTGTTGAAGATGCGGTAGCGCCGCGCCATCTCGCGGCTGACCCAGGTGAGCACCGGCACCGCGTCGTCGATGTCCGTCACGACGGGCATTCGCAGGTGCGGCACCCCGTCGAACGTCACCAGCTCGACCATCTTGGGATCGATCAGCACCAGGTGCAGCTCGTCCGGCGTGGTCTGGCACAGCAAGCCCGTGATCAGCGACGTGAGGCACACGGACTTCCCGGCGCCCGTGGAGCCGGCAATCAGCAGGTGGGGCATCGCGGTCAAATCGACCACGCGCACCATGCCGGCCACATCCTTGCCCAGCGCCAGCTTGAGGTTGGCGCGTGATCCCACCCACGCCTCGGCCTCCATCACCTCGCGCACGCTGACGACCAGCGGCTCGTCGTTCGGCAGCTCGATGCCCAGATAGGGCCGGCCCGGCACCGGGGCCTCGATGCGCAGGCTGCGCGCGGCCAGCTTCAGGGCCAGGTCGTTGGCCAGCGCGGTGATCCGCGCCACCTTCACCCCCGTGCCGGGCCGCACGAGGTATTGGGTGACCACCGGTCCCGGAATCGCCTCCGGCACGCTGGCTTCGATGTTGAACGAGGACAGGGTGTCGACGATCACCTGGGCCTTCGACCGGATCTCGGCGTCGGGCACGTCGGTGGCGGGCGGCGTCGGTCGCATCAGATCCATCGGGGGCAGCGTCCACGGCCCTTCGTCATCGTCCTCGGCGGCCGGCGCCGCCGCCGGGGTAGGCGCGGTGCGGATCAGCGGCCCCTGCTCCCAATCTTCGGGTTTCGACGAGCCGTTGACCGCTTCGGGCGCGTCGACCGCCGGCGCGGGCGGCTCCGGCGCACGGCGCGATTTGTCCGCGGTTTGCGGCCGGAAGATCGGACCAAGGCGACGTTTCGCGGCGGATCCCGCCGCAGCGGCGATCGTGGCCAGGCGCACGGCGCCGTTGATGAGCAGGCGTCCCGCGAGCCGCGTCGCCGCGGCGCCGTGGGTGGATGCCAGCAGCGCGTAGGCGACGGCGGCAACCGTGGCAATGGCCAGCAGCGCATAGGCCGGCGCCCCGCCCATGCTCGCCGCGAGTCCGTGTCCGATGAACCGGCCAATCCAGCCGCCGCTATCGGCCGCCAGCGCCTCCTCCGGGGCCGCCAGGCCGACAAGCGCGGCAAGCCCCAGCACGAACACCACGGCCGCGACGACGTGTCCCGCTCCGATGACCGGGCGCTTTCGCACCCCATTGAGCAGCAAGGCGGGACCCACCGCGACGCTGGCGATCGCGGCAATCGACGCCGCGCGTCCGAAGACCTCGATGAAGGCCGCGCCGCTGGCGGCAACCACGAATCCGTCGCGGCTGAACAGGCCGATGAAGGCGGTCAGGCCAAGCGCCGTGAGGAGAATGCCGACAAGCCCCAGCCCGTCCCAGCGTTCCATGCGGAGGGGACGGGGCGCGGGAGCCGCTGCCCGGCGCGTTTTGGCCACGAGGCACTCCTTGCCGGCGCAACCTGACGGGCGCCGGCCCTCGACCTCGGTGACAGTCGGCGGATTCGCCGGCCGTCGCCGGGTCTGGTGGAACTAGTGCCTCCCGAGCGAGTTCCGAATCTCGGTTTTGAGGTCGTCTCGTCGCCCGGACTCGTTCGGTCACAACTGCGGGCGCGTCGATAGACCCTCCAGAGATGATATCTGCCGCCCCGCCGAGTTTTCCAGTGTGGAATCGACATCGCGTCTCGTTGCGCGGCGTGCGCTCTGGCATCCTGAGCGTTCCTCTGCACGACCTCACGCCTCTGGTGTCACGCCAACTGCCCCGAGAGATTCGTCATTCCTGGCCGAGACCCGCCGATCGGGCGCTGCTCCGTGTCGGCCTCGGGAGTCGCTGCGCGCCGCGTGCCGCCGGCCGGCTTCGAGTCCTCATGGTGTCGGCGTGCATTGCCGGCCTGGCGCTGGCAATGGTCGTGCACGCCCCCGGCGTACACGCGGCCGAGCCGGCCACGGCCATCAATGCCGGTGCTTTCTTCGCGTCGGACGCGGCAGATGAAACCTCGCTCGGCTTTTCGGTCACCGACGACCGGGGCATCCGCCTCTGGTCGGGGTGGCGGGACCTGGGCGGCGAGGGCACGCTCGGGGCGCCGGTGTCGCGCCGCTTCTTGCTCGACGGCTGGGTGCGGCAGGTATTCGAGCGGGGCCTGCTGCGATGGGACCCCTCGCGCGGCGCCTCCTTGGTGAACGTGGTGGACTTCCTCGCGACGAAGGGCCACGACGACCAGTTGCTCGAGGATTTTGGGATACCGGCTTCAGCTGATTGGTCGGCGGATGACGGTGACACCTGGTCGGGCATTCGGGCGCGGCACCTGGCGCTGCTCGAGGGAGCGGAGCCGTGGCGCGTGGCGTTGCGAACGGCGTTTCGCACCGCGGGCGAACCCTTGGCCAACAACGACGCGGCGATCGCGCTGTATGGATTGCCGATGGCCGTGGCGCAGACGGATATGGGCTACGCCCTGCGGACGCAGCGGGCGGCGTGGGTGTTCGACCCCGCAACGGATGACGCCCCGCGGCGCATCTCGGCGCTCGACCTGCTGCACGCCGCGGGCTTGATTCCCGACCACGCCACCGTGCCCCACCGCACCGACCAGCGGCCGCATCTGCGACCGCCGCGCCCGGTCAGCGCGGTGCACTTCTTCGACTGGTGGGACGCCAGCTACCTGCCGACCGAGTACTTCACGCACGGGCTCACGTGGGAGCGGGTTGGCCTGACCCGGGAAGAGGTGGGATCGGAGGCCTACTACGACGCGAACTTCACGCTGATCCGCGACCTGGGCGTCGACGGGGTGTTCTGGGAGTGGTACGACGGAGCGAACCTGACCCCCGACGCCACGGTGCTGGACGTGCTGCGGCGCCGTGACCTGACGATCGGCCTGTTCTACGACTGGGAAGCGCTGCACGCCGGCGGTCGCGCCGTGTTGAGCGACCGCGCCTACATCGCAGCCGACGAGGCCAGCCTCAGCAAGATTGCGGACGAGGTGATCGCCTTCTACCAGGGCATCCCAGCGGACCTTTGGCTCTTCGACGCCGACGGCCGGCTTCCCGTGATTGTCTACGCCTATGGTTTCCCGGAAGCGCTCGACGACACGGAGGCGTGGGCGTGGTTCTTCACCGAGCTGGCGCGGCGCGTCGAGACCGCGCTCGCCGTGGACGTGATTTTCGACTGGTCGGTGGCCTACCTGCCGCCGTCCCAAGTCCAGGAGCTGGCGTTCCAGCGCTGGCCGGATGACTATGCCCCCTTCAACTTCGTGGTTGATCTGCCCCAGTCGCAGTTCGGGCGTCACGTCGTGACCTGGAACTACATCTTCGACAACCGCGGCGTCGCCGCGCGCGACCAGCTCCCACGCGTCGTACGCGACGACAACCGGTATCTGCAGGAAACCGCGTGGCTGGCCGCGCACACCGCTCCGAGCCTGGTATTCATTTATAGCTGGAACGAGTTCTGGGAGGGCTCGCACCTCTTCCCCGACGACACCTACGTGTGGCGGCGCTTTGGGTTGGCGCGGGCGCAACTGGCGGAGTTGGCGGAAATGCGAACCGACGACCTGCCACGCGCGGTCATCATCGGGGACCCCGCCGACGCGTATCCGCTCGACACGAACGGCCTCTTCGAGAACCAGCGACTGCTGCTGCGGCATTTCCTGCGGCGCTACGTGCCCCAGGCTGACTTCATCACCCCCGACGAGGCCACGGCCCAAGTGCTGGCCGGCTATGACCTGGTGGTGAGCCTGACCACCGATCGCAAGGTCGATCCGTTGCTGGCCGAGTTACCCGAATCAGTCCAGATCGTCTATTGGAACGCGACCGACCTGACGACCGACTTTGCGCGGCGCTTCGTAGAGTCGACCGAAGACTCCCGTCCGCGCGGCCGATTCGAGATTCTCGACCGCGACGGCCAGCCGATCGGCGACTCGGTCCTGGCCGGGGACGATGTCTGGCGGGCGACGCCCGCGGTGGGAGCGGAAACCGCCCTGGCCTTCGAGTTCGAGGACGAGTCGTTTCCGCTGGTGATTCAAGCCGGCAACGATCACTGGATCAACGTCTACGACCCCACCGACGCCGCCCTGGCGGCGGCATTCGAGAGCGTCTATGGACGCGCGCTGGAACTCGCCATCACCTTCGGCCTCGGTGGACGCATTCAGCGTCTCGAAATCTATCCCGACGGGCGGGTGCATCGGAACACCTTCAGCGCTCCGGCCGTCTTCCGCCACGAACCCCTCGCTGTGCCCGGCTTCGAGCCGGCGCCGCCGGAGGGGCTTCCGTAGGCGCCATTCCGGACTTTCGCCCGGAGGCTAGACCTCCGTCACGATCGGCAGGATCACCGGACGCCGCCGGGTTTTCTGGAACAGGTGGCGTCCCAGCGAGCCCCGAATCTTGTTCTGCAGGTAGTCCACCTCCGGGTCCGGGTGGTCGCCGCGATCGATCGTCTGGCGCACGTGCTCGCGCGCCCGCTCCAGCAAGTCCTCGGACTCCGGGGTGTAGACGAACCCCCGCGAGATGATGTCCGGCGTGCCCACGGACTTGCCCGTGTGGTGGTCCACCGCCGCCACCACCACGACCACGCCGTCCTCGGCCAGGTGCCGCCGGTCGCGCAGCACCGTCTCGCCCACGTCGCCCACGCCCAGGCCGTCCACGAACACCATGCCGGCCTCGACGTAGTCGGTAATCCCGGCCCGGTCGCGCGTCACCTCAATCACCGCGCCGTTTTCGGCCATCAGGATGTTCTTCCGCGGTAGCCCCACCGACTCCGCCAGCCGCCGATGCTCCACCAGGTGCCGGAACTCGCCGTGCACCGGCATGAAGAAGCGCGGGCGCAGCGTCGTCAGCACCAGCTTGAGCTCCTCCTGGCTGGCGTGGCCGGAGACGTGCACCGGGCGCAGCTGCTCGTAGTAGACGGTGGCGCCGATGTGCGCCAGCCGGTCGATGGTGTGGTTGACCTTGGCCTCGTTGCCGGGAATAGCAGCCGCCGAAACGATGATCGTGTCGTCGGGGGCAATGTCGATGTTCCGGTGGTCCCGGTTTGCCATGCGCACCAGGGCCGAGCGCGGCTCGCCCTGTGAGCCGGTGCAGACGATGGCGATGTCCTCGGCGCGGAAGTTGTCCAGCTCCTCCGCGCCCACGATCAGGCCCTCGGGCACGCGCACGTAGCCCAGGTCGGCGGCCACCCGGTGCACGCGCTCCATGGAGCGGCCGATCAGCGCCACCTTGCGCCCGTAGGCGTGCGCCGCGTCGAAGACCTGCTGCGCGCGCGAGACGAGCGACGAGAACGTCGCCACGATGATCCGCCCCGGCGCCTCGGCGAAGATCTGGTCGAAGGTCTCCGCCACCACCTGCTCCGACGGCGTATAGCCGGGCCGGTCGGCGTAGGTGCTGTCGGCCATCAGCAGCAGCACGCCGTCGCGTCCCAGCCTGCCGAGGGTCTGAACGTCCGGCGGGCGCCCGTCCACCGGCGTGTAGTCGAGCTTGAAATCGCCCGTGTGCACGATCGTGCCGATCGGCGTGTGCACCGCAATGCCCGTGGCGTCGGGAATGCTGTGACACATGTGGAAGAACTCGCAGCGGAACGGCCCGATCTCGACGACGTCGCCGGCCTCGACCACGTGAAACTCCTGGCCGTCGACCAGCCGGGCCTCGTCCAGCTTCACCTGCACCAGCCCCAGCGTGAGCGCCGTGCCGTAGAGCGGCAGCGGAAAGTCCCGCAGGGCGAACGGCAGCGCGCCGATGTGGTCCTCGTGGCCGTGGGTCAGCAGGATGCCGCGCAGCTTGTGCCGAATCTGTCGCAGATAGCCGAAGTCGGGAAGGATCAGGTCCACGCCCAGGTGCTCGGCGTCCGGGAACGTCAGCCCGCAGTCGATGACGACTGCGTCGTCGCCGAACTCGATGACGGTGCAGTTCTTGCCGATTTCCCCCACGCCGCCAATGGGCACGACGCGGACCGTGTCGGGATTCAAGTCCTGCTGCAACGCGCCCGCCGACGGGCGCCCCATCCGTCATTCCCGCGACGGCGGGAATCCACGCCCCAACCATCGTCCAGCCGCACGGGATTTGCCCGCCTCATCCGAACATCGACAGCTGCTGCGTCTCCGGCTCCGCCGGCTCGGCGGCGATCGCCGGGCCTTCGAGCAGCTTTGGAATCAGCGCAAAGTCGCTGCGCAGCACGTCGCGCAGCCGCATCTGCCGCAGCGCCGCCGCCGGGTGGTAGACCGGCAGAAACGCGCGCCCATCGCGGCGGCGCGGCACCCCGCGCGCCCGCGAGATCTGGGCGTCGGGAAAGTGCGCCTGCAGGGCGTGCCGCCCCAGCAACACGATCACCTTGGGGTCGATCAGCTCGATCTGCCGGTCCAGATATGGCCGGCAGGCCTCCGCCTCATCCGGCGCCGGGTCGCGATTCTCGGGCGGTCGGCACTTGAGCACGTTGGCGATGAAGACCTCGCGCCGCCGCAGGCCGATGCCCTCGATCAACTCATCCAGCAACTGGCCCGCGGCGCCCACGAAGGGCCGCCCCTGCTGATCTTCGTGATAGCCGGGGCCCTCACCGATGAACATCACCGCCGCGTCCGCCGCGCCCTCGCCGGGGACGGCGTTGGTGCGGCCGCTCGCCAGGCGGCAGCGCGTGCAGCTGGTGACGGCCTCGGCGAGCTCCGCCAGGTCGCTGAAGGTGGGGAGGGCCTCCGCCACCTAGACGGCCACCGGCGTTCGCGTGAGGTAGGCGTCGAGCTCGTAGGCGTCCATCACCGTTCGCAGGCTGGCCTTCATGTCGTCCGGCAGGTCGACCAGGGGGAGTCGAGGCACGCCGACGTCGAAACCGCCCAACCCCAGCGCGGCTTTCACCGACACGGGATTCGGCCAGCCGGCCGGGAACAGGATTTGCGAGATGGGCAGCAGGTGCAGATGCCGGCGGCAGGCCCCGGTCAGGTCGCCGGCGACGAACGCGTCGATCATCGCCCGGATCTCGCCGCTCACCACGTGGCTCGCCACGCTCACCACGCCCACGCCGCCCAGCGCCATGATGAGATGGGTGTCCGCATCGTTGCCGCTGTAGATGGCGAAGTCGTCCGGCGTCGAGCGCGCGATATGGCCGATCTGCTCGAAGTCCGCACTGGCTTCCTTGATGCCGATGATGTTGTCAATGGCGCTCAACTCCGCCACCGTCGCCGCCTCGAGGTTGCACGAGGTGCGGCCGGGGACGTTGTAGAGGATGTTGGGCAGCGGCGTGGACGCCGCGATCGCCTCGAAATGGCGGAACAGGCCCGCCTGCGGCGGCTTGTTGTAGTAGGGCGTCACCTGGAGCAGGCCGTCGACGCCCACGTCCGCTGCAGCGTGCGACAGGTGGATGCTCTCGCTGGTGTTGTAGCCGCCCGTGCCCGCGATCACGCGCGCGCGTCCGTCGGCGGTGTTCAGGGCCTCTCGGTAGAGCGACATGCGCTCGGTCTCGGTCAGCACCGGCGACTCGCCGGTGGTGCCGGTGACCACGACGGCATCGTTGCCGGCGTCGATCAGGCCGTCGACCATGCGCCCGAAGGTGTCGTAGTCGACCGACCCGTCGTCATGAAACGGCGTGACCACCGCCGTGATGAGCCGACCAAAGGTCAGCATGGCATTCCCCCCTGCGAGGCTGGTTCACGCCTCCGGCGCGGTGCGGCTACCGCGCACGCGACCCCGCCCGGAATTGTACCCGCGACCCCGCCGCGCCCCGAGGCTGGATCGCGGACCTCTCTGGCCGTCATTCCCGCGAAGGCGGGAATCCACCATTCATTGAACCTGGGGGCGGACAAGATGCGCCCGGTCATCCCCAATCCCGGCTGGATTTTGCCAAGGCATCCCGCGTAGAACGAGCCAGACCAGCCCGCCACGCTTCCGCTTGACCGATGGCGGGGCCGCGTTGCCGCTACGCCGGCTGCGCCTGCTTCAACCAGCGATTCGCAATCGCGGCTTCCGCGATCTGGATCGAGTTGGTCGCCGCGCCCTTGCGCAGGTTGTCGGACACCACCCAGAACACCAGCCCGTTCGGGTGCGACATGTCCTGGCGAATCCGGCCCACCCACGTCGTGTCGTTGCCCGACGCGTCCGAGGGCATGGGGTACTGCTCGCCCGCCAGATCGTCGACGACCTGCACGCCCGGCACGTCCTCCAGCATCGTGCGCGCCTCGTCGGCGTCGAACGGCTCGCTGAACTCAGCGTGCACGGCCGCGGAGTGCGCCCGGAACACCGGCACCCGCACGCAGGTGGCCGAAACGGCCAGATCGGGAATGTGCATGATCTTGCGTGACTCCGCCCAGACCTTCCACTCCTCCTTGGAGTAGCCGTCGTCGCGCGGCGAGTCGATCGACGGAATCAGGTTGGAGGCGATCACGTGCGGGAAGACGTCCGGATCGACCGCCGGCGTCTCGCCGCGGGCCTGCGCGGCCGTCTGCTCGGCCAACTCTCCCATGGCCCGACCGCCGGCGCCGGAGACCGACTGGTAGGTGTCGGCAATGATGCGCCGCAGCGGGTTCACCGCGTGCAGCGGCGCCAGCACCTGGACGATCGGCGTCGTCGAGCAGTTAGGAATGGCCACGATGCCCTTGTGCCAAGCGATGTCCTCCGCGTTGACCTCGGGCACCACCAGCGGCACGTCGTCGTCGTAGCGAAACGCCGAGCTGTCGTCGATGGCCAGCGCGCCGGACTGCGCCACGCGCGGGGCCTCGGCGCGGCTGATGTCGCCCGACGCCGAGATGAGCACGAAGTCGAGGCCCTCGTACACCGCGTCCTCGAGCGCCTCGACCGTGTAGGGCTTGCCATTGAACTCGATCTGCTTCCCGCGGCTGCGCGGGCTGGCCCACAGCCGCAACTCGCGCACCGGAAAGCGGCGCTCCTCCATCACTTGCAAGAACTCGCGGCCCACGGCGCCCGTGGCGCCAATCACTCCCACCGCATATCCCGCTGACATTAGGCTTCTCCCTCGGAGCTCGTGAGCAAGTGCTCCAGGCCGATCACAAGGCCGCGCAACTCGCGCACCTGTCGAACGGCCAGCAAAACGCCGGGCATGAACGACTCCCGGCTGGTCGAATCGTGGCGGATCGTGAGCGTTTGCCCCTCCCCGCCGAAGATGACTTCTTGATGGGCCACCAGGCCCGGCAGCCGCACGCTGTGCACCCGCACGCCGTCGCGCACGCCCCCGCGCACGCCCTCCAGCGTGAAGGCCTCGGTGGCGGCGTCCTGAGCGGGCTGCCCGCCGCGGGCGCGCACGATCAGCTCCGCCGTGCGCGCCGCCGTTCCCGAGGGGGCGTCGCGCTTGCGGTTGTGGTGCAGCTCGATCACCTCGACGCTATCCAGGTGCGGGGCCGCCATCGCGGCCATCTGCATCATCAGCACCGCGCCGATGGCGAAATTCGGGGCAATGAACGCACCAACGCCCGTGGCGTCCGCGCGGTTGCGGATGGCTTCGACCTGCGCGTCCGACATCCCGGTGGTGCCGATCACCGGCGATACGCCGGCGTCCAGCGCCTGGAGCGCATGGTCCGCCGCGGCGTCCGCAACCGAAAAGTCGACCACCACCTCGGGCGAGGTCGCCTGAACCGCCGCCTCAAACTCCGTGAAGAACGGGGCGCTCCCAGGCGAGGGCACCCGGTTGATCCGGGCGACAAGCTCGAGGTCGTCGGCGCCCTCCACGGCCGCCACGACCGCTTGACCCATTTGGCCGCTGGAGCCAAGCACCGCTACTGGCAGCATGTTCCCGTCCTAGTCGAACCTGCGACCGCCGCGGGGGGGGCGGCCGCCCCCCCCGCCGCCGCGCCCGCCTGGTCCGCCGCGTCCGCCCGGACCGTTGCGGCGACCGCCGCCCCGCGGACCGTCGCGTCCCGGCCGCGGCGGAGCCGTGGCCAGCGTCTCGGCCGGCGTGAGGTCTTGCAGCACCGCGCGCCGCGACAGGTTGATGCGGCCCAGGTGATCGACCTCCACCACCATCACCATGATGTCGTCGCCTTCGGCCACGACGTCATTGACGGAACCCACCGGCTCCTCGGCCAGCTCGTTGATGGGGACGAGGCCTTCCTTGCCCGGCACGATCTCGACAAACGCGCCAAAGTTCATGATACGCGTCACCTTGCCCAACACCGTGCGGCCAATCTCGACCTCGCCCGTCAGGTCCTTGATCATCTGGACGGCGCGGTCGGTGCCCTCGCGGGTGGCCCCGCCGACCGTCACCGTGCCGTCCTCCTCGATGTCGATGCTGGCGCCGGTCTCGGCCTCCAGGCGGCGGATCATCTTGCCGCCCGGCCCAATCACCGCGCCGATGCTGTCCGGCGAGATCGAGATCTGCGTGATCTTGGGCGCGAACTCGCCCACGTCGGCGCGCGGTTCGGCGATGCTCACCCGCATCACGTCCAGGATCTGCATCCGCGCCTCGCGGGCGCGCTGCACCGCCGCCTCGATCATCTCGGGGGTCAGATGCTTGACCTTGATGTCGACCTGGACCGCCGTGACGCCCTCGGCCGTGCCCGCCACCTTGAAGTCCATGTCGCCGAAGTGGTCCTCGGCGCCCTGGATATCGGTGAGCGCCACGAACTTGCCGTCGTCGCCGACGATAAGGCCGATGGAGATCCCCGCGACCGGGGCCTTGAGCGGCACCCCGGCGTCCATCAGGCTCAACGTGCTGCCGCAGGTCGACGCCATGGACGTCGACCCGTTGGACGACAGCACCTCCGACACCACGCGGATGGTGTAGGGAAAGTCCTTCAGGTCCGGCAGCACCGGCGCGATGGCGCGCTCGGCCAGCGCGCCGTGGCCGACCTCGCGGCGCTTTGGCGATCCCAGCCGTCCGGTCTCGCCGCTGGCATACGGCGGCATGTTGTAGTGGTGGATGTAGCGCTTGGGCTGCACCATGGCTTCCAGGTCGCTCAGCCCGATGCGCTGCACGTCCCGTGGCGTGCCCAGCGTGGTCACCGCCAGCACCTGGGTCTCGCCGCGCTGAAACAGTCCCGTGCCGTGAATCCGCGGCAGCACGCCCACCCGCGCCGAGAGCTTGCGCAGCGAGGATTCATCGCGTCCGTCCGGGCGAATCCCCTCATTGAGAATCAGCGCGCGCACGGCCTCCGCCTCCACGTCGTGCAAGGCATCATCGATCCTCGCGGCATCGTGGTCCTCGCCAAGCTCGGCCTCGGCATCCGCGGCGACGGCTCCGAGCAGCGCCTTGCGCTCCGCACGATCCATTACCCGCGCCGCGTCCTGAATCCTGGACCCGTAGCGTTCGCTGACCGCTTCGACGAGCTCGTCGGCCGGCTTGATGATGTCCACCTCGCGCGCCGGCTTACCGGCCAGCTTTTGCAATTCCAGCTGGATGTCGACCAGGCCCTGGAGCTGCTCTTGCCCCCAGTTGATCGCGCGCACCACGGTGTCGTCGGGCACGACCTGGGCCCCGGCCTCCAGCATCACCACGCCGTCACGCGTGCCGGCCACGACCAGGTCGAGCGCCGGATCGCCGCCCTCGGGGTCGGTGGGCGCGTTGGCCACGAACTCGTCGCCGTCCAGGCCCACCCGCAGGGCGCCCACGGGGCCCTCGAAGGGCAGCCCGGTCAGCATCAACGCGGCCGAGGCGGCCACGATGCCCATCACGTCCGGCTCGTTCTCGCCGTCGTGGGTCAGCAGCGTCAGGACGATCTGCGTGTCATTGCGCATCCCGTCGGGGAACAGCGGTCGAATACAGCGGTCGGCCAGGCGACCGGCGAGGATTCCCGACAGCGGCGGCCGGCCTTCCCGGCGCAGCACGCTGCCCGGAATACGGCCGATCGAATAGGCCCGCTCCTCGAACTCGACTTGGAGCGGAAAGAAATCCAGCCCCTGACGCGGGCTGGAGGCGACCACCGTGGCCAGCAGCGTCGTGTCGCCGTAGCGCGCCACGACCGCGCCGTCCGCCTGGCCGGCCAACTCGCCGGTCTCCAGGCTGAAGGTCCGCCCACCCAACTGGGTCTCAACTCTGTGCATATCGCACGTCTCCCAGGCGGGCCGGCGGAACAAGCGAAGAAAGGAGGAGGCAACCGCGGTTGCCGGCTCGTTTCTTAGCTCGTCCGCGAAATTCGACCCGCCGAACTATGCCGAAGCGAAATATATGAGGCCCGTCGGTGCAGCTTCGGCGATGAACCGGGGGCCAAGGACCATGAGAAGAGGGTTTCCGACGCGGTGCGCCGCGGGCAACCAGAGCCGCCGACTATTGGCGCACCCGCAAACCAAGGGTGGTGATCACCTCGCGATAGGACTCGGGCTGTGTGCGCCGCAGGTATTTGAGCAAGCGGCTGCGCCGCCCGACCATGCGCAGCAGCCCGTAGCGCGTGTGCTTGTCGCCGCGGTGCTGCTTCAAGTGCTCGGTCAGCTCCTCGATCCGCGCGCTCAGCCCTGCAATCTGCACGGGGGCCGAGCCCGTGTCGTCGCTGTGCAGGCGCAGCGCGGCGACCTGCTCGCGTTTGGGCGAAACGAAACCCACGGTGGCTCCAGAAGAATCGCGGGCGTCCACAACGGGCGCTCGCATCGGGTATCGGGACGGAAAGCAATCCGCCCATCACCTGCCGCAGTGTACCGCACGGTCTACGCCCGAATAGAGCCCACGGCGCCAAGCGTCCGGTCCCTTCAGTCCTGGTAGCGGGCGCCACCCCGCCCAGAACGCGCCGGTTCCTGGCGCGGGATCGGTTGCAGGCTTCCGCCGGGGGCGGTGACTGCCATTCGCTAGGACGCACTCTTTCAAGCGCTCGTGGAGATTTATACATGATCTACGGAGGCTCCAGGGAAGGCATCCCACTGTGCATATCCAGAATCACGGATAGCGTAGTGAGTTTCCGGCCATTGCCGGCTGCGATTCATTGAGACGAGTACATAATCCCATGCAAGTACGGCGAAGGATCCAGGTCGTCACGATGCTGCTGTTTCTCCCCTGGTTGGCGCTGCCGGGGTGGTTGACGAGCGTCGCCTGGTTCGTCACCGACGACGCGTTCATCGGCTTTCGCTACGTGCGCAACCTCCTCGACGGTCACGGCCTGGTCTTCAATCCCGGCGAGTACGTGGAGGGCTACACCAACTTCCTGTGGATTGTGGAGCTTGCCGCGATCTGGCGCGTGCTGGGCATCCGCCCGGAGCACGTGGCCAACTGGCTCTCGGTCATCTTCACCGTCGGAACCATTGGCGTGGTGCTGTGGTGGGTGGCGCGGACGCCTTGGCTGCGCCACCGAGGGCCGGCGGCCTGGATGGCCCTGGGCTTGATCTGCAGCAGCGCGACCGAATTCTGTACGCCGCCGGGTCCGCTAGGCCGCGATTAGCCATTGGTGAGTCGCCTCGCTCGAGCATGCCCCGCGATTAGCCCACGCGCCCGTGCCGGGCTGATCGCGGGACTTCTGGCTGCCAATCCGGTGCTGGTTCTGCGGGTGCCGGCGGGCTGGGTCGTGCAGACCGCGCAGCGCGAGCACGGAGGGCGCGGCAGTGATCGTTGACCCGGCGGTAATTCCCGGCCTGCTGCTCCTGGCGGCGGAACTCTCCGCGCTGGCAGCCGTCGGCTATGTCATCGTCCGCGTGGTGCTGCGGCAGGACGACGCGCGCGCGGCCTTGGCGCAGGGGCTGGTCGTCGGTCCCGCCCTTTGGGGCGTGATCGTCAATCTCATGCTCAACGTCGTCCCGGGGCTGGCGGGCGCCGCGCTGGGCTGGGGAGTCGTGCTTGCGATTGGGGCGGTCGTGGCCTGGCGCCAGCGAAGCCGTATTCACCTGCGGCCGCGCACTGTGGCCGGGCTTGCCCTTGCATTCCTGGCGCTCTTCTGGGTCGCGCTGGCCAGCCGCCAACTCTTGGCCATCCAAGACTGGACGATCCAGCTGGGCTTGGCGACCTCGATTCGCTCCGGCGCGTTTCCACCCGAGCTGCCCTGGAATCCAGGCACTCCCGTCAACTACCACCACGGACCATCGCTATTGGTCGGGCTGCTCGCGCCGCCAATCGGGCCCGACCAGGCATTCGTATCGGAATTGGTGGACGTTTATGGCTGGGCGAGCTTCGTCTTAGTGGTGGCAACGGCAATTTTGCGGCGCGGGTCGTGGCTGGCCGTGCTTCTCGTCGCACCGCTGCTACTCACTCACGGCGCCTGGACGGTCATTTGGGTGGGCAACGGACTGCTGGAGATTCCCGTACCCGCCGGGCTGCCGGAAGCTGGCCTGCGGGCTTCCCTGGCCGATATCTACTGGCCGTCGGTCGCATTGTCCGAAGAGGTATATCCCTGGGGCGAGGTCGTGGCGAACATCTGGAAGCCCGCGTTTACGTTGAGCTACGCGCTTTCGTTTGTGGTTCTGGAGCATGCCGCTCGCCATGAACACCGAACCTGGCCCGCCGTGCTGACCCTGGCGGGATTGGTCGGCTTCATCGCCATCCTGGCTACGACGCTGGCCCCGGCGGTGCTGGTCCTGTGGGCCGGGCTGGAAGCCGTGCATCTGGCGCGGTCGCGACGCGAAGGACGCGTCGTCGCACGTGGTGCTGGTGTCGGAATCAGCGCGGTGCGCGGAGCGGTCTGGATTCACGCAATTCGAGGAGTGCGGTCGATTGCCGGATTGGTGCTAGCGGCCTTGCTCCTCTTTGGTGGCGGCGGCACCTTCGCGAGTCTATTGGACGACTCGGCGTCGTCCGGCCTGTCCCTAGCTGTGGGCGTCGTTCCAGAGCATTGGCTGCTGCTCGGTGCGATTGACCCTTGGCCTGGCGGGGTTGCGTTGTTGGGTGTGGGTCCCGTGGTCGCGGCGGGCGTCGCCGTGATGCTCGCCCGACGCGACGGTCTGGTGCTGGCGCTGGCCGCGGGCGCCGGCATGCTGGCACTGGCCTGGCTGGCCTTGAACTACGAACCGGCGCCCAATGATCTCGGCCGTGTTGCGGGGGACGCACGAAACCTGGCATTGGTGGCGCTCCTGCTCGCCCTGAGCACCCGCCTGGCTGAACTTCGGCCCCCCTGGCGATGGGCCGCCGTCGGGCTACTCATTGGTTTGGTTGCGTGGCCCACGCTCGTATCGCCCGTGCGCCATCTTGGCCTCGCAGTTGGAAACGGGATTCAGCTGGCCAATGCCAGCGCGCTGCACGAGGAGCCGCGCGAACCGGACGGCTCGGCGACCGTGCGCCGCTATCGGGCGCCCAAAATGTCCGACCGTCTGGCGGCTTATATCCGCGATCACACCGCCGTCGACGCGCGAGTTCTCTACACCGAATCGCCCTACGTGAACGTCTTCCTTGTCACCGGGCGCCCAAACGCCGCGGGACTCGTCGAGCACCGCCATCTCAACTACGTCGTCGGACCCACCTATCTCGACGCGGTGCGCTATCTGGAGCCGGGCGCGTTCCGTCGGCTTCGCATGGACTATGTCCATGCGACGGATGCATGGCGGGCGAGCCTGCCCGACCGGGCCCAACGTTGGCTCGACGACCCGCGCTTGTTCGAACTGTTGGCTCGTGACGGCCACGAGGCGCTGTACCGCGTGCGCTCGGCATTCCTCGAAGTGGACGCCGCGCCGATGCCTGAGTCGTTCGAGGCGCTGCGCTCCATGCCGCCGTCTCTCACGGCATACGTTTCTCCGCAAGTCCCGTGGTATAGCCGGATCCGAATCGCCTCGTCACTGCCCGATGCCCGGCTGTTTGGGAACCTCAGCCTCGCCCGCCTCCACTTGCGGACGCCGCTGTGGAAAGTGGAGCCGCTGGGCGCATCGGCGCCGGACATCGTCGTCTTGCCTGCCGAGATCGATCCCTGGATGCTCCCGCCCGGTGGACGTCGCCCCATCTGGCAAAACGAGGATGCCGCCGTCTACGCGCCGTATGGGGCGGTGGAACCAATCATGACGCTGGCTCACGTAGAGCCGCCGCTCGGCGTCCGCGTGACCGATGCGAGCCTTAGTCAGGGGCGAATCACCTTCAACGCGACCTTCGCTGAGCACGCGCCACAACGCTGGACGAGCCAGGACTGGCTATTCGTCCCGCTGCTGGATTCCCCGTTGGGCATCCCCGTCGACTTTCTGCCTGGCGAGCGCGGACCGGTGTTCGAGAAGTGGTTTGACGGACTGCTGTCATCGGGGTCGGCGGCGAGCACGCACACCTACCGGCTGGACCTTGCGGCACCCAGCTTTGCGGTACGAAATGATCGTGGCGCGTTCGTGCCGCTGCCTGCGTCGGAGGGAAGACTGGATCCTGGCAACTGGGCGTTGGTCATCCGTCTGAGGCACGAATGGCAGCCGAACTACTGGCGGGACGCCGCCTTCATTCCAGTGCTTCGCATCGGGGTGTCGGGCGACGGCGAAATAGCGTTTGAGGTCTATGAGGACGTGCGCGAAAACTGAGCTGGTCGCGACTCGGCTCGACAAAGGCTCAGCCGCCGCCGCACCTGCCCTCCTACCGCAGCACCGACGGCGCCAGGCCGCGGCGGCGCAGCCGAAAGATCGTGCGGCCGACGTGGTCGGCGATGTAGAGGTCGCCGTGCGGGCCGACCACCACGTCCGTGGGCCGGGTCAGCGAGCTGACGAACGGGCGCACTTGCGCCGTGTAGGAGTCGCCCTCGCGCCGCAGCCGCGCCCGCAGGATGTTGTGCGCAAACGAGCTGCGGCCCCCCGACGGCCCCCACATGGCGATGAGGACGTTGCCGTCGAACTCGCCCGCCTGGGGTCCGGTGAAGAAGGTCAGCCCCGCGGCGGCGCCGTGCGCCGACAGATTCGCGACGGGTCCGCGGGTCCCCGAGTCGGGCGGCGGCGTGCCCCAGAACCGCGCGTGGCCATAGTCCGCGCCCTGGATCACGTGGTTGAGCTCATCGGGCGGGTCGTCGATGCGCCGCACGCGGCTGTCGGGGCCGTTGTCGGTGCAGAAGAGCTCGCCGTCCGGGCTGAATGCCAGGCCGAACGGATTGCGCAAACCGGTGGCGAACTTCTCCAGCCCGGCGCCGTCCAGCCGCGACCGCAAGATCGAGGCCGACAGCGGGCGTTCGCGGATCTCCCCCGCGTTCGTGGTGCTCCCTAGCGTCATGTAGAGCAATCCGTCCGGCCCGATGGCGATGCCGTTGTTGCGATGGAACGGCACCCGCGTGTCCAGTTCCAGGCCGGTGACGATGTCTGCCGATTCGTCCGCCGCCCCCGAGCCGGAAGCGTCTCGCAGCCGAATGATCTTGTCCTCGACGGATGCATAGACGTGGTCGCCCACAAACGCCAGCCCCCGAACATCCTTGACGCCGTCGCCGGAGGCAAAGGTGCGGATCACGTCGGCCTGCCCGTCGCCGGTCGAGTCGCGCATGGTCACGATCTGGTCATTCGAGAATCCGACGAAGAGGCGGTTGTCGGGCGCGAAGCGCAGCACCGCCGGAAAGCCGAGGCGCTGCGTGCGGGCAAACACCGAGAGTTCGAAGCCCGGCGGCGCGACGGGCGGTCCACTCTGAATCAGGCCGGCCGGCCGTTCGGTTCGCTCCAGGCGCAGACGCCGTCCCGGCGCGAGCGCGGGCCTGGTGTCGAAGCTCTGCAGGAACGTCCAGCTGTGGTTGGCGTAGGCCGTGTCGCGCGTGACGTCGCCCACCAGCGTCAGGCTCGCGGCGCCGGGCGTCTGGGGGTGCGCCTCCATCACGCCGGCCTCGAAGTATTGCCGCACGAAGTCCGCCACCAACCCCGGAATGATCGGGGCGGGGTCGTCCTCGGTTTCCAGGCGCGCGGCCGTCAGCGGCGCCCCGAGGCTCAGCTCGCCGCCAACGGCGTCGTACAGATCGAGGAATCCGGTCGGTGTTCCGTCGACCGCCTGGTTCGACACGACGTGGCCGTAGGGCCCAACCGCGCGGCCGCCATGCGGGTTCGTGAGCGCCGATTCCTCGGGGATGGCCGCGACGGCCGCCGCGTCTTCCCCGTCGCCGAGCACGGTCCACAGGTCGCGCCACTGCATCACGACCCCGCCGCCGGTCAGCCGGCCCTCCATCACGCCCCGCTGGAAGTACTGGCAGAGCACGCCGTCCTCGACGAGGGGCTCGCTGATCGCCAATCCGGCCCGCCGCAACCCGCCGGTGCGGAAGTAGTGCCCCAGGAAGTCGACCAGGTGGTGCCCGCCGGACGCCGTCACCGAAAGCGTCGCGATGTTGTGCCCCAGCTCCGGCTCGTAGCGCAGGGCGACGACGCGCGCGTCCCCCGTCGGTTCCAGCCCGCGGACGCTTGGCCAGGGAAGGGCGAATCCGGCGGCGGCCAGCGCGCCCGCCGCCAGCAGGCGTCGGCGGGGAAGGCGTGGCGGCGCACGGCGGGTCGGGGGCGTCACGCGGGGCGATCGGGGCGGGCTCAAAGCGTGGTTATGCTACAAGAGGTTCGCGGCCGCGAGTCTCGCGGTCGGCACGAAGCAGCAACACACCTTCCCCATGGCAAGACGTAGGCGCCGCCGCGCATCGGATTCACGGGCTGCCGAACTCGCGCGTGGCGGCAGGCCAGCCGAATCCTCCGAATCCGACGACGCACCCGCCAAGGCCGACGAGAAGCCCAAGCGGCAGCGCCGAGGGCAGCAGTCGGCGTCGCAGCCGCGACCCGGTCTGGGCCGCGGCTTCTGGCTCTACTTCGCCTTCATGATGGCTGTGCTCATTCCGCTCAACCTGTTTTGCCTCAGCAATCTGAACCAGGGCCCGGGCGACGTGCAGGAGCTGCAGGAATCCCCGCTCCTCGGTGACGGGGGGGCGCGCGAGCCGTACGCCACCGATCCGCCGACCTCCGGTCCGCGGGCGCTCCAGCCCGCGGCCTTCGGCTTCCACGCCTCGACCATTCCCGACGACGTCCAAGTCGCCAACCTGTGCGCGGGCCACGTGATCGTCCACTTCAACCTGTCGGGTGGCGCCGCGCTGGAGGCGGAAATGAATCGCGTGGCGCGAGAGCTCGAAGGCTATGACGTGGTGGTGCACCCCGACGCCGGCTTGGGCGACTCCGAAGTGGTGCTCACGGCCCTTCTGGTCATGCAGCGGTTGGACGCCTACGACAAGGCCGAGGTCTACAACTTCGTGCGTGGATACTCCGGCAGCCGTCCCACGCCGGACCTCTGTCCGGGCGCCGGCGGCGGCTAGGGCGACAGCTCCAGCTTCACCGGCCCGAGCAGGCCGGACACCAGCCGCTCGGACTCGATGTTGTCCTCGTGCCAGTAGCGGTGCCAGGGATCGCCCATGCGCCGTTCGTCGCGGCGCCAGCGCATCTCGTTCGCGGCCAGATTGCTGACGCGCACCCGCACCGTGTTCGATCCGGCATTCACCGCGCCGGTGAGGTCGAAGCGGTAGGGCGGCCACAAGCGCGAGCCGAGCGATCGATTGTTCACGATCACCTCGGCGTGGTGGCGCACGTCCCCCAGATCGAGCGCCACCGTGCCGCTCGCCTCGGCCTTCGTCAGCTCGACGCTCTGCTCATAGACCGCCGAGCCGGAGTACCACCGATAGCCCAGGTCGCCCCACGACGCGAGGGAGATCGTGGTGGGGCGCATGAACAGCGCCAGCGGGGCGAGCACCCCGTTGGAGAAGTCCGTGGCGTGAACCTCCACGCTGAGCACGCCGCCGGTGGTGATGTTGTAGACGCCGTTGATGTCGGGCGTGCGTTCCCGCACGTCCACGTAGACCTTGTGCACGCCCTTGATATAGGGAATGCCGATGCCCACGCAGCCCACCGGCAGCCGCTGGCGATACATCAGCGTGCGCGGAAACTGCACCGGCTCGCCCAGCAGCACAATGTGTCCCCACGGCTGCACGGGCGGCCCCCCGCGTTCCCAGGTCACGGTGGGCACGTCGCGGGTGAATTCGGTGCCGGTCCACATTTCCGAGCGTGGCGCCTGCACGTCCCACGACGCGTCCGACACCACCACGAGCGACTCACCGGATCGCAGATCGATCTGGGCCTCGAACAGCAACGAAAGCGGCGTGGCGGAATTGCTCTCGACATCCGCGACGATCGTGTTCTGGCCCAGCCGCAGGTAGGGCATGATGTTGTAGGTCACCGGGTTGGCCCAGTCGTCGGACTCGCCAAGCGCCGTGCCGTTCATGTACACGGTGGCGCGCTCCACGCCCACGAACGTAGCCCAGGCCTTGATCGGCGGGTCGGTGATCGTGAGCGACTTGGTGAAGCGCAGCCGGTCGTGCGCCTCGCTGTCGGGTCGCACGACCCAGCCCTCCGGCTGTCGCACGCCCGTGATCCACGACGCGCGCCAATTGCCCACGGCATTCGCGTCGGCTGACGTGAGCCACAGCTCGCGCCACGTCGAGTCGTCGTAGGCCGGGTCCCGCAGTCGCTCGAGACGACCCGCGCCAAGCGCGAAGTCTTGGAACCGCATCACGGGAAGCTCGGTGCGACGCACGGTGCCCTGGCCGGTTGGCACCCCAGTCTCCAGCGCAAACTGCCACTCGGTGCTCAGCTCCATGGGCTTCACGCGCGGCGCCCGCCGGCTGGACGAGCCGCGGGCGGGCTTGGTGGCGGCGTCGAAGACCACGGCGCGCGCCGTGTGTCCCGGAAGGACGAACTCCGAAGTACGCCGCGTGCGCGCGCCGGTGGTGGAGATCGACTGCCGCGCACCGGTCTCGGGGTCCCAGAGTTCGGCGGCGCCCCTGGCGCGACTCCTGACGGCGACCTTCTGCTCCTCGGGCGATTCGTTGACGACCAGCACCACCTCGCCGCCCTCGAGCCGGCGCGCCGCGAGCGCGACGCCGTCCTTGTCCGAGGCCAGGCTGGTGGCGGTCGTGAGCCGCGCCGCCACCCGATCCAGCCAGTCCGCCGCGTCTTCCTTGAGCGTGAAGATGCGGCCCTTGCCCATGCGGCTGCCGCGCTTGGTCGACGCCCCGGCCGGGGTCAGCGGTTTCACCAGGCGCAGGAGCTCCTCGTCGTCGGCGCCGGACTCGGCGCTGACGGTCGGCAGCTCGCCACTCCAGATCAGGCGTCCGCCAGCCTTGACGAACTCCGTCAACCGCGCCGCGACGGCGCGCTCCATCACCGGCATGGGCGGGATGATCAGGGCGTTGACGGCCACGCGGCCCTCGCGCAGCGACGCGCCGTCAAACTCACTGCCGAGGACGAACGCGCTATCGACGATGTGCACGTCGACGCGGCGCGTGAAGAGCCCGTCCACCAGCGACTCGTAGGCCTCGCCGATTTCCCGCGCGCGAGCATTGGGCCGGCCGTCGGCCGTATTGGCCCACACGCTGATCAAGGGCGCGAGCACCCCGACGGTGGTGGTCGCCTGGCTTCGGCGGGTCAACGCGGTGAGGCGCGCAGCATACGAGGTGACCTCGCCGAACTGCCGCCAATAGGGGTTCTGCGTGAAAAAGGTGTTGGGCCAATCGTCGGCCGCCACGGCGCGGTCCATGCTGTAGTGAAAGCTCTGCATGACCGGGAGGTCGGCGCCGATCACCGCCAGGCGGCTCAGTCCGCGCCGCACGTCGTCCAGGGTCACGCTCCACCCCGCGCCGCCAAACGCGCGCACGGCAGTCCGCCGGCGCTCCGTCAGCGCGGCCACGGATACCGCGGGCTTGATTTCCGCCGGTTGGACCGTGCGGGGCCGGGCGTTCCGAAAGCCGTGCATGTCGCTGCCGGGCAGCGGCACGGCGCGCATGGTGCGGAAGTAGTCGCCTTGGCGAGCGGGATGCGCCGCGATGTGCTCTTCCGTGTGCCCCATCCAGGCGTAGCCGCGTTCCTCGCACCAGCCCGCGATCTGTTCAAACCATGACTCGGCATAGAGCGCGGCGATCACCTCGTAGAAGTCGCAGCGGACCTTGGCGGTTGTCGCGCCTCCCCGCACGATCAGATGCGGCAACTGCGGCAGCAGGTCGTAGCCCTTGCGCGCGGCGAACTGCTCGGCCAGACCCTCGGTCCAGGGAATGGGTTGACTCGCGAGGTGGGGGGTATCGAAGGCGAAGCCCGCGAGCGCGTCGCCCAGACGCTCGGCGTAGGGCGCGTAGGCCGCTTCGATGAAGCGCGCCACGGTTGCGGGACGCAGGTAGTCGATGCGGTTGCCGATCTCGCGCACCGCAAAGCTGAAGATCTGCCAGGCGCCCTCCGGGCATTCCCACGTTGGGGCGTCCGGAATCTCCGTCAGGCTCTCGGGGTCCAGCCCCTGCCGGGCGTCCACCCGGCCCGCCACCCGCGCCAGCGGTTCGCCGTTGGGACTGCGGCCTTCCACCGAAATCTCGGCCGGGCCTTCGACCGCGAGCACGCTGCGGACCAGCGCCTTGCCCTGGTGCTCGGGGCCTGTCGCGAGCACCTGCGACGCCGTTTGCCCGTCGGCTTCGCCGGGATCGCCGGCCGCCCCGCTCGGCGATCGGTAGTCGTCGCCGATCCACACGGACAATCCGGCCTTGCCGGCGGCCGCCACCGCGTATTCGATGGCGTCCCACCAGCGATCCCCGAGGAAGGGCGTGCGCAGCCCCCGGCTGGCGCGAATCACCACGCCGCCCATGCCCTTGTCGGCCAACTGGCGGATTTGGCGGCCGATCTGCGCCTCGTGGAGCTCGCCGTTCCACAGCCACAACGCCAACGGCCGATCGTCGGGGGCGGGCGCTTCGAAGCTCTCGCGCAGTTGGGCGAAGGCGTCACTCATGCGCGGCGCTCCACGCCCACACGATGGGTGCGTCGTGAGCACCTGGAATGGGTGGCGCCGGAGTGGCGGGCGAAGGCCCGGGGAAAAGCGCAGTCAGTCAACGGGCGCGGATTATAGAAAGGCGGCGCGGCGCGCGCCAGAGCGCGGCGTTGAGTCGGCAATCTGCTGGCGTCCGTCTATGGATGACGATCGCGCGTGGCCCCGTGATCGGTCGTGGGTTCGCCGTTTCCGGCCGGCGGCGCCGCAGCATTCGCCGGGGGAAGATGGTCGGTTCGAGTTTGATGCAGCAACTCCTGCCGCACGATCGGGACGTCGCGAGGAGCGTTGATGCCGATCTTGACGCGCTCGCCCAGGATTTCCAGGACGGTCACTTCGATCGCGTTGTCCAAGACGATGGTCTCGTTGGCTTTGCGGGATAGAACGAGCATTGACCACCTTGCCTACGTGGACCGGCGCTGGGCGAGCCTTGGGCCGCGCCGGGATCAATCCGTTTCCCTGCCACACTGGGCGGCAGGCGTCGTGTGGGAGCATCGCACGCATCGTGCGGCTTGTTCATTTTATCACAAAGAGGCCCCATCAGCGGTTTCGACGTGGGACGCCGCCGACCTCGACCGCGTGGTATCCCACGGCGTGGGTGCGGGTCGATGCCAGTTTTCGACCCTGGGGCTTCAAGACGGTGCGCTCCCGGCGTCGAGATGCTCGAAGATTCGATTGCGCAGGCCCTCGTCACCCAGCCGGCGCCCAATGGCCACTAAATCCTCGCTCAGAAAGTCACTCCGGAGGAGAAAGTCGGAGTCTTCGCGTTGAACAACGGCCAAATGGACGACATCGGTCAGACCGCGCCTGAAGATCACCGTTGGGTATTCGAACCGAAAGAGTGACCACCCGTCCGCACCGAAGGCGGCAATCACGTCCCCAACGTTGATCGAGCCGCTCATCAAGCGGCAATCGCCTCCGATGGCTCGTGTTCGCCGGACGCCTCATGTTGCGCGTTGTGCGCACCCGTCCACGAGAGCGTCTCAAGATCGAAGTACGGCTTGCCGGTCCTCACGAAATCCTCAACGGAGTGCCAGGTGACGCCAGCACGATCGAGTTGGGTCTCAAGCTGGCCAAGCTCCCGCGTGTCCTCGACAAACGTCCGGAAGAGCGTAAAGAAGTTGCGGCGGGCGTCCTCACGCGACTGCCCATAGGCCGTGAGACCCAGTGGACGAAACCGTGCAGCGTGCAGCCCGTCGTTGGGGAACTGCCGGTACTCAACGGTTGTCACAACCACGACTTTCGGACTCCCAGTCATCCCATCTCCCAAGCATGACGACCGACAAATGATCATGGCACATACCCTTTTGTCGGTCAGGAGCGCCCGGGGCGGCGGGTCGCTTTGGCTAGGGCCGAGCGTGTTCGCGCGTCGACACCGTGATCCGGCCTCCGCACGCTTGGTGGATGTGCGGGCCGCAGGCGTGGTTTACAAAGGCAGCCGAGTGTCGAGGATGGGGATACCCATTCGCGGAGCGAGGCATGAATGAATAGCGGGCCGAGCGCCCGCCCCGGCGACTACACTGCCTGGCTGCTCGATCCGGTCGAACCGACGGCGGTGTACGCCGCGCTGGACGCGGGCTGCGGCGATGGGAGGCGCACGGCGGCGCTACGCCTGATACTGCCGCCGCACGCGCTGGTCGCCGCCGTCGACCTCGACCGCGCCGCCGCCCACGGCGTCGGCTCCATCGCCGGCGTGGACGCCGTGCAGGGGGACATTGCGCGCCTGCCCTATCCCGATGGCGCCTTCGACGTGGTGCTCGCGGGCCACGTGCTGTACTACCCGAGCGACCTCGCGTCATGGCTGCGCGAGATCCGTCGCGTGATGTCGCCGGGCGGCTTGCTGCTGGCGGCCACGAACAGCGCCCAGTCCGGTCGCCGCCTCTTGGACTTGCACGTCGAAGCGTGCCGGCGGGCCGGCCATGAGGCGATGGCCCGGCGCGCGCTCGCCGCCTCCGCCCGCGACCGCTTCACGCTTGAAAACGGCGCCGACCAGTTGCGCCGGGTGTTTGGCGACGTCAGCGTGCGCCGGCGGGACGATCCGTTGGTGTTCCAATCCGTGGCGCAGGCGCTCGATGTCTACCGCGGTGGTCTCTTCGCGCGCGGCGCGCCGGACGGCGCGCGGGAAGGCGATCTCCAGCGCCTGGCGGCCGCACTCGCGCCGCACATGCGCGACGCCCTCGCGGCGGCGGCGGATGCGCAGGGGCGAATCACCATCCCCCGTCACAGCGGCTGCTTCGCCGCGCGCGCCGAGCGGCCGACGGGGTAACCGCCGGGCGGCTTACAATTCCGCGCATCCCCGGCTGGCTTGCCGGATCCTCGCGGACGCTGCGCGTCAAGCATGTGGGCGGCGGCCGCGAGGGTGGCGACGCTCGGTCAGGCAGGCCGCCGGATCCGGAGCTCGCGCATGCCCACCGGTCGCGCCGTCACCATCGCCGCCGTTCTGGCGTCCATCGCGCTCCTGCCGGTCATCATCATCCTGGCGCTTGGCCTGTACGGCTCGGCGGTCACCGGTGACTTCCCGCTCGTCGACGCGAGCGGCCCGATGCTGCGCGTCGAACCGGAGAGCGGGCCGCCGGGCAGCGAGCTGACCATCCGCGGCAGCCGCTGGGAGGAGGGCACCCTGCTGCGGTTGGAAATGGTGGTGCAGGTCGCGCGGCCCCAGCTCACGTTTGGAGGGGACGTCGAGACCGTCGAGCAGCCGCTGCCGGGCGTCTATGTGGGCGAGGTGGTGATCTCCCGCGCGGGAACCTTCTCCGTCGAAACCCAGCTTCCGACCACCGTGCCCCTGCTGCCGGGCACCCAGATCGAATTCCTCGGCTCCGCGGCCTATCGCGGCGGCGAACCGGCGGGCGAAGGCCGCACCACCTTCCTGGTTGAGCCCGCGCCGGGACAGCTCGAGGTCGAGGTGCTGGCGGACGCGTCGGGCGATCCGCTGCCGGACACGCTGGTCGAAATTCGCGGCCTTCAGGGGCAGCTGGTGGCCGTCGGGCACACCGCCACGGACGGCATCGCGCGCTTCGAGGGATTGGCTCCCGACGTGGCCTATCACGTGACGGCGCGCGCCGCCGGCCACGAAACGCTGCGGGCGCCATCGGTTCAGGCCGGCCTGGAAACCCCAAGGGTGGTGACGTTTGTGCTCCCGACGGCCCCGCACGGCTCGATTTTTGTCGGTGGCGTCCCTGGCCGCGGCGATTCGGAGTCCCCAACGCTGGCCGTGATCGATCTGCCGTCGCTGGCACCCCTGTCGGACTCGCGCATCGAAGCCGCCGGCGCGGCGTGGGCGCTGGCGGCCGATCCCGCGCGCGGGCTCCTCTACGTGGCCGACGAGCTGGCCACCGAGATCCGCGTGTTCGACGTGAACACAGGCCGGATCGCCGCGGCGATTCCGTTGGCGTTCAGTCTCCGGGTCGAGGTGCGCGACGAGGATGACAAGCCTCCCCCAAGCGCCGTGGTCCATTTGCTCTGGAGCATTCGCGGTCGCGAAGTCCTGGTGCGGGCGCGCGAAACCGACGCGTCCGGCGTGGTGGTCTTCAACGATCTGATCGCGGGCAGTTCGTACGTGGTCAACGCCATGACGGCCAGCGCCGAAAGCCTCGGTCGTACGGCCGAGGCCGCGGGGCCCATCACGGTCCATCAGTCGCCGAATCCCGTCACCATCGAGCCGCACCGGACGGCGCACGCCACCGTCACCCTGAAATCGGACTTCGCGCAGATGTTCTATGGCGGCGAGCCCCAACTCCTGGCGGGTAACGATCGGGCCCCGGCGACCAGCCTCGTGGTGGCCGACATGGCGGTCGATCCGGTGTCGGGGCTGCTGTATGTGACCGGGTCGGATCTCGACCGCGGGCACCTGTTCGTCATCGATCCCGACGAGCGGCGCATCGTGCACGACTGGCACGTGCGAGCCGGGATCGGCGACATCGTGCCCCGCGGCGACGGCGAATCCGTGTACGTCGCCAATCGGGCGTTCTCGACGGTGTCCCTCGTCGACGTCGCCACGGGCGAGACGCGGCAGTCCGCCGGCGTGCCCTCGTGGCCGGAGGCGATCACCGTGGACCGGGCGGGCAACGTGTTCGTCGCCAGCCTGCGCGATGGCAGCGTCACGCGTCTCGAGGCCGACACCCTGGAAGTCTCGGCCGAGCGTGACCTGGAGGAAGGCGTGCACCGGCTGGCGCTGCTGCCCGACGGATCGGCCCTCCTCGTGGCCAACATTTGGACCGATACCATCACGGCGCTCGACCCGACCGACCTCGGCATTGCGTTCCTGCTGCCGGTGACGGCCAATCCCCATGCCCTGGCCGTCGACCCCGGCCGCCGCAAACTGATCGTGGGCACCAGCGACCGCGGCACGGTCAGCATCTACGAGACCGATACCTTCGACCTGGCGCAGCAGGTGACGCTGGACATCCGCATCCGGGACATTGCCACGGTGCCCGTGCCGGCATGAACCCCTGGGGGCTGCTGGGCCACGAGCGCGCCGTGCGGGCCTTTCAGGGCGCGCACCGGGCGGGCCGCCTGGGACACGCCTATCTCATCACGGGCGTGCCGGGTTCCGGCCGGCGAACCTTCGCCGCGCGCATGGCGCAGGCGCTGCGCTGCTCGGCGCCTGATCGGCCCTGCCGGGCCTGCCGGCTGTGTCGCGCGGTGGAGCCCGACGCCCCGTTCTGGCAATCGGCGGTCCGGCGGGCTCATCCCGACGAGGTGGACGATCCCCGGCCGCCGCGCGACCGGCGAGACGCCGGCTACATCCACACCGCCTACCTCGACGTGCACGTGTTGCGCCGCCGCGATGGGTTTCGCGACATCCCGATCCGCGGCGTGCGCGAGCTTGCCGCCGAGACCTACCTCAAGCCGGCCCACGGCCCGGCGCGCGTCGCCATCATCGACGCCGCCGAGGAGTTGAGCATTCCGGCGGCCAACGCCCTGCTGAAGACGCTTGAGGAGCCCGCGCCGCATGCGGTCATCATCCTGATTGCCCAGCAGGCGAGCGGCGTTCTGCCCACGCTGAGGTCCCGCTGCCACCACATGGCGCTGGCTCCCGTGCCGGAGACGCAGATCGCCTCGCACCTGGTCGCCGAGCGCGGACTGGAGGCTGAAGCCGCCGACGCCATTGCCGCCGCCGCGCGCGGCCGGGCCGGCTGGGCGATCGGCATGGCCCGCGACGAGAGCCGCTGGCGGGAGTTTGCTGAACGCCAGGCCAAGGCCCAAGCGTTCGAGGGCGCGGCGCCCGCCGCCCGCTTCATGTTGGTCGATGAGTTGCTGGGCCGCGGCCGCCCGCTCGAGCAGGCCGAGCGGGCCTACCAGTGGCTGGCGCACATCAACCGGGCGCAGGCGTCGGAGCTTCGCGCCGCCATGCGGGCCGCCGGAAGCGGCGCGCCGACCGAGGCGCGGGCGGCGCTCCGCTCGGTGGTGGCGCGGATGCTGCGCGCCCGCGACGCCCAGGTCCACATCCAGCACAACGTCACGCCCAAGCTGGTGTTCGAAGACCTCGCGCTGCGGCCCGCCGCCGACAGCCGGCCGCGGTGACGGGCGGCTCGGCCGCTCCGGTTCGCTACGTCGTCGGCCTGCGCCTGCGGCGCAACGGTCCCCTGCGCTGGCTCGACCCGGGCGATCTCGAGCTGGAGGTCGGCCAGCGGCTCGTGATGGCCACCAAGGACGGCGAGCAAACGGCGCGCGTCGCCGTCGGCCCCACGGCGGCGCCGCCTGGAGTCTCCGTTGTGACCTGGCGCGTGCTCGGACCCGCCGATTCAGCGGAAGACACCGCCGGGGCGCGCGTGGACGCGGTCCAACCGCCCGCGCGGCACGCACCGCCGTCCGTCAGCACCACGCGAGTCGCGCGGTTGATCAACCGCCTTCTCGGCGTGCGCCGACGCCATCCCGGCGCCTCGCCCACGCTGGTCGATATTGGCAAGGCGTTCCCCGACGACGATTCAGATGTTTCCGCGGGCGGCTAAACCGCCCACCGCCATCGCCTACACGTCGTAGTAGAGCATGAACTCGTACGGGTGCGGCCGCAGGTTCACCTCGTCTGCTTCCACGGTGCGCTTGTAGTCCAGCCAGGTGTCGATCAGGTCCTGGGTGAACACGCCGCCTTCGCGCAGGAACGCGTGGTCGGCTTCGAGCGCGTCCAGCACCTCGTAGAGCGATCCGGGCACCGACTGCACCTTGGCCGCCTCCTCGGGCTCCAGGTCGTACAGGTCGAGGTCCACCGGGTCCGGGGGCTCGATCTGGTTGCGGATGCCGTCCAGGCCGGCCATCAGCATGGCTGAAAACGCGAGGTACGGGTTCGCGCTCGGGTCGGGCGGGCGGAACTCGACGCGCCGCGCGGCCGGGCTGGGTGAGTACGCCGGGATGCGCACGCACGCGCTTCGGTTGCGCTGCGAGTACACCAGGTTCACCGGCGCCTCGAATCCCGGCACCAGGCGCCGGTACGAGTTCGTGGTGGGCGCGCAGAAGGCCAGCAGCGCCGGGGCGTGCCGCAGCAGTCCGCCGATGTAGTGCCGCGCCGTCTCGCTCAACATCGCGTAGCCGTCCGCGTCGTAGAACAGATTGCCCCCGCCCTTCCACAGGCTCTGGTGCACGTGCATGCCTGAGCCGTTGTCGCCGAAGATCGGCTTGGGCATGAACGTCACGGTGTAGCCGTGATGGCGCGCCACGTTCTTGATGATGTACTTGAAGAGCATCATCTGGTCGGCGGTCTTCGTCAGCGGGCCATAGCGGATGTCGATCTCGGCCTGGCCGGCGGTCGCCACTTCGTGGTGATGCAGCTCGACGTCGATGCCCACGTCCATCAGCGCCAGCGTGATCCGCGAGCGCAAGTCCTGCAGCTTGTCGTTTGGCGGGACCGGGAAATAGCCCCGCTTGTGCAGCGGGCGGTGCCCCAGGTTCGGTGCGTGCCCGTCGTCCGCGCCCGAGTTCCAAATGCCCTCGTCCGAGTCGATGAAGTAGAAGGCCGCGTGGGCGCTCTGATCGAACCTCACGCTGTTGAGGATGAAGAACTCGGCTTCCGGTCCCCAATAGCTCACGTCGGCGATGCCGCTGTCGATGAGGTGCCGTTCGGCCTTCTGCGCCACGTGCCGAGGGTCGCGGGTGTACGGCTCGCCGGTCACCGGATCCTGGATGTTGCCCGTGAGCACCAGCGTGGGCACTTCCAGCGTGGGGTCCACGAAGGCCGTGGTGGGGTCGGGCATTACCAGCATGTCGCTTTCGTGAATCTGCTGGAACCCCCGCACGCTCGATCCGTCGAATCCCAGGCCCTCGTCGAACACGTCCTCATCCAGCTTGTCCAGCGGAATGGAGAAGTGCTGCCAGGTTCCCGGGATATCGGTGAAGCGCACGTCCACGATCTTGCAGTCGGCGTCCCGCGCTTTGCGCAGGGCCGACTGAACCAGGTCTGCTTGTGAGGCGTCTGCCATTTCGACTTGTCCTCCCTGGCCGGGCGCCCCGCGCTCGACCAACAAAAAAACGCCCAGCAGCGGCAGCGCTGCATGGGCGCGATCCCGCCCGCGGCGCCAGCTCTGGCACCGTGCGGACGCCGTCCATCGACGGCCCTGGATTGTAGGCGGCGGCATGCCGCTTCTGCAACGCCCGGTCGGCCCGGCGGTGCGATTGACCAGCGGCGGCCGACGGCGCACGCTGGCCCCGACTCGATAAATGGGCGCCTGACCGTGGCTTTCGCGCGGACCTCGTAGTGCTGGGGCTTCTGGCGGCCATATTCACGGCGCTCGGCCGCGCCGTGCGCCTCATCGCCCGCGGTCTCAGGCGCATCCTCACGCAGGCGGCGCAGGCGCTCCGCATCATTGGGGTTCACGCGCTACGCGCCCTCTGGTGGGTCACCCGAGTGGGCCTGCCGGCGTTCGGTCGCGGCGCCCGCGGTGTGGGCCGATGGGTTTGGCCAAAGCTCGTCGTCGCCTTCGCCTTGCTCGGCTACGGGGCGGTCCGCGCCGGGACATGGGTGCGGCGGAAGATCAGCCGACCGAAGGACTTGCCCTAACTCCCCACCCTCAAGAGATGCGGGTCCGCGGCTGAGCCGTCGCACGACCTGCGGTCCGGCGCGCACTTTGACCGGCGGCGGCCGACGGCGCACGCTGGCGCGCAGGAGGTGGTGCACATGACAGAGTCAGGCAAAGCGACCGTCGGCAACGTCGCTCGAGGTATATCCGGTCTAGCCACGCTGGGCGTGCTGGTGGCCACGGTCGTCGTCCTGCTGCTCGGGGCGTTCGGCGTCGTCGACATGGAGGGGACCGTCTTTGAGGGGACGGCGCTCGCCTATGTGGTCGCGGTCGGGACGTTCGCGCTCAGTCCGATCGTCGCCGTCGGCCTGGTCGCCGTCAGCCTCTTCAACGCCGTCGGCATCGTCGCCATTGGGGCCGGTTCGGCCAGCGGCATCATCGCTATCAGCGGCGGCGACGCGCAGGGCATCATCGCCATCAGCGCCGGCGGGCGGGCGAACGGCATGCTCATCGGCATCGGCGACGAGGCCCGGGGCGCATTGGCCGTGGCCTACTCGGGCCGCACCGCCAAGGCCTTCGGCAACTGGCCGCCCTGGCCGGGATCCGAAGCCGCGGCCGACTAAGAAAGGCGCCGATCCGGGCGGCCACGAGGGCCGCCCCTACATCGGACCGGTGGCCCGCGCTGCGTGCAGCGTGGGTCCGGCCGTGGTTGACTCTCCCAGGCTGCGCGCAGCCTGGGCCACCGGACGAAGCCCACTGCCGGCCCAGCGCCAATCGTGCGTTAGGGTTAGCCGGCACGTTCAGCCAAGAGGTGGCGTAGCGGCGTGGAGCGCTGGGCAGGCTGGCTGCGCGGCCAATTCGGCATCGCGCTGGGCGTCATCGGCACGCTGGCGGTGCCGGTGGTGGGCGTCATCGTGCTGCGATTCCTGTTTGGCGGCGCGCCGGTCGAGCTGTCGGCGGCCCCGGTTCCGCCGAGTGCCACCGCGCCGGTCGTGCCGCGACCGGCCATCACGCCGCCGGAAGGCGCGCCAACGGTGATGCCGTTGGTGACGCCCACGCCGACGCCGACGCCGACGCCGGCGGCGACCCCCACGCCCACGCCGGCGCTCAATCGCCGCGTCAATGCCACGGACGGCCTCAACGTCCGGGTCGAACCCACCGTCCGGGCGGCCGTGATCCGGGTGCTGCTCTACCAGACCGAAGTGCGGCTCACCGGCCGGCAGCGAACCTCCGACGGGCTCATCTGGGTGCAGCTCGAGCCCGACGGCTGGGTGCAGGCCCGCTACCTGGACCCCTAGCGGGTCCTCCCGCCGCAAGAAATCGGCGGGCGCAGCGCGAGGGTGCCGTGTGTCCTTGGAAGGCTGCGGAATTCCAACCGGACGTAGGGGCGGGTTTCAAACCCGCCCGTCCAGGCGTGGCGGTCCGGGCTCCTACTCCCGCGTCCCGAGCGCCGCCAAAATCCCCCGCGCCTTGTCCGACGTCTCGTCGAACTCCAGGTCGGGGTCTGAGTCCGCCACGATTCCCGCGCCCACGTCCAGGCTGGCGCGTCCGTCCACCAGCTGCAGCGTTCGAATAGCCACGCTCGCGGCCAGCGCGCCGTCGAATCCGAGCCGAAACACGCTGCCGCAGTAGACGCCGCGACGCTCCGGCTCCAACTCGTCGATGATTTCGATGGCCCGCAGCTTCGGCGCGCCGGTCACCGAGCCGCTGGGCGCGCACGCGCGGAGCAGATCGACCGACGTCGCCCCCTCCGCCAGTTCGCCTTGAATCACGGACACCAGCTGCCAAACCGTCGGATGGGCTTCGACCGACCACAGGATCGGCGCTCGCACGCTTCCCGGCGTGCACACCCGACCGAAGTCGTTGCGCATCACGTCCACGATCATCACGTTCTCCGCGCGGTCCTTGGCGCTGGCGCGCAACGCCCGAGCCCGGCGCCGGTCCTCCGCCGGGTCGTGGCCGCGGGGTCGCGTTCCCTTGATCGGCCGAGCCGCCACCCGGCGGCCGGCGCTGCGAATGAACATCTCCGGTGAGGCGCTGACGACGTCGACGGGCCCCGCTCGAATGAGCGCGCCGAACGGGGCCGGGTGCCGGTCCACGAGCTGCCGATACACCGCGAGGCTCGACGCCCGGCACTCGAACGTGAGGCGCCGCGCCAGGTTGACCTGGTAGCAGTCGCCCGCCGCGATGTAGTCCAGGATCCGCCGCACCCGGTCGCCATAGGCCGCGCGGTCGAGATTCGTGGCGACGCCGGACGCTCGCACCTCGCGCGGTCTGGCCGGCGTCGCCGCGAGTCGCGCGCAGGCGTCGTTCACAAGTTGCTCGGGATCGCGTCCGCAGCGGCTCGTGGCGGCCACCCAACCCTCGCCGGTGGCCTCGTCCCGTGCGATCACCCAGTCGAAGACGCCGGCCCAGAGATAGCCCGCCGGGGCCGGCGCCCACGGCACGCGCAACCGCTCCAGCCCGAATACGGCGTCGTAGGCCAGATAGCCGATGGCGCCGCCGCTAAATGGCGCCGGCCAGTCCGGGTGCCGGTCATCGGGTCCAAGCAGGGCCTGAAGCCCGGCAAAGCCGTCGCCGCCGTCCGCGTTCCACACGAGGCATTGCGCCGGGTCGGCCACCAGATAGGTCCAGCGACCATTGGCGCCCGGGCCGCCGTCCAGCACCGCCAGGTGCGGCAGGTCGTCAAAGTTCGACGCGCATTCCCGCAGCGGCGGGACGGCGCCGGCGGCCGCCATCCGCCATGTGGTGGTTTCCGGCGCGCTAGCGCGCCGTGTCGTAGCTAGCAATCAGGTCGTAATAGGGCTTTCGGACCAGGTATTCGCCGGGTCCCAGCCGCTCGGGTCCCGGAGCGGGCACCGCCGTCAGTCGCAGGGCCTCGACGCCCGGCCGCCCGCATTTGGCCCATGCGTCGATCGACGCGGCCAGGCGCGAATAGGCGCCGTCGCCGCCATAAACCACCACGCCCGCCGTGCCCCACCCGTCGCTCGACGTCATGATGCTCGCCAACGACTCGGTCTCGCGGTCCAGCAGCGAAATCCCGCGCACGCGGCCGTCGCTGGCTTCGGTCACGAACGCATCGGTGTTCGTCAGCAGCACGTAGGCCGCCGCCCCCCAGGCAATGGGCACTTCGTCGCGCACCTCGCGCTCGTGGCGAAACACGCGCGTCAGCACGCCGGCGGGAAACTCGTCCGGCGATTCCCACACGAACCGCAGCTTGGGCCGCACCGGCAAACGAAACGTGGCGCCGGCGGCCGCGGCGGACCCGCGCAGCGCCAGGAAGCTGCACGCGCGCATCGATTCGGCGACCAGCCGCGTCCCGTGCTTGCGGAACGCCGGGGTGAGGAACGGCAGCCCCTTCACGTTGATGGGACCCACCAGCAAGCCGCTGTCGACCAACTGCTCGGTCCAGGCGGGCGAGATCACGGGCGTCGCCGCGCTCAGCTCGATCCGGTCGTAGGGCGCCCCTTCGGCGGCGCCGTCGAACCCGTCGCCGGTACGCACCGTCACCGCGCCGTAGCCGACGCTTCGCAGGGCCTCGCGGGCGCGTCGCGTCAGGTCCTCGTCGATGTCCACCGTGGTCACGTGCCCGTTCGGACCCACCAGCTCCGCCAGCAGGCCGGCGTTGTAGCCCGTTCCGGTGCCGATCTCCAGCACGCGCATGTCCTCACCGACCTGCAACTGCTCCAGCATCACCACGATCGCGGACGGCTGCGACAGCGTGCTCAGCAGCTCGTCGTCCGCATACTTCACCGGCACCACCGTGTCCTGGTACGAATGCTCCAGGGTGGCTTCCGGCACGAAGACGTGCCGCGGGACGGCTCGGAGAGCGGCGATGATGCGGGGATCGCGTAACGTGGCCTCATGCGACAGCTTTTGAACCAGCGCCTCGCGAAGGCGCGCGCTCTCGCGGGTATCGTGCGCCGGCGCCGCGGGCTCCTCCGCCATGGCGCCCCCCGCGCCGGTCCGTTGGGCATCGCGCATGGGCTCCCCCTGTCGAATCCTAACGCTCAGGGCGGTCACCCGTGAACCGACGGCGGGCGGCGGCATTTGATCCGTCATTCCCGCGAAGCGAGAGCTTTGAGCAATGGTTCGTCATTCCCGCGGAGGCGGGAATCCACCCTCCACTCAACCACGGGGCGGACGGGGTTCTCGCGGGCATCTTTGGACCGGCCGGCTTCCGCACAGTGATCCGCCACTCATGAACCTCCCCGCCGGCAAGCTGCCACCCGAACTACTCCGGCAATTCCTCCGCGGGGTCCCCACCCCGCCGCCCGACGTGGTCCTCGGCGCGGCTGTTGGGGAAGACGCGGCGGTGCTGGACCTGGGCGGCGACGAGCTTCTGGTCGCCGCCTCCGACCCAATCACCTTCGGCAGCGCCCAGCTCGCCCGCGATCTGCTCGCCGTCAACGAAAACGACCTCGTCACCACCGGCGCGCGCCCGCGGTGGCTCGTGACCACGCTGCTGCTGCCGGAGGGCATCGACGCGGACGGCGCCTCGCAGCTTCTGGAGGACCTGGCGCAGGCGGCGCGGGCGCACGGCGTGGCGCTGGTTGGCGGGCACACGGAGATCACCGTGGGCCTGGACCGGCCCATGGCCATTGGCTGCCTGCTGGGAACCGTGCCGCGCGGCGGCGTCGTGCGAACCTCGGGTGCTCGCGTCGGCGACGCGGTCATCCTCACCGGCGGCGTCGCCATCGAAGGCACGGCCATCCTGGCCGAGGAGCACGTGCCGGCGTTGCGAGCGCGCGGTGTGGCGCCGGAAGTGATCGCCGCTGCCGCCAGATTGCGCCACGAACCGGGTATCGCCGTGCGCCGCGCGGCCGAAACCCTGCTGCAGGATCGCGAAGCCGTGCACGCCATGCACGACCCGACCGAGGGCGGTGTGATCACAGCGCTGCATGAGTTGGCCGAGGCCGCGCAGGCGGGGCTGACGATCGATCGCGCGGCCATTCCCGTCTTCCCGGAGTGCCGAGCCGTCTGCGGCGCCCTGGGCCTCGATCCGCTCGGGCTGATCGCGTCCGGCGCCCTTCTGGTCGCGGTCGATCCCGCCGCCGCCGATCATGCGCTCGCACGGCTTCAATCCGCCGGTATCGACGCGGCACGGATCGGGTGGATCGTCGATCGCGACGCCGGAACGACACTCGCGACTGACGACGCCAAAACTCCGCTGCCCACGTTCGCCCGCGACGAGCTGGCGCGGTATCTCGAATCGAGGTAACGCACCACGTTTTCCGCCGCCGGACGTCCGCCCGCGCCGCCATAGGCCCGCTCTCTTATATCCGTGTCATTCTGTTTGTGCACGCTGTGGGTGTGGCTTGCTGGGATCCCGAGGCTTGCGAAGTGAGGGAGTGATGGGAGCGCTGGAATGGTTGCTGTTGTTGGTGCCGTCCTTGGGCTGCCTCGTGATAATCGCTGCGGGAATCCTCGCGGTGAGGAAGCTCGATCATGATCTGGCCAAGCTGACGGGTGGCGCCGCCGTTGTGCTGGGGGTCTTGGGGATCGGATTTACCTTTTTTTGTCGTGTTCGGACTAATGGGAGCACCTCCGGCATGAATCAGGCGCCGGTGGGGGCATCCCCACTGGCGCCAAGGGCCGCTGGCGGGATTCGTGCTGCCAGCGTTCGCGCGGCGCGGAGCGGCTTCCCGCGCTAGGATCACGGCACCCAACTGCGGTGCCGCATTCGCGAGGATCGATGACCCGGAGACCTGTCGAGCTGCGCAGCGACACCATGACGCTGCCCACCGATTCCATGCGCCGGGCCATGGCGGAGGCAGAGGTGGGCGACGACGTCTCGGGCGAGGACCCGACGGTCAACAAGCTCGAGGCGTACGTCGCCGAGCTGTTCGACAAGCCGGCCGCGCTGTTCGTGACCAGCGGCACCCAGGGCAACGCCTGCGCGATCATCACGCACTGTCGGCCCCGCGACGACGTGATCGCCGAAGAGCGGGCCCATCTCGTGATGTGGGAGGTCGGCGGCTGGGCCTCGCTGGCCGGCGTCACAATGACCACCGTGCACGCTCCGCGCGGCGTGATCACCGCCGAGCTCATCGAGTCGGCGGTCAAGCCGCGGGACGTGCACCTGGCCACGACGCGGCTGGTCTGTGTGGAGAACACCCACAACGGTGCCGGGGGCGTGTGCATCACCGCCGAGCACATGGCCGAGATCGGCCGCGCCGCCCGCGCGCACGGCCTGCTGGTCCACGTGGACGGCGCCCGCATCTTCAACGCCGCCGCGGCCCTTGGCACGCCGGTCGGCGACCTCGTCAGGGAAGCCGACAGCCTGCAGTTTTGCCTGTCCAAGGGACTCGGCGCGCCCGTCGGATCTCTTTTGGTTGGCTCCGAGGCCTTCATCCATGAGGCGCGGCGCGTCCGCAAGATGCTGGGTGGCGGCATGCGACAGGCGGGCGTGATTGCGGCGGCGGGCCTGGTCGCCCTCGAAGAGACCCCGCCCAAGCTCCCCCAGGACCACGCCAACGCGCGACTCTTGGCCGAAATCGTGAGCGACGCGCCGGGACTCACGGTCGAGCTGGACGACTTGGAGACCAACATCGTCTTCTTCCACGTGGACCCGGCCATGGCGACGGCGGTCGAGTTCGCCGCGCGCGCCGAGGATCGCCAGGTGCGCCTGATCGGCTTCGAAGGCACCCCGAGCGTCCGCGCCGTCACGCACCACCAGGTGAGCGAGGCGGACGTGCGCTTCGCGGCGGAGGTGATCTGCGACGTGGCGGCCGAGCTGGCGGCCGCGCGCTAATCCCGACATGCCCTCCCGCGACGTCGCGCAAGTCGAGGCCGAGACCCGCGACTACTACCGCGCCCGCGCCGATGAGTTCGAGGACTGGTATCGGCGTCGCGGCAGCTACCAGCACGGACCCGAGGCGGACGCGGCCTGGAATCGTGAGCTGGGGGAGATGGACCGCTTCATCGAGCCGCTCGGGGATCGCACGGTCCTCGAGGTGGCGGCGGGCACCGGCTGGTGGACCCGGCGTCTGGCGCCGCGCAATCGTGTGATCGCCACCGATTACGCCCCCGAGATGATCGCCTGCGCCCGGCGCCTTGCCGGTCCCTCGGACGCCGTCGAGCGCTGCCGGGCCGACGCCTACCGCTTGCCGGTCGCCGAGGGCTCCGTCGATGCCTGCTTCTTCGGATTCTGGCTCAGCCACGTGCCGGTGAGCCGGTCCGTCGAATTTATGCGCGAGGCGCGGCGCGTGGTGCGGCCGGGCGGCTGGCTCTGGCTAGTGGACTCGGCCCAAAGCCGCACCAGCGGGCATCAAGGCCAGCGAGTCGTGGGGCCGAGGGTCCAGCAGCAGCGCCGAACTCTCGCCGACGGCAGCAACTACGACATCTGGAAGATCTACTGGTCGCCGCTCGACCTGCGGTTTCTCTTCAGCCTGGTGTGCGACCAGGTCGAAGTCGCCACCACGGAGCAGTACTTCGTCATGGCGCGCGGCCGCGTGGCCGGGGGCTCACGCTAGCAATTCTGGGCTTGGTCCCTTCCCCTGAAAGAGACCTTGGCGCAAACCCTCCGCCATTCCGGCGGAGGCCGGAATCCAGTTCGGTCGAACCAGAATGGGCGCCGGATATTTGGCGTCGGGCGGGTTTCAAACCCGCCCCTACGGCCCTTTGCGCAACCCCTCCGTCATTTCCGCGCATCCCCGAGTCATGCCGAGCCGTCCCCAATCCGTCATTCCAAGCCGCAGGCGAGGAATCTAAGGAGCGTTGAGGAGGCACGGCGTCTCAGGCTGCCTGGATTCCGGCTCAAGGCTGGATTGATCACCGAAATCGGCACGCGTGACGGGCGCCGCACCCGGTCGCTACACCTTGGGGCCAGAGGGGTTTTTACACATTCCGGGTTTAACTTCGACTCCGAATGAAAGACCTGCTCTCGATCCGCGCCACCAGACCGCACTGTCCGCTGCCGTCGGGCTTTCCCTAAGGCGCCGTCGACCCACCGGCCGCGTCCGCCGTCGGCGTCGCCGCGAGCGGCGCGGCTCCCTGGCCGCCCCAAGTCGACTGCTCGTCGCCCACGGACATCCCGCACGCGCCCAGCGGTGTCAGCGCCAGCGTGACGGCGAGACACGCGGCGACGAGCCTCGCCAACGAGGCGACCGACTCCGACCTACCCCGCCGCGGCCTTCTCGATCTCCTGCAGCAACGCAAAGTCCTTCTCCGTCACCCCACCCGCGTCGTGCGTCACCAGCGTGAAGGTGATGCGGCGATAGTTGATGAACATGTCCGGATGATGGTCAGCGTCCTCGGCCGGACCGGCCACGTCGTTGACCAGCCGCACCACGTCCATGAACCCGGGCAACTCGAACTTCTTCACCAGCGCGCCGTCCTGAAACGTCCACCCCGGGTGGGCAAGGAGCCGCTGCGCAATCTTGGCGTCGGCAATCACCGCCATGTGCCTTCTCCCAACAAGACTCGGTTCCCCAGTGTCGCCGCCCGTGGAATCCCCGCCAAGCCGATGGAGGGCAGAGCGCGTTCTGCTGGGCATCCGCGGACGCAAGATGCGAGCCTGCTAATGTGCACACACCCGCGTGATTTTTTTGAAAGGGTTCGCAGAGCCATGGCCACAACCGTCAATGGACGGCCCGATTGGCTGCCAGATGAGTACGAGCACGTGCAGGTGACGCGTGAGGAGATCTGGCAGGAGCTCGATAGGGACGCGCGGCGGCTCTTCAAGATGTCAGCTGATGAATTCCTGCGGGTCTATCAGCGTTCCGACGTATACGCGAAGTATGCGGGCGACCCGACGTTCAACTCCCTGTCCCACCTCGCCGACCTGATTGCCGAGCCCGCGAAGTCGTAGCAACCGGAACGTCGCCAAGGACTTCCTTGGGCGCTTCCGCGAGGTATACAAGCTTGTCGCGGAAGTAGCGCTTGGCGCTGTGTGGATAGGCGAAGATGCTCTGGTGGTCGGCCACCGGGTGACGCAGAGTTTGCACCGTGGGCAACCAGTGCAGCTCAGCAACAGCATGTACTTGAACGTCGAGATGACTCTGCGGATCAATCGTGAGTCTGCAAAAGGGCCGGTGCTTCTCGAAACGACGCGGGCGAACTACGCCTACCTCCAGCCCTGCGGCGATCCCGGTGATCTGGAACCCTTGTTCGTCTACCAGTACAACCGAAGGACGCCGTTTCCCTACCCACGCTGTCACCTGCATGTGCACGCCAGGCCGCAGCACTACCGAGGGGCGTCGTTCTCGCGGCTGCACCTCCCAACGCGGCGAATCACCCTCGAACAAGTCGTTTGGCATTTGATCCAGGAGCACGGTGTTGAGCCCCGCCGCGACGATTGGCACGAGGTGTTGTGGCGACACGAGGGATGGTTCCGCGACATTCAGAGAGACCGTGACTGGCCATACGACCGGCCGTTTGATTCACCTGGAGCTAGTTGACGCGCGGCAGCCTGGAGTCGGACTCGGCGCGTTCAGCCAGTCATTTGCGACCCAGTTGTCGTAACCGCGGCGCCGTGCGTCACGGGCGGCTGGTCGCCGGCCGCCCAGTGAACGGCGCGACGGGAGCGAGGGCGCAAATCAGGGCTGCTGCGGGCCATATACTCTGGCTTTCGTGAACGCACTCGCCTTTGCTTGCCGTGCGTCGCTGGGTCGGACGCTCGCATGAGGGTGCTCATCACGGGCGCGGCCGGCATGTACGGCGTCACCCTCACGCGCCGCCTGCTGGCCGACGATCCACGCGCCGAGGTGATCGGTGTCGACGACTTCTCGCGTCAATACCCCGGCCAGGACCCGCTCACCGTCGAGGCGGCGCGCTGCGACCGTCTGACGGTCGAGGCGGGGGACTTTGCGGACCTGTCGACGGAGCGGCTGGAATCCATGGCGCCCGAGGCCGTGGTGCACTACGCGGCCCGGATCTCGGTGCCGGAGTCCATGGACGACCCCGCGGGCTACTTCGCGGTCAACGAGCAGGGGACATTCCGCTTGGCGCACGCCATCGCCGGCATGCGGCGGCCGCCGCTGCTCGTCTACGCCTCGTCGCCCGAGGTCTACGGCGCACCGGTGCGCGTGCCGATGGACGAGTGGCACCCGCTGCAGCCGCGGTCGGTCTACGCCGCGAGCAAGGTGGCCGGCGAGATGCAATGCCTGGCGATCCACCGCTGGTGGGGACATCCGGTGGTGGTGATTCGCAACTTCAACACCTTCGGACCGCATCAGAATCTCGTCGGCTATCCCGCCGTCATCCCCGCCTTTATCGTGCGCGCGTTGCGCGGAGAGCCGCTGCGGGTGGAAGGCGGCGGGACGCAGACTCGCGACTTCATGTATATCGACGACGCGGTCGACGCCTATGCCCGCGTGCTCGCCGCCGGTCCGCGCCTGGCGGGCTCGGTCTTCAACATCGGCACCGGGCAAGAGACCTCGATCCGCGACCTCGCGGAGCTCGTAGTGCGTGTCACCGGCTCGACGAGCGCCGTGGAGGTCATGCCGGGGCGCCGCAGCGACCTGCCGGCGCTGTGCGCCGACACCGGCCGCATCGAGCGGGAGCTTGGCTGGCGCGCCGAGACGCCGCTGGCCACGGGCATCGCGCGCATGGCCGACTGGCTGCGGGAGGTCGACGCCTGAGCGCGCTCGTGACCGGCGGCGCCGGCTTCATTGGGCGGCATGTGGTGGCCGAGTTGCTGCGGCGCGGACACGAGGTGCGCGTGCTCGACAACCTGTCGCGCAGCCGCGCCGCGAGCCTGGATGCCTTCGCGGACGATGCGGCCTTTCTGGGGCTGGTCCAGGCGGATGTCGCCGACGCCGACGCCGTGGACCGCGCGGTCGAGGGAGTGGACGTGGTCTACCACCTCGCGGCGGAGGTGGCGGTTGGCGCGAGCGTGCGCGACCCGACCGGCGCCATGCGCGCCAACGTGCTGGGCACGCTGGTTGTGGCCGAAGCCGCCCGCCGCAGGGACCTGCGCCTCGTCCTCGTGAGCACCTGTCACGTGTACGCCGCGGCGGACGCCCCGCTCGCGGAAGACGCCGCCACGATCCCCGCGTCGCCCTACGCCGCCTCGAAGCTCGCCGCCGACGTCATTGCGCAGAGCTACGTGCCGACCTATGGACTGCGCCTCACCATGGTGCGGCCGTTCAACGTCTACGGCCCGTGGCAGCGCGACGACGCGGAGGGCGGCGTGGTGGCGCGCTTCCTGAGCCTGGACCTGGACGGCGCGCCGCTTCAGGTCCACGGCGACGGGTCGCAGACGCGCGACTTCGTCTATGTGGACGACTGCGCGCGCGGCATCGTCGACGCCGCGAAGGAATCCGCGTTGGGCCGCACGCTCAATCTCGCCTCCGGCGCGGAGACTTCGATCGCCCAGCTGGCGCGCCTGATCGCGGGCGATCCCAGTCACGTTCGCCACGTGGCCCATCCGCATCCCGAGGCCGAGGTCGCCCGCTACATCGGCGACGCGGCGCTGGTCCGGTCGCTGCTTGGCTGGGCCCCGCGAGTCGACCTTGCCGAAGGGCTCGAACGAACGCGCGCGTGGTTCGCCGACCGGTCCGGCGGTGCGGCCCGGTCGGGCCTATGATGGAATAGGCGACCCCGCCGCCCCGCATAACGCTCAAGCAATCCCGGCGTTACGACGCTGGCAGGACCGCCGCCCTGGACGTGGATAGCGCATCGCCCGAGGAGCACCTCGAAGCACTCATTGAAGCCTCCATGCGTCTCGACCGCGAGGCGTTTGGTGAGCTCTACCGGCAGTTTGCGCCCAAAATCCAGCGCTTTATCGCCTATCAGACCCACGACCGCGTCCTGGCCGAGGACCTCACGAATCAGACCTTCATCCGGGCGATGGACGCGATTTCGCGCTACGAGCACCGCTCGACCGGCGAATTCACGGCCTGGCTGTTCCGCATTGCCAAGAACGTGGTGGTGGATCACTGGCGCGCGGCGCGCGACACGGTGCCGCTCGAAGAGGGCCTGCTGGCCAACCCGTCCGACACCTTGGACTCCCAGTTCGACGCCATCTCGCGGCGCGAGGAGTTGCGCAAGGCCATGCGGCATCTCACCGACGATCAACGCGAGGTCATCACCTACCGCTTCGCCTTGGGCTTGAGCCACGCCGAGATTGGCCGCCTCATGGGGCGTAACGAGCCCGCCGTGCGCGCGTTGCAATTTCGGGCGATAGCCACGCTGCGCAACGTTTTACAGGGGGACTCGGCATGAGCCAGGAGCTCCAGGCTGCCTTCGAGGAGAGCCTGGACCGCGTGCAGCGTGGCGAGGCTTCCCTCGACCAGGTGCTGCGCGACCACCCCGAAATGGCCGCGGATCTGCGCGAGCTATTGGTCGTCGCGCTCGACCTGCAGGCCATGACGCCCCCGCCGATGACGCCAGCCGAGATGTCCCGCGGGCTCGCGCTCATGGATCAAGAGCTGCGGCGCCGCGCTGCCGCCCCGCCCCAGCCGCGGCCGTCGTTGTGGGACCGATTGATTCCGCGCCTGCCGCGTCTCGCGCCGGTGCGCATGGCGGGCGTCGTGGCGGCGGTCGCGGTGGCGCTCGTGGCGTATGGCGGCGTCACTCTCGCCGCCGTCAACAGCGGTCCGGGCAGCGCGCTGTATGGATACCGCCTATCGCTGGAGGAGTTGCGCGTCGCCTTCGTCGACGAGGACGAGCGCGCGGCCATTTACCTGGAGCACGCCGAGGCGCGCCTGCGGGAAATCGAGCTGACGGCGCCCGGCGGCGACCGAACGGCGGTACAGCACGCCATCGACGCCTACCGGGATTCGCTGCGCAAGGGCGTGAGCGCGCTGAGCATCGCCAGCGCGGCCGCCGGTCCCGCCAATCGGGAGGACGCGGCTGCGGACGTGGCGGCTTTCCGCAGCCGCCTGCGTGATCACCAAACGCGCTTCCAGGGGCTCACGCAAGCCTCGGCGCCCAACGTCCGCGATCCCATCGCCGTGGCGAGCCAGTCGGCCGACGAGGGGCTCCTTGACGCACGCCGGGGCCCCAACCTGGCGCTGCTGCCCACCGCGGCCGCGGTCCCGGAAGTGATCGCTTCCGCCACCGAGCCGCCGACGCCGCCTGTTTCACCCTCGCCGGTCGCCACGACTCCGTCGCCGGCCGCGCCACCCCCGCCGACCGCCGCCCCCTCGCCGCCCCCGACAACGCCCGCGCCGACGCCGTCACCTGCGTCGTCCCCGTCGCCCGAAGCAACGGAGACTCCGCCCACGGCTACTCCAACCGCCGAAACCCCGGCGCCATCGCCGGCGCCGACCGACACGCCGCCTCCCGAGCCGCCCCCGCCGTCGCCGGACCAGGCCGGCGCGGCCGAGCAAGAGTCCGTGCTGGTTGGGCGGCTCGAGGGCAGGGACGACGTTCAGCTCCTGATTTCCGGCATCGCCGTGCGCCTGCCCGGGCCCGACGAGCCGGCGGCGCAGGTGGACGAGGCCATCGCGGTCGGCGATTGGGTCCAGGCCGCATTCGTCCCCGACGACGACGGACGCCTGCGCTTGCTCAGGCTGGAACCCGTGCCGTCCGCGCCTGAACCGACGCCCGAGCCGACGGAAACGCCCGAGCCCACCGAGACTCCAGCGCCGGAAGCCACGCCTACCCCGGAGGCAACGGAAACCCCGGTGCCCACTGAGTCGCCGACGCCTGAGGCCACGCCGACGCCGGAGCCGACCGAGGCGCCCACTCCGGAGCCAACGGAGACCCCGGCACCCACGGAGTCCCCGACGCCGGAGGCCACGCCCACGCCGGAACCGACAGAGACGCCGGCGCCCACGGAGTCCCCGACGCCGGAAGCCACGCCCACGCCGGAACCGACGGAAACGCCGGCCCCGACTGAGTCGCCGACGCCGGAGGCCACGCCCACGCCGGAACCGACGGAAACGCCGGCCCCGACCGAGACGCCGACGCCGGAAGCCACCCCCACGCCGGAGCCGACCGAGGATGACACCGGCGACGGCCCGGACGTTCCGGCGGAATGGCTGCCCACGCTGCAAGGCGTGGTGCAGAGCGTGGGGGAGGGCGTCCTGCAGGTTGGAGGTGTGGAATTCCGTCTACCGGACGATGCGGCCGACCTCGTACCCGCCGGGCTCGAACCGGGCGCGGTCGTGCGGGTCGCCTACCGCGTCGACACGACCAACCTCGAGGCCTCCATGCTCGTGGCGGTGCAGATCGAGCTGATCGCGCCGGCGACCCAGGACGCCGCCGAGGCGGGCAGCGGCCCGCTGCCGCCGCCGGCTGGGTAGCGGCCGGCACGCCCGCAGCGCCTTGCCAATCTTTGTCAAACTCACTAGTGTTGCCTTGTGAGCACGATGAATATCTCGCTTCCCCAGTCGCTCAAGTCCTTTGTGGACCAGCAGGTCAGGTCGGGCGGCTACAGCTCATCCAGCGAATACGTCCGCGAATTGATCCGCAAAGACCAAGATCTCCAACGCCTGCACGACCTGCTTCTCGAAGGCGCGGCGTCGCCGCCGGCGGTCACCGCCGATTCGGGCTACTTCGGCCGGCTTCGCAATCGGGTCCGCGACGCCGGCAAGGGGTGACCAAGAAGCCGGTTGTCCTTCGTGAGCGGGCGCGGCGCGATGTCGACGAGGCTGTCGAGCGCTACCTGGCCGAGTCGCGGCCGGCAGTCGCGCTGGCCTTCATCGACACGCTGGAGGAAGCCTTCCGCCGCCTCGAGGCGTTTCCGGCAACCGGTTCGCCCCGCTATGCGCGTGAGCTGGATATTCCCGGCTTGCGTTCGTGGGTGCTTGGCGGATTTCCCTACCTCGTCTTCTATGTCGAGCGAGAGGCGGAGATTGATGTCTGGCGGGTCCTGCACGCGGCGCGGGACGCTCCAGCGTGGCTGCGGGAGCCGCTCGCGGGCTAGGCACGAGCGGCGCAGCCGCCTAGCCGATCCACCCCAACGCGCCCACCGCCACGGCGATCAGGAAGCCCAAACCCAAGCCGAGCACGCCGACGCCGACGATGCGGACGGTTGTCTTCCAGCCCATCTCGCGCTCGATGCGTTCCATGCGCGTGCTCATGGCCTCGGACTGCGCCTCGTACTCCGCCAAGCGCGTCTGCAGCTGCGAGACGGCCAGGGCGTTCAGGCGCGGCAACTCGGCGGCCTGCCGGTCACCTGGGGTTCCCGGCTCGGTTCCCGCCGCCAGGCGCTGGGGCAGCTGCTCGATGACGTTGGCGAGCACCCGCTGCGTGATCTGCTGCAGCACGGCGCGGGTCAGAAAGGATGCGGCCATGCGGTCTCCTTGGCGTGAGGCCAGATTCTAGCCCCTGCGGTCCACCTATCCCCGTGGCCCGGTCAAGAGACGATTGGGCACGGGCGTCACGCGATAGATCGTGACCTCACCCTGGGCATAGACCGGCGTCACGCCCAGGTCGCTCATCGCGGCAAACTTGGTCAGCGCCGGACCCTCGTGATGCGCGCGCTCCAACGGGCCGATGTAGATCAGGTCCACGCCGTATCGGTCCAGCAGCGCCCGCGCGCGAAATCGATTGTGCGTCTCGAACAGCTCCTCCACGTCGTCGATCCGCGCGTCCACGGCGTGCACGTAGCCCCAATGTTGCTGCCGCGCGTGCCAATCCCACCCGACGACCGACGGCAGACCGGTATAGGCGGACGCGCGACCGCCCCAGCGGTAGATCGTGGTCGGGGCCTCCACGATCGTGGGCGCGCCGGGCACGTTGTCCCGCAGCCAGGTGAGCGCGCGGAGGTCCGAGGTCAGGCCGATGGGCTTGCCCTCGTCCAGGATCTCGCCCCCGTTCATGAAGGCCTCGCCATCCAGCGTGGCGGGCAGCGGCTGGATGCGGAGATTCAGCTTGTGTGGCGTCGCGGCCGCCGGGTAGATCAGAGCGACGGCCAGGAGACCGGCGAGCACGAGGGACCAGCCCGCGCGCAGCGGCACGGTCCACCGCGATCGCTTCCGCCAAAGCACCTGCGCGACCTGCGGCAACGCAATTGCCGCTCCGAGCCCAGCGAGCACCCAGGCTTGCAGGTGGGACTTGAAGACTGTGTTGAGCCGGCCGATGTCGTCGCGCACGGCCACGATTTCCGGGATGGCCGTCAGCAGCGCCGCCGCGCCGAATAGGGCCAACGGCACCAGCACGTCCGGTCGGTGCCGCACGCGCCATGCCGCCAGGCCAACCAGCCCCACCAGACCCGCGAGCCACAGGCGGGCGGACCACGCCTCCGCGCCCCAGATCAGCGCCGCCGCCAACGCCGCGACCGCCAGCAGCGCCGAAACGGCAGCGGCCGCCGTGGGAACGGTGCGATCGCTCCAGCGCAGGCGCCCGGCAACCGTCGGCGCGACCATGCGGGCCGCCAGCGTGAGCACGATGGCCGTCGGCAGCCCGAAGATGAGCAGCCACTGGAACGCCGAGGTGGTTTGGGGAGTGGGAATCACGCCCCCGTAGAACTCCACGTAGTGCCGATGGAACGGCAGGAACAGCAGCTGACTCGCGGCGACGAGTCCTACCCCGGTCCCCGCGGTCAGCGCGATAACGGTTCGCCCGTCCGATCTGCCCGAGCGCCAGAGCCCATAGGCCAGCGTGGCCAGCGTCACGACCAGATAGGTGGGAAAGTCCCAGGGGTTGGCGACGCGGTGCAGCCCGAGCACGAGCGCCTGAAACGCCAGCACGGCCGCCCACGAGGACCAGTGGGCACGGCCACCCACTCGCCGCCGCTCGCCCAGCGTCACCAGGGCCAGCGCGCCCAGGAGCGCCGCGGTCGTCGCCGCCAGGTTCATCAAGTGCGGGTGGAGATCGCCGTAGGTGAACGTGAACCAGGGGAACTCGTTGACGGTGTCGGGAATGACTCGCGTGGGCGCCCAGAGGTCGTAGTCGGCGGCCAGGTCGCCGCCGATGGTTGCCGGAATCTGCGCCAGGACGCTCCAGCCCGATGTCGGATCCGCGGCGTGGTTGGCGGCGACCTCGACGAGTTGAACCGCGGACTGCAGGTTGCCGGCCACCACCACCAGCAGCGCCGCCGCAATGCCCACGCCCACCGCTCGCCAGCCCGGCTTCCGCAGCAGCGCCCACACGCCGTGTCCCACGGCAAACACCCCGGCAACCATGGCCGCCGCGAAGCCGGCCAGCGCCAGGTTGTAGGCCGTGCCCGGCGGCACGCCCAGGACCTTGCTCAGCGCGGCCGTCGGCACGTGGCCGAAGTAGTAGTAGTTCAGATGGCCGCCGGCGTACCACGGGTCGTGCGGCGGGAATGCGGACGTGCGGATGATGGCGTTGAGGTGAGCGTAGTCCATGGGCTTCTCGCCGCCGAACACCGGATGCCAGAGGTCGGGATTGGCCGCGCGCAGCGCCAGGAATCCGGCCCACGCGCCCAGGAATACGCCTTCGACGATCAGGGCAGACCCCAAACGCGGACGCAGCGTGGACCACGATGTGTGGCTGCGCGACCACGCCGCCGCCGAGACCAGCGCCAGTGCGGCGGCGCCCCCAACGATGCTCGGCGTGTCGAAGCGCGCCAGCCCAATGCTGGCCAACCACCAGGCCGGCAGCACGGCCAGCGCCGGCGCGAGTATGCGGGCCGCCGCGTATCCGGCATCGGGCAACATGCCGAGCGCCCGCGCGAGCAGGGGCCAGAGCGCCAGCGTGAGCCCCAATCCGGCGCCGTACCACGCGAGCACGGCGGCCCAGCCCTCGAGCGGTCGCTCCCGATAGACGTCAGGCCAGCCCGCCTCGCGCCGCACCGTGGCCGCGTCCTGCGGGGTGAACAGGATCGGCGCGTCCTGGGCGACTTTCGGCAGCACCGCCACGGCCCCGCGCTCGTCCACGTCCGCCAGGCTTGCCGCCACCAGCGAGCCGACGTGGGGCGCATCGCGGAGGAAGACCGAGACGCGCGGGTGGTCGTAGACCGTAAACGCCTCTTCGGCGCTCGAATCGTCGAACGTCCACGGACCGAGCGACGGACGCGACTCGAACCGCGCGGCCAGCCGAAAGCCCAGCGCTCCATCCCACAGCGACTCGTAGTAGCGGCCCGCCAGCGGATATCGCTGCGGCATGCGGGGGATCGTGGCCGCGCCGCGATCGCTGGACAGCACGACGACGTCGGCGGTGCTGAGCGCCTGAACCAGGTGGACGCGTTTGTCGGCGTTCTCCCGGTCGAAGACGCGCAGTTGGCCGAAGGCATAGCGGTCGTGCGGTCGTCCGGGCAACCCCAGCGGCAGCTGATCGTCCCAGTGCTCCGTCAGCACCAGGGACCCCGCGGGCACGTTGGCGTGAATCCAAGCGGACGCTGCTACGCGGGGATGCTCGCGCGCGTAGACCTGCGTGAACGCGGCGGCCCACGCGGCCGTGGCGGCGACCACAAGCCCGCCGCCGACCACGATGACGCGGGCGGCCAGCCGTCCGGGAACGCGTGGGATGCGGTCGCGCCGGCGCCACAGCTCGGCCAGCATCCACGCCACCACCAACGCGAGCACGGGATAGAGCGGGTGGAAATAGCGCATGGTCTTGAGCACCAGGGCCCCGCCGTAGCCGAAGGTCAGCGCGGCCCAGGCCAGCGGCGCCACGAGCGGGTGACGGTGGCCGCGCCAGAGCAGCGCCACGGACGCGCCGATGCCGACGAGCGCGGCCAGGCCGAACGCCGGCCCCACGCCCCATCGGACGATCTGCTCCAGCGGATACAGGTAGGGACTCGTGCCCGCCCACTGCACGCCGGGCGGCCAGTCGTAGTCCCCGGTCTGAATGGCTTGCTGCTGGGCCACGGCGCTCAGGAACGCGTCGCCGAGCCGCCAGTCCAGCGGCGACGCGGAGGCAAAGGCGTAGGGCTGGGCGACCCGAAACGCAATGGCCGCGGTGACGGCAACCAGGGCGCCACGCGCAATCCAGACCGTCGCCGCGGTCGCGCCCGACCGCAGCTGCCGTGCGCGCCAGCCCTCGATCGCCCACCAACCTGCCACCAGGACCAGCAGCAGCCCGGCGCTCAGCTTGCTCGCCAGCGCCAGTCCGATGGCCAGCCCGAGCAAGCCCAGGTCCAGCCAGCGAGGCCGGTGGGCCGCGCGCACCAGCAGCCACAGGGCGACCGTGCTGAAGAACGTCGCAAACGTGTCGACCGTGAAGAAGTGCGAGAGCTGGATCGCATGCACCGACAGCGCCATCAGCAGGGCCGCCAGCAGCCCCGGCCAGGCGCCCAGCAGACGCCGTCCCAGCAGATAGACCACCACCACCGTGCCGGTGTCGGCGATGGCCGACGCCGCGCGGCCCACCAGATAGGCCTGGTCGTAGCCCTGCATGTCCAGCAGCCGGCTCAACCCATCGACCAGGAAGATCGGCAACGTGCCGTAGACGAAGAACTCGACGCCCTGGTTGAACGGGCTGTACGGCGACGTGGCGGGGTCGAAGTACATCGCCAGATCGGCCGGCGGACGGATCTGGGTGAGCACGATGCTCAGGAAGCGCTCGTCTGGATGCAGGTGGTGGCCTTGATCCCAATCCAGGCCGAACAGCCGCAGGGCGAGCGCCAGTCCGGTCACCGCCGCCAACGCGAGCCAATGCAGCGCGCGGGTGCGGGTCATGCGTTCCGATCCAGGCGCAAGGACACGTCCCCGGTCGTGATCACGCGGCGGGTTCCGTCGTCCAGCGCCAGATGCAGGCTGCCATCGGCCGGCAGCGCCTCGACGCGGCCGTAGACGTGGCCGTCCGGGCCGCTGACGAACACCCGTTCGCCCAGGACCACCGAACGCTCGTTCCAGGGCCGCTGCGCCGCCCGGCGCGTCGCCGCGTCGGCCAGCAGTGCGTCCATGATCGCCGCCGCCAGCTCGACCAGCAGCGCCGCAAGGTCGAGCTCGCCGCCGGCCGCCTCGGCCAGCGACGCCGTTGGGGTGCCATCCACGATCCCGGGAGCGGCATTGACGTTTAGCCCCACGCCCACCAGCGACCAGGGGCCGCGAGCCTCGGCCAATACCCCACCGACCTTGCGCTCGCCATGCACCAGGTCGTTGGGCCATTTGATCCCCAGCGCGACGCCGGCGTGGGCCTCGATCGCGCGCACCGCGCCAAGGGCCGCGGCCATGGTGGGCCAGGCGGCTGGCGCGTCGGGCGGCAACTGCACCGCGAGCGTGAACGCCAACCCGCCCGGAGTGTGCACCCAGCGCCGGCCGCGGCGACCGCGGCCGCCGGTCTGCCGTTGGGCGACGACCAACACCGGCCCAACGGCCCCTTGACGCACGGTCTCCCGCGCCACGTCCTGCGTGGAGTCCACCACGTCATGGCAGCGCACATCGACTTCGTGGCCGCACCGCCGCAGTCCGACGGAGATGCGCGCCGCGTCCAGGACGGATCGATCTCTGGCCTCGCCTGAAGGGCGGGGCGCATTCGCTGAAGGCACTGGTGGACTTTCTGTACCGATCGTTTCCGAGTATGCTCCGTCGCGGTCTGTAGAATCCGAGCAATGGGCGACGAGGGGGAGACCTGGTGGCATTTAGCGTAGTCAGCCAGAAGTCGGGCAAGACCTACTACCTGCACTCGCGGGACGTGACCCTGCGGGGTGGCCGCGAGCAGACGATCTACTTCTTCGCGCAGACTGAGAAGGAAGGCGCGATGGACGAGCTTCCGGCGGGCTACGAGGTCTCGGAGAATCCGCGCACCGGCCTGCCGCTGCTCAAGAAGGCGTCCTAGCCGCACCCAGATCACGCAGACGCTGCCGCAGCCGCACGAGGCGCCGCTGCGCCGCGTAGCTGGCCACGTCCACGATCGGGGCCCAGCCGGATCCGCCGGGCATGAATCGCAGCCGCGCCGCCATCTGGCTGATCCGCTGGCGGGTGATGCCGTGGTTGCGCACCGCAATACCGTACAGAACACGAACACTGTCGTCTACCAGGCCGCATGGTGGGGCGCGCGGCCGCGGGTCCGAGCCCCGTCGTTTCTGACCTGCCAATGTCATTGGAGCACCGCTGCCTGTCATTCCGAGCGCAGCGAGGAATCCAAGGGGCGCGGAGCCTGCGCCAAAGTCGTTAGATTCCTCACATTCGTTCGGAATGACAGGGAGGTGGCGGCGGGATTGAGGGCTCGCGGCCCGGACGTCCGGCGCCCCGGCACAGGCCGATGACCCTCGCCGACCGTGCGCGCGCCATCGTCGGCGCCGCCAACGTCGTCGACGAGCCCGACGCCCTGTGGACCTATGCCTACGACGCCACCATGGGATTTCGCGGGCAACCTGCCGTCGTGGCGTTCCCAGAGTCCGAGTCCGAAGTCCAGCAGCTGGTGCGCGCCGCGGCCGCCGCCGATGCGCCGTGCCTGGCGCGCGGCGGGGCCACCAGCCTCGCGGCCTCCGCCGTGCCTCCGCCCGAATCCCTGGTCATCGACACCAATCGCATGCAGCGGATCGAGGCGTTCGATGCGGAGGCCCGTCGGGCGGTCGTCCAGCCCGGGGTCGTCACCCACGCCTTTCGCGATTTCGCGGCGGCGCGCGGCCTGAGCTACCGGCCGGACCCATCCTCGGAGGCGGGCTCCACGCTCGGTGGCAACGTGGCGACCAACGCCGGCGGCGCCAGCGCCTTCAAATATGGCGTCACGCGGGACTTCGTCACCGGGCTGCGCGCCGTCACCGCCCGCGGCGAGGTCGTCGCGGGCGCTCGCCCGGCCGACGGGCCGGTGGTCGATGCGTTGATCGGCTCGGAAGGCACCCTCGGCATCGTGACCCGGATCGAGTTGCGCCTCGTTGAGCCGCCGTCGGCGCGGGCGATGCGCGCGGCGGCCTTCGAGTCGCCCACGGACGCGCTCGCGCTGGTGCCGCGGTTGCTGGAGACCGGCCTGGTGCCGGCCAAGCTCGAGTTCCTCGACGCGCAGACGATTCAGGCCATCGAACGGGCGAGGCCCCGTGGGCTGCCGGAAAACGCCGGCGCCGTCCTCCTGGTGGAGCTGGACGGCGAACCGGAGGCGGTGGACCTGGAAGAGCACCTGCTGCTCGACGTCTTGGCCCAGCCTGGCGCGGGCGTGGAGATCGTCGATGCGGATACTGCCGCGCGTTGGTGGGCGGCGCGGCGGGGACTCACGGCCTCGCTGAGTCGCATTCGGCCGGCCAAGATCGGCGAGGACATCTGCGTGCCCCGCCGCGCGCTGGCCGACACCTATGCCCGCATTCGCGGCGAGGCCGAAAGCCGCAGCGTCCCGATCGCCATCTTTGGCCACGCCGCCGACGGCACGCTCCATCCCAACATGCTGTACGACCCGAACCATCCGACCGAACGCGAGGCGGCGGCCGCCATGTTGCAGGTCATTGCCGCCGTGGGACTGGCTGCCGGGGGCGTGCTTTCCGGCGAGCACGGGCTCGGCCGGGTCAAGCGCGGGTTCACGACGCAGGCCATGACCCCGCCCACGCTCGACGCCATGCGCGCCGTCAAACGGGCCTTCGATCCGGATCAGCGCCTCAATCCCGGCGCCATGTGGCCGGCGGAGTAGGCGTAGGTCGCGGCAGGCGTCTGCCCGAAGCCGCCGCCGCTCCCCCCTTCTGCCTTTCGCGCCCCCTTCTGTCATTCCGAGCCGCAGGCGAGGAATCTAAGGGGCAGGGAGAACGCACAGCGTCCTTAGATTCCTCACTACGTTCGGAATGACATTTCTGTCGGCGCTCGGTCATTCCCGGGGAGCGGGAATCCAGCCACCGCTCAACCTCATCGCCTACGAGTAGAGCCTGCCCCGTACTCGATACGGCGGGCGGTTCGCGAACCGCCCCTACGTCACCTACTCGAATGTCTCCCGACGCGAAGGGGGCGGACCCCGCAGGGCCCGCCCCTTTCCCGTCGACTGCCGATCCGCGACTAGGTCGTCGGGCTTGGCGCCGGTTCCGGCTCGGCTTCGTCGTCGTGTGTATACGTCGACTCGCCGTGCTCCGGAAGGTCCAGTCCGCTCAATTCCTCTTCGCGCGATGCGCGCAGGCCAACCGTCCGCTTGAGGACGTTGAACAGCAGCAGTCCCGTGGTCAGCGCCCAGGCGACGGCCACGACGGCCGCGATGAGCTGGGCCACGAACTGCGAGCCGTTGCCCGCAATGAACCCGCTCACGCCGCCGTAGGTGCCGTCGGCGAAGATGCCCACGGCCAGCAGGCCCCACACGCCGGCGGTGCCGTGCACCGAGGAGGCGCCCACCGGGTCGTCGATCTTGAGCCGGTGCTCGACGACGTGGACGCTCACCAGCATCAGCACCGCCGCGACGGCGCCGATGATCACCGCCGCCCACGGCGCCACGAAGGCGCAGGGCGCCGTGATGCCCACCAGCCCGGCGAGGGCGCCGTTGCTGGTGCTGGCCGCGCTGATGCGGCCCGTGCGCACCAGGCCGAGGTACGCGGCTGTGACCGCGCCCGTGGCTCCGGCCAGGAAGGTGTTGGTGATGATGACCGCGATGCGCAGGTCATTGCCCGCCACCGTGCTCCCGCCGTTGAAGCCAAACCAGCCGAAGAACAGCACGAACATCCCGATCACCACGTAGACCATGTTGTGGCCCGGAATGCTGCGCACTTCGCCGTCGGGCCCGTACTTGCCCAACCGCGCGCCCACGGTGGCCGCGCCGGCCAGCGCCAGCACGCCACCGATCGTGTGCACCACGCCCGATCCGGCGAAGTCCACGGCCGCGGCGCCGACCCACGATTCGAGCTGCTCGCCGCCCAGCCAGCCGCCGCCCCACATCCAGTGACCGTAGATGGGGTAGATCAGCGCCGTGACGAGGAAGCCGTAGGCCAGGTAGGCCGTCACCTTGGTGCGTTCGGCCACCGCGCCGGCCACGATCGTGGCCGTGGTGGCGGCGAAGACCATCTGGAAGAACCAGAAGCTGGTGGTCGACACGTCGTAGGCGTCACGCACCAGGAAGAACCCGGAGAATCCGATGAAGGCGTTGCCTTCTTCCAGGCCCGGCAAACCCGAGCCGCCGAACATGAAGGCGTACCCAAACGCCCAGAACGACAGTCCGGCGGCGGCGAAGTCCAGGATGTTCTTCGTCAGGTAGTTGACGGTGTTCTTCGCGCGGATGAGACCCGCGCCAAGCAGCGCGAACCCGGCCTGCATGAAGAACACCAACGCGCCGGAGGTCAGCGTCCACACGAAGTTGACGCCCGCGTCGTGGTCGGCCGCGATGGTGGCGTCCCCGGCGGGATCGCCGGCGGCCATGACGACGCCGCGAACAATGAAAAACGCCGCCAGCGCCATGGCAACGGCGGCGAGAATTCGGAAGGTCGCGACCCAGCGAGGCTGGCCGCGCGACCAGAGCAATGTCATAGGGCAAACGCTCCTGTGAAAGTAAACGACGCTTCCGACCCAGCGCCGATGCTCGGGTCACAGGCCATTGCCGCGCCGACGATGGGGGAGCACCAGCCGCGGCTGCTCGTGGGGGCTCCCAAAGGATCGCGGGGGAATCGTCGTCGGCCCCGCGGCATCGTCACATGGTCAAGCCCCCCAACCGACCGGGCGCCGCCCGGCGTCGATTTCGGGCCATAGCATAACCACTTGGCGGAATCAGCGTGGCGCCCGCAAGTTTGCGGCTAGCCGGCGAGGTTTTCGCCCCCGTCCACGCCGATGACGTTGCCCGAAATCCAGCTCGTTTCGCGCAAAGCCATGGCCGCCACCGCCCGCGCGATGTCCTCGGTTCGCGTGAGCCGACCGCCGGGATTCTGCCGCCGGGCGTTGGCCAGCAGCTCGTCGTGGCCCGGGATCTTTCGGAGCGCGGGAGTGTCCGTCACACCGGCGCGCAGCGCGTTCACCGTGACCTGCCGCGGGGCAAGCTCCACGGCCAGCCGCCGCACATGGGCCTCCAGGACTGCCTTGGCGGCGCCAACCGCGCCGTAGCCCGGCCAAATCCGGTCGGAGCCGGCGCTGGTCATCGCCAGAATGCGCGAGCCGTCGCCCAGCAGGTCCCGCGCCACCAGGTCCTGGGTCCAATACACCAGGGAATTCGCCATCACGTCGAGCGTCATTTCCAGCTGCCGCTGCGACATGCCGGGGTCGCCGTCCTCGCCGATAAAGGGCCGCAGCGTGCCGAAAGCCAGCGAGTGCAGCACCACGCGCACCGGCGGCTGATGTCCCGACAGCTCGGGCGCGACCTCGTCGAGCACCCGCGCGCGCGCCTCGGCGTCCGCCGCGTTGACGTTGAAGAACCTGGCCTGGCTGCCGGCGGCCTCGATGTCGTCGCGCACGGCATCGGCCAGATGCTGCGTGTTGCGGCGATCGAGATGCACGCCCACCACGTTCATGCCGCACCGCCCCAGGTGGCGGGCCGTCGTAGCGCCGAATCCGCTGGACGCTCCCAGGATGAGAGCCCAACCCTCCAGCCGTAGGGCTTCGGTGGCCATGTGCGCTCCGCGAATCTCGCTGTGCTGCCCGCCGCATCGTAGCGCGGTTGACGCGCCGCGGGTCGGCCCCAATTCGACAACTGGTGAAATCGCTCCATGTCCCCGGGGGTAGTTCGATGCACCTGCGGCGGCCCGGTCCCCTCTCCCTTGATGAGACCTTCGCAGAGTCCGGTCGGATAACGGATGAAGGTAGGAATCCCACCAGCCGCCAGATTCAATGAAGGGTGGATTCCCGCCTTCGCGGGAATGACGAAGGGTTACGCAAGAGTCTTTCGATGGGAGCGGCGAGTTCCAATGCCGCCGCGGCAGTCCGGTCCCCGCTCGCCAGTCCGGTCCCCTCTCCCAGAGGGAGAGGGTTAGGGTGAGGGGAATCCCCGCGGCAGATTCCACCCGACCCACGGCAAGGGAAGCCCATTGGCCCACGATCCGGAGACTCAATAGCCATGGAACGGCCCGTGCGCGTGGCCGTGGTGGGTGAAGGCCCCGCGGCGCGACGCTTTGCCGTCGCTGCGGCGAGCGTGGCCGATGTGGACCTCGTCCCGGTCGGGGATGCCCAGGCGCTCATCCTGGCCGACGCGGCGGCCCTAGCCGAGCCGGCCGCGTCCGCCATCGCGTCCGCCGGCGTCCCCACGCTCATCGATCCCGGCGTGCTTGTGTCGCTCGGCGCCACGCCGGAGTCGCGGGCGGCGCTGCGCGACCTGCGGACGCCGGCGATCACCGCGCTGCCGTGGCGCCACTCCCCCGCCGTGAGGCTCGCGCGCCGGCTCCTCGAAGCCCCCAAATTCATTCACGCGCAGGTCGCCCTGCAGGGCGACGACTCGTTGCCCGTGGCGGCCCTGCACACGCTCGATATCCTGACGCACCTGATGGGCCGATCGCCAAGCCGTGTCTACGCGGAATCCGCGCCTGGGGAATCGAATGACCCTGCGTCGCAGTCGTCGCTCGCGGGCACGCTGGAGTTCGGCGCGGGAGGCTGCGCGGCCGTTGCCGTGAGCCGCTTGGGAGGCGCCACCGACCGGCTCACCGCCGTCGTGCAGCTGACCGACGGCCGGAAGAGCGTGACGCTCTCCGAGGGCTTCACCACGGCCACGCTCGCCGGCTTCGACGACGCCGATACCGACGCGCGGGCCGACGACTTCGCACTCCGGGCGGTGGGGCGTTCGCACGTGGTGACGGTGGATTGGCGCCCCATCGACGGCCTGGCGGAGGCAATACGCAACCTGGTCCAGACGGTTCGCGCCGGCCAGGCGCCTCGCGACATGGTCGATTTACCCAGCGCATTGCGCAGCGCGGCGCTCGTGCGCGCCGCGCTCGCCGCCGCGGGCAGCGGACGGCCGCGCCGGCTGGTTGCGCGGTAGCGGACCCGTGCGCATCGGACTGCTCGGCGGCACCTTCGATCCGGTGCACTGCGGGCATCTGGCCGTGGCGCGGCAGGTCAGGGACGTATGCGGGCTCGACGGCGTCTGGCTCATTCCCGCCGCCCGCTCGCCGTTTCGCGGAGCGCCGCACGCGTCGGCCGCGCACCGCGTGACCATGTGCCGCCTGGCGGTGGCGGAGCGGCCCTGGCTGGAGGTTCACGACCTCGAACTCGAACGCCCCGCGCCCTCCTACACCATCGACACGCTGCGTGCGCTCACCAAGGCCCATCCCAACGCGGACTTTGCGCTCATCGTCGGGACCGACGCGCTGGAGGCGATGGCGGCATGGCGCGATACGGCGGCCATCTTCGCAATCTGCGAGGTGGTAGCCGTGGCTCGGCCCGGCTTTGCCGCGGCGATTCCCGACGACCTGGCGCGCGAGCATCCGGAGGCGGCGACGCGGGTTCGCATCCTCCGCGACGTGGCCAGCGAGATCGCGGCCTCGGAGGTGCGGCGGCGCGTGGCGGCGGGGGACTCGCTGGCGAGACTGGTGCCCGACACGGTGGCCGCCTACATCCGACGCCACGGTCTCTATGGGCGGCGGGACGCCGCCGAGGGTCGGATATAATCGCGGCACCTCATGATGCCTGAGCACAGCGCACGCTGATCCCACTCGAGCGGGCGCGCCGTGTAGTTGAGGTGTTGGCGGAAAGGGGCGCCACGGATGTTGCCCTCCTGGACTTGCGCGGCCTCACGATCATTGCGGACTACTTCGTCGTCTGCACCGCCGGAAGCACCGTCCAGATGCGCGCCATCCGCGACGCGCTCGACCGCGAACCGGTTCCTCCAGCGGCGTCGCACCCGAAATTCGAGGGCGAAGTGACGGACGGGTGGCTGTTGGCCGACTTTGGCGGCGTGGTCGTGCACGTCTTCGCACCCGATGCGCGGGCCTACTATCGGCTGGATGAGCTGTGGAGCGACGCCCCCGTCGTGGCGCGCTTTCAGTAGGCGCGGGAGGACGCATGTCGCGAGGATTCGGCACCGGACTCGGCATGGGGCTGGTAGTCGGTGGCGCCCTGGGCGTGACCGCGTCGGTCCTGGCGTTCGCCGCGCGCCATCAATCGGTACGCCGCGCGCTGGCGCGCTGGCTCCTGCGCCGCGAGCCCAAGGTCGAATTCGAGATCTTGCAGCAGTAGCGCCGTTTCCGTTCGTGGTGAGATGCAGGCGGGTTCGAGATTCGTCCCTATCAACCAACCTGTTCGTGGTGAGCTTGTCGAACCACGCACGACGCCCTTCGACTTCGCTCAGGGCGAACGGAGGGGGACGCTCACGGCGATCGGCCGCGCCGGCCGTTAGCCGCCGGCCAGCGCGACGACCGTAACGCCGGCGCCGCCCGCGGTGGGTTCCGCGTCGGATAGATCCACCACGCTCGGATGCTCACCCACGTGGCCGCGAATCGCGCGGCGCAGCGTTCCCGTGCCCACGCCGTGGACCACCCGCAGGGCGGGCGCTCCCTCGAGCAAGGCGGCGTCCAGGGCCAGGTCCACTTGTTCCAAGGCATCGACCACGCGCTCGCCCCGAACGTGGACCTCGGCCGGGACCGGCGTCCCGCGCCGGCGCGCCCGCGGCCGGGGCCTCGGCTCCGGCGCCAGCACCTCTTGCACGTGGGCCCGCGGCACGCGCGCTCGCACGTTGCCGGCGCCGATTACGGCATCGGCCTCGCCCACGGAAACCACCACCGCTTCGCGGCTGTAGCCCTCCACCCGCACGCGGTCGCCTTCCTGAATCTCGAGCAGGGGCGCGGTGCGCGGCACGTCGGCCGCGGGACTCGCGGCGTCGAGCTTCTCTTCGAGATTCCGCATTCGCCGTCGCGCGGCGTCGGTCGAGGCGCCGGGCGACCGACGCGCCGCCTGCTCGGCCTGCCGCAGGGCGGCTCGGGTCTGCCGCAAGAGCGCGCGGGCCTCGCGCCGGGCGTCGCCGACCACGCGTTCGCGTTCGGCGTCGATGCCCGCCAGTCGCTCGTCGAGGTCGTGCCGCGCCGAGGCCAGGCGTTCGGCCTCGTCGGCGACGCCGGCTCGGGCCTCGGCCAGCTCGCGGCGATCGCGCTGCAGCGCCCCAATCAGACTTTCGACGTCGCGGAACTCCGCCGCCAGCATGGCCCGCGCCGCCTCGACGATCTCCGCGTCGAGTCCTAAACCCGTGGCGATGTCGAAGGCGTTGCTGCGGCCGGGGACATCCATCAGCAACCGGTAGGTCGGACGCAGGGTGGCGGAATCGAACTCCATGCTGGCGTTGCGGGCGCGTGGATGCCGATGCGCGAAGAGCTTGAGCTCCGGATGATGCGTGGTCACCACCGCCACGGCGCCGGCGTCGAGCAGGCGCTCCAGGATGGCCTGACCCAGCGCCGCGCCCTCGGTGGGGTCGGTGCCGGCGCCTAGCTCGTCGGTCAGCACCAACGCGCGCGGTCCCGCGGCCTTCACCATCGCGACCAGGTTGCGCATGTGCGAGGCGAAGGTGCTCAGGCTTTGCTCGATGCTCTGCTCGTCGCCGATATCCGCCAACACGGGGTCATAGACCGCCAGCCGGGCGCTTGCCGCAGGCACGTGCAGGCCGCAGGCCGCCATCAGGTGCAGCAGCCCCACGGTCTTAAGCGCCACCGTCTTGCCACCGGTGTTCGGACCGGTGATCACGATCGCCTGCGACCCGCCGGCCGGGATTTCGATATCGGTCGGCACGACGTCGCCCTCCAGCAGGGGATGCCGCGCTTGCTTGAGCTGGAATCCCGCGTCCGGCGCGATGCTCGGCTCCACGGCCTCCTGCGCATCCGCGTAGCGGGCCAGCGCCAGCAGGCCGTCGAGCACGCCCAGGCCGTTGACGCCCGCCACGATGTCGTCGCGCAGGTCGCCGACCGCGACGCTCAGCGCCCGCAGAATCCGGTCGATCTCGTGCCGCTCGGCAGCCTCCAACTCCCGCACGCGGTTGTTGGCCGGCACCGCGGCCAGCGGCTCCATGTACACCGTGGCCCCGCTGGCGGAGGTGTCGTGCACGATGCCGGGAAAGCTCCCCTGGTGCTCCTGCTTCACCGGCACCACCTGCCGTCCCGCGCGCTCGGTGATCAGGGCCTCCTGCAGCACGCCGCGCGCGGCGGGCGACCGGAGCTGCTGCTGCATGATCGTGTGCACCGCCGCCGTGGCCTGCCGCAACTGACGGCGCAGCGATTGCAGCTCGGGGGAAGCCGTGTCGGCGACCCGGCCCTGCTCGTCGAACGTCGCGTCGATGCGCGAGCCGAGGTCGGGGTGGTCCGCGAGCGGCGCCACGATGCGCCAAAGCGCCGGTGCGTCCGCGCGGTGGGTATCGACGGTGCGGCGGGTCAGTCGCACCGCGCGTAGCTGCGCGGCCACGGCCTGGAGGTCCGTGGGACTCAGGCGTGATCCGCGCGCCGCGGCATCGGCCGCCGCGCGCACGTCCTGCGCCCCACCGACGCTGAATCCCGGCGCCTCACCCAGCAGCCAGCGCGCCTGCGCCGTCGCCGTCAGCCGGGCGCGCGCCTCGGCATGGCCGGAGGTCGGCCGCAGCGCGCGGACATGCGCCCGACCGGGATCGAATCCGGCGTAGGCGCTCGCCTGCGCCAGGATTTCGGGCAGCTCAAGACGGTCGGCGGACAGGTCGGACGCAAGCATGGATGCAGGCGGCGTCCCCGCGCGAGAACGGGGCAGCCGGTAAGGCGGACGAGCTTACGTCAGGGTAGCGCCTGCCCTACTCCTGCAGCCGGAACGGCGGGTACTCGTCCACGATCGAGAGGAACCACGCGCTCGTGCGCAAATTCCACCGCAGCACGCCGACCTGGAAGTCGAAGAGCCCCCGCGGATACCAGCCGGTGACGATGATGGCGACGTACCCCACCAGTTGGGCCAAGACCGCCACGATCGAAAGGAAGTACAGCACGACGATGTGCGGCAGGAGCAATAGCCCCTTGATCAGAAAGGTCAGACCGCAGAAGGCAAGCAATCGCGAGCTGCGCTCCGGATATTCCGCGGTGATGTTCACCGGATAGGGGGATGGATTGTCCATGCGTCAACCCTCGCTGCGTTGCGGTGCCTGCTCACTCGGCACGATGCTCAGCAGTCTATATTGTCGCCAGTCGTGCAGGTGCCGACGGCTGGCCGGTGCGGATTGTCCGGCTAACGCTGCAGTCCAAGCACAGCGCCGACACGATTGATAGAGTGCGGCATTGATCGCCACGAGCCTCGTATAGGCGCAGCTGACAGATCTTCAATCCGTCCTTAGCATTCTTGCAGCCGTCTCGGGACAGCGACCCTTATTCAGCTAGTACTTCGTGTTGCGTATCCACTAACTTCAGCGATTTGACGCCAAATTGCGGGTAATGTAAGGTTCCGCCAGAGGTCTTGGCGGATCATCTGATCTTCTTTCGTGCGTCGACTTCTCCAGTCATCAATTGGATAACCTGGCGACACCCGCTGCCGCCAAGAGGCTCGGCGCTTTCTACACGCCGGACGAGTTGGCCGATTGGGTTGCAAGCGAGATATTTACAGCTGCTGATTCGTCTGGTGGTCGAATAGAAAACGTTCTTGACCCTGCCTGCGGCGACGGAGCGCTATTGGGCGCCATGAGCCGATTCGCAAGCGAACCTCTAGGGTTGATTGGTATCGACATCAACCCCGCTGCTGCCGCACAATGCACTGCAAGATTCGGTTCTGCTGCCGATATTCGTTTGGGGGATGCGATAGATCCACGGTGTCGCTGGGCGGATGGGCCACTAGATGCTGTAATCGCCAATCCTCCGTGGGGTGGAGAGCTACCCCGGCATACTCAGTTCTACCGAGATAGTGGCTACAGGACCGCATATGGGCAGTTCGACATATTCGATTTATTTGTGGAACGGGCGTTGGATGTCACACGTCCGGGAGCTGTGCTGGGGTTCATCTTGCCGGAGTCAGTTCTCCAACCGGAGCATGAGACCTTAAGGAAACTGCTATTGAATCACACCCTTATCTTGGTAGCGCGAATAGGTGAGGGAGTGTTCGGAGGAGTGTATCGGAGCACGATTGTAGTTGTATTAAGGAATGGCTCAGCGACTGCGGACCATACGGTTGCATGCCTTCAACTTACAGCCGATCAACGCAGATCGCTCGGACAAGGTGGCATGCACTTGAGTCAGTTGAAGAAACTGCATTCCCACTATGTGCCGCAGGCGCGATTTGCGGGTAATCGGCAAAGTGTGTTCAATCTCACTCAAACGGAACAGGGATACGGTGTGTTCAAGAAGTTTTCGGAAGTTCCAGCGTTTGATTGGTCTGAAAGAGTGTTTGTAGGTCGGGGTGTAGAAATAGGCAAGCGCGGAATTACAGTGTGCTGCGAGATCTGTGGAAGCCACCGCTCGGCTCCGGTAGTCCGAGAGGCTGTCCGGTGCCGATTGTGTGCGGCGGTGATCCAAGGGGATTCTCCTCGTCACGCGATCATATCAACGGAATCAGGCGGGCCTGAATGGTATCCACTAATAGTTGGAGAAGACGTGGATCGCTACTCAGCGTCTTGCCGGCGTTTCATAAAGATGGGCGTTCCTGGAATCAGGTATAAGCCGATTGATCACTTTGCAGCGAAGAAACTCTTGATTCGCAAGACTGGCGTGGGGCTCAGGACGGCTGTCGATGAGAGCGGATCTGCGACCGTTCAGACTGTCTTTTACGTGGTTACCTACTCTGAGCCGGATGGCTGGCTCTTGGACTATCTGCAAGGCGTCATAAACTCCAGGCCCATCTTAGCTTGGTATCTGAAATGGTCTGGCGAGAATCAATGGCGCTCACATCCCTACGTTACGCCGAGGGTAGTGAAAGAACTTCCAATTGCTGATCCGTTCGCTGATGACTATGTCAGTAGCATTTGCCGAGAGATCGCTACCGAGGCACGACGTGTGAGGCGCGGTGAAGCTGGTGCCGACTATCGCGTGGACGATCTAGTTTTTAGGTTATACGGACTTGACGGTGTCGGCGCATCTTGGATTAGCGATGCTTTGGCTGATACCGATGATAGTCTGGAATATTTTGTAAGAATGAAAACCTCAGCGGCTAACGGACGGGCAAGCGAAGCAGCGCCGGGAAGCTCACGCTGATGGGTGAACTGGAATTTGCGGCACTTCCACCGGGCCCGTTTTCCACAATAGTAGCTGATCCCCCATGGGACTACAGCCGAAAGCTCTCGTATGGTGGAACAAGTGGATACAGTCCGGTTCACCAGTCTCGTGGGGGGAGCCGCGGAGCTGCGAACCACTATGCGACGCTGACATTGGAACAGCTGAAAGAGCTGCCCGTAGAAGCTGTAGCTGCAGAGCGAGCGCATCTTTACCTTTGGACCACAAGTGCTTTTGTAGTAGAAGCACATGTCTTGGCGGAAGTCTGGGGATTTGCGCCGAAGGTCTTGGTCCCATGGATTAAGACCAAGGGCCAGAGCGGAAAGGCGATTGTTGAAGCTGATGGCGATATGTACGCAGGTGTGCGAATGGGTATGGGGGTGTATATACGACACTGCGCAGAGTTTATTCTGTTCTGCGTTCGTGGAAAGGCACCGACGCGGCGAAATGATGCCTTGGGTGTGATATTCGCTCCGCGTCGAGAGCATTCTGAAAAGCCCAGTGAAGCATATGAGCTTATTGAGTCTCTGTCCGTGGCCCCGCGGCTTGAGCTATTTGGCCGGTCCCCGCGCGCTGGCTATAGCGTTTGGGGTGACGAGGCGGATGGCCGTGACGAGCGACTCCAAGCATCAGGCATGGTTGTATGACGGAGACCCTGGATATGGAGATGGGAATTGTCAGGAGTGTTTTCTGGAGGAGAATAACGAAAGGCGATTTCTTCAATATTGAACGAGCTCTTGATGCTGGGCCGTCTGGAGGCGGTGGGCAGCTATACATCGATATTCCGTTGGGCGGTGGTGTGTCGCTGGAAGAGTTCGGCGAATTCTTTAGCGGAGCTCCACTGGCTCTAGACGACTCAAGGTGGCATCCGTTTCAGCTACAGGTGTATTCGGCGTCACATCCCTTGGTAGTCGCTCCTCTCACTCTGACCCCTAGGCGGGGCCAGAATCGTCGCTACCGAATCGCAAACCAAAACAGACAGGCAACGGGTGGACAGCGGCATCCTGCGTGGTCCGAAGATCGAGGATTTCCGAAAGCTCCTGACGACGTCCGGTCTCCGTCCGATCCGCGAATGCCGGATTTGTCCTACCTGAAGGTGTTTGTTGCGCGTACTGATAGCGGGATCTTCCTTGCTGGCTTCACAGATTCCAGCTCAATACCGCAAGCTTGGCCACGCAGAGCTGGGCTTGAGGTCTTGTTCGACCCCAACGACGGTGCAAGAGCCGACGGCGTCTTCCACATTCCGGCCGACATCCGGTTTAGCGCTGAACAACTCGCTGAAGGAAGCGCTTCACCGTCCGGAGCGACAAGGACTGCTACTGGAGACACTCTTGGGCAGTCTAGGGTTATCCGCCGAACTGAAGTGAGTAGTCTCCGACGTCGAGTGGGTACGGCGTCTGCACCTAGACCTCTGGATCCTCGTGCGGATCTGGACGAAGCTGTAACCATTCAGGCTCCTCGTGCTTCAGAGGCGGAGGATTGGGTTGAATGTCGACTAAAGGAGCTCAATAGTAGTCGTGAGTTGTGGCGAATTGGAAACACCAGTCTGGAGACAATTCCCCTGGAAGATGGATACCTACCGGGTGCCGATCTTATTGTTCTCGATCCTAGAAGCGAGAGTCCAGATCGCTTTGTCGAAGTCAAGTCAGCGAGTGGATCACTCCCGGCATCAATACGTCTCACGGCCACGGAGCTGCAGAGGGCCAAGCTATGTGCCTCAGATGGAGTTCCATACGACATCTGGGTAGTGGTCTTTGACAATACCGGCGTAACAGGATCTGTCATCGCTGGCTTCGAACGCGAGGCGGTCATGCTTACGATTGATGACTTGGCGGGTTTGGAAATCAGGATCGCTACAAAGTCAGCAGTCTAATTCAGGCGCGAGTTTTGCCGCGCGTCCAGGAGGTCGTTGAGGTCGCGCAGCAGCCGCTGCATGAGCTTGGCCTCGCGGGCCAGCAGCTCCTCGACGGTCGGCGACTCGAGCAGGTTTTGGCGCGTGCTGGCCGTGGCTGGCAGGGCGGAGGCGGTGAAGTAGGCGAACCGCTCCGGATCGCGCGGCAGCTCCTCGTGCGTCCCGAAGGCGCCTTGCAGCTCCAGCGTGAGCTGCAGCGCCTTGCGGTAGTCCTCGCGCACGCGTGCCGCCTGGGCCGCCAGCTCGCGCGGGTCCGTCACCGGCATCGCGTCCAACGTCACTGACGCCGTCAGGTGCGGCTCCTGCTGCTCGAGGGCGTCGATGCGGAAGCGCTCCTCGCCCACCGCCTCGATGTTCATGCGGCCGTCGGGCAGCGTCTCATGGCTGGTGATGCGCGCCGTGGTGCCCACGCCGTGCGGCTCCGCCGGCCCGCCAACCTCCTCGCCGGAGCGGATCAGCGCCACGCCGAACGGCCGCTCCTCGTCGATGCAGGCGCGAATCATCACCCGATACCGCGGCTCGAAGATATGCAGCGGCAGCCGCATGTGCGGAAACAACACCGTATGAAGCGGAAACAGGTCCAGCTGCATAGCCGAGTTTAGTCATTGGAAACCCCCGCGCCGTATTCCACCGCCGCATGCACCCTCGGGCGCAACGGGACTGCACGGCGCGGCGGCGCAATGTAGAGTCGCCTGCGAACCAGGACATCCCTCGTCTCTTCGGAGGTTCCTCCGATTTCGTCGCTCACGCCGCCCGTGACGGACGCGCCGCCGATCGTCACGCAGTCGCTGTCGAAGTCCTATGGCAGCGTCCAGGCGCTGACCGATTTGTCGCTTTCCGTGGAACGCGGAGAGATCTTCGGCTTTCTGGGTCCCAACGGCGCCGGCAAGACGACCACGGCGCGGCTGCTGCTGGGCTTGATGCGGCCCACCAGCGGCTCGGCGCGCATCTTCGGCACCGACGTGCACGCCGAGGGTCCCACGGCCCGTCGCTCTGTGAGCTATCAGCCCAGCGCCGACGCGATGTACGAGTCCATGCGGGTGGCGGCCTATCTGCGAGCCTTCGCGCGCATGGGTGGCGTGCCCGTGCATCGCACCGACGAGCTCATCGAGCGGCTGGACCTCGACACGTCGCGCCGCATCAAGGCCCTCTCGACCGGCAACCGGCAGAAGGTGGCCATCGTCCGCGCGTTGCAGGCCGACGTGCCGCTCTATCTCCTGGACGAGCCCACCCGCGGTCTCGATCCACTGGTGCAGCAGGAGTTCGGTCGGATTCTGGCGGAGTATCGCGACGAGGGGCGCACCATCTTCCTGTCCACCCACATCCTGTCCGAAGCCGAGAGTCTCTGCGACCGCGTCGGCCTGCTGCGGGAGGGGCGGCTGGTTGCCGTGGAGCGCGTGGACGTGCTGACCGAAAGCCGGGTGCGGCGCTTCCACGCCCGCTTCGCGGGAGCCACGCCCACCGAGGTTGACCTGGAAGGCGCCACGGTGGTGTCGCGCACGGATGACACGATCAGCTTCGAAGTCAGCGGGTCCGTGGACCGGGTGATCAAGACGCTGGCCGGCTTCGAGGTCACCGACCTCACCGTCGACGAGCCGAGCCTCGAGGACGCGTTTCTGCGGTACTACGACCAGCAGGACCAGACGTGACGCTGCACCTGCTGCTCCACACCCTGCGCCATCGGCGCCTGGCGATTTTCTGGTTCACCGTGGGGCTGTTCATTCTCGCGCTCTTGGTCATGGCGCTCTGGCCGTCGTCGCGCGACCTGGACCTGGACGCGTTCCTCGAAACCATGCCCGATGCGGCGAAGGCGGCGTTTCTGGGCCGGGGCTTCGACAGCCCGGCCATCGAGCAAAGCGCCTTCCTCCAATACCTCGGCTCGCAGCTCACCACCTGGTTGCCGATACTGGCCGCCTACTACGGCATGTGGGCCGGCGGCGGCGCGATTGCCCGGGCCTACGGCCGCCACACGCTCGACGTCTTGCTGGCGCAGCCGATCACGCGCGAGCGGTTTCTGCTGACGCGGCTGGCGGCGGTGGCGCTAGGCGCGCTGGTGATCGTCGTCGGCGCGATGATCGGCCTGCTGCTGGGCGTAGCCGCCTGGGCCGGCGACACGCCGATTCCCGCCGGCGACATCGTCCTGGTGCACGTGCAGCTGCTGCTCTTCGGCTTGGCTGCCGGGTCGATCGCCGCGGTCGTGGCCACGATCCTGCTGGAGCCGGGCCGCACCTACGGCGCGAGCGCGCTCATCGTGGTGGTGATGTACGTGCTGTTCCTGGTTGCCGAGGTGGTCGAACCGCTGGAGTGGCTGGGCTATGTGTCGCTGTTTCACTACTGGCGGCCGTTGGAGCAGTTCTCCACCGGGGGATTTGCGTGGACGGAAGCGGTGGTGCTGGCGGCGGTCGCCGTCGTCGCCGCCGGGCTGGCGGTCGTACTATTTCGACGCCGGGACATCGTGACCTAGGACCTCGACATGCCGCGATCCCAAGGCTCGACGACGCTCGCGGTCGGCGAGCCTGCGCCGGACTTCGACGTCCACGTTGCGGGCGAGGGCCGGCGCACCGTGTTGCAGGACTTTGCCGGCCGCTGGCTCTACCTGGTGTTTCTGCGGCACGTCTGGTGACTGAGCTGCCATGGCTACATGGCGCGGCTCGAGGTCGAGCTGGACGAGTGGACCAAGCGGGACGTGACCGTCGCCTTCGTCTATGCGCAGCGACTCAAGATCGTGGACGCCTTCGTCAAGCGTGAAGGCCTGCCGTTCCCGGTGCTGGCCGACCCCTCGCGGCGGATGGTCCGCGACTACGGCGTCTACGTCCGCATCAACTTCGAGTCGTGGAACATGGCGCGGCCCTCGGTGGTCCTCATCGATCCGGGCGGGATCGTGCGCGAAGTGTTCGTGGGGCGGAGTTCGCTGGAGTGGCCGGAAAGCAAGGACCTCTGGGCGCTGATGGAGCGGCACGAGGCGGCCGGCTAGACGGAGACTCGCGCCGGTTGGACCGCGAGGAAGAGGTCCCGCGAACGCGGCGGATGCCGCGACGCCGGCGGTTCGCATCGCTCCCGCAGGCGGCGATGGCAGGGGATTACGCCCAACCTGCCGGAGCGACGACGCAGCCACCGCGCGCGGGACCTCCCCACACGGCGTAGTGAGAATACCATACAAAAAGCGAACAGAGGGGCTGGGTCGCGGGCGACGCGCGGGGCTGGCGGAGGAATCCCCCATCCCGGCCCTCCCGCTCAAGGGGAAGGAGCCGGAAGGATATGGCGCTGGGCAGCGCACTGTCGTCACCCCGGCGAAGGCCGGGGTCCAGGGATTCGACCCTCGGACGGGATCAACCGGACTGGATTCCGGCCTTCGCCGGAATGACGAGTGCTGAACGGCAGGCGCATGTGGAGTGCCGGGTGGCGCATCGCCACCCGTAACGCCGCCTACCCCTCCCAGGGCTCCTGCAGAAAGTCTCGATCGATGACGCCAAAGTCCTCCGTGAAGTCCGACTCGACGTAGAAGGCTCCCGTGAACTCGCGCGGCTCGAGCGCCATCACGTCGAATACGGGTGAGGGGCGAAACTCCACCACCCCGTCGCCCGCGCGGCTCAGGTGGACCACCGTGTCCGCGGCCTGGCGGCCGCCGGAGACGAGTTGCAGCGCGTCCAGCCCCTGGCCGTCGGCGCGCGGAATGACCTTGAGGCGCCACATCGGCGTCAAGTCCGGGAGATCGGCGGGGTCGCACGGTCGATGCGCCGTCGACCGCACGGCGGCCACATCCACCCCACCGACCGAGGCGGTGGTGGCCATCACGCGTTCCACCTGCTCCACGCGCATGTCGGCCCAGACCTTTGGCGTGCCCCAGATTTCGCGGCCCGCCGGGATGCTGCCGCGGGAGTTCAAGTACTGCACCACGACGTAGTAACCCGCGCGTCCTTCGAACTCGCATCCCGCCGCGATGACGATGCCCTGAAACGCGCCGTAGTGGCTCGACCACGGCGCGTCGACGCCGATGGCGGCACAGGCGCCGTCGCGCGCCGGCTCCAGGCACTCGGGCAACAGATCGGCCACGCGGTTCGGGTCGGCGCGGAACAGCACCGTCTGCGCGCGCATGCCTCGATAGCGCGCGGGTGGACGCGGAAAGTAGGGCGAGGACGCCGGCATCCCGTCGATCCGGCTCAGGGGAATGGGCATGCACCGTCTCCCGTCGAACGCGCGGCGTCGCATTGTGGCCAGCGCCTCAGCCAGCGGCAACCGTCGCTCGCCCGCGCGAATCTGTACCATCGGGTGGCCGGGCGGCAGCTTCGTCCGGTTGAGGCGCACGGCCCTGACGGCCAAACAGGCGCCCGCCACCGAATTGAGGAGGCCGCTTCGTGTCGGATGCAGGTGACGACCCTCGATCGGGTTCGCTGGCCGCGCTCGGGATCAAGAACCACGGGCAAGTGTTCTGGGATCTCCCCACGAGCCAGCTCTACGAGCACGCCGTGCGCGCGGGTGAAGGCAAAGTCGCGCATTTGGGTCCGTTGGTCGTGCGGACGGTTCCGCACACCGGCCGGTCGCCGAATGACAAGTTGGTGGTGCGCGACGCCGAGCGCGCGGACGCCGTGTGGTGGGGCGCTCACAACAAGCCGCTCGATCCCGAGCGCTTCGATGGGCTGTTCGGGCGTCTCCGCGCCTACATGCAGGGACGCAACCTCTACGTCCAGAACTGCTTCGCCGGCGCCGATCCCCGCTACCGGCTCTCGGTGCGGGTGATCAACGAGCTGGCCTGGCACAACCTCTTTGCGCGCAACCTCTTCATCGTGCCCACGGCCGATGAACTCGCCGACCATGAGCCCGAGTTCACCGTCATCGACATGCCCGGCTTTCACGCCGACCCGGACGAGGATGGCACCAACTCCGGCACGTTCATCGTGGTCAACTTCGCCGCGCGGCTCATCATCATCGGCGGCACGGCCTACGGCGGGGAGATGAAGAAGTCGATCTTCACCATCCTCAACTACCTGCTGCCGCAGCGCGGGGTGCTGTCGATGCACTGCTCGGCCAACGTTGGCGCCGAGGGTGACGTGGCCCTGTTCTTCGGACTTTCCGGCACGGGCAAGACCACGCTCTCGACGGACCCCGAGCGACCGCTGATCGGCGACGACGAGCACGGTTGGAGCGACACGGGAATCTTCAACTTCGAGGGCGGGTGCTACGCCAAGACCATTCGCCTGTCCGCCGAGAACGAGCCGGAGATCTACCAGACCACGCGGCGATTCGGCACGGTGCTGGAGAACCTGCCGCTTGACGCCGAGTCGCGCCGGCTCGACCTTGACTCGGACGAGATCACCGAGAACACGCGCGGGGCGTATCCGATCTCGCACCTGCAAAACGTGGTTCCCGGCGGCATGGCCGGGCATCCCCAAAACATCGTGCTGCTGGCGGCCGACGCCTTTGGCGTCCTGCCTCCCATTTCACGGTTGACCACCGAGCAGGCCATGTATCACTTCCTGCTGGGTTATACGGCCCGCGTGGCCGGAACCGAGCGCGGCGTCACCGACCCGCAGGCGACGTTCAGCGCCTGCTTCGGCGCGCCGTTCTTGCCGCTGCCGCCGCCGACTTACGCCGCAATGCTGGGCGAGCGGCTCGAGCGGCATCGGCCTGCCGTGTGGCTGGTCAACACCGGCTGGCTGGGCGGCCCCGCCGGTGAGAGCGACCGCGTGCAGTTGCCGCACACCCGGGCCATGATCCGCGCCGCGCTCAGCGGGGCCCTCGACGGCGTGCCGGACGCGGTCGAGCCGGTCTTTGGACTGCGCGTGCCGACCATGTGCCCCGACGTCCCCGGCGACCTGCTCGACTCCCGCGGCCAGTGGGCCGACCCGGCGCGCTACGACGCGCAGGCCGTGCAGTTGGCGAAGCGCATGCGCGAGGCCTTCCAGCCGTTCGCGTCGACGGTCTCGACGGAGGTGCTGGCGGCGGAGCCTCCGGCCGGCGTCTAGGGAACCGCGCCGATGAGCGCGGCGCCGATCAAGCCCGTGAGCACGGTGCCGCCGATCACGATGATGATGATGAGGTAGGCGATCACGCCGGCGACCATCGTGCCGATGGCCTGGCCGTCGGTGAGGCGCATCGACTCGCGGATCGCGAAGAACCCCGTCGCCAGCAGCCAGAGCAGGACGCCGAGTTGCACGATGAATCCCAGCACGGGAATGAAACCCACGACGCCGAGCACTCCGGGCGCCTGAGCGAATCCGGTGGCCCGCGCCACGTCCAGGAACTCCACCTGCTGCATGCCCGGGGCGATCAGGCGCGTGCCGATGAACCAGGCCACGCCCGACCAGGCCAGCCAGCCGACGATGCTCAGGATGGGGGTGAGGATGAATCCGAGCACGAACGCGGTGCCGAGCAGCGACTCGCGGATGGAGTCCGCCGCGCTCTCGTCGAGGCCAAACCATGCCGGGTCCGGCGGATCGAGCTGATACCCGAGGAACGTGGCGAAGGCGGAGGCTAGGGCCGCGATCACGACAACCTGCAATGCCGGTCGCGTCGCCGTGATGTCCGCCGCGACCTCCGCGTAGAGCTGCCGCTCAAAGCGCGACGCGCGGATCATCCGATTGACGAGCTGACGCTCCGGTGCGTCCTGCATCAAGCTACGCGGCGGTCTGGCCGCCCGCGAGCGACCTCAGCCGCAGTCGCTGTAGCCGCACGAAATGCACTTGAGGCATCCCTCCGCCGACACCAGGTGGCTGCTGCCGCAGGAGGGGCAGGCGCCCGCGAACGACGTGCCTGTGGCCGACATCGTGGACTGCGCCTCGCCGTGACCCATCGCGGGCGGACTGGCTGCCACCGCCGGAGCGGCAGCGGCGGCCGGCACGTGGGCCGACCGGTCGCCTTCCAGCGTCACGCTCGGCGGGGCGTAGGTGCCCTCGCCTTGCAGGTCGACCATCGGCACGTAGCCTTCCGGCTGAGAGCTCATGCGCAGCGCGACCACCTGGGCGATCGCGTCGCCGCACGAGAGCACGCGGGTGGGCCCGAATCCGGTCGGCCGGTGGCAGGTGATGCCGCGCAAGTGGCTGTGGACGATGTCCACGGGCGCGCCCGAGCGCAACGCCAGCGAAACCAATCGTCCGATCGCCTCCGTTTGCGCCGCCGCGCACCCGCCCGCCTTGCCCAGCGTGGCGAACAGCTCGAACGGAGATCCCCGCTCGTCGTCGTTCACCGTCACGAACAGCGGTCCGCACCCGGTGCGGATGCGCGTGGTGGTGCCGCGGATCTGGTCCGGTCGCTCACGCTCCTGCGCCGCAAGCACCGGCAGCGGCTCTGGAGCGGCGGCCGGCGGCTCTGGCGCGGGCGCGGGAGCCGGCGCCGGAGAAGCATGCCCGTTGGCGGCCTCCGTCGGCGCCGGCGCGCCGGCGTGGCCGTTCGTGGCGGCCTCGACGACTGCCGGCGCCTCCTCGGACGGGGCGTCGTCCCGCCGCGTCTTGTCGCCGGAATCGCTGGTGGTGAGCACCTGCAGGTCGCGGCTGCCGTCGCGATAGACGGTCACGCCCTTGCATCCCAGGGTGTAGGCGAGCCGATAGCCGCGCTCGACGTCCTCGCGCGTGGCCTCATACGGGAAGTTAATCGTCTTGGACACGGCGTTCTCGGTGTGGCGTTGGAAGGCCGCCTGCACCCGGATGTGCCAGTCCGGCGTCACGTCGTGCGCCGTCACGAAGATGCGGCGGGCCTCCTCGGGAACCGCCTGCAGCGCCTCGAGCGCCGATTCCGGCGTGTGCTCGGTGATGCGCAGGCTGCCGTGGTTGTCGGTGATGGCGTCCAGCAACGCGTCGCTGAAGAACCCGTGCGCGCGGGCGTACTGCTCGAACTGCGGGTTGACGTAGCGCAGCGAGGTGGCCGCGTTGTCGTCGCCGTCGCGCATCACGTTCTTCCAGAAGATCAGCGCGAACAGCGGCTCGATGCCGCTGGAGCAGTCCGCGATCATGCTGATCGTGCCCGTGGGCGCGATGGTCGTGACGGTGGCGTTGCGCCGCGGGGCGTGACCCTGCGAATCCCAGAGCGAGCCCTTGAAGTTCGGGAACGCGCCGCGCGCTTCGGCCAGCGCCTCCGAGGCGCGCCGCCCTTCGTCGTTGATGCACTGCATCACCCGCTCGCCCAGCTCTTCGGCTTCGGGGCTGTCGTAGGCGATGCCCAGGGTGAACAGAATGTCGGCCCAGCCCATGATTCCCAGGCCCACGCGGCGGTTGCCGTGCTTCACGATGGCGTCGATGTCCTCCAGCGGGAAGTTCGAGGCCTCCACCATGTCGTCCAGGAAGCGGATGGACAGCCGCACGTCGCGGCGCAGCGCGCTCCAGTCGATCGCGGCGCCGTCGGCGGTCAGGTGCTTGCTGAGATTCAGGCTGCCGAGCACGCACGCCTCGTAGGGCAGCAGCGGCTGCTCGCCACAGGGATTCGTCGTGTCCTGCCGCGCGACCGACGGCGTGGGATTGGTGCGCTCCAGCCGGTCGAGGAAGATCATGCCCGGTTCGCCGTTGAGCCAGGCGCCGTCCACCAGCTTGTGCCAGATGTCGGGTGCGCTGGCGCGCGCGGGGGTCTCGGTGACCGGGTCCACGTGCGTCGTGCCCGTGCGCGGATTCACCAGGTCGTAGTCGCCGCCGGCTTCCACCGCCGCCATGAACGCGTCGGTCACGCCCACCGAGATGTTGAAGTTCGCAATCCGCCCGTCGCTGGTCTTGCAGCGGATGAAGTCTTCGATGTCGGGGTGGTCGACGTTGAGGATGCCCATGTTGGCGCCCCGGCGCGTGCCCCCCTGCTTAATCTCGCCGCAGGAGTAGTCGATCATCGACATGAAGCTCACCGGTCCGCTGGCCACGCCGCCCGAGCTGCGGACGAAGTCCCCGCGCGGTCGAATGCGCGAGAAGTTGAAGCCCGTGCCGCCGCCCGTCTGGTGAATGATGGCGGCGTTCATGTCGGTGGTCTTGATGCTGCGCAGGTCGTCGTCGATGGGCAGCACGAAGCACGCCGCGAGCTGGGCGTAGCCGCCGGGCTTGCCCGCGTTCATCAGGCAGGGGCTGTTGGGCACGAAGCGCAGCCCGCGCAGCAGTCCATACATGTCGTCGAAGAGCTCGCGATGGCCGGCGTCGTCGACCCAGTCCCGCTCGCGCTCGATATCGATCACGCCGCGCGTGACGCGCTCGAAGAATCGATCGACGTCTTCGATGGGATGGTCCACGCGATCCTTCAGGAAGTAGCGCTTTTTCAGCACCGCGAGCGCGTTGTCGGACAAGGCCGGCCAGGCCGCGGCGGTCTGCGGCGTGGTCGGTGCGGTGGCCCTTGTCTCTAACATCCTTTCCCTCTCCCCCGTTGGACCGGAGATCCTGCTCCGGCGGAAGCGACGGTGGCTTCCCTGTAATTCATTGTGGACAACAAAGGCGCTGCCTCCGCAGCGCCTTTAGCGAGTGACGAACTACGCCCGGTGCGGTCGTCGCGGCATGGATATCCGGTACGTCGGACCGCCGGCCGCCGAGGGCGCTTCAATGAGCGAACCGTCCTCTTCGACCCCCTGATCTAGTTGGGCGCGGACGTGCGCCAACCCCTCGCGCAGGAGGAAGTCGCGCGCGCCCCACGCGCTCATCGATTCCTCGGGGAACGCCACCGTCATCGAGAAATCCTGCTCATCCCGCCGCAGTCCGAAGAGCACGAGGTCGTAGGCCCCGGCCTCTGGAATGAACTCGGCGTAATCGATGAAGAAGGATCGCCCGTCGCGAGTTTTGTGCATCTCCCCGATGATTTGAATCATGGTTGACCCGACGTCCCGGCCGCATGCTCGGGACTAGTACCCACGCCTTTCTCTACGCCTACGGCGCGACTGCCCCCCGCGCCGACCGCAAGATGCGACTCGGTAGAGGCATGCTACAGCTTTGCGCCCACAATGCACAACATCTGGGTGCCTGGCAATATCGCCGCCTATATGTGGTGTCTTCCACGCTGTGGACATGGTGCTATCACCAGATATGGGGGAAGTTCCGGACACCCGAGGTCCAGGAGCTCGTTTCGGACTTGAAGCGGCGCCCGCCGGCGCGATCAGGCGGGGATCACCCCGTCCAGCGCTGTCCACCAGCTATCCACAGGCCGGTGGCTCTATTCGTCCCCGTCGCTGGCGGCCACGATCTCGGCCAATTGATCATCGCGTCCCACCACGACGAGCACGTCGTCGTCCTGCACCCGGTCGGTCAGCTCCGGCATCACCACCAGCTCGTTGCCGCGCTTGATGGCGAGCACGGCGGCGTTGTAACGCCCGCGCAGGTCCATGCTGGCCAGCGTGCGGCCCGCAAACGCCGTGCCGACCGGGATTTGGGCGATGCCCAGGTGCGGCAGCAGCTCGAAATAGTCCATCGCGCGCGGGGCCTCAACCGACTGGGCCAAGCGCACCGCCATTTCCTGCTCGGGGAAAATCACCCGGTCCGCACCGACCCGCTCCAGGATCGTGCGATGCACGTCGCTCGACGCCTTGGCGAAGATCAGCGGCACATCGAGATTCTTGAGGTGCGTGGTGATCAGCACGCTCGCCTCCACCTCCGCCATGGCCACGATGGCCAGTTGGACGTCGGGCGCCCCGATCTCAAGCAGCACGTCCTCGTCGGTGGCGTCTCCGGTGACCGCGGACTCGATATCCGGGGCGATGTCTTGCACCGCCCCCTGATCTTGATCGATCGCGACCACGTCGTGCCCCAGGCGCGTCAGGGTGATGGCGAGGTTGCGCCCGAACCGCCCCAGGCCGGCTACGAGGATGTGCATGCGGATTGCGCTCGCGGGTTGTTAGCCAACCTTGATCCTTTCCTCCGGGAGTCGGATCAGCTCGGGTCGCTCGCGCGTCACCAGCGCCTGCGCCAGGGTCAGCGCGCCCAGCCGGCCGACGAACATGGCCACCACCAGCACCGCTTTCGAGACCACCGAGAGGTCGGGCGTGATTCCGGTGGAGTATCCCACTACCGCAAAGGCCGAGATTGACTCGAACAGCAGATTGCCCAGCGGGTGGCCCGATTCGCGCTCGGCCACGCTCATCACCAGCGTGGCCAGAAACACGGCCATCACCGATAGCAGCACCACCGTGAGCGCGCGGGTAACCGTGACGGTGGCGATGGTGCGGCCGAAGGCCGTCGGCGAGCGGTGCCCGCGAATGTGGGAAACCGCCGCCACGGTCAGCACGCCGATCGTGTTGAGCGTCACGCCGCCGGCGACCGACGCGGAGGCCCCGCCGATGAACATCAGCAGCATGATGGCGGTCCAGGCGTCCAGTCCCAACGCGCCCAGATCGACCGTCGTCAGTCCCGCGGTGCGGTTGATGGTGTGAAAGGCGGCCGTCACCGTCCGCCCGCCCAGGTCGTCGTCGGCGATGGCGCCGCCGAAAGTCGGCGTGAGGATCCACAACACCACGAACCCGACCAGCGACACGATGAGCATCGTGGTCAGCACGAGCTTGCTCTCCAGCGAGAGGCGGCGCCATGAGCGCCGGCGCAGCCCGTCGAAGATCACGGTGAATCCCACCCCGCCGAGGACGCTGAGCGCGCCAAACGCGGCCAGCACGTTGGTGGCGTCCACCAGGCGTCCCATGCTGGCGGTGCCGGGCTCCACGTTGAATCCGGCGTTGGTGAAGGCCGAGATCGCGTGGAAGGCCGACCACCACAGGGGATTCTCGATCGCCGGGTCGTTGGTCGCGTACCACATCACGAACCCAAACCCCACGGCCTCGGCGAACAGCGTCAATGCGGCGACGCGCCAGATCAGGCCGAGCAGGCCGCCGGGCTGGTCTAGTCCCAGGGGCTGGCCGAAGAGGAGATGCTCGCGCGACGAGGTGCGCCGCCCGCCCAGCGTCAGGATCACCACCGCGCCGGTCACGAATCCAAGCGCGCCCACCTGAATCAGCACCAGGATCACGGCCTCGCCAAACGCGGTCCAGTGGTCCGCGGTCGAGACCACCGTGAGGCCCGTGACGCAGACGGCCGAGGTGGCCGTGAAGAGGGCGGTGATGAAGTCGGTGCCGCCGGCCTCGCTGGCGAAGGGCAGCAGCAGAAGTACCGTGCCCACGGCGATCAAGCCCGCGAAGCCCGCGGCCAGGGTCACGCCCGGCCGTGCCGTGCCGGGCGCTCGGGAACGCTTGCCGGCCTGCAGCCGTTGGGTCGCGCGGCGGCGCAGCGTCACCACGCGATCCGACAGCCCCAGGGGCTCCGGGATTCCCGGCGCGCCGCGGCGGCTCATGCTCATCCCACCCCCGAAATCCGACGCAGCCTAGCGCGCCACCATGGTCGCCGTGATGGCGCGCGCCGCACCATCATGCGCCGTTTAGCGCGCGGCGCAACCCGTGGACCCGGGGAGCGGCGCGGTCGCTATGGCTGCGCTGCGAACGGCTTCGGTACGGCGCGCGGTCTACTCGAAGGCGAAGTTGGCCCGCACCACGGCGCGGATCGTCACCTGTCCCGGAGCCGCCGTGGCCAGCTTCGCCTGCGCCGGATCCACCTTCTTGACCGTTGCCGCGAATACATCGACCTCTTCTTGAATGTTGATCAAGCCCGCCACCCGGCCCTGCAGCGCCTCGGCAATGGCCCGAGCCTTGGTGGCGGCGGCGATGGTTGCCAGGCGCAGCGCGTCCTCGGTGTGCGACCCCTCGTCGGCCAGGGTGTAGGTCAGCGAGTGCAAGGCGTCGGCGCCGGCCGCGAATCCCGCGTCCACCACATCCGCCGCGCGATCGAGCTTCGTGACGCGGATCCTGATCGTGGCGGTGGCGGTGTAGCCGGCCGGCGTGCCGCCGCGCTCCTTGGCCTGATAGGTGGGCGCCAGAGCCACGCCGCCGATCTGCACGTCATGGTCGTTTAGGCCGATGTCGTCGAGGTCTCTGACGTCTTCCGCCACGGCCCCGGCGGCCTCTTCCGCATTGGCCGCCGCAGCCGCGGCCGTGGCCGCATTGGCCTCAACGCTGAAGACGACGATGGCCAGGTCCGGCGCGCGAAGCACCTCGCCTACTCCGGTGACGTGCACGCCCTGCGGCTGCTCCGGCGGCAAGAACTGCGGCAGGCCGCCGACGTCGACGGTTGCCGAGACTTCTTCTTCTTCAGGTGCCGCACCCGCCTGGAATTGCTGCAGCGCCAGGAAGCCCAAGATGATCAGCGCGGCCACCAGCACGACGATGACGCCGATCTGGTAGATCCACGGGAGACGCCGGAAAAGCGCAAACACGGGCTAGGCCTGTCGATTCAGGGGCAGCGGCGGCCGACGCCGCTGGGCGAGCATAGGAAGGCGCGGCGCGCCGGGGCAACTCCCGGCGTTGCCCCCGCGCCGCCGAAGGTCCGCCTTAGCCGCCGAAGCGGCGAGCGGCCTCGTCCCAGTTCACGACGTTCCACCACGCCGCGATGTAGTCCGGCCGCTTGTTCTGGTAATTCAGGTAGTAGGCGTGCTCCCACACGTCCAGCCCCAGGATCGGCGTTCCCGAACCGTCCATCAGCGGGCTGTCCTGGTTTGGCGTGCTGGTGACGGCCAGCGAGCCGTCCGCCTGCTTGATCAGCCAGGCCCAGCCGGAGCCGAAACGGGTCGTCGCGGCCTGCGCAAACTCGTCCTTGAAGGCGTCCAGGCTGCCGAAGGCGCTGTCGATCGCCGCGGCGAGCGCGCCGCTGGGCGCTCCGCCGCCCGGACCCAGCACCGTCCAGAAGAGGCTGTGGTTGGCGTGACCGCCGGCGTTGTTGCGCACGGCGGTGCGGATGCCTTCCGGCACCGCGCTCAGGTCGGAGATCAGGTCCTCGACGCTCATCGCGGCCAGGTCCGGGTGGTCGGCCAGCGCGTTGTTCGCGTTCATGATGTAGGTCGCGTGATGCCGATCGTGGTGGATCTCCATCGTCCGCGCGTCGATGTGCGGCTCCAGCGCGTCGAACGCGTACGGCAGTGGGGGCAGTTCATAGGCCATGCGGGACTCCTCACCAGGCGGGCACATGGACCCCGAGTGGGTCGGGTGCGATGAGAATCGTGCCCAATCGTAGCCTGCCGATATCGGTGTACGAAAACCCACGCGGCGTCCGTATACTTGCCGCGGTGCCGTGCACACGCCCCGGTCCAGAACCCAGCCCGGTCGAGCGGGGAAGTGTCGGAACTGGTAGACGAGCGTGATTTAGGATCACGTGGAGATTTCTCCGTGAGAGTTCGAGTCTCTCCTTCCCCACCTGAACGCCCCGCCGCCGATCGCGGGGCGCGTAGGAGCGTGTGAGCACCCATGCAGGCCACCGCCAGCAAGCTCGAGGGCAGTCGCGTCCGGCTGGACGTCGAGGTAGGCCCCGAGGATCTCCAGCGGGAATACACCCGCGCCATTCGCCGCGTCTCGGGTCGGGTGAGCATTCCCGGCTTCCGCCGCGGCAAGGCGCCGCGCCGGATCGTGGAGAGCTACGTCGGCGCCGAGGCGGTCATGCGCGAGATGGTGGAGCACGTGGTGCCGCGGGCCTACACCGACGCCGTCCAGCAGACCGGCGTCGAGCCGCTCGATCAGCCTGAGCTCGATCTGCCCGACCTGCCGTCCCTCGATGCGCCGCTCGTGTTCTCCGCCGAGGTCGCGGTCGCGCCCGACGTCGAGTTGGGCGACGTGTCCGCCCTCGAGGTCGAGGCCGAAACGCCCGAGGTATCCGACGAGGACGTTGAAACCCAGGTGACGGAATTGCGCGACATGCGCACGACCTGGGACCCCGTCGAGCGACCGGCGCAGACAGACGACGTGGTCCGGGTCGAGATTTCCATCAACGCGCCCGGAGTCCAGGACAGCGAACCGCAGCCCTTCTCCGTGCGGCTGGGGCAAAATGGATTCCCGGCTGAGTTTGACCAAGAGCTCGCCTGCAAGTCCGCGGGCGACGACTTCTCCTTCGAGAGCGACATCCCGCTCGACGATCCCAACCCCGAGTTGCGCGGGCAGCGCGTGACGTTCAGCGGCGCCGTCCAAGACGTCAGCGAGGCGCGTCTGCCGGACCTCGACGACGCCTTTGCGCAGACCATGGCCGGGCTGGACACCATGGACGCGCTGCGCGCCGACATCCGCGAGCGCCTGCTGGAGCAGCGCCGCATCGAGGCTCAGGCCAAGCTCGAGGACGACGTGCTCGACGCCCTCGTCGACGCCTCCACCTTCGAGGTGCCGGCGGTGCTCGTGGAGCAGGAGCACAGCGCGCTCCTGGAGCGGGAAACGCAGGCCATGGTGTCGCGCGGCATCGCGGTGGACACATACCTCGGCTCGATCGGCCAGACCCGCGGCGAGTGGGAACAGCACTGGCGCGAGGAGGCCGTGACGCGCGTCGACCGCGGCATCGTGCTGGAGCACTTCGCCGACGCCGAGGAGATTCAGGCGGATGACGACGAAGTCGTCGAGGAAATCGATCGCGTCGCGGCCGGCTATCCCGAGGCTCGGCAGGACACCGTGCGCCGCTCGCTGGCCCGCGACGACGGGCGAGCCCGTATCGAATCCGCCATTCGAAATCGCAAGGCGTTAGCTAAGCTTGTGGAGGCGGTCACCGGCCACGCCGGGCCCGCGCATGACCACCAGGCCGAGCCCGAGCCGGACCCCGACGTTGCCGCGGTAGCGGACGCCGCGGCGACCGAAGCCGAGCCGGGCGAAGCCGCGGAGTCGGAGTCAGCCACCTCCTAGCCAACGGCAACAGAAAGAGTCACCGGAATGGGTTTTCTCGTCCCTTACGTCATCGAGACCACGGACCGCGGCGAGCGCGGCATGGACATCTACTCGCGCCTGCTCCGCGACCGGATCATCTTCCTGGGGACGCCGATCGACGACGCGGTGGCCAACACGATCATCGCCCAGCTGCTGCTGCTCACCAGCGAGGACTCCGAGGCCGACATCTACATGTACATCAACTCGCCGGGCGGAAGCGTCGCCGCGGGGCTGGCCATCTACGACACGATGCAGCACGTGGCAAACGACGTCGCCACCACCTGTCTCGGCTTGGCCGCCAGCATGGGCTGCGTGATCCTGGCGGGCGGCGCGCAGGGCAAGCGCTCCGCGCTCCCGAACAGCACCATGCTGCTCCACCAGCCGGCGCAGGGCATCGAGGGCTTCGTGCAAGCCACCGATCTCGAGATCCGCACGCGCGAGATCATCAAGGTGCGCGAGCGGCTGGAAGGCATTCTGGTCGAGTCGACCGGGCAGCCCAAGGAGCGCATCCACCAGGACACGGACCGCGACTACTACCTGACCGCGCCCGAGGCCGTGGAGTACGGCATCATCGACAACATTATGCCTGCCCGCGAGGCCGTCGACGGTGCCGAATAGCGCCTCGCCGAGGCGTAGCCCTCGGCCGCACGGGAAACCCTGATGGCCCGCGGCCGCACGCCACGCACCAGCTATAGCTGCTCATTCTGCGGCAAGACCCAGGAGCAGGTCCGCCGCCTCATCACCGGGTCCGCCGGGGTCTACATCTGCAACGAGTGCGTGGACTTTTGCACCAGCATCATCGACGACGAGCAGGCGCGCACCCCCGGCCCTCGCCCGCTGACCGGCGGCATCCCCACGCCCGAGCGGATCTTCGAGCAGCTCAGCGAATACGTCATCGGCCAGGACCGCGCCAAGAAGATCGTGTCGGTCGCCGTTTACAACCACTACAAGCGCGTGGCCGCCGGCCCCATGGCGGACGACGTTGAGCTGCAGAAGACGAACGTCCTCCTCGTCGGCCCTACCGGCGTCGGCAAGACCGAGATCGCGCGCACCCTGGCCCGGATTCTCAACGTGCCCTTCTGCATCACCGACGCCACCGCGCTCACCGAGGCGGGCTACGTGGGCGAGGACGTGGAGAACATCCTGCTGCGTCTGATCCAAACCGCCGACTACGACATCGCCCGCGCCCAGACGGGCATCATCTACGTGGACGAGATCGACAAGGTCGCGCGCAAGGCCGACAACCCGTCGATCACGCGCGACGTTTCCGGCGAAGGCGTCCAGCAGGCGCTGCTCAAGATCATCGAGGGCGCGGTGGTCAACGTGCCGCCGCAGGGCGGACGCAAGCATCCCCACCAGGACTTCATTCAGATCGACACGCGCGACATTCTGTTCATTTGCGGCGGCGCCTTCGAAGGCCTGGACCGCATCATCAGCCGGCGGCTTGGCCGCGGACCGCGGATCGGCTACGCCGACGGCGAAACGTCGGGCGAGCCCGAGAGCGTCGTGCACGAAGTCATCGCCGACGACCTGCTGAAATATGGACTTATCCCCGAGTTCGTCGGCAGGCTCCCGGTCGCCGCGGCGCTCGACGCGCTGGAAAAGGACGACCTGGTCCGGATTCTCACCGAGCCCAAGACATCGCTCGTGCGGCAATACCAGAAGCTGTTCTCGATGGACAAGGTCGAGCTGCAATTCACCGACGCGGCGCTGGAGGCCATCGCCGAGCGCGCCATGGAGAGCAAGACCGGCGCCCGCGGGCTGCGCACGACGCTCGAGGAGCTGCTGCTCGACACCATGTTCAGCCTGCCCTCCGAGCGCGACGTCCGCACCGTGGTCGTGACGCCCGAGGCGGTCAACGACGACGCCGAGTTGATCCGCGTCACCCAGGCGCCCGAACCCGCCCGCGCCGCCGAGGAAACCGCCTAGGGGCAGCGGCCAACGTCCGGCCAATCGACCCCGGCTGTCATTCCGAGCGCAGCGAGGAATCTAAAGGGCAGCCGGGAATCTCAGCGCCCCTCGACTCCGCGCATCGCAACAACGACGTGCCCGGCGCCCGGTGGCCCAGGCTGCGCGCAGCCTGGGAGATCCAACCGCGGCCGGTCCCACGCTGCACGCAGCGCGGGCCACCGGAGGGCTTCGGGGCTCCGATTCGTGGTTCGACGAGCTCACCACGAACGGAGGGCCGTCCGGCACAATCGGCGCAACAGCCGCTTCCCCGACCGGAGACCAGCATGCGTCGTTCCACCCGCCTGCGCCGGCGCCTCGACCGCGACGAGATCATCGTGCTGCCGGGCGCCTACGACGCCCTCTCGGCCACCCTGATCGAGCAAGCCGGATTCGAGCAGTTCTTCACCACCGGGTTCGGCCTGGCCGCGAGCACCCTCGGCGTGCCCGACATCGGGCTGCTGACGCAGACGGAAATCATCGAGCGCGCCCGGCGGATCGCCAGCGTGGTGGACATCCCGCTGGTCGCCGACATGGACACCGGCTACGGTAACCCGCTCAACGTGATTCGCACCGTGACGGAGTGCGTGCAGGGCGACATCGCCGGCGTGATCCTGGAGGACCAGGAGTGGCCCAAGCGCTGCGGGCACCTGGAGGGCAAGCGCGTCATCCCGCGCGAGGACCACGTGCAAAAGCTGCGCGCCGCTGTGCACGCCCGCGGCGACGACGATCTGGTCATCATCGCCCGCACCGACGCCCGCGCGGTCAATGACATGGACGACGCCATCGACCGCGGTCGGGCCTATCACGCCGCCGGGGCTGACGTGGTGTTCATCGAGGCGCCCCGCACGCGCGACGAGCTGCGCGCCATTCGGGACGCTTTTCCACCCGACGTGCCGCTGTTCGCCAACATGATCGAGGACGGCGCCACGCCGTTTCTGTCGGCGTCCGAGCTGCAAGACTTCGGCTTTCGCATGGTGGTCTATCCGCTGTCGGGGCTGTTCGCCAGCGCCGCCGCGCTGCGCGGCGTCTTCGACGCGCTGCACGCCACCGGCACCACCACCGGCGCGGGGCCGATGACGGGCCTCGAGGAATTCAAGACGCTCATCGGGCTGGACCGCTTCAACGCCCTCGAAGCCGAGTTCGCCTCGAACGGCGGGGAGGGCTAAAGCCCCGCCGGTCGGAAAACACATGTCATTTCGAACGCCCCAAGTCGTTTCGACCGCCCTCCATGTCATTTCGAACGAAGTGAGAAATCTAAGGATGTCGGTGCAGGCTCCGCGCCCCTTAGATTCCTCGCGTTGCTCGGAATGACAGGAGGGGAGGCTCGGAATGACAGATGCGGAGGCTCGAATATCTGGCGGAGGCTAAGCCTCCCCGAACGCCGCGATCAGGTCGTCCGTCAGGGCGGTGTAGAACCAGCGTTCGAGATCCAGGATCACCGCGCGCGTGAGGCTCAGGCTGCCGATCGTGGCCCGCGTCTCGATGGCGCTGGTGGCGTCGCGCAGCAGGATCGGCGCATAGCCGCGATCGCGCATCGCGTGCAGGCCGTAGTCGCGGAAGCGGATGCAGATGTTGGTGGCGAAACCCGCGTAGATCAGATGCACCAGCCCGCGAGCCTTGCAGGCCGCGTGCAACTCCGCGCCGGTCGCCACGACCACGTCTCCGGGCATCGGCGGGATCGACGGGTCGATGCCGTGAATGGGGAACCAGTCGGGAATGGGCCCGTCGTAGTTCTCCGGGAGCTCGCCGGGGCGCTTGCGCAGCGAACTGTAGCTCCCTGTCGTGTCGCGGTACTCCTGTGGCGGCCAGTCATCGACGGGCGGGTCCGGCGGCGCGGTCTCCCGGCTGTCGTGGCGAAAGGACTCGAAGTCGGGTGCGACCCGCGGCGACGGAGCGTAGATCACCGTGGCGCCGGCGGCCCGCGCCGCGTCCAGCACCGGCCGGATGCGCGTGCGGCAAATCTCACCCGTGCGTTCCAGGTGGGACGGCATCGGATGTCCCGCCCACGTGTCCACCAGCACGATGGCGACCTCGGCCACGTCCAAATCGACGGTGGCGGCCGCGTGCACGATGTTGGCCTCGGAGTTGTCATCGGGCCCAACGCTCTCCATCACGTGATAGCGCACGGGAAGCTGCATGGCCCGTCCCTCCGGCCCGACCTCCGTCAGACGCTCCGCAGCATACGCCTAATCCCGAACCGGCTCCGCCCGGCAACTTAGACTGGGCATTGAGAGTCGCCCGCGGGCGGTGCGCGAAGCGGATATGGACATGAGCCACGCAACTGGTGACCGGCGGAAACAGCCCCGAGCCTGGCATAGCGCGTGTCTCGTCCTCGCCCTGGTCGCGCTCCTGGCGCTGGCTGCCTGCGACGGCCAGTCGGTCGACGAGGCGGACCTTGGTGTCACCGTGTTCGCCGCGATGGCCGGCCCGGACGGGGTCTCCATGGGAACCGTCGCGCTGACGCAGGGGCCGAATGGCATGTTGGTTTCTGCTGACCTGACCGGATTGACCGAGGGCTGGCACGGCTTCCACATTCACGAGACTGGGAGTTGTACGCCGGACTTCTCGGCGGCCGGCGGCCATCTGAATCCCGAAGACAAGGGGCACGGCTTTCTCCACGGCCCCAACCATCCTGGTGACATGCCCAACATCTACGCCGGGGCCGACGGAACCGCGCGCGCCAACGTCTTCAACACCCAGGCGTCGCTGAAGTCCATCTTGGACGACGACGGTTCGGCCATCATCGTGCACGCCAAGCCGGACAGCTATGGCGAAGACCCGGGCGCCGGCGACCGCGTCGCCTGCGGCGTGATTAGTCGGAGCTAATGGCGGCGACGCCCCGCCATCGCTGACGCGCCTACGGCACCGCCCGACACCGGGCGCGGCGCCGGAGATTCGGAACGATCGAAGGGCGTCCAGGCGTAGGGCCGCGCGCCACTTGGGCAGAGCGCGTTCGCTTTATGTTTGGTAGAATCCACGCCCCAATGAGGCGGACACCCACCAACCCATCCCGATGACGCCGCGCCAAATTCGCTTCGTCCACTTCGCCGACGTGCACCTGGGCTTCAAGCAATACGGCCTGGCTGAACGCGCCGAGGACTTCACCCGCGCCTTCGGCAGCGTCATCACCTATTGCCGCCAGGTGCGGCCGGACTTCGTGATCCTGGCCGGCGATCTGTTCGACTCCAAGTCCATCGATCCGCGCACCTACGCCGACGCCGACGCCGGTTTGGCCCTGCTGGCGCAGGATGGAATCCCGGTGGTGGCCGTGGAGGGCAATCACGAGCGCTGGTTCCGCCGCGGCGAGCGCTCATGGCTCTGGCAGCTCAGCCGCAGCAACCGGCTCCGCCTGCTGCAGCAGATTGACCCCGAGCAAGAGGGCTTGACCTGGCGGCCGTGGACCGCCGAGCGCGGTCACGGGGCCTACACCGACATCGGACCGGTGCGCATCTTCGGCGTGGAGTACCTGGGCGCCCGGTTGCCCGACCACCTGCCGCGGGTCATCGAGGCGGCCCAGGCGACGCCCGCGGACGGCGTGCAGTTCCGCATCGGCGTGCTGCACACCGGCGTGGACGAGGAGTCGCCCGGCGGAAAGGGCGGCGCCGCCGCCGCGGACGTGCTGCAACTGCGCGACGTGGCCGACTACCTGGCGCTGGGGCACATCCACTACCGGTACGAAATCCCCATCGAAAATCCTTGGATCTTCAACCCCGGCGCGCTCGAGGCCCACAGCGTCACGGAAGGGCTCATGGGCGAGCCCGGCTTAGCCGGTGCGGGTCGCGAGCGCGGGCTGTACGACGTCACAGTGGAACTCGGGGATCGGCCACGAATCGATGCACGGTTTCGCGGCGACGTGGTCGAGCGCCGGCCGTTCATGCGGCTCGCCATCGACGTCACGGGGACCGAGGGCTTCGCGGCCCTGCGGCAGCAAGTCGCCGACTCGCTCGGCCCGCCGCCGCCGGCATCCCAGCCGCGGCCGATGGTCGAGATCCTGCTACGCGGCGTGCTGGGGTTCGAGCGAGCGGCGCTGGATCAGCCGGCGCTGCTCGAGCTTGTCCAGGACCAATTCAACCCGCTGCATGCGCGCGTGACGGTGCACGTGGAGCGCACGCTGGGCGCCGGGATGCGCGTCCGCACCGGATCGCGGGGCCAGATCGAGCGCGACGTGGTGCGCGAGCTGCTGGCCCAAGAACCTGGCCTGGCCGCCGAAGCCGAGACGTTGGCCGAGCGCACGCTCGAGCTCAAGCGCTCGGTCCTCGAGGGGCAGGACGAAGAGTCCCTGGCGTCGATCGTGGAGGCCACGCTGCCCTGACATGCTGATTCACCGCGTCGAGCTCACCAACTTCAAGAGCTTCACCTCCGCCGCCGTCGACCTGGCGCCCGGACTTACCGCCATCGTGGGCGACAATGGCGCGGGCAAAACGGCGATCCTGCAGGCCATCGGGTTGGGCGTGTTCGACGTTCGTCCGCGCCCGCTTGCGAGCGTGATGCGACATGGCGCGACGGACGCGTCGGTAGCGATCGAATTCACCTCCGGGCTGGACCAGCGGCGCTACCGCGTCACCCGCAAGCTGCACCGCACCCGCGCCCGCGGCACGGGGGCCCTCTCGTCGACCGTCAACATGGAATCGGCCGTGCTCGACGTTGAGCAGGGCCGCATATTCGAAGAGCGGGCCGACGACGTGGAAGCCTTCCTGGCGCAACACCTGGGCGTGGCGGGCTTCACCGGGCCGGACGAGGTGTTCGACCGCGTCGTCGGCGTGCCGCAGGGACGGCTCACCGCCGACTTCCTGGACCAGCCGCGCCTGCGCCGCGAGCGCTTCGATCCCATCCTGCGAGTCGACGAGTTCAAGCGCGCGGTGGACGAGTTGCGGCCGCTGCTCAATCACTTCGACACGCAACGCGTCGCGCACGAAACCACGGCCGGCGAGCTTGAGCTTCAATTGCAGCGTCGGCCCCAGGCGGAATCCGCGCTCGCCGAAGCGCAACGCGAGGCCCGGGAAATCGCGCAGCAGCACACCGAAGCGCAAGGCAAGCTGGATCAGGCCCAAGCGGCCGCGCGGCGGCATGACGCGGATGCGGACGCGGCCAAGGCCGGACTCACGGCCGCCAAGCTTGCCGACTCGCAGCTGCTGATGCTTCAGCAGGCCGCGCGCGACGGCGAGAGCCAGGTGGCCGAAGCGCAACGCGCGGCTCACGAGCTCGACCAAACTCGCGCCGATCACGCGGCTTATACGGCGGCGCAGGACGAGCTCAAGCAATTGGGCGACGTTCGCGGCGAGCAGGAGCGACTGCTCCGGAATCTGACATCGCTCAGGGCGGACGAGGCGCGCGCCACTTCCGCGCGTGACCAGGCGCATCAGGCCCTGCGGGAGGCTCAAGCGGCGGCGGACGGCCTCGCGGAGCTCGCCGCCGCCGCTGCCGCGGAGACAGAGACGTCGGCAGCCATCCAGGAGTTGAACGGACGCCTCGCGGTGGCCAGGGCGACCGCGGATAGCGCCCCCCGCGCGCAGGCGGAGGTCGTGGGAGCACGACAGGAAGTCGCCGACGGCTTCGAGCGCTGCGCCGCCGAGGTCCAGGCGTCGTCAGCCGAGATCCAGCAACTCGAATCCGAGTGGGACAAGGCGTCCGCGTTGCGGCCGCTGGTTGACCAGCTCGATTCGCGTGGTGAGGCCCTGCGAGATTTCCAGGCGCAGCGCGCCAGCGTCACGGCGGTGATGGCGGCGGACGACGAGGCCGCGTCGCTGCTCCATAGCGCGCAGACTTGTCCGTTCTTCGACTCCGAATGCCGCAATCTGGCCGATGTTCCCGATGTGACGCTGGTATTCGAGCAGCGCGCCTCGAGCCACCAGCGCAACCTCGAGCAGTTGGCGAGCAGCGAGGTCACGGCGCAGGCGGCGTTGCGTGAAGCCGAGGACGCCCGGGGCCGCATGGGCGATCTCGGGGCGCGTCGCGGCGCGCTCGACGAGGCGCGGCGCTCGCACGCCGCCAATCAGTCGGTGCTGGAGACCCTGCGTCCGGTGTCGGCGGCGGCCGAGGGAGAGGACGAGCAGGCGCTCGCGGCGGCCGTCGACGCTGCCGAAGCGGTGCTGCAGCCCGAGGCCGGCCATGCACATGTCATCGGCGCCGCGCGACGGCTGGCAGTCGCGCTTGAGTCGCTGGCCCGATCGCGGCAAGCCGCCGCCGACGCCGCGCGGCTGACCGGCGAGATCCAGCGCGAGCAGCAGGCCCTGCAAACCCATGCCGGCGCGGGCGCCAGGTTGGCGCAGGTCCAGGCGCTGGCCGGTGAGCGGGATGCCAGAGCGATGGCGGCGCAGCAAGCGGACGCCGAGGTGGAGCGGGCCGCCGGCGCGCGGGCGGCGGCCGACGCGGCCCTTACCAAACTTGAACCGCGCCTCGCCCAAGCCCGGGCCGCCCAGCGAAGGCTCGATGACTCGCGCGCCGGCCACGAGCGCTACCTCCAGCACGAGCGCCTGGCGGGTGAGACGGAACAGCGCGCCGAGCGCCTCCGGCAAGTCCAAGCGCAGGTCCGCGACGCCGTGGTCACGACGGCGGATGCCTGGGGCGTGGCGGCCAGACTGGGCGCCGCGGCCGATCGCGTGGCGCGAGATGAGGCGCATGCAGCCCGCGACGCTGCAATCGCCGACGTGAGGGAGTTCGACACTCGCGCCCGAGAAATGGCCGGGCGGATTGCCGAGCGGCAGCAGGAACTTGACGCGCTGGCGGAGGTCGAGCGTCGGCTGGACGCCGAAAACCACGCGGTCGCCCGAGCCAAAGCCCTGCACGAGCGCACCGGGCTCATGCGTGGCGTGCTCGGGGCCGCCGGGCCGCTCGTCACCGAGGCCCTGCTCGCCGACGTGAGCGAGGCGGCGGACGAGATCTTTGGCGAGGTGCTCGGCGATCGCGCCGGACGGCTGCGCTGGACCTCGGACTACGACATCGTTCTCGAGCGCGGCGGCCACACCCGCAGCTTCCCGCAGCTCTCCGGCGGTGAGCAGATGACGGCGGCCCTGGCCGTGCGACTGGCGCTGCTGCGCGAGCTGCTCCACATTGACGTCGCGTTCTTCGACGAGCCGACGCAGAATCTCGACGACACCCGCCGCGCCAACCTCGCCGAGCAAATCCTCCGCGTGCGCGGCTTCGAGCAACTGGTCGTCATCACCCACGACGACAGCTTCGAGCGGCTGCTCGACCACGTGATTCACGTCCGCAAGGTCAACGGCGAAAGCCGGGTCGAGGTCGCATGACCCTCTCGCGGACCAAGGTGATCGAGGCGCTCGAGAGCCGGCGCGACGACTTTCTCACTCTCGACCAGGCGTTCGCGCGCGAGCTTGACGACCTGCGCCGCGGCTCGGCGGTGCTGCGCAGCCTCACAGCCGATGCGCTGGGTGACGCGCTCGGCGGCCTCGACCAGGCCCAGGGCGCCTTTCCCACCCACGAGTGGGACACGACCCCCGACGGCGCGTGGTGGCGGCCGTTCGCGGCCGACGCCGGCGACACCCATGAATCCTGGCGCGCCTGGGCCATGCGCACGCTCACCGGCGTCACCACCTGCGCCGTGGACGGAAGCCAGATCTATCCGTCGTCGGAGTGGTCGATCGACGTGGGCGCGGTGCAGATCGGCCGCTTCGTCAACGGTCACGCCAAGGACGCCTACTCCAAGGACCTGCACTTCGAGGCCATTCCGGCCACGGACCTCTACGACGCGCAGAGCCAGGACTATCGGCCGCGCGAGTTGGTGGACCTCCGCCGCTTCGAGACCGAATGCGCGGCCCTCACCGAGTGGATCGAAGACTCCGACGCCGGTTCCGCGCGGCTGGCGATTTTCGACGGCAGCCTGATCGCGTCGTTTGTCACGAATCCGATCTATCGCGCGCGCTACGTGGCGGCGGTGGTGCGTCTGCTCGAGGCTTCCAATGCCAATGCGGTGCCGGTCGTGGGCTACATCGACGCAAGCCGCGCGCGAGATCTTGGGTCCATGGTGGCGACGGCGCGTGGCGTCGACCCTCCACAGCGCGTCACCGATGGCGTGTGGCTGCCGCGGGCCCCCTGGGGCGCGCGCACGCCGGCGTTTATCAGTGCCCGCAGCAAGGGGCTGGAGGACTACGGCGAGCACGAGCGCTCGGTCGCGTTTCTCTACCTGCGCGCCTCGTCCCGCCGCCGCCCGGCGCGGCTCGAATTCCCCCGCTGGGTCGTCGAAGCCGACCGCACCGAATGGATGACCGACGTCGTGCGCTCCGAGATCGTGGCCCAGGCCGACGGCTACCCGTACGCCGCCGAGACGGCCGACGCGCTGGCCGTGCTCACGCAGGCCGACCGCGACCGCTTCCACGCGCTATTTCAGGAGTTCGCCGACCGCCATGGCCTCGACGCCTATCTCTCCGGCAAGTCGGCCAGCAAGCGACGGCGTCGATGACGCTCGCGAAGATCGTGAAGTCCAACTCGCACGTGGAGTACGTGGCCCAGGTCATGCGCCCCGGCGAGGTCGATCAGGCGCCCGAGCCCGCCGACTACGCCTTCGGCGCCTTCGTTGCGGTGCCGCGCGCGGATGACGGCGTTGCCGTCGGCGTGGTCTTCGACACCACCCTCGTCAATCCCGAGTTCGGCGCGCTCGGTCCTCGCCTGACGACCGGCGCGGAGCTGCAAACGCTCGCTCCCGATCAACTGCCGGAAACCGCCACCCTGATTGGCGTGCTGCTCCTCGGCTCACAGTCCGCCGACGGCCAGGTGACCCAGGGCGTGGTCGCCCATGCCCTCGGCGTTGGCGACGCGGTTCACCGCCTTGATGAGGCGGAATTCAGGGCCTTCCACGGCGCCGACGAGGGTCTGCGGGCGGCCTATCTGCCGCTGCTGCTGGCCCACGGGCATCCGCTAACCGCGGAGTTGGCCCTGGCGATCACCCAGCGCCTGGTGGAAGCGTTTCCCGATCACGCGGGCGCGGTGGCCGTGCTGCGCGATTCCATCGCCTGGCGCACGCGCATCCAGGCGGCTGGATGAGCGGCGCCGTGTCCGTTGGCACCACGAAGGGACCGGGTGAGAACCCGCACACCTACACCATGGTCGCGCCCGACCCCGACGATCAGCTCAAGATCGGCGAGTTCGTGGCCTACGACGCCCAGGTCGATGGAAAGCTGCGCTCGGTGCTCGGACGCATCGACGCCCGCCGCCCGCTCAAACTCTATCCCGACGCATTCATGGCCGACCCGCAGGTCGCGCCCGGCCTGGTGGCCGGCCTGATCGGCTTCGACCACGCGACGCCGGAGCTCTACGAGCTCGACGTCGCCGTGTTGGGCTATTTCGACGACGCGCTGGGATTCGTGAATCCGCGGGTGGCCCCCCGGGCCGGGCGGCCGGTGTATCTCGTCCCGGACGACGTGCTGGCGCACGCGCTGTCCCGGGTTCCCCACGGCCGGCCCGGCGCGGCGCACATCGGCAGCCTGCTCACGCGCGCCAGGGACCAGGTGCCCATCACCCTCGACGTCAACGAATTCGCCAGCACGCACCTGGCGATCATTGCGGGCACCGGCGCGGGCAAGAGCTATCTCGCCGGCGTGATCGTCGAGGAGCTGATGCAGCCGTCGGTGGGCGCGGCGGTGGTCATCGTCGATCCGCACGGCGAGTACGGCACGCTCGAGGAGATCGCCAACCATCCCGGCTTCCGCGGCGACGGCTATCGCGCGCGCACCCTGGTCGTGCGCCCCGAGCAGATCAAGATCCGGCGGGATCTCCTGCATCCGAGCGACATCTATCAGCTCGTCGGCTCGACGCACGGCCTGTCCGGACCGCAGCGTGAGGTCCTCAGGCTGGCGCTCCGCGCGATCGGCATCGACCGCGGCCGCCGTTGGACCCATCGGCAGCTGACGGAAGCGGTGGACGATGTCGACCTCAGCCGCAGTCCGGGCGCCGGGGACGAAGGCGCGGACTACGCGCTGGTCAGGCGAGCGTTGATGTGGCGCCTCAACGCCACGCTCGGCCGCCAGGACGGCATCTTCCACGACTACGAGCACACGTCGCTGCAGGAGCTCATCAGGCCCGGGCAGTGCACCGTCCTGCAACTCAACGAGGTGCCCCGCGAGGAGCAGCAGATCATCGCCGCCACGTTGCTGCGGCGCTCATTCGACGGTCGCGTCGGCACGGCCAAGCAGCGCATTGGCTCGGACGACGAGCAGTATCTCCCGGCGCCGGTGTTCACCCTCATCGAGGAGGCCCATCACTTCGCGCCGGCGGGCGAAGAGGTGCCCACCACCAACCTGCTCAAGCAGATCCTGGCCGAGGGTCGCAAGTTCGGGTTTGCCGTGGGACTGATCTCCCAGCGTCCCGGCAAGCTCGACCAGGACGTGCTGAGCCAATGCATGACCCAGTGCATCCTGCGCGTGGTGAATCCCGTGGATCAGCAGGCCATCGCCGGGGCCGTGGAGAGCGCCGGACGTGAGCTGCTGGCCGAGTTGCCGGCGCTCAGCAAAGGCCAGGCGATCGTGGCCGGGGCCGCGGTCAACACGACCGTGCTGTGCCGCGTGCGTTCGCGGCTCACGCCCCACGGCGGCGAGTCGCCCGACGTAGTGGACGCTTGGCGGCGGGCGCGGTCACAATTGCCGCCCGTCGATCGCTCGCTCGAGGCGGCTGACCCGGAGTCCGCGCGCACGCCCGAGGAACGGTTGTTCGGCTCGATTCAGTGATCGCGGTCGCGCGGCGTGTTGAGGCGGTACCCATTGCCCACCGTCATCGCTGAGCCGGCTACCCATGGCCGCCGGCGCAGCGATTTGGCAGCGCGCTGATGGCCACGCTGACCCTCGTCATCCCGGCGTACAACGAGGCACAGCGGCTGGGCGCCACCCTCGACGCGGTGGCCGACTACCTGTCGCGGGAGGGAATCGACGCCAATGTCATCGTGGTGGACGACGGCAGCACCGACGGCACGGCCGACGTCGCCGCGCGGTACACCGTGGCGGATCACCCGGTGGATGTCATCACCCTGCCTGGTCAGCGGGGCAAGGGCGCGGCCGTCCGCGCGGGGATGCTGGCCGCGGACGCCGACGTCATCGGATTCGTGGACGCGGACCTGTCCACGCCGCTCGATGAGTTGCCCCGAGCGCTGGAAGCCTTCGACCGTGGCTACGACGTGGTCATCGGTTCGCGCGCGATGCCCCGCAGTCGCACCCTCCGCGCACAGTCGGCGACCCGGCGGGTCGGCGCCCGAATGTTCCGCGCGATCACGCCGACGATTGCCGGGCTACGCGGATTCCCCGATAGCCAGTGCGGTTTCAAGTTTTTTTCTCGAGAAGCGGCCCGGGATCTGTTCGGTGGCACGGTGATCGAGCGCTGGGTGTTCGATGTCGAGGTGCTGCGGCTCGCCGTGCACCGTGGATACCGCGTGGCGCAAATCCCGGTAGCCTGGCGCGATCACCCCGGGTCGCGCCTGCGGCCTTCACTGGTGGCCTTCGGGGTGTTGCGAGACTTGGTGCGCATTCGGCTCCGGTTTGCGCTTGGGAGGTACGGGGCGGCCCGGCGCGCCACCTAGAATGTCCCCGTCGCGGCGGCCGCGCGCGTAGACTAGGCGGCCTCACCCCATAGCGTGCGTCCCGAACGCCGTGCACGCGCGCAACGGCAGGAGATCGCCCGTGGTGTGGCAAAGAACGAGAAGAGTGGGCGTCGCCGGTGATAGATCGAACCGAGTCGCGGCTTGGCCGGGCGGTGCGCGCAAGCATCCGAGCCGGATGTGAGCCCGCGCTAGACGTGCTCATGCCGACCGAAACACCCGCCGGGCGGGTGAGGACCTTCCGTGGCTGACGGATTTGACGCCTTCCGCGAGGCCCTGTCGGCCTTCCTGGAAGTCAGCCAGTATCTGGGGCTGGCCCTGTACGTGGGCATCGAGGAAGTCGGCGTTCCGTTTCCGGTGCCTGCCGACACCTTGCTGGTGCTCATGGGCTATCAGGTGTCCCGCGGCGAGGCGCACCCGCTGCTCGTGATGCTGGTGACCGTCGGATCCGCCACGGCGGGGGCGTCCATTCAGTATTGGCTGGGACGATACTTCGGCACACGGTTGATCAACCGGCTGCGCGGCATCTTTCGCCTCAGCCACGAACGCCAGCAGCGCATCGAAGTTTGGCTCCGGCGCTACCAGTTCTGGGCGGTGATCCTGCTGCGCCTGGTGCCCGGATTCCGCGTCATCTTGACTCTCGTGTGCGGCGTGTCGCGGGTTGACTTCCGGCTGTTCGTGCCCTCGGTGGCCATCTCCGCCACCATCTGGGCGGCGCTGTTCATGGGCTTGGGCTGGGCGCTCGGCGACGAGTATGAACTCCTGGTTGAGGCCATCGAGGAGAACGTGAGCATTGGCGTCAGCCTCGCGGTCGTCGCCGGCGTGGTGCTCCTGGCCATCGCGATCTTCCGCCTGCGGCGGCGCATCTTTCGTCGGACCTGATCCCGGCCCGAGGCGCCCCGCCCCAAATCGGGTGTCCGGCTAGGACTGCTCCCGCGCCTCCGGATGCATGCGCGCCGCCGCCCGCTTTACGAGGCTCACCCATGACGACGTGCCTTGGCCGCGCCAGTCCAGGTCGTCCTGCAGCTTCATCAGCCGGTCGACCCGCCCCAGGCGCTCCGCCCGCTCATAGATCCGCAGCCACACGCACGGCATCGACGGGTCGGTTTCGCACATGCCGTGCATGTCGGTGCCGCCACATGGCCCGTCGCGCAGCCCTTTCGGGCAGGCCATCGGACAGATGAACGCCGTGTCCTGCAGGATGCAGTGTCCGCACATCTGACAGCCGAACAGCGGGCGCTTGACTGCGCGCTCGACGAGCGTCAACGCCTCCATCGGGGCCTGGCGGACGGCGCGCTTGATGACCGTTGATGTGATTGACATGGTGGCGAGGGCGCGGGGTGGGTAGTCCCCAATTATAGATACGACGCGGACGCCCGAACGATGAACGGGACCGCCGCGACTAGGGCGATGGCCGCGGGGTGGGGGGCGTCGTCTGGCGCTCGGGAATCTGGAGCGGTCGGCCGACGAAGAGCTGCGACGGGTCGGCAATGTCATTGATATCCGCCAGATCCTCCACCGTCACCCCAAGCTCCTGCGCAATGGCGAACAGCGTGTCGCCGGCCTTGACGACGTAGACCTCGTCGTCAGATCCCGTTGGCACCGCGGGCGTCACGCGCTCGTCCGGCTGGGGTAGCTCGAGCTTCTGCCCCGCGAAGATGTTGTTCGGATCCAGAATGCCGTTCTTCGCGGCCAGGTCCTCGATCGTGACGTTGAAGCGCTCGGCGATCAGCGCCAGCGTGTCGCCGCTCTGCACGGTGTAGGTCTGCGGCAACGGCGTCGGCGTGGGGGTTGGGGCCCGCGTGGGCGTGGGCGTCGGCGACGGCAGCGGCGGCACCGTGGCCCCGGGGGAAACCGCGTCTGTCGGGTTCTCGTCGCCGAAACCGGGAAAGCTGTCGGAGGCCTGGGTCACCAACACCACCGCCACGACGGCGAGAATGGCGAGGCCAAGCGCTCCAAAGATCAACTCACGGCGTGCATCGGTCACGCGCGCCACTCTCCCGGCTGGTGGCTCTCCCCCGAAGCCCATCCGCAGCGGGATGTCGGCGCGGAGTCTCGCTCGCGGTATCGCCGAGTATAGCGGCGGACAGTCTCGCGGCACCGGCCGACGCTATGATCGGCGGCATGCAAGCGCTGATCCTCGCCGCCGGCTGGGCCACGCGCATGGGCGATCTCGCCCGCGCCACGCCCAAGCACCTGTTGCCCATCGGCTCGCGGTGCAGCCTGGATTTTGCGGTCGAGCGTCTGGCCGCCATCGACGATATGCAGCAGATCCATGTGATCACTCACGACGCCTTCTTTCCCCAATTCGTCGACTGGGCCGCGGCGCACGAGCTGGCCCCGCGCCTGACGCTGCACAACGATCAGACCACCAGCGAAGCCACCAAGCTGGGCTCCATCGGCGACATCAAGTATTTCCTGGATACCGCGCCCCCCGACGATGATCTCGTCATCGTGCTCGGCGACAACGTGTTTGACTTCGACCTGCGGCCGCTGGCGGCGCGCGCCGCCGGCGACATCGTGGTGGGGCTGTTCGACGTCGAGTCCCTGGAGTTGGCAACGCGCTACGGCATCGTCGAGTTGGACGAGAGCGATCGGATCGTCTCGTTCGTTGAGAAGCCGGCGGTTCCCCGTTCCACCCTGGCCGCGACCGGCATCTACGGCTTCCCTCGCGCAAACTTGGCCGACTTCGACGCCTACCTGAACGACGGGGGCAGCGCCGACAAGTTCGGGTCGGTCATGGAGTGGCTCCACACGCGGCGCACGGTGATCGGCCAGATGTTCCACGGGCGCTGGTTCGACATTGGCAGCCCCGACGAGTATGAGCGCGTCAATCGCGAGTTTGGCGGCGCATCGGGCTGAGCGTTTGCGGTGCCGGGGGTGGGAGTCGAACCCACACGACCGAAGTCCCGGGATTTTAAGTCCCGTGCGTCTGCCATTCCGCCACCCCGGCGGGGACGACTTTCAGAGTAACGGCCACGACTTCGGTTCCGTGTAGGGGCGGCCCTGGTGGTCGCCCTCTGGCCCGTCCGCGCAGCTTCCCGCCGTCATTCGCGCGGAGGCGGGAATCCACCCCACCGGCACCACCGCGCAGGGAGACCTTAGCGCTGCTCCCGCGCCGTCGGATGTCCTGTACTCCTGCCGAAGCCCCTTGCAAGACCTGTCCGCCATTCCGGCGAATGCCGGAATCCAGTCCGGACGACTCGGGAGACCCGCCGCCTGTAGGGGCGGTCCTCGTGGCCGCCCGTCCGCTCCCTACGCCGCGTGCTCCCAGCTGGCGATGAACTCGTCGACGGTTAAGCCGCGCTGCATCCGCTCCAGGGAATAGGGAATCGGACCCGACTGGTAGCCGGGAACGTAGTCCTCGCCGTCTGGAGCCAGCAGGTGGTCCTCGAGCGCGCCAAACCGCTGCCAAATTGTGTCTGCCTCGGCTCTGGTGAACCGCTCCGCAAACGCCGGCCCCCAGTTGAGCGAAATGCCGTGGCTGTATTCCGCGCGGCGGCGGAACTCGGGCGACAGGCTCGCGTAGTCCGGCCGCTTGAGGTTGTGGATGTGCATGGCGGCCTTGCAGAGCCAGATCGTCAGCTGCAGCTTGGTTGCGGCGCCCGCGCCGGGCCGCAGCGCCTCCAGCGCGTCGGCGTAGGCCCCGGCATCGCGGTCCAGTACCCCCCGCAGCGCCCGCTCGGTCTCGTCCTTCAGGCTCGCCGTGCGTGCCGCCCACAGCTCGAACCACTCGCGCGCCTCAGCCGAGAGATGCCGCGTGAAGTCCAGGTCCTCCCAGTGGGGGTAGATGGTGTGTCCGCCGTGCAGGGTGCGGCGCTTGGGCTCGCTCATGTAGCGGCTGCCCCAGTGGATCAGGTAGTTGACGTAGACCAGCACGTCGCCCGCGCGCAGCTCGACCTGCTCGCCGCCGGGAATCGGCACGCGGGCGTTCTCCAGCAGGCTGCGATTTTCGGCCTCGGTGTTGATCCGCGTGTGGCTGCCGGGAACGATCCAAAACACGCTGTCGTCATACAGCGGAATGTTCCACTGCATGTAGTTCGGCCCGTCCTCCACCAGGCTGTCCTGCATCGACTGCATGGGGCCCATGTCGATGGGGTGGATGTCGCGGTGCCACGGCGCGGGACCGTAGTCGAAGGTGGGGTTGCACATCATCTGCATCGCGCTGATCCCGGCGTGCTCGTCGTCGAGCAGCTCCGCGGCCAGACCGCGAATCGGCTCCGAAACCCAGATCTCGACCGCCTCGGCCGTATCCGCGTCGATGAACGTCTCGGTGTTGCTCAGCCGCGGTTGCATCGCGCTGTCCCAGATGCCGCCCGGCGGGTCGTCGGGCCCGCGCTCGCGTCGCCAAACCGCCCGCTGCCGATCGAGCAGCGTCTCGAAGGTCACCCGCAGCGACGCCAGCTGGTCCTCCGGGATCACGTCGCGCTTGACCAGATACCCATCGCGCATCAGCTGCGCGCGATTGCTCGACGACATCGCCATCACTCCCCAGCACCGCCAGGCACGGCCCCATCGTGGCACCCGCGTGCCGGTTTCGTCATGCCGCGCGCCGGTTTCGTTTTGCCAAACACCGTCTTGGTCATGCCGAGCGCCCCTCTTCGTCATTCCGAGCGCCAGCGAGGAATCTCAGACGTTCAACCTCGGCCGCGAGAAGCAAGGTCCGCGTAGCGGCGGGACTTGTGCCCGCCTACCCGATCTTCAGTTCTCAGTTGGTCGCCTGGATCGTCAGCCTTCGTATCTCGGCTGAAGGCGCATGTGCAAGAACGCTTCCAAAAACGACAAGAGGGCCTTACTCGTCGTGGCAGGCAGAAGAATGTTCACGCGGCTCGTCTCCCGCTTGATCCACGCTGCGAGAGCCTTTCCATCAAGGTCGGAGATGTTACGCATGCGCTCATCACTTCTGATCGACTTTGCCAAGGTGCTTGGGGCACTTTCGGTGTAGTGCTGCGACACGTACCGTGCATTTGAATTCGCTCCAGCTCGACCGACCTTTAGCCACGTGCCGTCCAACCAGAAGCCGTACACCGCCACTTTTCCCCTCGGCAAAGCCCGCGGCGTATGAGGCGCGCATAGGAATTCAATCTCCGCGTGCTGAGGGTCGACACGGTCCCCGGCGAGTTCGGATACCGCACCAAAATCTCTCAGCGCCGATCTAACGTCCTCGCGCCAGTCCCAATCCATCAGGTGGTCCTCCCTACACCAGCCGAATCGCATCAATCCCGAATCAGCCGCACCTCGGCATCGACATCGAGCTCCGCCCACGCCCGATCCGCCGTCACCGCCGGCAGCCGCCGACGCGCCGCCAACTCCAGACAGGCGCGGTCGCCAAGCGAGAGCCCGCGGTGCCGAGTGGCGCGGCGGGAGGCGGCGGTGGCAAGGGCTTGCTCCTCGTCGAAAGGCACGATGTCCAGAAACATGTGGGCGATGGAAAGTCGGACTTCGGTGAGCGACAGTCCGAGATCGACGAGCCGGGCAGCGGTCTCGGCGACGTTCACCGCCGAGGCCAGCGCATCGCCCACATATCCGTTCACGATTTCACCGCCCGGTTCGCCGCGAATGAACGCCACCATCGCCGATGCATCCAGCACGGCGCGGCTCACATGGACTCCTCGGCGGCGGCCTCACGGCGGCGCTCCCGAATCAGCTCGTCCACCAGGCTCACGCCCTCGGGCACGTAGCGGGCGATCATCTCGCGAATGCGACGGGTCTCGGTGGCGTAGCTGACGAGGCGCAGCTCTTCGTCGTCCAACCGCAAGATCACGTCGTCGCCTTCCTTGATTCCGAGGGACGCGCGGTATTTCGCCGGGATTACCACCCGTCCGCCCGGACCGACCGTGGCTAGGACTTGCTCAGGCGCCGATTCCTCGGCTGTCGCGTCTTCTTCCCGTACGGGTCGGCTCAACTGGGTTTCCATATAGCCCGACTGCACCAGCACGTTGCGCACATGCTGGTAGCGGATACCGAGATTCCGGGCAATCTCCGACCGGCTGTATCCGGCGCGAAACAGCGCCCGAATCTTGTCGGACTTGGTCGTCAGGCCGACCACGACCTGTTCCGCGGGTTGCCGATCGTAGTCATAGGTGTGCGTTGCCATTGGCAGAGCTCCAGAATTTGGATGGTAATAGTTAGACTGTCATATGAACTATTCTCTGTCAACCAAACAGTTTGCTCATATTGCTCGATTGTCGCGGCATCCAGTCTCGGGCAATACGAACTAGCGCCGCCGGAGCGATCCAGCCGTCGTCAGGCCGCGCGTTTCAGACCGTGGGCCTGGTTGCGTAGCTCACGCACGCGTTGGGCCAAGCGCCGGACGGACGCCAACACGTCATCCAGTGTCCCGCCCAGATCCAGCGCCGTGACTTCCAGCCGCTTGCCCGCATGGCGGACCTCGTATTCCGCGCGGTCGGCTTCGCCCTGGGCGTAGACCAGCAAACCGCCGGGCAGGTCAAGGGCGGTGGCGTAGGCTAGCAATTGGTAAAGGTCGGCGCTGGGCACACTCTCGCCGCTCACGTTCTTGTACTTCGCGTCGCCCACGAAGGTGCAGACGCCTCCGTCCCACCATGACAGATCAGGCTCGATCGGCAGACGCCCGTGCAGAGCGAGCGAAGTGCCTCGGGGCAGGTTCTCATCAGAGCGGAGCTCGCGGTCGGTCACACCCAGTTCGTCCCTCAGCGCCTGAGTCACGAATTCCTGGAAGAGCGTGTTCATGTCGATCAGAAACCCGGCGGCGCGCACGGTCCCGCGGCTGGACTGGAAGGCGCTGTGCCGCAGTATCAGCCGCGACAGCCCAATCACGTGGCGATAGTGCTTATTCAGCCGGTCGAAGCTGACCTGCGGCAGCTTGTTTGGCGGGAATTCAACCAGCGTGACGTTGTCCAGCAAACCCACGATGCGCCCCAAGTCTTGGCGCGCCGTCTCCGAACGCAGCCGCATATTGCCCAGGCTTACGACCGCCGCCTTCACCAAACGGTTGGCCAGGATGTCGTCCGTGAACTCGTCGTACCGGACCTCAACCGGCAGCGGCAGGCCGAATCTGCGCCGCAGCTGGTCGTCGAAGCGGATGCGCCCGCGCACCGTGGGCAGCGCCTCTTCGTACGTCAGATAGCCGTGTAGCAGTCCCCGCGCAAAAGCTCGGCGGGCCGCGGCGGCCAGGGCTACCGCCAGTGTGTCCGGCAGCGCCGGCTGCTCCTCAAAGTCGAACCAGCGCCGTTCCTGAGAGTCGACTGCGCCCATGGCGTAGCAGGCCAGCGACAGCAACTGCGGGATACCGATCTTGGGCCGAATGAGCACGGACAGGCCGCCGATTTCAAGCGCGCCCACGGTTGAACCGGACCTCAGCCGATAGGCGTCACGCTCGCCCGGTTCCGGTTCGATGGTCAGCGAGCGCAATACCTCCCGCAGAGTGTCGCGCTCCTGCACCGAGAGCCGATAGGGTTGGCTCTTTCCGTACTCCTGCAGCTCAAGCTGACGCATGGTCGGCGCTGGCCGGCTGGTCGGGTTCATCTGACGGGTCGTCAGTGGGTTCAGCCTCGCCCGCGGATTGGGCACGCAGGTCGTCCAGGTCGAATTCGGCAAGACGTTCGGATTCGCCGAACAACCGTTCTTCGATGTAGGGGAGGACGTTGTGCTCCCAGGTCAGGCGGACCTTCTCATCGTCGAGGTAGGGGTCGCCGGACTCATCGGTCTGCATGAAGTAGCTCGGGCCGATGGCGGCGTGCTCGTCAGCCAGCTTCTCGTTTGCGAGATCGACCACGCTCTCCACCCACGCCATTTCCGGCGCATTCTTGTCCAGCCAGCGTCCAAGTAGTCCGCGCACCGGCGCTTTATCGGGATGGAACTCCACGAAATGGAAACGGCGACGCAGCGCCAGGTCCACCAGCGCGATCGAACGGTCGGCAGTGTTCATGGTGCCGATGATGTAGAGATTCGCGGGCAGCGAAAAGGGCCGGGGGGAGTACTGAAGGCGCATTTTCTCGTCGCGGTACTCCAGCAGGAAGTACAACTCGCCGAACACCTTGGCCAGGTTGCCGCGGTTGATTTCGTCGATGACGAGGAAGTGCTTCGCGTCTGGCGCCCTTTCCGCCGCCTCCGCCATCTCGATCAGCGGCCCATTCTCGAGATTGAACCCGAGCTGTCCCGCATCGCGCGTTGGACGGTAACCCTGCACAAAGTCCTCGTAGGCGTAGGACGGATGGAACTGAACCAGCCGCACGCGGTCTTCAGAACCGGCCAGGCACTCCGCTAGCTTCCGCGCGACATAGGTCTTGCCGGTGCCGGGCGGACCCTGGAAGATGACCTGGCGCTTGTCGTTAAGGCTCAGCAGCGACTCGATCTTGCGAAGCTCGGCAACGTCGAACAGGAGATCCTCGGCCAGTGCTTCGAGCGGATCGGGGGGAGGTGGCGGCGGCGGCGGCGGCGGCGGCGGATCTACGACATGCGTGCCCTCTCGATAATTTAGGAAGGCTGCGAGCTCATCCTCGTGCAGGACTTCCTCGCACCAGCCTGAGCTAGCGACTGCCCAGAGCGCGCCTTGCGCGTCCAGCCGATCCCTCAATGTCAGGCCGCGGGTCGAAGCCTCACGGATCAGGGTGTCGAGAAAGTCCAAGGCGTGCTGGAAAGTCGCAGCTTCATCGGCGCCGTCATCCGGCGGTGGATAACCAGTGAGCTCGTAGCCTCTAGTGAACCCTCTCACTCGATATGGGGGATATCGGCCTGGATCAATGGCCATTGCCAAGAACGATGCCAGGTTTGTCTTCGCGCCCGGTGTGCTAGCGACACTCGTCGGAACGCGAGGTAGAAAGCTGCGAATCGCCTCTTCGACAGAGGTCTCTTCGCCCCACAGTTTGAGCAGTGCGGTACGAGCGTCTGCCCTGTGTTCGTCGCACCATTTGAGAAAACGGTCATGCACTTGCCAGGACGTCAGGTTGTTGGGCTTCCCGAACGCACGTCGCAGCGTGCCCACCCAATCTTCCGAATCTCCCTCGACCGCTGAACGCGCCTCCCGAAGATTGTCTGCAACCTTGAGCTTGTAGTTGCGCTCTTCCTCTTCGAAGTCGGGATGGTCGACGAAACGCCGAGACCACCGAATGAACGTCCCCCACTTCGAGTTGTCACGTGAATGTTCGGGATCCCACTGAGGCCAAATGGACTCGTCGTAGAAGTCGAGATTCTCGCCATAGGTTTCGGATAGGCGATCACGAATCTGCAGTAGATTGCGATCAAGGTCGCCGGAATCATTGTCAATACGATTTACGAAGGCTCGCACAATCTGCTCTTTGTGATACTTCGGAAGGACACGCTCAAAGGAATCTGGGAAAACCAGATGGAGAATAGCGGAAGTTTGAACATATGTTTGCAAATCATCGTCAACCCAGACCTCCTGGCTAGTCTTCCAGGGATCGTCGATTGCGGCTATGCGTTGATCTTCGGACTGCAATTTGAAATTCTTGGCTAGCGTTGCGATTTGCCGTAGTTGCAAGTGGCGGCGGGTGGAGAAATACGCTCCAGGATTGCAAACGCCGGTATCGAGCGCCTTATCGAGATTCTGAGAGAGCGGAGTGGCGCGCCTGGCCCACCCCAGAACTTCCATGATCTGATCTCGCTTTGCAGTGCCACCGATTGCGTCGTTGATCAAGAAATGAACGTAAAGGACCTCTGCACCGAATTGGATAGTGTTTTGCGGGGCGGGGGCGAGGCACGCCTCATACCGACCGATGAAGGTGCCTTGGCCGACGGATTCGCTGTCGACCCGTCGGAGAAAGTCGTCGATGGCTTCCAATGACCAGACTGGGTCGCCTGGCGTAAAGAGTGAGTCATCGCTACGCAGCGCCCGGTCGACCCACTGCTGGGCTGCGGCGTAGATTCCGGCTTCTTCCGCCTTAGCTAGCCTGGCCATCGGCTGCCTTTCCGGCTCGTCGGCATTTGCCGTGCCTGTCGGCGCAGGGTTCCAACCCTCACCCTGACCCTCTCCCATCGAGGGAGAGGGAACTGGAAGCGGCCTCCGGCGGCGTGAAGTCGTCGAGGGTGAACACGCTGGCGGCGGGGACGCCGATTTCATTCATGGCGGCCTCGTAGCCGGCCAGGCGGTCGACGAGGGCGATGGCTAGCACGACCTCGAGGTCCAGGCCGGCTTCGCGCAGGCAGCGCGTGGTGTAGACCAATGAGCCGCCGGTGGTTGCGGCGTCGTCGACGATGACCACTCGCATGCCGCGCTGCAGCGGGCCTTCGATGACGCGCTCGGTGCCGTGGTCCTTGCGTTCGCCGCGGACGAGCAGCCCGGCCAGCGGCTGCTCGGTGCCGGCGCTCAGGAGCATGGCCGCGGTCACGATCGGGTCCGCGCCCACCGTGGGACCGGCGACGGCGTTGGCGTCGGGCGCCCGCTCCCGAATCAGCTCGAGCATCGCGTTGCCGGCCAGGTGCGCGCCTTCGGGATCCAGCACGACCTGCTTGCCGTCGAAGAAGTAGGAACTGGTTTGGCCGGACGAGAGCTTGAACGTGCCGGAGATGAAGGAGCGCTCCTGCAGCATGCGGCGCAGGCGTTCGCGATCGGTGCTAGCCATCAGCGTCAGCTCCCGTGCGCCAGGTGCTGGTGGGCGCCCACAAGGGACGCCCCTACACGGACAAGCAGGCGCTCGCGATCGGAGTCGGTCATTGGTTTCGCCTCCCCGGCGCCGCTCGCGGGCGGGCGCCTACAAGGGACGCCCCTACACGGAGGGGTGCCGCTGCGGCGCAAATCGGGTCATTATGCGTCAATGGCGCTCTAGCACGGCCCATAGAAACAAGGAACTAGCGCAATGGCCTCCCTCAAGGCGGCGGTGATCGGCGCCGGCAATCACGGCGCCGGCCACCTCCGGATGATTGCCGACGAGCCCGAGATGCGGCTCGTCGGCGTGTCGGACCTCGACGAGCAGCGCTTGGCCGCGGCCGCGGCATACGAGCCTGAAGTCTCTGCTACCGACTATCGCGAGATGCTCGACCGCGCGCGCGCCGACGTGGCTTACGTGGTCACGCTGCCGGGGCATCTGCTGCCCATCGTGCGCGAGTGCCTGGAGCGCGGCATCCACACCTCCGTCGAAAAGTCGCCCGGCAACACCAGCGCCGACACCGCGGCCATGATCGAGGCCGAGGCCGCCAGCACGGCCATGGCCATCGCCTCGTTCAACCGCCGCTACTATCCGCAAATCCTGGCCGTCAAGCGGCTGACGCTGGCCCGCGGCGGCCCGGTCCACGCCGCCGCGACGTACAACAAGACTCCGAGCGATCGCGTGGTCGAGAACATGCGCCGCGGTCTGATGCCGCCGGCACTGGTGTGCGACGCTATCCACCACGTCGACCTGCTGCGCTGGCTGGTGGGGGACACCATGGAGACGACCGGCGTCGTCACCCAGGTCCACTCCGAGACCTACCGCTCCAGCCCCGCGCGCGAGCGGCACAACGCCGTCATCACCTTTGCCAACGGCGCACGCGCGGTCCTGATGTCGCACTTCGGCGTGGGCACGCGCATCCAGCGGGCCGAGCTGCACGCCGAGGACTTTTCGGCCTACATGGACCTCACGCGCATGAGCCCGCCCGAGGAGGCGCACCGGCCCGACACCTTCGAGCTCTTCGCCGACGGCGATCCCTACGAAGCGCCGCTCGACCTTGCGCCCGAGGGCGGCCCGCACTTCAACGAGACGCGGCACTTCGCCGATTGCATCCTCAGCGGCCGCCGCCCCTGGAGCACGCTGGAGGACGCCCTGGTGACCATGCGACTGTGCGAGGCCATATACGCCGGCCACAAGGGACCATTCGACGGCGCCGTCCGATCCCCTCTCCCTTGATGAGAACTTTGCGTTACCCCTCCGTCATTCCGGCGAAGAGCCTGCCCCGTACTCGATACGGGGCTGGAATCCAGTCCGGTCGCTTCTGGAAGCCCGCCGGATGTTTGGCGTCGGGCGGGTCTCAGACCCGCCCCTACCCGAATCTGCAAACGTCTCTCGGTGGGAGAGGGGTAGTGCTCGCCCCATTCCTCGCTACGGGGTTGAGGTTGAGTGGGGGGCTGCGCCAGTGAATCCTTCAGTCTCCCAGGCTGCCCGCAGCCTGGGCCACCGGGCCCGGACGTCCCCTCATCCCACCCTTCTCCCACAAGGGGAGAAGGAGCCGGACCGGCCTGACGTCTCCCTGGACATGCCGAATGACGGCCCCAGCGTTCGGCGGAAGTGGAAACGCCGCCAATGAACCCCGCATGGCTCGACTTGCCCGAGCACTTCGCGCCCACGCGCGTCACGACCTACCAGGCCCTGCCGCCCGACACTCCCGTCACGCTGGCCCAGCTCGACGGCCCCGGCTGCATCCGCCGCATCTGGGCGGCCTCCGTGCGCCGGCCCACGCCCGCGCACCAGCGCCAGATTGTGCTGCGCATGTTCTGGGACGGCGCGGATGCGCCGGCCGTCGAGGCGCCGCTCGGGGACTTTTTCGGCCAGCTCCACGGCTTGCCGCCCTACTCGCTCGACTCGCGCTACCTCACCATGCAGGCTCACGCCGGATACACGGCCACGTTTCCCATGCCCTTTCAGCAGGGGGCGCGCATCGAGGCCACGGCGGGACCGGGCGTGGGCGACGACGGGATTCTGCTGCAGACCGATTGGCACGCCTACCCGCCGGAGTCCTTCACCGAGCCGCTGCGCTTCCACGCACAGTTCCGGCGCGAGTTCCCGTGCGAGGCCTATGGACGGAACTACCTGCTGCTGGATGCGGTCGGCCGCGGTCGTTTCCTGGGCTTCAACTACGGCGTGGCCGTGCGCGACGACCGGGCGCGCTGGTCCCACGCAGGCGCCGAGAACATCTATGTGACAAACGCGGCCGACGCCCCTGAGGGCCCGTTTGCCCATCTGCGCGGCGCGGGCGGTGAGGACGCGTTTGGCGCCTCCAACGGCGGTGTGCTGCACCGGCCCTCCACCCACCTCGACCAGGGCGTGCCCTACTACGCCCAGGAAGACCTCGGTCCCGCCCTCGCCAGACACACGCTGGCGGCATATCGCTTCTTCGAGGCGGACGCCATCCCCTTTGGCCAATCGCTCCAGGTGCGCTTCGGGTCGATGGCCAACGACATTTGCAGCACAGCGTATTGGTACCAGGAGCCGCCTCACCGGCCGTTCTTCCGCATGCCGGACTGGGACCAACTCCTGCTAGGAACGGAGCTGCCGTTCGAGACCTCCGGTGCGCCGGACCCGGAACCGCGCTGGCAGCTGCTGGGCCCATTCCATCCGGATCACGAAGCCGCGCTCGACGCAGCCGCCGACCGTGCCGATGCCGCCGAGCGCTTCGCCGAAATGGGCTACCCGCCCGACTCGCCGTGGCGCCGGGGCGACCGGCACGTCGCGCGCTGGGCGCCCGCCGCCGACATCAACGGCTTCGTGGACTTCTCGCTGACCTTCCGCCCCATCGGCCCCGAGAACTCGCTCACCTATCCCGCGGTCGGGCTGGCGCAAACCTGGCTGCACGTCGATGCGGACACCGCGGTCACGCTGCAGATCGGCTGGGTGAACGAGCTTCGGCTTCGGGTCGGCGAAGCTCCCTGGGCGTCTCTGGGCGGACACGCCTACTTTCGCAATCGGGAGCACCGGCTGGCCCTGCGGGCGGGCTGGAATCGGCTGCAAATCAGGCTCGACAGTCCCGATGACGGACTGGCCCGGCAAGCCTGGGGCTCGTGGGTCTTTGCGCTGCGCGCCATCGACGGCCAGGGACGAGAGCTCGGGCTGCATCCGGAGCCGGGCGGCTAGCAGAATCCGATCTGGATTCCGGCTTCCGCCGGAATGACGGATTGGACGGGCGGTTTGCGAACCGCCCGTCCGCTCAGCCTGGCGCGATTGTGGTCATGTCCCAGCCGCCCAGGGTGCGGAGGGGAATGGTGGGATTCGCCAAACTCGGCTCGCCCGCCTGCCGCCAGGCCTCGATTTCGTCTGAGTGGCCCAGACGGCGCAGCGCATTCCAGTGCTCCTGGTGATTGGCGCGGAACCACGAGCCGGCGCAGTCCCACACGAACAAGTGCTCGGCCCCGGCGCCGTAGAGCATCGAGGCCATGCGGCGATAGTCCTCGGCGCCCAGGTCGCGCGGCATCAGGTTGGGCGCCATCAGGCAGCTTGTGCCGCGCACCGCCTCGACGAACGGCTGGATCTGCTCGCCCGAAATCCACGTGTCTTCGGCCACCGGCAGGGCCAGCGGCGCGGGGCTGTAGGGAATCAGTGTGTCGATCAGCCCCTCGCGCGCCCAGGTGGCCACGTCCAGGCCGAAGAAGTCGTTGTCGGCCTGGGTGCCCAGCACGCACACGGAAATGTCGATGCGCTTGCCCTGGCGCGCGGCGCTGGCGGCGTCCATCTCGGCGCGCAGCCGCCGCATGAAGGCCGTGAGCACGGCCGCGCGATGCGCCAGCCAGCGGGGATCGCGCTCGTCCAGATCGTGCGGATCTTCGCCGTACTCGCGGGTGAAGCTCTCGACCAGCGGCGCCTCGTAGTCCAGGTACGGCGGGCGCCGGTTGAAGAGCAGCGCGATGCCATCGACCGGATAGGCCGCCAGCTCGCGCAGCACGGCCAGGCAGAACTCCTGGGTCTCCGGAAACGCATAGGACAACCGCGGCAGGATTCGCCCCTGCCGGTCGATGCAATGCAACTCCGGGTGCCGCTCGAAATACCCGCCCTTGAAGAACCCCTCCATGGTGGTCGGCGGATAGGTCCACGCCGCCAGCCGGTAGCTGGCGTGGAACTCCATCCCCAGGTCGTGGGTATGCCGCAGCGCCACGTCCACCGGATCGATGCCCTTGCGCCGGAACTCGCGAAAGCTCTCCACCAGCAGGCGCTCGCCCAGCCGGCTGTAGCCCTGCAAGTCGAGATCGGCCGGATTGCGACCCACGCCGGTGGGGTAGTAGAGCTTGTCGCCGCCGCCGACCTCCCAATAGATGCGTCCGAAGTCCGTCTCGCGGTAGGGCTCCACCTCGCGCCGGATCTCCTCGGCGGTCGTCGTGCGATAGGTGTAGGGATAGAACGCGTCGTTGTGCCCGAAGAGCCGGCGGGTGGAGGCGTCCCGCAGGTCGCGCTCGTGCGCCGCTGCCTCGGCGTCCGAGAGCGGCACGAGCTTGACGTAGGCGATCTTGGTCGACTCGCCCTGAATCGTCCCCGGGCCGTCGCCCGCCGCCAGGCGCCGGGTGATCTGCTCGAACACCAGGTCCTGGCCGTCGAGCTTGGCCACGCGCCAGAACAGCTCCTCGAACCGGAGCCGGCGCATGTGCCCGTCCAGCCCGCGCGGCGGCTCCCAGCGCAGCGTCGAGTAGGTGTCGTCGCCGCTCAGCTTCACCAGCACCTGCTCCAGCCAGCCCTGGTCCTCATTGGTCGGGTGAAATCCCACGCTGATGGCGTGCCAGCCGCGCCGCTCGAGCGGATAGCTGACCGCAGGCGCCTGCGACTCGAATCCCGCCCACAGCAGCACGCCGCGCAGATGGTCGGTCTCGTAGGGCAGCGTTTGCCAGGTGCGTGGACGCAGCTCGGACGCCAGCGCCGAGGCCGGCATGACGCGGTCCAGATCGGTCAGATAGATGGGATCCGCCGCATATCCTCGGTCGGCCAAAAGATCGCGCGCTGCTGCAGCCATTGCTCCCGCTCCCCGTTGAGGTCCCTGTAGGGCCAGCCCTTGCGGCTGCCCGAGCTAATCCCCTAGCCGCCGTCTATGGAAACACCCGGCCCCTCGTAGAACCCGCGGCGCCAGTAGACCAGCGGCTGCGCTTCTCGCATCGACCCGTCCACCACCTCGCCCACCACGATCGCGTGGTCCCCGAGCACCGTGGTGCTGATGCGACGGCAGATCACCACGGCCAGCACCTCGCTCAGCACCGGCACCCGGTCGTCCCAGAGCGTCCACGGCACCTGGTCGAACTTGTCGGTAGCGCTGGAGGCAAAGAGCGTAGCCACATCGGCTTGCTCCGCCTGCAACAGATGCGCCGCGAAATGGCTCCCGGTCGCGAGCGCCGCGTAGCTGTTGCACGCCTCGTCCACGCAGACGATCACCGACGGCGGATGGGCGGAGTAGGAGGCGATCGACGTGACGGTGAGTCCGCGCGGCGACCCGTCCGCGGCCGTGCCTGTCACCACCGCGACCCCCGAGGCCAGCGCCGCCATCGAGCCTTTGAACAGCGCTTCGACATCCGTAGCGGGAGTTGACGGCACGGTCATCGCAGGGCCCTCGAGTCCGTCGGGTGGCGCGCCGGTGCCACGATACTACTGCGCGGCGGCTGCGCGATTGTGTATGGTTGAGAAAGCTAGAGGCGCCCAGCGCACCACGAAGGGCGCGGGCCGCAGACAACCATCGGCCCACCGCGGGCGCCAGTTTCAGCAGAAGGGCCCCCGCTATCGAGAGTTTTACCGCGCTGCGCGTTCGACCGGATCTCGTCGACGCGCTGGCGGCCGACGAGATCACCAGTCCCACCCCCATCCAAGCCGCCTGCATTCCGCACTTGCTCGAAGGCCGCGATGTTGTCGGCCAAGCCCGAACCGGCTCCGGCAAGACCCTGGCCTACGCCATCCCGCTCGTTGAAGGCCTCGACCCCGATTTGCCGCGCGTCCAGGCCCTAGTCCTGGCGCCGACCCGTGAGCTCGCCGAGCAGATCGGCACCGTCGTCGATCCGTTGCTCGGTCCGAGCGCCCCGCCCTCGGTGCGTATCGTCGGCGGGCTCAGCTACACCCCGCAGCGCCGCGCGCTCGCCCAGGGCGCGCAGGTCGTGGTGGGCACGCCGGGACGCGTGCTTGACCTGATCGAAAGCCGCGATCTGAACGTCGACGACTTGCGCATGCTCGTCATCGACGAGGCCGACCGCATGTTCGACATCGGCATGGCGCCCCAGGTCGAGTCGATTCTGCGCTATTCGCCAACCTCGCGGCAGACGGCGCTGTTCTCGGCCACGGTGCCGGGATGGGTCGCGCGGCTCACCCTGCGCCACCTGCGCGATCCCGAGCACGTGGCGTTGGACACCCGGCCGGAAGACTTGCCCGAAATCGACCACGAGATCTGGGTCGTGCCTGAAATGGAAAAGGCCACGGCGGTCGAAGGCATCCTGCAGCAGTCGCCCGGCGTGCCGACCATCGTGTTTGGCCGCACCCGCCGTGGGGTCGACCTGCTGCGCGACCGCTTGCGTCGTCGCGGCCTGCGGGTGGACGCTATCCAGGGCGGCATGCCCCAGCCCTCCCGGCAACGGGTCATGGACCGGTTTCGGCAGGGAGAGGTCGACGTGCTGATCGCCACCGACGTCGCCGCCCGAGGCTTGGACATCATGGGCCTGGCCCAGGTGATCAACTACGACATCCCCGATCACCCCGACATGTTCACCCACCGCACGGGCCGCACCGGCCGCATGGGCCGCGCGGGACGCTCGGTCACACTCGTCAGCGGCGCCGGCCTCGACCGGCTGGCCTCGATTGAGTACTCGCTCGAGCGACGCATCCCACGCCGCTATTGGGACGAGATCAAGACCGAGTTTCAGCCGGCGGCAGACGAACCCGCCGAAGCACCCGCCGCGGCCAACGGCCGGCGCGTGATGCCGGGCGAGCGACTCAGCGGTGGCAAAGCGAAAGCCAACGGCGCGAATGGCGGCGCACCCCGGTCGAACCGTCGCCGACGCCGTCCGCGAAAGGCGGGGGCTGAGACGGCCGGCGGGCGCTAGTCGTACGGGGATCCCAGGGCGGCAAGGGCTTGGCACCCCGCAAGCCGCTGGTCATCGCGCATCGCGGGGACACGGCGGCGGCGCCGGAGAATACGCTGGCGGCCTTCACCGCCGCGATCGACGCCGGGGCGGACGGCATCGAGCTGGACGTCCACCCGAGCCGCGACGGAGCGCTGGTAGTTCATCACGACTACTACCTCGACCGCACCACCGACGGCGCGGGACTGGTCAGCGATCACACTCTGGCGGAACTGCGGGCGCTGGACGCCGGCGCGTGGTTCGACGAGAAGTTCGCCGGCGAGCGCATTCCCACACTCGAGGAGGTGCTCAGCCTCGCCGTCGGATGCGTGCGCCTCGAGATCGAGCTCAAGGGGACCACGCTGGAGTTCCTGGAGCGGGCGCTCGACGCCGTCCGCGCCGCCGACGCCGTTGGCTCGGTGGAGTTGACGACCGGGCACCGGCCGCTCCTGTGGCACATGCATCGCCGCGAGCCGCGCATTCCCACCGGCATGTTCTTCGTCGAGCCGTGGCCGGACTGGATGGGACCCGAGTTGGGCCGGCGGCAGGTCATTGAACTGATGACCCTTGCCGGCGCTCGCGTTGCGCATCTGCCCATCGGCATGATCGACGCGGAGTTCGTCGGACGGCTGCACGGCGCGGGAGTGCAGGTGCACGGTGCCAATGTGAACGACGCGGCCACGATCGAACGAGCCATCGAATGTGGTGTGGACCAATTCACCACGTCACGGCTCGATCTGGCGCTGAGTGTGGTGGGAGACACCGTTGCCTAACGGCTGGCAGCATATGGTGTCGGAGATACACACTACGTCCAATGGAATCTGCCCGCGGCAGCCGAACGTAGGGCGGTACGAAGGAGGCTGACATGACTCGACGACGAGTGCTGTTCGGCGGCGGACTGGTCGGAATCATCGTGGCGGTGGCGATTGCCTGGTGGCTGATATCGCCGCTCTTTCGCGACACCGTGGTGGACGAGGCGTTCCCATTCGAGCTTCCGGAACCTGCGGCCATGGAGACCATGACCGAGGAAGAAAAGCAGGAGATGGCCGCCGAATTCGAGGCTGCCATGCCGACCTTGATGGAGATCGAGGCTCTCGCCGAGGCTGACCGCATGGTGGTCCAGGAGCGGGTGATGGAGGCGGCCGCCGTCATGCCCGACACCGTGATGGACGAGCCGATGCCCGCCATGCCCGAGCCGGAGGCCACGCCCAAGCCGGAGGCTACGCCGCAAGCCACGCCGCAGCCACAGCCGGAAGCTGCGCCTCAGCCTGAGCTCTTGCGCGAGGGCCAGTTCCGCGGCGCCGACGACTTTCACCGAGGATCCGGAAACGCCCAGATCTTCCGCACGCCCGACGACAAGCTGGTGCTGCGCCTCACGGACTTCATGGTCACCAATGGTCCGGCGCTGAGCGTGCTGTTGTCCTCGTCGCCCGCGCCGGCGTCGAGTCAGCAGCTGGGCGACTACATCGACGTGGGCGCGCTGAAGGGCAACATCGGCAACCAGAACTACGAGATTCCGGCCGGCACCGACCTTTCGACGTACAACAGCGTCGTCATCTACTGCGTGCCGTTCCACGTCGTGTTCGCGACCGCCACCCTCCCCGCGTAACGTGCGCCGCCGGCGCGCCGGTCGCCTGGTGACGCGCCTCGAGCGCGAGCCTGTGCTGATCGGCGCCCTGGCGGGCGCCGCGGCGGCGCTGGTGTTCCTGGTTCCGGCGACGCCCATGGGCGGGTTCGACGGACTGCTCGGGTCGCCGGTCGACGACGCGCTGCTGGCCGTGCACCTGGTCATCGGCGCCGCGGTGGGCGCGGCCTACGCCCGCCTCATTCCGCTGCACCGGCGCGGCGAGCACGCCTCGCGCATCACGCTGGCCCTCATGGCGGGGCTCATCTTGTGGGTCGTTGGTCCGCTCACTATCGGTCCAGCGCTCGACGGCGCGGCGCCTACCTGGTCGGTCGAGGCCGCGTCGCGGCACTTTCCCAGCCTCATCGCCCATCTGATGTTCGGCGGCGGTCTCGGCGTGCTGCTGGCGTTGGCGGCGCGCGCGGGAGTGGGTGGCGGCGCCGAAGCGCGGACGGCTTCGCGGGAGTCGGTGCAACCCGTGCGCGTGGTGATCGTGGGCGGCGGCTTTGCCGGCCTGGGGGCCGCGCAACGCTTCGAGGAGCTGAACCGGCGGGACGTTCCCCTGGACGTGACCCTGGTGAGCCGCAGCAACTTCCTGCTCTTCACCCCGATGCTCGCGGAGGTCGCGTCGAGCGGACTGGACGCTCAGGCGATCTCGGCGCCCATCCGCGTCGCCTGTCCGCACACGCGCTTCCGCCACGCCGACGTGCAGGCGGTCGACGCCGACGCCAAGTGCATCACGGCGATCCCCATCGGCTCCAACGAGACCGAGGAGATTGCCTACGACCACTTGATCGTGGCGGTCGGCTCCGTGCCCGCGTACTACGGACTCCCGGGACTGGCCGAGCACGCCTTTACCCTGAAGACCCTCGAAGACGCGGCCCGCCTGCGCAATCACGTCATCACGGCGCTGGAGACCGCGGAGCAGCAGACCGACGGACCCGCGCGGCAGGCGCTGCTGACGTTCGTGGTGGCGGGCGGTGGGTTCGCGGGCACCGAGGCCATCGCGGAGCTGTTCGACCTGGTGCGCAGCGTGCGCCGCTACTACCCCGGCATCGCCCGCGACGAGCCGCGGTTCGTGCTGGTGCACTCCAGCGACCGCATCATTCCCGAGCTCAGCCGCGAGTTGGGCGACTACGCCCGCGAAAGGCTCGAACGCCGCGGCATCGAGTTCGTGCTCGGCCGGCGCGTGGCCGCCGCCGATGCCGAAAGCGTCACTCTCGACGACGACTCCCGGCTTCCGACGCGCACCCTGGTCTGGACCGCTGGAAACCAGCCCAGCCCGTTGCTGCGCGGGATGCCCTGTGAGCGGAACCGCCGCGGCCAGCTCGTGGTCGAGCCCACGCTGCAGGTGCCCGGCATGGACGGCGTGTGGGCCTTGGGCGACGGCGCGCAGGTGCCGGACGTGCACCGGCCGGGCGCCTTTCACCCGCCCACCGCGCAGCACGCGATCCGCCAGGGCAAGACCGTGGCCAACAACGTGGTGTCCGTCGCGAGCGGGCGGGCGCCAAAACCGTTCAACTACCGCGCCATCGGCTCGCTGGTCGCGCTCGGGTCCCGCACCGCCGCCGCCGAAGTGGCCGGCCGCAAGTTCTCCGGCTTCGTCGCCTGGGTCATGTGGCGCACGATCTACTTCACCAAGCTGCCGGGCATGGACCGCAAGGTGCGGGTGGCGCTCGACTGGGCCATCGATCTGCTGTTCCCGCGCGACATCGTGCTGCTGCCCGGGCCGTCGGACACCCCGGAGCCGAGTGCGGGCGGCCGAAACGGCAAGGCCGATCCCCGTCCCGGCCCCGAGCCGGTCGCCCCAGGAGCGTCCGACGCATGATCCGCTCCGATCGCCTCGGCGCATGGCTGCTCACCGGCGCGGTGGCCGGGCTGGTGGGCGGCGTGGTGCTGGCCCTCGCCATGCTGGAGCTCGGAATGATGGCGTCGATGGCGCTCATCGTCACCGCCCGCGAGTCGCTGGGCGTCGGGCTGGTGGTGCACTTCGCCCTTTCCGCCGTCTTCGGTGTCCTGTTCGCGGCCCTGGTGCGCAACCAGGCGCGCCGCAACGACGCTCTGGTGTTCTGGGGCCTCGCCTTCGGGGCGGTCGTGTGGTTCCTCGACCCGCTCACCCTCTACCCGCTCACGTCCGGCCAGCCGGTCACCTGGTCGCTGGCTGCCGCGCAATCGTCGTTCGACCTGCTGCTCGGCTTCCTGCTGTTCGGCGCGACGACGGGCCTGGCGCTGCTCATCCTGAGCCGGCCGGTCGTGCGCCGGCCCTCGCTGACGGGCCTGAGTCTGGGGGCCGCCGCGGGACTCGCGGCGGCGGCCATCGCGGCGGGCCTGCTGAACGACCAGGGGCAGACGCCAACGTTCGCCGCGCTGCCGGCCGACACGGCCGGGCCGGCTGCCTGGCTGGCCGCGCTGATCATCGGCGCGGTCGCCGGCGCGGGATTCGCGGCGCTGGCCCAGCGCCCCAGCGACAGCGCCGGGGCCGGACTGGTGCGCGGCGCCATGTACGGCTTTCTGCTCTGGGTCGTGCTGCGGCTCACGGTCCTGCCGCTCATTTTGGAGGGCGGCCTCCCCTGGTCGGCGGGCGCCGCCGCGGACGCCTATCCCGCGCTCCTCGCCTATCTTGTCTTCGGCGGCTTTCTGGGCGTGGGCTATCAATGGCTGCGCGGGCTCTGGCGTGTCCTCTTCGACGAGGTCGACAGCTCGGACGACGAGGAAGGCGTGGGAACACGCGGCCTGCGCGCCCTGGGACGAGGCATCGCCGCCGGGGTGGTCGGCGGACTGCTCTTTACCTACGTCATGATGCAGGTCGGCGCGCTGCGCGGCGTGGCCGGACTGATGGGCGGCGAGTCGCAGATCGCGGGCCTCGTGATCCACCTGGTCATCGCCATGCTCTTCGGCGCGGCCTACGGCCTGCTCTTCCGCCGCCAGAGCTACGACGCGGGCTCGGCCGTCGGCTGGGGCGTCTCCTACGGCTTCTTCCTGTGGATTCTCGGCCCGCAGATCCTCATGCCGATGCTGCTGGGCGCCACGCCCGCATGGTCCGCGGCAGGCGCCGCCTCATTGACCGCGAGCCTGGTCGGCCACCTCGCCTACGGCGCGGGGCTCGGGCTGACCTATCACTGGTTCGAGACGCGCCACAACCCCTGGTGGATCGCCCGCCGCCAGGCCGACGAAGCCCGCCTGCAACGCCGCCGCGAAGCCCTCCAAAGCGCCGCCCCCGCCCTCTGGGCGCTCGTCCTCGTCGTGGGCCTCACCCTGCCCGTGATCCTCGGCGCGCCGGCCTAGCCAATCCTCTCGCGCGCACGTGAAGGGGCGGTTCGCGAACCGCCGCCTTCGCCAGTCATTCCCGCGCCCCCCGTCCGTCATTCCGGCGGAAGCCGGAATCCAGGCCTCAACTGTCGGCGGGCAGTGCGTTGGCCCCGTTATTCGCCGCAACCGGTAGAACCGAACGGGCGGGTTTCAAACCCGGCCCTACCCGACTCCGCATTTCGGGACTAGCGCTGCGCCGCGTCGTGACGCACTCGGCTGGACGGTAGGGGCCGGTTTCAAACCGGCCCGTCCGATCTATCCGCCCGTCTCCCCGCTCGGAATCCGGTCATACCGCCGAATGCACATGCCCACCGACCGCTGCATGCCAAAGCGCGCGTAGTACGACTGCACATGGGCATCGCAGAGCACGTCCACCATGTAGAGGCCCTCGGTTTGCTCCAGCAGCCGCCGCATCAACTCTGAGCCGATCCCTCGGCCCTGGTACTCCGGCAGCACCTCCAGCAGCGAGATGTAGGCGCTCAGAACGCCGTCGCTGATGGCCGTGACGAACCCGACCACCTGATCGGATTGCTCGTCGAGCGCCACCACCACGTGCCCGCTCCCGTGCAGGATGTCGAGATGCGCCTCCGGCGTCGGCTGCCGCAGCCAGTCGACGAAAAACCCGGCCAACTGGCTCGCCTCCAGCCCCTCGGCCGTTTCGCGGTACTCGATTGAATGCGCTTCGTCAGGGCACGCCATAGGCAAACCTCCCTCGTGGCGAGTGCGGATGGTCCTGCTCGATCAGAAGCTCCAGCTGCCGGTCGCGCAGATCGCGCCGCCGCATGCTACCCGGCGCTCAGCGCGGTTTTCGGAACCCGCTGCGGCATCCGCCTATCATCGGTCCCATAGCGGCCCTGCACGGAAAGCCTCCGCCATGCGCATCACCGACATCCGCACGATTCCGGTCTTCGCCGAGCACCGGAACATCAACTACATGGTCACCAAGGTCGAGACCGATCGGGGCATTTACGGCCTCGGCGAGTCGGCCATCACCGGCAAGGAGCTCGCCATTCAGGGCGTCATTGAGCACTTCCGCCCGCTGCTGATCGGTGAGGATCCGCGGCGCATCGATCACCTGTGGCAGCGCATGTTCCGCGGCAGCTTCTTCAAGGCCGGGCCCATCCTGGGCGCCGCGATCTCCGCCATCGACATCGCCCTCTGGGACATCAAGGGCAAGGCGCTTGGCGTTCCGGTGTGGGAGCTGCTGGGCGGCAAGTGCCGCGACGGCGTGGTCGCCTATCCGCACGTCACGGGCAAGACCCTCGACCAGCTACTGGCCGACGCCGACCGCGCGCTGACGCAGAGCTATCGCTTCGTGCGCTACGGGATGCCGGGCGTCGAGCCGCAGGGCGGGGTGCTGGAACCGCGGCGCGCCGTGCCGGTCGCCATCGAGACCGCCGAGGCCATGCGCCGGCACGTCGGTCCGGACATCGAGATCTGCATCGACTTCCATACGCGCCTCGACCCAAACGAGGCCGTCCGGTTGTGCAAGGGCCTGGAGCCGCTGGACATCTTCTTCGCCGAGGACCCGGTGCGCTCCGAACGACCCGAGGCCTATGCCTACGTGCGCCGCCACACCCACGTCCCGATTGCCGGCGGCGAGGAGCTGTCCTCGAAGTGGGAGTTCCAGCCGCTCATCGAGGGCGACCTGATCGACTACGTGCGCACGGATCTCTGCATCGTCGGTGGATTCACCGAGGCGCGGAAGATCGCCGGCTGGGCCGAATCGCATCACCAATACCTCGCGCCGCATAGCCCCATGGGACCGATTTCGCTGGCCGCGTGCGTGCATTTGGATATCGCCAGCCCGTTGGTCGGCGTGCAGGAGCTCCCGGAGGTGCCCGGCGCGCTGGCGGATGTGTTCCCGCAGCAGATGACGTTCGAGGACGGCCACCTGATCGCTCCGACCGCGCCCGGAATCGGCGTGGACATCGACGAGGACGCCGCGGCCAACCACCCGTTCCAGATGCGTCCGGTCCACGAGCTCCGCCGCCACGACGGCTCGGTCACGAACTGGTAGTCACGGCGGCGAATTGTTCATGTAGGGGCGCCCCTTGTGGGCGCCCGTGACCCCGCGCCGGTTGACGCCTGGCGATCAGGGCAGCCACAAGGGCTGCCCCTACACGGATGCGGACGTTTGCCCGTCGGCTATGTCGTGTCGCCCTCGCCCTCGCGTGCCTTCAGCTTCTTCGCGCGCTCGATTTGGCTGTGCACGTGGAGCACGCGCTGGGCGGCGGTGAGCTGGGTGGCGATGGCCAGGAACCACATGGCGCCGCTCAGCACCCCGAACGGCGTGAGCAGTGCGATGCCCAGCACGATCAGGCGCTCAGGCCGCTGGAAAAAGCCGACCTTGCACTCCACGCCCAGCCCCTCGGCGCGGGCGCGCGTGTAGCTGATCAGCATGGACCCGATCAGGGTCAGCAGGGCCAGCACCGTTTCCGCCCGCGCGCCCACGTCGACGAAATACCAGGTGAGCCCGGTGAAGATCACGCCTTCGCCCCAGCGGTCAATGGTCGAGTCCAGGAACGCACCGAAGTCGGACCGCCGGTTGCTGACGCGGGCCACGGCGCCGTCGAACATGTCGAATCCGGCGCTGAACAGCAGCATCACGCCGCCGGCGACCTGCCAGCCCAGCGCGATGATCACGGCCGTCGGAAACGACAGCACGAGCCCGGTGATGGTGAGCACGTTGGGATCGATGCCGGTGCGCGCCAACGGCGCCACGACTCGCTCGGCCAGCCGGCGCGATCGGGCCTGCATGCGCTGGTTAATCATCAGCGAGCCGCCGCTTCCGCCGCACTGGGCGCGAAGGCCCAGTAGCGCCCGCCGATCTCGCGTTCGTTGAGCAACTCTTCGTAGTAGTCCACCACGCGGGCCGCAATCTTGGGCCAGGCGAATGCTTGGGCGCGCTGCTCGCCGAACGCCGACATTTGCGCGCGCTTGGTTTCATTGCGCATCAGGCGCAGCAGCGTACGCGCCAGGGCCGCGTCGTCCTTGGGCGGCACCAGCAGCGCGCCCTCGCCGTCCAGCAGCAGCGCGCGGTAGCCCGGAATGTCGCTGGCCACCACCGGCAGGCCGGCGGCCATGGCTTCCAGCAGCACCACGCCCTGGCTCTCCCCGCCGAGCGCCGGCGAGCAAAAGACGTGCGAGCTCTTGAGGTAGCGCTGCTTATCCTCCTGGCTCACGTAGCCCGCAAACACCACGTTGCGCAGGCCAAGCTGGTCCACTTGGCGCTGGTAGATGCGGCGTTGGCGCGGACGGTACGCCCCCACGAGCACCAGCCGGGTGCGGGGTTGCATCTGTTGGACCAGTTGCATCGCGCGAAGCAGCACCGAGAGGCCCTTGCGCTTGTCGAAGCGCCCCACGAACAGGATGTTGAAGAACCCGTCGTTCAACTGCGGCAGCGGCTCGACCTCGCGGCCGTAGAAGTCGACGTCGATGCCGTTGGGAATGATGCGGTACTCGCCGCGATAGGAGCGGTACACCAGGTCCCGCGCCGCCTGCGAGACGGCAATCTTGCCGTCCAGCTTGCGTTGCAGCCGCCGGATGAGCGGCCGCGTGGTGTGATAGACGAACGCCGACTTGCGCGCCGCGTGGAACGTGCCGACATTCAGCGCCTTGGAGTGGCGCAGCACGGTGAGCGGCAAGGCCGGCACCAACGGCTCCTGCAAATGGACCACGTCGAACTGGCGCTCGTCCAGGAAGCGCCGCACGCGCGGCAGCAGCGCAGGCGACAGCGTGAGCCGGGCCGTCGACTGATTCACCGGCAGCGGCACAATGCGGCGCCCGACCCGGTAGAAGTTGGGATTCTCCACCTCGGGCGACTCCGCCGATGACGGCGCCATGATCGCGACCTCGTGCCCCAGCGCCCGGAACTCGCGGTCCAGGGCCAGCACGTGCTCCGTCACCCCGCCCGGGTACGGGAAGTCGTAGGGCGAAACCTGAAGAATGCGCACTAGCCGGCGGCCTCCCACATGGACCGGAACATATACCACTGCTCCGGCGCCTTGCGGATCAGCGCCTCGAGATCCCACATGACCTGCTGCATGCCCCGCTGCACGGCCTCGTCCCGCGGCATGCTGCGATCCCAGAAAATCGGCGGCATCGCGTGTGCGGTATAGGTGCCGTCGCCGTTGCGCGTCATGCCGCCCACCAGCAGCGGACTGCCGGCGCGCTGCGCCAGGGCGGCTGCTCCAGGCGGCACCCACGCCTCGCGTCCGAAGAACTCCACTTGAACGCCTCGTCCCGGCGTGGGCCGGTCGGCCAGCAGGGCGACATATTCACCGCGGCGCAGCGCGCGCAGAATCTCGCGCGCCGCGTTCCCGAGCTGGATGCTCTCGAGGTCGAGCTTGGCCCGCACGTGATCCAGCATGCCGGTCACCGCACGGCTGCGCATGGTCTCGGCGACCACGTGCGTCGGATGGTCCAGCGAGACCAGCCCGCCGCACCACTCCCAGTTCCCGAAGTGAGCCGTGATCATGATGCCGCCCTTGCGCTGCTCATGGAGCGCCTTGAAATGCTCAAAGCCCTCGATGCGCACCGTTCGACTGATCAGGTCCGCCTTCGACAGCCGGAAGCTGCGCAGGAAGTCGATCACGTGCTCGACGAACGCCACCACCGACCGCCGGGCCAGGTCTTGCGCCCGCGGGTCCGACGGCGGCAGGTCCAACACGACCGCCATGTTGGCGATCGTGTTGCGGCGCACGCGCGGTAGGAGCAGAAAAATCAGCGTGCCCAGCACGCGCGCGACCGACGTCGAGATCGGTCGCGGCATCCAGCCGACCAGATGCGACCCGAGCTCGAACAGGGCGATCATCTACGCGGGATCGGCCGCCGATCCGGCCGCCGCAACCGTGGCCGACGCAATGAACTCCTCCACCATGGCGTGGGCTTCGGCATCGGTGTACTGAATGGGCGGCGACTTCATGAGGTACGCCGACGGGCCTTCGAGCGCCCCCGACACCCCGCGCGTCATGGCGATCTTGCAGCAGCGCACCGCGTCGATCACGATGCCCGCCGAGTTGGGCGAGTCCCAGACCTCGAGCTTCAACTCCAGGTTGAGCGGCTGCCCGCCGAAAGACTCACCCTCCAGGCGAATGAACGCCCACTTGCGGTCGCCGAGCCATTGAACGTAGTCGCTCGGGCCGATGTGGACGTTGCCCGGGCCGATGTCGTACTCGAGCTGACTCGTCACGGCGTTGGTCTTGGAGACCTTCTTGGACTCCAGCCGCTCGCGCTCCAGCATGTTCTTGAAGTCGGAGTTGCCGCCCACGTTCAGCTGGTAGGTGCGATCGAGGTTGACGCCCCGGTCCCGGAACAGCCGGGTCAGGACCCGGTGCACGATCGTGGCTCCCACCTGCGACTTGATGTCGTCGCCGATGATGGGCACCTTGGCCCGCTCGAAGCGCTGCTGCCAGTAGTCCTCGCGCGCGATGAACACCGGCATGCAGTTCACCATGGCGCAACCGGCCTGCAGCACCTGCTCGACGTACCACTTGGTGGCTTCCTCGCTGCCCACCGGCAGGTAGTTGATCACCACGTCGGTGTGGGTGTCCTGAAGCAGCTCGACGATGTCGTCCGTCGAGCCGTCGGCCTTCACCACCGTGTCCGCCATGTAGCGGCCGATGCCGTCGTGGGTCATGCCGCGCGCCACCGGGACGTCCTGGTGCGAGACGTCCGAGAACTTCACGGTGTTGTTCGGCTCGGCGAAGATCGCGTCGCTGAGGTCGGTTCCGACCTTGTTGCGGTCGACGTCGATGGCCGCCGAAAACTCGATATCGCCAACGTGATAGGGCCCCAGCACGGTGTGCATGAGCCCGGGGATGAACTCATCGGCAGGGGCGTTGCGATAGTGCGCAACCCCTTGCACCAACGACGAGGCGCAGTTGCCGACGCCAATGATCCCGACGCGAACCGTGGACATGGTGACTCCCTTACGAACGGGCGGCGCCCGAATCCGGGCGTTCCGCGGTGTGTGCCTTTTGCACGGTGACCAAATGCTCCAAATAGGTCGTCAGTTCTTGATGCAGAGCCTCCAGGTGATCGGCGACAAGCGAGTACTTCACCAGGCGCCCTTCACGACGCGCCCGCACCAGGCCGACCTGGCGCAGCCGTCGCACGTGCCATGACACGAGCGGTGGGCTGTGCCCGACCACCTCGGACAGCTCGGCCACCCCCTGGTCGGGGTTTTCGGACAGCCGCTGCAGGATTCGCAGGCGCGTGCCCGACCCGAGCGCCCGCGCATACGAGCGCATGCCCAGGATGTCCCAGTCGTCCGGCGCGGTTGTTGGAGGCACAATACATAAAGAAAAGTTTTTCTTTCGCTAGACTCTAGCGCGGCGGCGGACGCTGTGTCAAAGCGTGTGGGAAAGGGATCGCGGCTGCCGTTGGCGCGCTATTGCGCGCCCTCCCTGTCATTCCGAGCGGAGCGAGGAATCTCAGACGTTCGACCACGGCCGCGGGGAGTTGAGGCGCGGCCCCATCGGTCATTTCCGTGGAGGGAGCCCCGTGCAAGGTCTGTTTTGGGCGGGTCTCAGACCCGCCCGACGCCAGGAATCCGGCCCGCCTCCAGATTTGACCGGACTGGATTCCGGCCTCCGCCGGAATGACGAAGGGTTACGCAAGCGTCTGCGGAGGCCGGAATCCAACTCCAACGCGCCTGCGGGCCAATCGCCCGAGCCGCCCCTCCGCCGCGACGCTACTTGGCGTACTCGACCGCGCGCGTTTCCCGAATCGCCGTGATCTTGATCTGTCCGGGGTACTCCAGGTCCTCCTGCACGCGGTCGGCGATCTCCCGCGTCAGGCGGTGGACGCCCAACTCGTCGATCGAACTGGGTTGCACCATCACCCGCAGCTCGCGCCCGGCCTGAATGGCGTAGCAGGACTTCACGCCGTCGAACGAGCGGGCGATCTCCTCCAGCTTCTCCAGTCGCTGCAGATATCGCGTCACCGTCTCGCGACGCGCCCCTGGACGTGAGCCCGAGATTGCGTCGGCCGCCGCCACGGCGAAGGCCTCGAAGCTGCGCAACTCGACCTCGAAGTGGTGCGCCTCCGCGGCGTGCGCCACGTCTTCGCGCACCCCGTGGCGCCGCAGCAGCTCGCCGCCGATCAGCGCATGCGGGCCGTCGACCTCATGGTCGATGCCCTTGCCGATGTCGTGCACGAACCCCGCGGTGCGCGCCAGCTCCACGTCGCCCCCGACCTCGCTGGCCATCGTCGCCGCGAGCAGCGCCACCTCGACCGAGTGACTGAGCACGTTCTGTCCGTAGCTGTGGCGGAAGCGCAGGCGCCCCATGTAGCGCAGGATCTCGGGCGGCAGGCCGGTGATCTTGGCGTCGAACGCGGCCCGCTCGCCTTCCTGGGCGATGATTTCCGTGACCTCGGACTGGGCCTTCGCCACCGCCTCCTCGATCCGGGCCGGATGGATGCGGCCGTCCTCGGTCAGGCGTCGCAGCGCCACGCGCGCCACCTCGCGCCGCACTGGGTCGAAGGCGGAAAGCACGACGGTTTCGGGCGTGTCGTCGATGATTACGTCCACCCCGGTGGCGGCTTCCAGCGCGCGAATGTTGCGGCCCTCGCGGCCGATGATCCGACCCTTCATGTCGTCGTTCTTGAGGTCCACGACCGACGTCGTCACCTCGGTGGTGTGAGACGCGGCGACGCGCTGCAGCGCCAGGCCGACCAGCCAGCGTGCGCGGGTTTCCGCCCGCTCCTTGGCGTCGGCTTCGACCTGGCGCACCATCTGCTCGGCGTCGGCGGACACCTCTTGCTCGATGCTGCGCACCAGCTCGGTGCGCGCCTCGTCCCGCGTCAGGCTGGCGGCGCGCTCTAACGCCGCCAAGTGCTCCTGGCGCGCGGCTTCCTGCGCCTGGGCGTCGGTCTCGAGTTGGCGACGCGCGGCGTCGAGCTCGGCCTCGCGGGCCAGCGACGCGCGCTCGCGCTCCTCAAGCGCCCCGGTGCGCGCCTCCAGTCGCTCGTCCCGCTGCTGCGCGCGCTGCTCTTGGCGCTGCATCTCGCGGCGACGGTCCGACAGCTCGCGCTCGCCCGCTTCCCAGGCTTGGCGCGCATTCCGCGTGGTGGTCTCGATCAGGGCTCGTTGCTGGGCTTCGGCGGCCTTCAGCTCCTCCTCGATCCGCTGCGCGAGGGTGCGCATGCGCGATCCGGATTGCCAAACTTGATAGAAGTAGCCCGCCACGAGCCCCAGCGCGAGCATCGCCACGCCGGCGATGATCGCTATCAATGGGGCAGCCATGGCTAGCCTCCAATAGGTTGATGGTGGGGTATGGCGTCAAAGGGTTCATGTCCACAATCGCTCCGGCGCGTGGCGCGGAGCGCACCCGATGCTAACGGGCATTTGATTTATGCGCCACCACGCACCGGGACGGCGCCGCCTCCCACCTATACTGACTTCGGCAAGGCGTGGGCCGGCGGCAGACCGGGAGAGCCAAATGACTCCGACCAACGGCGCGGGGACGATGACCGGCCGCGAGCGCTACGTGAACGCGCTGCTCGGCAAGCCGACCGACATGATCGCCGTGGGCAGCCCGACGTCACTGGCCACCTATGAGCAGATGCGCCTGCTCGGGGTTGAGTGGCCCGCGGCCCACTACTCCGCCGAAGCCGTGGCGCTGCTCGCCGAGCGCAGCTACACCGATCTCGGCTTCGACACCATCGCCCCCTATTTCTGCATCATCATGGGCGCGGCCGCCCTCGGCGCGACGATCGACTGGGGCTCGGACCCCTGGGAATTCGACAAGTCCACCGGGAAGATCATCACCGGCCCCCGCATGCCGGCGGTGAAGCCGCCGCCCCCGTGGGTCACGCCCGACGAAATCAAGATTCCCGACGACTTTCTCGAACGCCGCGAGTCGCGCGCCATCGTCGACGCGATCAAGATCCTCCGCGCCGACCACCCCGACGCCGGCATTGTGGGCAAGGTCATGGGCCCCTGGACGCTGGCCTATCACATGTTCGGGCCGCAGGAATTCCTCATCAACGTGATTCTCGACCCGGACTACGTGCACCAGGTGCTCGACCGGCTGCGGCACGTGTCGGTCATGTTCGCCAATGCCCAGCTCGAAGCCGGGGCGGACGTGATCACGCTGGCCGACCACTCCACCGGCGACCTGGTGCGCGCCGAGACCTACCGCGACTTCCTGCTGCCGGTGCACCAGAAAATCACCCCGCTGATCGAAGGGCCGGTGATCCTCCACTGCTGCGGCAAGACGATCGACCGCATGCCCTACATCACCGAGGCCGGGTTCGAGGCCTTCCACTTCGCCACCGAAAACAATCCCCACGAGGCCAAGAAGACCGTCGGCGACTACAAGCTGGTGGGCAACGCGAGCAACTTCATCACCCTGCTGACGGGCCGTCCGGAGGATGTGGCGGTGGAGATTGACGACCTGCTGACCGCCGGCGTCGACATCATCGCGCCCGAGTGCGCCGTGCCGCCCCAGGTGCCCGACGCCAACCTGCGCGCGGTCGTCGCGGCCGCGCGCGGCCAGTTCGAGCCCGATCCCGCCGTGACCGACGCCACCAACATGGCCGACGGCTACCGCGCGCAGGTTGCCGCGCAGAGTGGCGCGCTGCCGAGCTAGGCGCTGGCCCAGCGGCGCTGCCGCCGTGTCCGCATTCGCGCCGCCGCCCGCCACAGGCTGGCACGGTGGTGCCGGCGACTACGCCGACTGAATCGTGGCTGACGACCGCGACGACTCCCACGACCTCGCCGAGCGCTGGCGTGGCCTGAGCGGCATTCCGGTCGAGGCGGCCTTCCTCCACGCCTATCGAAATGCCGGCGCCGCTCGGCTTGGCTATCCGCTGACGCCGGGCGTGTTTCTCGACGACACCCTGGTCCAATACTTCACCCACGGCCGCCTGGAAGCGCCCGGCCCGGCCACGCCGTGGCCCGTTGGCGTCGCGCGGCGCACGGACCTCGGCGAGCACCTCGCGCGCGCGCTGGCCGGCACCGAACCGGCGCCGGAATCCCTGGGAGTCTTCGAGGCGGCGCTGGACACCCCCGAGCGGCGAACCCGCGCGGGTTCGAGCGTGGGCTCGCCGATCACCTGGCGCGGCACGCCGACCCAGCTGTTTCAGCGCGACGTGGTTCGCCTCATGCCGGTATCGCCCGGCACCCGGCGTCCCGTGCGCGGCAATCTCGGCGAGCTCTATGTCGGCCTCACCGTTGACGAGCGCGCCCGCGGCGACGAGCAGCCCTCGCCCATCGACCGACCGGTGGTCTCGACGCCCGAGCCGGTGATCGCGCCGGTGCTCACCTATCACCACACCCGCGGCGCGGACGCCTTCCGCGACCACCTCACGGCACTCCTCGATGAGGGCCTGACGCCGGTGTCGTTCGATCATCTGGTGGCGGCCTTGGAGGGTTGGGCCACGCTGCCGCCCCGCGCCTTCGCCCTGACCTTCGACGACGGCTGGCTCGGGCAGTACTACGACGCGCTGCCCGTCCTCCTTGAACTGCGAGTCCCCGCCACGTTCTTCGTGCTGCCGGGATTCGACCGCCATGGGCAGGGGCACATGACGCTCGATCAGATTCGCGAGGTGCGCGCTGCCGGCATGACCGTGGGCTCGCACACGTTCAACCACGCCCGTTTGCCGTCCCTCATCAGGCGGAATCTCGGCGCGGCGCAGGCGGAGGTAGTCCTTTCGCGAGCCGACCTGGAGCGCGACGTCGACGGCGTCGACTACTTCGCCTACCCGAATGGCCTCTACGACGACGACGTGATTCGGCTCGTCCGCGATTCCGGCTACCGGGCGGCGGTGGCGACCGTGCGCGGCCTGGTCCACTCACTCGACCGCCGCTTCGAGTTGCGCCGGGTGGGCGCCAACGCGTGGGGGTCGTTGGCGGCCACGCGCACGGCGATCCGCCAGGCGGCCGCCATTGACGGGGTCGAGTCGCCCATCTGATTTGCGCGCAGGGTGGACAATCGCGCAACCGTTGTTCCCCGGCGAAGGCCGCCGCACCACGTCAGATGCACGTCGTCGCGCTCCACCTGCTCAACTTTCGCAACTACGCCCGGCTCGATCTCGAGCTGCCGCGCGGCCCCCTCGTGGTGCATGGGGGTAACGCGCAGGGCAAGAGCAATTTGCTGGACGCGGTGCACATCCTGGCCACCGGCCGCAGCCTGCGCGGCGGCCCCGAGGCCGCCTGGATCAATGTGGACGCGCCCGACGCGGCCCACTTTGCGCGGGTCCGGGCGCAGGTTCAGGCTGCTGCCTCGGAGGAGCACCTGGAGCTTATTGTCGCCCGGACGAGCGCCGGGGGCGGCGTCAGGCGCCGGGTGCGCATCGGTGGCGCGGCTCGGCGGCTGGCCGATTTGCCGGGCCGCTTGCAGGCCGTCAGCTTCGCGCCGGCGGATTTGACGCTGCTCACCGGTCCGCCGCGCGAGCGGCGGCGCTGGCTGGACATGGCGCTGGCGCAGCTCGATCGCGACTACGTGGCGGCGCTTGCCGACTTCGACGTGGTGCTCACCCGCCGCAACGCCCTGCTCCGCCGCATCCGCGCCGGTCAGGCCCGGCCGCAGGAGCTGGACTTCTGGGACGCGCGTCTCGCCCCGCTTGCGGACCGGATCGTGCGCCGGCGGCAGGCATTCGCGGAGGCCCTGCAGCCGTTGCTGGCGGCGGAGTATGCGCAGATCACGGACGATCCAACCCTCACCCTCGGCTACGCCGCCACGGCGACGGGCGCGCACCCCTCGGATTTCGTGGAGGCGCTGCGGCAGGCACGATCCGCCGACATCGAGCGCGGCGCCACGAGCCTCGGACCGCATCGAGACGATCTGGTGCTGCACCTCCGCGCGCACCCGCTCGCCAGCTTCGGCTCGCGCGGCCAGCTACGCTTGGCCGGGGTGGCACTCAAGTTGGCCCAATTCGAGCTTGCCCAGCGCCGGACCGGTGAACGGCCGGTGCTGCTGCTCGACGACGTGACGGCCGAGCTCGACCCCCATCATCGTCGCCTGCTGCTGGAACGGCTGGCGCCGGCCGCACAGACCATCATCACCACCGCCGACCCGGCCGGCCTGGACGCGCCCATGCTCGGCGAGGCGACCTGGCTGCTGGTCGAGGGTGGACGCATTCGCGCGACCAATGCCCCCGCGTAGGTCGGGCGCCCTCCGGCCGCTCGCCGAATGGCTCGCGGAGCTCGGCGAGCGCCCCGACATGCGCTACGGCCGCCGTCGACTTGAAACCACACAGGCGATCGAGGCCGCCCTGAAGGCCGTGTTGGGCAATGACGCCGCCGCGCGGTGCCGGCCGGCGGGCTATGCGGGACGGGCCGCGATTCTGGCCTGCCGCTCCAATGCCTCGGCCCAGATCGTGGGCATGCACGTGCCCCAAATCCTGGACGAGGTGAAGCGCCGCGTGGCCCATGCCGACGTGCGGGAGCTGCGCCTGACCGTCGCGCCCGAGCGCTGGGCGGCCGAGTAGCCCATCTGGTGCGGCCAAGTATCCTGGGCGCGCGCCCGTCCGTACGGGCCAACGGGGATGGGCTTGCATGCACAACATCGCACTGATTCCGGGAGACGGCACTGGGCCGGAGGTCACCGCCGAAGCACTGAAGGTCCTGGAGGCCGCCGCGCGCGTCGGCGGATTCACCTACGAGACCACGACCCTTGACTTCGGCGGCGAGCGCTATCTGCGCACCGGCGAGACCCTGCCCGACGGCGCCATCGACGACCTGCGGCAGTTCGACGCCATCTTCCTCGGCGCGATCGGGCATCCGGACGTGGCGCCCGGCATTCTCGAGAAGAACATCCTGCTGCGGATTCGCTTCGAGCTCGACCAGTACATCAATCTGCGCCCGGTCAAGCTCTATCCCAACGTCGAGACGCCGCTGCGCGACAAGGGCCCCGAGGACATCGACTTCATCATCGTGCGCGAGAACACCGAGGGGATCTACACCGGTATGGGCGGCGTGCAGTACGCCGGCACGCCCAACGAGGTGTCCACCCAGATCCACTGCACCACCTATCACGGCGCGTCGCGCTGCGTGCGCTACGCCTTCGAACTCACCCGGGCCCGCGCGCGAGAGAACCAACTGCACCTGGTCGCGAAAACCAATGTGCTCACCTACGTTCACGGCACCTGGTGGCGGGCCTTCAACGAGATCGGCGACGCCGACTTCCCGGACATCACCCGGGACTACGCCCACGTGGACGCCGCCACGATGTGGATGGTGAAGAATCCCGAGTGGTTCGACGTCGTCGTCACCGAAAACCTCTTCGGCGACATCATCACCGACCTCGGCGCGATGATTCAGGGCGGCATGGGCATCGCCGCCGGGGGCAACGTGAACCCCGAGGGCGTCTCGATGTTCGAGCCGATCGGCGGCTCCGCGCCGAAGTACACGGGGCAGGGCGTCATCAATCCGCTGGCGGCGATCAACGCCATGCAGATGCTGCTGACCGACGTCGGCGAGCATGTGGCTGCCCAGCGCGTCGAATCGGCTGTGGTTCAGGCCCTGGAGTCCGGTCGCTTCGAGTCCATGAGCGCCGGCCGCATGGGCATGTCCACGTCCGAAGCCGGCGATTTCGTCGCGAGCCTCGTTTAGCCGATTCCGTGACCGCGGCACGGCCGCGAATCGCGGCGACTTCGGGCGCCGCCGCGCATCGAGCGGAGCCCGGCGCAGCGGCTTTCGCGGTGTGCGGCGCCGGACCGCCGCGCTGATGGCCGGTGATATACTGCGGCGCCTTCGGCGGCGGGCCCATCCACCCGCTCAACCATCCGAGGACACCCTCATCGCTTCGTCCAACGGCTCGCTAGCCGGCCTCAGTCAAGAGCGCCTGTTGTGGATGTACCGCACCATGCGCCGCATCCGCCGCTTCGAGGAGGCCGCCGAGGTCGCCTACCGCGCGGCCAAGATGCGCGGCGCGCTGCACTTCTACATCGGTGAAGAAGCCACGGCGACCGGCGTCTGCGCCGCGCTGAACGAGGGCGACTTCATCACCAGCACCCACCGCGGCCACGGCCACTGCATCGCCAAGGGCGCGCGCCTGGACAAGATGATGGCGGAGCTCTACGGCCGCACGACCGGCTACTGCGGCGGCAAGGGCGGCTCGATGCACATCGCCGACGTCGCCAGCGGCAATCTGGGCGCCAACGGCATCGTCGGCGCGGGCGTGCCCATCGCCGTGGGCGCCGCGCTCGGATCCAAACTGCGCAACGACGGCAAGGTCACCGTCTGCTTCTTCGGCGACGCCGCCGGGCCGACCGGCGCCTTTCATGAAGGCGTGAACATGGGCTCGGTGCTCAACGTGCCGGTCGTCTTTGTCTGCGAGAACAATCAGTACGGCATGGCGACCCACACCGAGTACGCCAACGCCGCCCCCGTGGGCGACCGCGGCCCGGCCTACGGCATGCCCAGCGAGCGCATCGACGGCAACGACGTGTTTCAGGTCTACGAGCGGGCCAAGGTCGCCATCGACCGCGCCCGCGACGGCGAAGGCCCGACGCTGATCGAAGCCGTCACCTACCGCCAGAAGGGCCACACCATCCACGACTCGAAGGGTTACCGCGACGAGGAAGAGATCGCCAAGTGGATCGCGCAGGATCCCATCGAGCGCTTCAAGCGGGCGGTCCTCGAGGCCAAGGCGCTGACCGAAAACGACATGCAGGCGATCGACGATGAGGTCGAGGAAGCCATTACGCAGGCCGAGGAGTTCGCCGAGGCCAGCCCCTGGCCCACCCTCGACGCCATTGAACAGGATGTGTACGTCTAGCCATGGCCGTAACCAGCGCACCTGACGCCCCCGCCGAAGCCGCCACGCGCCAGATCTTCATGAGCCAGGCGCTGCACGAAGCCCTGGACGAAGAGATGGCCCGTGACCCCAACGTCTTCGTCATGGGCGAGGAAGTCGGCATCTGGGGCGGCGCCTATAACGTCACCGCCGGCCTGCTGGAGAAGTGGGGCGAGGCACGCATCATCGACACGCCCATCTCCGAGGCGGCCATCGGCGGCGCGGCGGTTGGCGCTGCGGTCACCGGTTGCCGGCCCGTGGCCGAGTTCATGTACTCCGACTTCATGGGCATCGCCATGGACCAGATCGTCAATCAGGCCGCCAAGAACCGCTATATGTTCGGCGGCGCGGCCAAGCTGCCGATCACCTACCGCGCGCCCTTCGGCGCCGGAACCGGCAACGCGGCCCAGCACACCCAGAGCCTCGAAGCCTGGTTTGCCCACGTGCCTGGCCTCAAGGTCGTCACCTGCTCGTCGCCCCACGACGCCAAGGGCTTGCTGAAGTCGTCCATCCGCGAGGACAACGTGGTGGTGTTCTTTGAGCACAAGGCCATCTACTCCATGCGCGGCCCCGTGCCCGAGGATGAATACACCATCCCGCTCGGCATGGCCGACGTGAAGCGCGAGGGCAGCGACGTCAGCGTCGTGACCTACGCCCGCCAGGTGCACTACGCGCTGGAAGCGGCCGAGCAGCTGGCCGGCGAGGGCATCGACGTGGAAGTCGTTGACGTCCGCACCCTCTATCCGCTCGACGTCGACACCATCCTGGCCTCCGTGCACAAGACGAATCACGCCGTCGTCGTCTACGAGGCGGCGCGCTTCGGCGGCTTTGGCGCCGAGATCGCCTCCCAGATCCAGGAGCACGGATTCGACGACCTGGACGCGCCCGTGCTGCGCGTGGCCGGGTCGCACTCGCCCATTCCGTTCTCGGAGCCGCTCGAAAAGGGCGCCATCCCCGACCCGGAGCGGATCGCCGCGGCCGTTCGAGAGTCGCTGCAAGGCTCCCGCTAGCCCCAGCCTCAACGAAAGGACCCAGCCGTGGCCACCCCGGTCCTCATGCCTCTGATGGGCATGACGATGGAAGAAGGCATCGTCAGCAGTTGGCTCGTGGAGGACGGGGCCACGGTGACCAAGGGTCAACCGATCCTCGAGTTCGAGACCGACAAGATCAACGCCACCGTCGAAGCGCCCGAGGACGGCGTGCTCGGCGGAATTGCCGCCCAGCCCGGCGACGCCGTGCCGGTGCAGGGAACCCTGGCCTACATCCTGGAGCCCGGCGAAGAGCCGCCCGCCGCCGAGGCGCCTCCGGCCGCCGCGCCTGAGCCGGCGCCTGCCCCGGCTCCCGCTCCCGCGCCTGCCGCACCGCCTCCCGCTCCGGCGGCTCCACCGCCCGCCCCGGCACCCGCCCCCGCGCCCATCCCAGCCGCTGCACCTGCGGTTGCAGTGGCTCCGGCGGCAGCCGACGGGCGCGTCAAGTCGTCACCCCTGGCCCGGCGCATCGCCCGCGAGTTGGGTGTCGCCCTGGCCGGCCTTGTCGGCAGCGGACCCGGCGGACGCGTCATCGAGCGCGACGTGCGCGAGGCCGCAGCCGCCGCGCCGGTGGCCGCCCCGGCCGTCGCCGTGGCGCCCGCCATTGCTCCGGCGGCGCCCATGCCCGCGGTGGCCGCCGCGACCGGCGAACCGGCCGCCGGCTCGACCATCCCCGTCACCGGCGTGCGCAAGGTCATCGCCGAGCGCATGCTGCAGAGCCTGCAGCAGACCGCGCAGGTCACTCTGGTCACCGAGGCCGACGGTCGCCGCTTCCACGAGCTGCGCACCGAGCTGGCCGCCCGCCACGAGCCGACCCTTGGCTTCAAGATCAGCTACAACGACCTGCTCATTCGAGTCTGCGCCCACGCCCTGCGTGAGCACACCCGCGCCAACGCCAGCCTGGAAAGCGATGCCATCCGGCTGCACGACTCGGTGAACGTGGGGCTGGCCATCGAGGCCGGCGGCGATCTGGTGGTGGCCAACGTCAAGCAGGCCGACCGCAAGTCGCTGGTCGAGATCGCCTCCGACGTGCGCGGCGTGGTCGACCGCGCCCGCGCCAACCAGCTCGCGCTGGACGACATCACCGGCGGCACCTTCACGATCTCCAACCTGGGCCTCTACGGCATCGACGCCTTCACCCCGGTGCTCAACCCGCCGGAATCCGCCATCCTGGGCGTCGGCGCGCTGCGCGAGAAGGCCGTGGCCCGCGACGGCGAGGTCGTCGCCCAGCTCTCGGTCACCCTCAGCCTCACCTTCGACCACCGCGTCATCGACGGCGCCCCCGCCGCCCGCTTCCTCGCCCGCATCCGGGAGCTCATCGAGCAGCCGTACCTTCTGTTGTAACCGCGGGCTGCAGGGCCGCACGGCTGAGGCTTCGTCATTCCCGCGATGAGCCTGCCCCGTTCCTGATACGGGGCGAGAGTCCAGGCCACATCAAGCTTCGTCCGGTGGCCCGCGCTGCGTGCAGCGTGGGATTGGCGCACCCGAGCCCGTGGCGGTCCAACAGAGCTCATTGAATAGCCGCGCGCTTGAATTGGCAATAATGCTAGCTACTGGCTAGTATTGCTAGCATAGGTGGGAAAATCCGGATCAGAGGGTGAGGAGCCATGCGTCGTAGGAGCCACGGGTTTCTTGAAGAGGCTGTGAAAGAGATTGCGATGCGACCGGGGCAGTCGGCAACCGAGATTGCGAAGCGATTGCTTGCAGACGGGAGGGCCACCAGCATGGCTAAGAACCCGGTCGCGTCATTGGTGGCAACGCTCCACAAATACCATGCCGAGAAGCCAGTGCGACGCGAGTGGGATGGCCGGGAGTATCGGTACTACCCCGAGTCCGAACTCGACGAAACGAAACCTCATCCACCTATGCCGGAGAGCAGATCAGGTGCGGATGACGCTCTCCTTCTGCAGCTTCCGGAGGATTGCCGGCAATACGTGAACGCGTTGGCGGTGCTACCGCAGTTCGACACCAGCCTTGATGCGATTGTCTGGTTGCTCCGAAAGGGGATGCAATCGACGCGCGTTAGCTGAGGCGATCGGGAAGCTGTAGTGAATGTTCGCCGTCCGTCAAGGTACGAAAGACGCTATCCGGAAACTCATCGAGCAGCCGTGCTTGTTGCGGTAGCGGGCAGCCCACTCTGTGTGCGGCGTGGGCAGTGTCCGCGGGCGCCCGCAGGACGGGCGTAGGGGCGGTTCGCGAACCGCCCCTACCTCAGGTGGTCGTGAATTTGTAGCGGGGTTGCTCTTTCGGGCGCTTGGGTCAGCCGTGACGTTCTCGGCCTTCGCGAACGAGGCTGACGACCTCGTCGGTCGTGAGGTCGAGGTCAACGCCGGCCACGTCTAGCGGCGAGCGCGTGGCCGGTTGCGGCTGTACGACGTACGCGCGACCGTCCTTCCGGCGAATGCCGACGGCGCCGTCGCGCTGTGCGGCTTCCAGCAGGGATGCCAGGTTCTGGCGGGCTTCGGAATAGGTGTAGACCTTCATGTGTTGTTTACCTCCAGAATCCTCACGCCGATCCGAGACGCTGCTTCCGCGAGTCGCTTGTCCAGTGTGAGCAGCGGAGCACGCAGGTTCAAGGCGCACGCGACCATGTAGGCGTCGTAGGCGTACAGCCCCAGGCGCTCCGACAGCTCCAGCGACTGGCCGAGATCTATATCGACGAAGCGCAGCAGCATCTGCTGGTAGCTTTCGACCGCCTCCCGCGCCTGGTCCAGGGTGATCCGCCGCCGTCGAAACATCGCGGAAAAGGCGTTGCCCACTTCCCAATGCAGGGATGCGGGAGCAACCAAACCAGCGTCGGCGGTGTACCGGATCATGGCCGGACGTTCGGGCGCCCAGACGATCACGGCGATCACGGCTGAAGTGTCGATTACCACGTCCATAGGCAATTGTACATTTGTACAGTCACAGATCACAACCTGTGGGAACGCACGCGTTTGAACGACGAACTTGCGCGCGCGCCCTGGCATCATGCGCCCATGAAGCCGAAGGATCCCACCATGGACCTCGTTGAATCGCACGTCCACGTCTGGACCGTCCGCAATCCGCGCTTTCCGAAGCACCCGGACTCCAACTTCTCCACGGAGCAGGAGGCGTCACCGGAGGACCTGTTCGCGGCGCAGGACGAGGTTGGCGGCGTGGCCTGGACGGTGCTGATTCAGCCGCGTCTTTACCTGTGGGACAACTCCTACCTGGCCCAGGCCGCCGAGGCGCACCCGGATCGATTCGTGGTCGCCGGCCGTGTGAATCCGATGGACGGCGAAGCGCCCCGGCAGCTGCGGGAGCTCATGCAGCGGGCCGGCTATCGCGGCATTCGCCTGGCGGCGACCGAGGACCCCGCCACGCGCTGGCTGGACGATGGCTCACAGGATCCGCTCTGGGACGCCGCCGCGGAGACGCGCGCCACCATCGGTCTGCTCATCCAGTGGCGCCAGCTCCCGCAGGCCGCGGCCATGGCGGGGCGGCATCCGGACGTCACCGTCGTGATCGACCACCTGGGGTTCCCCGACTACGACGATCTCGACTCGCTACAGAACCTGCTGGACCTCGCCCGCCTGCCAAACGTCTACGTCAAGCTCTCGGGCTATCCCCACAACACCGGCAACGCCTATCCCTACCTGCGCGCCCGACCATTCATCGAGCGCATGCTCGACGCCTTCGGCCCTTCGCGCGTGATGTGGGGCAGCGACTGGCCGGTCTGTCTGGCCCACGCGACCTATGGCCAAGCCTTCAAGTCTGCGTGGGAGCTGCCGTGGCTCACCGACTCCGACCGCGAATGGATCTTCAGCCGTACCGCGCGCGCCGCGTGGCGCATCCCGGACGCCCAGTCCTGAGTTAAAGAAATCCGGGTGCAAGGCCGGGCGGAGGCCTTGCACCCGGATGAAGTCCGGGAAAGCGCCTAGGCGGGCTGGAGGTGACCCTCCAGCTGCTCCCGCAGATGCCTTTCCGGCAGGACGCCCACGACTCGATCGACTTCCTGACCGTTGCGAAAGACGATCAGCGTCGGGATACCGCGAACGCCGTACTGGCTCGGCGCGTCGGGGCTCGCGTCCACGTCCACCTTGACGAACTTCACGCGCCCAGCGAACTCGCCGGCCAGCTTTTCGAACGTCGGCGCGAGCATACGACACGGCGCGCACCACTCGGCCCAGAAATCGACGATCACGAGTCCGTCGGCCTCGAGGACTTCCTGCCGGAAGTCGGCGTCGGTGGCGTGCGTCAAGTTGTCAGCGGTCTCGGCGACCATTGCTCGGCCCTGAGGGGAGGTGAGCTATCCAGACACCCCAACCTTAGGCCGGGCTGACGGCCGCGTCGGTTGGAATCGTCACAAAAGCCAGCGGCATTCACGCGATTTCACAGCCAGCAGCGACACCGGCCCGCCGGTCGGCATTCGGCTGGGCGGCGCCGAGCTACTCGATCTTGATCTGCTCGGCCGACGAGCCCTGACGCTCCGACGGACCCAGCGTTTGAATGCCGGCGTCCAGGACTTCGCGCAAGCTCAGGAGCACCTCGCGGACGGCGCCGCGCATGTGAACGCTGGCCTTGCCCACCCCGAGTTGCGGCCGGTCGATTTCGATTGTGATGCGAAGCGGCGCGCCGTGCTGCTGGGCCCCGTTCGCCGAATTCTCTGTCATAGCCCCGTGCCGCCTCCTGTCCGTGCGTCCCGGTTCGCAGTATATGACTCGACCTGGGCCTGACGACAGAGCTCGGCGGTTCGGTTATGCCTGCGTCGCCGGCATGGTGGTGGCCACCGGCTCGCCGCAGTAGGCGCAGAACCGCGAGTCGGCGCGAATGATGCGCCCGCACGTCTCGCAGACCGTCTCGAGCGGCAGCTGCTCGCCGCAGTTCACGCAGTACTTGGCGTCCCAGGGGTTGGAAGCGCCGCACATGCCGCAGCCGCGGTCGATGGTGCCGCTCGAGGTGGGCGAGGCCCCCGTCCCTCGCGGCGCGGATTGCGCGCGGGCCCGCCGAAGCAACGCTACCTCCAGGCCGAGAATCGCCGCCACCGCGTCCAGGTCGTTGTCGGGCACGTGCATGATCTTGCCCGTCTCGACGTCGCTCACCCAGGGGCGATCGCGGTCGATGCGGCTCGCCAGCTCAGCCTGGGTCAGACGCTTGCGCTTGCGGGCGCCGAACAGCATCGCGCCCAGAGGGCCGCGATCGATGTCGCGAAACGCTCGCTTCTGCAGCTTGCGCCGCACTGCTCGCCCCTCTGGAGGCCCGCCGTTCGCGGGGGCGGAATGCTAGCACGCCGCCCATGCACCGTCTATGGGATTTGGGAACAAAATCTGCGATCCCCTTCTGCCAGACCCCACATTGCCCGATATTGTTCCTACAACCGGTCGTCGGTGTGGGCTACGTAGCGGATGGCCGCCAGGGCTCCCACGACCATCAGCGCGCCGATGAGCACGAACACGCGCTCCAGCCCCAGCCACTCGCCCAGCACGCCCGCGCTCACGGGACCCAGGAACATGCCCAGCGCATAGACGCCCTGAAACACGCCCATCGCCGTCGCTCGCTCGGCGGGCGCCGCGCGCTCGATGCTGTGCGCCATGAGCGCCGGGAACACCAGCCCGCGCCCGAATCCCCCGATCCCCTGCACGACGATCAGCACCGCCAAGCTCGGCAATATGGGAATCAGAAGGCTCGACACCGCCGTCAAGGCGAATCCTACGACCGCGGCCAGGCGTCCGTTCAGCCGCGCCCCGGCGCCCACCAGAACCAGCGCGCCCAGGCCGTTGGCCGTGATGGCGACGGTTGCCAGCAACCCGAGGTCGAAGTTGCTAGCGCCGAGCGAGTCGGCCCAAAGCGGCACGAAGGCGAACGTGAGCCCGAACTGCGCGTATTGCAGCAGGGCGGCCAGCGCCGCGGCCACCAGGGTGCTGCGCTGCGTACCGGCGCGAGCCAGCGTCTGCACCCGCGGCGGCTGTTCCTGGAGGGGGCGCGCATGGTCGGGCAGCGGCAGCAGCACCGCCACGCCGACCACGCCCAGGCCGACGGCGACCCAAAACGTCATGGCCACCGTGCTGACCTCGGCCACCGCGCCGCCGATCAACATGATCACGACCTGGCTCGCCGCGCTCAGCCCCACCGCGATGCCGGTCGCTCGGGCCACCGTGCGGCTGGGAAAGAACTCGGCCAAGTGCACCGAGGCGATCACGAAGGTCGACGCGCCGAGCCCCGTGACGGCCCGTCCGAGGACCAGCAGCCAGGCCACCGGTGACAGCGCCAGCGCGGCCGCCCCCGCCGCATTGGCCAGCATGCCGCCGATCAGGAACGGCTTGCGGCGCGCCACGCGGTCCGACCAGACCCCGATGGGAATGCGCAGCAGCAGCTGCGTCAATCCGTACGCCCCCACGATCAGCCCAACCATCCCCAGCGAAGCCCCCAGGTCGCGGGCGTACGTCGGCAGCACCGGCACATAGACGTAGAGCGACATCCAGAACAGCACGTGGGCGGCGATAGCGAGGGCGCGGTGCGTGTGGGCCGGTGCGCGTATCACTCGGTGGGCGGCGCGTGCGCCGCTATTCCGACGGAATCGTGATCTGCTGACCGATCTGCAGGCTGTCCGGATCGACCAGCCGATTGGCTTGCACGAGTTCCTCCACCGTCAATCCAAATCGTCCCGCAATGGCCGAGAGCGTGTCGCCGGCCTGCACCGTGTAGACGAACGGCGTGGGCGTCGGAGTGGGTCGCGCCACCGGCGTCGCCGTCGGGGTGGGATTGGGCGTCGGGGTGGCGATCACGTTCTGGAACGCCCGGTTGGGGTCGTCGATGATCGCCGTCGGGCTCACCACCGGCGACTGCGTGGGCGCCGGCTCGGCGGTGTTGGGATCTTCCGGCCGGAGCAGCAGAAACCACAGCAAGAACACCAGGAACGCCACCACCAGCATGCCGACGAATAGCTCACTGCCGCGCCCTACCGTGCGATCGGAATCCTGCATCTGCCGGTCGGCCTAGCGGTCCGCGGCGCGGATCGAGAGCGGGCGCGCGGTCGGCGGCAGCGGCCGTCGCCGCATCGCCGTCTACGCGCCGCCGGCCACGGGGGCCATCGTCTCGTGGGCCGACGCGCGCGGCGAGCGACCCATGGCGTAGTAGGCAAACCCAAGCTGGGCCATGCGCGCGGGGTCGTGCATGTTGCGTCCGTCCACCAGCACGTTGCCGCGCATCGCCGCCCGCATCGCCGCCCAGTCCAGCTCCCGAAACTCATTCCACTCGGTGGTGATCAGCACCGCGTCGGCGCCCTGCGCCGCCTCGAGCGGTGACGCCGTCAGCGTCATGCGGTCGCCGAGCTCCTCCTGCGCGCGTGGTCCGGCGACCGGATCGTACGCGCGCACCTCGGCCCCTTCGCCCGTGAGCAGGTGGATGATGTCCACCGCCGGGGCGTCGCGCACGTCGTCGGTGTTCGGCTTGAACGACAGGCCCAGCACGGCGACCGTCCGGCCGCGCAGATCGTCCAGCCCATCGCGCAGCTTGCGCACCGCCGAGTGCCGCGCGTCGCGGTTGATCTCCATCACCGCGCGCAGCAGCTGCGGGTGGCAGCCGTGGACCAACGCCATGTGTTCGAGCGCGCGCACATCCTTCGGGAAGCAGCTTCCGCCCCACCCGATGCCCGCGTTCAGATAGCCGCGGCCGACCCGACGATCGAGCTCCATGCCGCGCCCGACGACCTCGACGTCGGCCCCCAGCGCTTCGCAGATCGCCCCCATCTCATTGATGAACGAAATGCGCGTGGCGAGGAAGGCGTTCGAGGCGTACTTGATCATCTCGGCGGTGCGCAGGTCCGTGATGATGATGGGACAGTCGAACGTCCGGTAGAGTTCGGCCACGCGCCGGGCGGCCGCTTCATCGCCCGAGCCAATCACCACCCGGTCCGGCTTGAGAAAGTCCTGGATCGCCGACCCCTCGCGCTGGAACTCGGGATTGGACACCACCGGAAAGTCGTCGGCCCCGTGTTCCCGCAGGATGCGCGAGATCAGGTCCCCCGTGCCCAGCGGCACGGTGCTCTTGGTCACGATCGTCGCCCCGGCGGTCATCAGCGGGGCGAGGGTGGACACCGCGGCATCGACGCCCGCCAGGCTGGCCTCACCGGCCGCGCCCGTCGGCGTATCGACGGCGATGAAGATGAATTCGCGACCGGGGACCGCCTCGTCGTAGTCGGTGGAGAACCGCAGGCGGCCGGCGCGCACGCCGCGATCGATCAGCGTCTCCAGGCCCGGCTCGTAGATCGGCACGCGGCCGGCCCGCAGCGACTCGATCTTCGCCTCGTCGATGTCGAGGCAGGTCACCTCGTGGCCAAGGTCCGCGAAGCACGCGCCAACCGTCAGCCCAACGTAGCCAGTGCCCACCACGGATAGCGTGCTCAGGGGCCGTGCTCCTCACGCCGGCCGGCGCCGGCACGATGACTTGCCACCCCCAAGTTTAGTAGGCCCGTGGCGACTTGGGCCGGAGTCGGTCGGGATCGGGTCCGGCGGGGTGCGATACGCTCGCGGGCCGCTGGGACCAGCTGACCGTGGGGACCCGTGTCGAGCAGCCCGCACGTGCATGACTACCTGGAGACGCTGGCGTGCGGCGCTTGCGATCGCGAGCACGACGCGCGCCACATTCACACCGTGTGCGAGAGGTGTGGTCACTCGTTGCTCGCCCGTTACGACTTGTCCCGTGTCTCGCGCGCCGTCACGCCCGTCGAGGTGGCCCACCGCCCGCGCGGCATCTGGCGCTTTCGTGAGCTGCTGCCGCCGGTGGCCGGAAGCGAAGGCGGGAACCTCGGCGCGGGCGATACGCCCCTGTTGCCCCTGCGACGCCTGGGCCGGCGGCTCGGCATGTCCAATCTCTGGCTCAAAGACGAAGGGGCCAATCCGACCGGAACCTTCAAGGCGCGCGGGGCCGCCGTCGGGGTCGCCGCCGCCGCCGCGCTGGGCGTCCGCGAGCTGGCGATACCCACCGCGGGTAACGCCGGCAGCGCCTGGGCCGCCTACAGCGCCGCCTACGGCCTGCCGATCCACGTGGTGATGCCGGTTGACACGCCGCCTCCCATCAAGGCGGAGTGCGTGGCCTACGGCGCCGACGTGACCGAGGTCGACGGCCTCATCAGCGACGCCGCGGGCATCGTGGGCGAGCGCGCCGCGCGTCACGGCTGGTTCGACGCTTCCACCATGCGCGAGCCCTACCGCGTCGAGGGCAAGAAGACCATGGGGCTCGAGATCGCCGAAGCGTTCGACTGGAAGCCGCCGGACGCCGTGCTGTATCCCACCGGCGGCGGCGTGGGACTCATCGGCATCTGGAAGGCCATGCGCGAGCTCGACGAGATGGGTTGGCTCGAGGGTCCGCCGCCGCGATTGATTGCCGTCCAGGCCGCCGGGTGCGCCTCCATCGTGGACGCGTGGGACGCGGGCGCCGCGACGGCGGAGCGAGTGGCCGACGCCCACACGATCGCGCCGGGGCTGCGGGTGCCGCTGCCCTTTGCCCACGCCCTGGTGCTGCGGGCCATCCGCGAGACCGGCGGAACCGCCGTGGCCGTCAGCGACGACGAGCTGGTGGCAGCCATGTCGGAGCTTGCCGAGAGCGAGGGCGTTTTCGCCTGTCCCGAGGGCGCCGCGCTGCTGCCGGCGCTGCGGCGCTTGCTCGAGCGCGGCGACCTGACGCGCGATCAAACCGTCGTGCTGCTGAATACGGGCAACGCCCTCAAATACACGGATCTCATGCAAGCGCCCCGCGGATCGGCCGCATGAGAAGGCCCACGCGCACCCCCTCCGTCATTCCCGCGGAGGCGGGAATCCACCAGCCATTCAATCTGGGGCCGCCCGTGGCGCGCGCCCCGCACAGGCAGGGGACAGCATGACCGGCACCGCCCGCCCAACGGTAATGGTGACCGAGACGATCGACCCGGCCGGGATTGAGCTCTTGCTGGAGTTCGCCGAGGTCGTCACTCCCGCCGCTCCCGACGAGACCGGCCTCATGAAAAACGCGGGCGACGCGGACGCCATGCTGGTACGCGTGACGCCCATCACGGCTCGCGTCATCGACGCCGCGCCGCGCCTGCGCCACATTCAGAAGCACGGGGTGGGCGTCGACGCCATCGACGTGGCCCACGCGACGGCGCGCGGCATTCCCGTCAGCTTCACGCCGGACGCCAACGCCACGGCGGTGGCGGAGCACGCGGTGACCGCGGCGCTGGCGGCGTTCAAGCGGATCGCGATCCAGGACGCCATCGTGAGCGCGGGCGAGTGGCGCGCGTCCATGACCCTGCCAGTGCACGAGTTGGCCGGACGCACGGCGGGCGTGGTCGGGGGCGGGCGCATCGGGCGCAAAGTGATTCACGCCCTGGTCCACGGGTTCGGCATGCGGGGGCTGATCTTCGATCCCTACCTCACGCCGCAAGACGTGCCGGACGCGGACGTTGAGCTGACCGCCACGCTGCCCGAGCTGCTGCGGCGGGCGGACCTGGTGTCGCTGCACGTGCCGCTGACGCCGGACACGCGGCATCTGATCGACGCCGACGCGCTGGCCGAGATGCGGCCGACCGCCGTGCTGGTCAACACCTGTCGCGGACCGGTGGTCGACGAAGCCGCGCTGGCCCGGGCGCTCGAGGCGGGCCAGATCGCCGGTGCGGCCATCGACGTCTTCGAGCAGGAGCCGCCGGCGTCGAGTTCGCTGCTGCTCGCGCCCAACGTCACCTTGTCGCCTCACTTTGCCGGGCTCACCGTGGAGTCCAACCGGCGCATGGCGGTGCACGCGGCGGAGGAGATTCGCCGCGTCCTGGCCGGCGAGCCGCCGCGCTGGTGCATCAATCCCGCCGTGCTCGGAGCGTCGGGCTAGGGGAGAATCGACCGCCCAGCCGGAGGAGGGCCGCCATGGCGACTGCCCGCCGCATCGACCGCCTGCGGTCCGTGGCGGCGTCCCGGCAGCGCGGTCTGACGGTCGTGCTGGAAGACATCCACGATCCGCACAACGCCGAGGCCGTCTTTCGCAGTTGCGACGCGTTCGGCGTGCAGCAGGTGCATCTTGTTTTCGAGCGCGAGGCGCCATTCAAGCCGCGCCGCATCGGCAAGGCCTCGTCCGCCTCGGCCAACAAGTGGCTGAGCTTTGCGGTTCACCACTCCACCACCGCGTGCCTGGACGCGCTGCGCGCGTCTGGCCACGCGTTGGTCGCCGCAGCCCCGCCGCCTCGGGGGTGCGAGCTCGCCGCCGCCGATCTCGCGGCGCCACGACTCGCCCTGCTATTCGGCAACGAACACCGCGGGCTTTCCGAGGAAGCGCTGGTCGCCGCCGATCAGGTCATGAGCATCGCGACGGTCGGCATGGTGCGCAGCCTCAACCTTTCCGTCGCCGCCGCCATCTGTCTCTACGAAACGACGCGCCAACGCGCCGCGACGGGCCGCGACTTCCGCCTGTCGACCGAGGAGCAGGCCCGGCTTGTGGACGATTGGCTCGACCGTGTCTAGCGCGGCGAGTGGAGCGCGGCGCACGCCCCGACTATGCTCAATGCGCGCCACGAGCAGGAGTCAACGCTCATGACCGGGGATGTCTTCTACCGCGAGGTCAAGTCGGCGCGCTCCCCCCGCGGGTCCATCGTCCCGCCGGGATGCCACCTCGAGACCGTGGATGGTCGCCAGGAGCTCCGAATTCCGGCGGACGTGACCCGGGTCGAGACGCCGATCGTTTTTCCCGGATTCACCGTCGTCGTCGAGGGCGCCGAGCTGAATATTGACGGACCGGCCATTGTTGACGCGGCGCTCGCGGCCGAAGGCCTGGAAGCTCCCAACACGGTGCTGACCAGCGAGAAAGAGGTCGAAGTCATCGGGCTCCTGCGCGTCAAGTCGGTGCGCGCGCGCATCGTTCGCGGCGCCCGCATCGAGGCCCAGGCCATCGACGCCGGCGTCTCCACGCGGGCCGAGGAAGCCATCGTCGCCCGCAGCGTGACGGTTCGCGACGGCGCGGTGCGCGCGCCGCAGCTCATCGCCGCGGACGTCAGCGGCGAGAACTCCGCCGAGTCGCACGTCGGTTGGGACGACGCGTTGGCGCAGGGCCTCGTGCCGGAGTGGCTGCGCGACGGCTGACCCAGCCACGGAGGCGGTTGCCGCGTCGGACGCCGACGGCTACACCCTGTTCGCGTCGGTCTACGATCAATGGCAGCAGACCTACGGCGCCGAGTACGCCGATCTCGTCGCGCCGCGCGTCGATCGGCAACTGGCGCGGTTGCTCGGCGGTCCGCCTCGCAACCTGATCGACCTGGCCTGCGGCACCGGTACGCACGCGCTGCGGCACGCCGGACGCGGCGTCGCCGTGACGGGACTCGATCTGTCGGAGGGCATGCTCGCCATCGCGCGGGCGAAAGCCACGGCTGCCGGCTACCCCGTGACCTTCGTGCACGCCGACATGCGCTCGTTTGATCTGCCAGGGCCGGTCGACGCCGTGACGTGTCTCTACGCCTCTCTCAACCACCTGGCCGATGCAGCGGACCTCACGCGCACGTTCGAGCGAGTCGCCGCGCACCTGCGTCCCGGCGGGGCATTCGTCTTCGACCTGAACACGCGCGCCGGATTCGAGGCGCTATGGCGCGAGCCCGGCACGGACTGCGGCCCGGGACTAACGCTCGATCGGCGCTACGTCTGGGACGACGACGATCCCTGGGTCGCGATGCATCTGACCATCGAGCGCCGATCTGGCGAGACCATCCAGCGCGGCCGTTCCATGCTGCGGGCGCGATGGTTCGAGGACTCCGAGGTGCGCGCGGCGCTGGCCGGCGCCGGACTGGCGCTTGCGGACTGCACGCCGTTCAACCCCTTCCCCGAGGTTGACCGTCCGGCCATCAAGCAGCTCTGGTCCGCGACGCGCCCCGGCGACGATCGCTAGAGCGGACCGAGACGCGCGTAGCTGGTGGGGTCGTCGACGCCCGCGTCGATGAAGCCGCGCCGCCGCTCGCCGCACTTGCCGCACACGCCGCAGTGGCCGCCGTCGACCGGGTCGGCGCATGAGAGCGCATGCTGCACGGGCAGGTGGGCGCCGGCCCGAATCACGTCGGCCTTGTGCATGCCGGCCAGCGGCGTGAGGATGTGAACCGGCGCATCCAACGCCAGACCGGTGGACCGCTCCAGGCTGCGAAAGAACTCCGGTCGGGCGTCGGGAAACGGATTGCTGGCCAGGATGCCGATGGCCAGGTGAGCAATCCCATGAATCGCGCCATAAGTCGCCGCCGTGCTGAGCAGCAGCAGGTTGCGTCCCGGCAGATACCACTCCTCGTCCGGCCGGCTGGCGTCGGGCACGGCATCGCCTCCGGTGCTCCAGTGCCGGCCGTAGAGCGACCGCGCGCCAAGATCCAGCTCCACGAGTGGCTGCACGGCCGCCGCGCCCAGCGCTTCGAAATACCGTTCCAGGGCGTCCCGCTCGGCGTCTTCCCACTTCAGCCCAGCCCGCACGAACAGCGGCGTCACCCGCTCGTACTCGCGCGTGAGCAAGCCGGCCATGATCGCGCTGTCGAGCCCGCTCACCAATGCGGCCACCGCTTGCGTCTGCGGCATTCACCCCGCTCCCGGCCTGTGCCTGATCCTTCGGCCCCTCGCGCGGAACCCATGCTAGGTTAGAGGCCACCGCACTGCTTCCAGGCGCGACCACGGCGGTCGCGCACCAACGAGTCGCCCATGGATCTTCAAGGCGCCACCGTCGTCGTCACCGGCGGCGCGATTCGGGTCGGACGCCACGTCGCGGGACGCCTGGCCGAGCGCGGCGCCAACATCGTGGTGAACTACCGCACCTCGGCGCGCGAAGCCGAGGGGGCCGTGGCGGAGTTTCGCGGACAGGGCGTCGGCAGCCTGGCCGTCCAGGCGGACGTGTCGACCCACGCCGGCGTCCAGGCGATCCTGGACGCGGCGATCGCCGAGTTCGGGTCGGTCGAGGTGCTCCTCAACAACGCCTCCATCTACGGCCCGACGCCCTTCGACGAGCTGGACGAGGCGGACTTCGACCGCAACATCGCCGTCAATCTCAAGGGCCCCTATCTGGGCTGCTGTCTGTTCGGGCGGCACATGCAGGCGCAGGGGCGGGGCAAGATCGTCAACGTCGCCGACTGGGCGGTGGAACGCCCCTACGTGAACTACGCGCCCTATTTCGTGGCCAAGGGCGGTGTCGTGGCGCTCACCCGTGTCATGGCCAAGGAGCTTGCCCCCGCCGTTCAGGTGAACGCCGTGGCGCCGGGGCCTATCCTGATGCCGGCCGACTTCGACCAGGAGACCATTCGCGCGGTGGAGCAAGCCACGCCCCTCGGACGCATCGGCGATCCCGAAGACATCGCCCAGACGGTTCTCTATCTCGTCGAGGGCACCGATTTCGTGACGGGGGCGGTGCTCCCGGTCGACGGCGGCCGCACCGTCTCGTGAGCTAACGGAGGCCTTTGATGTTCGAGATCGTCAAGCACATCGACTTCTGCTTCGGCCACCGCCTGCTGGACTACGACGGCAAGTGCAACCAGCCCCACGGGCACAACGGCCGCGCGGAGATTCGCCTGCAGGCGGAATCCCTCGACGACCTGGGCATGGTCGCCGACTTTCGGGACGTGCGGCGCACCGTCGAGGCGTGGGTCAACGCCAATCTGGACCATCGCATGATCCTGCGTCGCGGCGACCCGCTGATCGACGCCATCGAAGGCCTCGGCCAGCGGGCCTTTGTGATGGACGAGAATCCGACCACCGAGAACATGGCCCGCATGTTGTTCCACCAGGTCCAGCAGCTCGGGCTGCCCGTGGTGGGAGTGACCCTGTGGGAGACGCCGGACTCCTACGCCACGTATGCGCCCGAGCCGGCGCGCGCGGCGCGGCCAAACGGCTCGGCGCGCGCCGCGGTGACGTCCAACTAGCTCGGCGGGGCGCATGGCCGCGCGGGCGTTTGCCGGGGCCCATCGGTCGATCCGACAGCGGCTGGGCAGGGCGCGTGACGGCGTGATCGGCTGGCGCGCGGCGCTCTGCGTGCCGGGGCTGCTCGCGGTCGTTGCGCTCGGAGGCTGCGAACCGACGCCCGATGACGCCGCTCCGACCGCCGCGCCATCGCCGGCCGCGGTCGCGTCAACCCCTGCGGCCACGCCCACGCCTCGACCGGCGCCCGAGTCGACGCCACCGCCGTCCGACACTCCGACGCCGCGACCCCGGGCCGACTTCGGCGACGCACCCGATGGAGTCGCCGCCGGCTATCCCAATTCGCGAGTGATCGGCCGTTTTCCGACGCGGCTGTCCTCGCTCACGGCCGAAGGTCCGGGCGCCCACGTGCGCCGGCCCGGTCTCGACCGGCTGGGTACCGCCGTAACCGCCGAAGCGGATGCCGACGACGCCGCCGACGTCGACGGGGCGCCGAACCTCGTCAATCAGGACGCGGGTGACGACGGCGTGCTCGGCCTTACGGTGAGCCTGGCGCCGCCGCGGGCGCTGGCGCAGCTCACCGTCGAGGTCACGCTGAGCCCAGCGGCTCCCGCCGGTCCGCGGCACATCAATGTCTTGATCGACATCGATCGCGACGGGCGCTGGACGAGCCCCGGGGAATGGGTGCTCCAGGATTGGGAAGTGGAGCTTCAGCCGGGCGCCTCCGAGACCTTCGTCAGCCCGGGATTCTCCATGCTTGACGGCGAGGTGCTGCCCGAAGGGGCGTGGATGCGCGTGCTGCTCACGCGCGAGAGCCTGGCCGGCGAGCCGTGGGACGGCAGCGGAAGCTGGGAGTTTGGAGAGGTTGAGGACTACCGGATCGCCCTGCCGCAGATTGCGCGACCCGACGGTTCGCGTCCGGCGCTGGCGGTCGTGGAGTGTCCCGGCCCGCTCGAGTGGATCGGGGCGGTGATCGTCATGGAGGCCGCCTGCGCCGTCACGAACATTGGCGAGGAGGGAGACTTCACGGCGCGCGTGGTGCGCAGCGCAGGCTCGGTCACCCTGATTCCCAACACGGTGGCAAGCGAGACCCTGCACGCCGGCGCCACGCGGACCGCCACGTTTGTGCTTGTGCGCGCCGACGCGGAAACCAACTGGCGGGTGCGCCCCATCACGGTGTCGATGGCCGGGCAGGTTGAGTCGGGCGTCGTGGTGCTCGGCCTCACGCCGCATCGAACCGCCATCAGCGCCGCCCCTGCCGATCCAGCCGTGCGCACGTTCGATCGCGACGCGCAGGAGGACTACTTCGACATCACCAACCTGTCTCCGACGGAGGGCTTCGGCTTTGCGGACATTCAGCGGGTCGCCCTCGGCGTGGCCGCCGTTGACAGCGTTGGACTCGACATTCTGCGGCGGGCGTATTTCACCGTGGGTGGATTGAGCGGGGCGGTGCCCGGCGACTACGTCGCCGCCATCATCGACATGGTCGACCCAATCCCTCTGGACGAGTCTGCCCTCGGCTGGCGCGTCTCCCTGGCGCTCGAAGCCAACGACAACCCCGACGACGACTGGCGCCCGCGCGTGCGGGATTTCGACCTCTATCAGGGCACCGACCACTGGTACGAGCTCATCTATCTGCCGACGCTCGATCCCGAGTGGCGCATTCAGCGCCGCGTTGCGCTGGCGCCGTCACAGGCTCTGCCCTCGAATGCCGTCGCCTTTATCGACGGACGGCGCGTGCTGCTGCTGATCCCGGGGTCCGAACTCGATCGCCAGGTCGCCGACGTGCGATTCCGCGTCATGACCTTCGTGCACGAGCCCGATGATCCCAGCGGGACGGAAGAGCCGTCGATGGCCGATGTGTTTCCCCCGCTCGATCAGCCCTTGCAAACGTTTGGCCCGCGCACCGATCCGCTCGGCTAGGCCCCACGACACGGTCGCCACCGTCGGCTCGCCCGAGGGCCGGATTCCCAGGTGCCGCCCCGCCTTGCGTGGCGTAAGGTTCGCAGGCAGCGCTCCAGGGGAGGCACGCCGCTGATGCGTGGTCATTTCGGCCGGCGTCGCCTTCTGGCGCTCGGCGCGACGTCGGCGCTGGCCGCCGCCGTTATGGGGCCCGCAACCGCGATGCCGGCGGGCGCGGACCCTGCGGCTGCCGCTCCCGAGCATGACTTTCCCATCCAAAACGGCCGCCATTTCCCGCAGGGGACTGACGAATCCGGGCGCGGCTACGAAGTCCGCAACGTCGGCGACGTCACCTGGTGGGATAGCTACCGCGGCCTCGGCGGCCTGCCGGTACTGGGTCCGCCGCGCAGCGCGATCTTCGCGGCCAATGGCTTCGAGTATCAGGCCCTGCGCTACGGCCTGCTGCAATGGAAGCCGAGCGAGGGCCGGGTCGTGCTGGCGAATGCGCTGGAGATCATGGACCGGGCCGGGCACACCGATTGGCTCTACGCCGCGCGCCAGGTGCCCCACCCCATCGAGAACGACGGCTCGACGTCGTTCCAGCACGCCGTCGAGATTCGCACCGGCTGGCTCACCGACGACGCGATTCGCGGGGTGTTCGAGTCCAACCCCGATCCCATCGGTCGACTCGTCTGGACGGCCGACCACGCCCGCGACCGATGGGGGCTGCCGATGTCCCGGCCCGAGCGGCTGGGGCCGTTCGTGGCGCAGCGATTCCAGCGCGGCGTCTTGCAGCACTGGATCGAGGAAGTCGAGGGACTTCCAGCCCCAGGGAGCGTGACGGCGGTGCTGCTGGATGAGGTGCTGCGGGACGCCGGTGTGATGCCGGAGACGGCGCTCGCTCCCGTCGACTCGGCCGCGGCGGCGACCCAAGCGGCTGGCAACACCGTCGGCGACCAGTTGGAAACCGCCATCAACGCCCGCCTGGCCGGCGAGCCGGGCACTTGGGCGGTGTATGCGGCGCCCGCCGGATCGGACGCCGAGGTCGCCATCAACGCCGACGCCGTCGTGCGGGCCGCGAGCTTGTGGAAGCTGGCCGTCCTCGTCGAGGCCTTTCGCCAGCGCGCGGTCATCGGTCTCGGATTCGACACCATGCTCGAGATGAACCAGAGCGTGCTCGACCGGGTCGATCCCCCGGCAACGCTCGCGATCGGCCACCGCCTCACGATCGCGAACGCGTTGGAACGGTCCATGACCTTCAGCGACAACTCGGCGGCCGTCTTGCTGGCCGATCACATCGGCTACGCCAACATGCAATGGTCGCTGAATCAGCTCGGCCTCACGGCCACCAATGTGTTTACCACGCACCCGGTGACCACGGCGCGCGAGGCGGCCAAGCTGCTGGAGGTCGCGCTGGGCATGCGGCCGGCGCACTGGTCCCGGACGCTCGCCGACGTCCAGGGCATGCGCACTCTGCTGCTCGGCGAGACGCGCAACAACCGCATTCCCGCCCGGCTGCCCGCGGGGACGCCCGTGGCCCACAAGACCGGGGACCTCGCGGGCATCTCCAACGACGTCGGCGTCGTCTACGTCTCCACCGGCCCGGTCACCATCGCCATCCTGGCGCACGACGTTCCGGGCCACGACCGCGCCGAGGCCACGGCGGCCGAGATTGCCTCCATGGTCGTCGGCAGCTACGACCCCCAAGCGGTGCAAGGTTCCTCACCAGCGGGCTGAAAGCGACCGCGCTCCCGCAGGTTTCCGTGCCTGATCCCACGCACCACCGGACGACGTGGGCAGTACCATCGGGTAACAGCTACGCGTTGCTCATGGAGCGGACCATGTTCGACCGGCTCTTTGGCTCGCGCGCCCAGGTGGCGCCCGACACGCCCGACGTCAGCCCACGCCCTCCCGAGCTGCGCGAGCCGCGCCTTCCGCCCGGCCAAACCCTCACCTCCAAATGGCCGGTGCTGCACTACCAGGAGCCGGGCCGCTACGACATGGCCCGCTGGGACTTCCGCGTGACCGGGCTGGTGGAGGAAGAGGCGCGCTGGAGTTGGGATGAGTTCACCTCGCTGCCCCGCACCGAAATCACCTCGGATATCCACTGCGTCACCCACTGGAGCCGCTACGACAACCGCTGGGAGGGCGTGCACGTCCGCGAGGTGCTCAAGCGGATCAAGCCGCTGCCCGGCGCGGACTACGTGATGATTCACGCCGATCCTGGCTACACCACCAACGTCACGCTGGACGAGCTCGACCAGGACGACGTGCTCTTCGCCATCAACCACGACGACGCCCCGCTGCCGCAACAGCACGGGGGTCCGCTGCGACTGGTCTTGCCCAGCCTCTACTTCTGGAAGAGCGCCAAGTGGGTGCGCGGCCTGGAGTTCATGGATCACGAAGAGCCCGGCTTCTGGGAAAAGGGCGGCTATCACGTCCGCGGCGATCCCTGGCTCAATGAGCGCTTTGGTGGGCGCGTGCGAATGACCATGCAGGAGGCTCGGTCCAAAGCCCTCCGCGAAGGCCGGCGGGTCGTCGAATAGCCTGCCGCGTTCGTCGCCCTCGCCAAGCCGCCGTACGCTTATGACGCCGACCGCAAGGATTCGTTGATGTCCCTCGACCCGACTTACGCCGACCTCGCGCTCAACCGCTCGGTGGGCGACGTCGATCCGCTGGTGGCCGACCTCATCGAGCGTGAGCACGCGCGCCAGCGGGACAAGCTCATTCTCATCCCGTCCGAGAGCCTGACGCCCAAGCCGGTGCGGGACGCGCTGGCCTCGCCCTTCACCAGCATCTACGCCGAGGGCTACGCGGCGGCAGCCATGATCCGCGAACAGGAGGCGGCGCTGGCGGACCTCGACCGGCAGCTCGCCCGCACCCGGCGGTACGGCGATCGCCGCTACTACCAGGGCAACGAGTTCAGCAACCTGGTGGAGGCGCTGGCCCAGCGCCGCTGCGCCGACCGCTTCGCCAACGACCGCGTGTCAGCCGACCGGCTGTGGGTCAACGTGCAGCCGCTGTCGGGCGCGGCGGCCAACAACGCCGTCGAGGAAGCCCTGCTCGAGCCCGACGACACCATCATGGGCCTGGCCCTGGCCCACGGCGGACACCTGAGCCACGGCGCGTCCGTCAACCGCTCGGGACGGCGCTTCAAGTCGACCAGCTACCGCATTCCAGGGCCCGACGCGCAGCTCGACTACGACGACATCGCGGCTCGCGCCAAGGCCGCCCGCCCCCGGCTGATCATCGCCGGATATACCTCGTACCCGTGGGCGCCCGACTGGGAGCGCTTCCGCGCCATCGCCGACGACGTGGGCGCGCTGCTGATGGCGGACATCTCACATCCGGCCGGTCTCGTGGTCGCGGGCGCCTATCCCTCGCCGGTGGGCATCGCCGACGTGGTCACCTTCACCACGCACAAGACGCTGTTCGGCCCGCGCGGCGCCGTGATCCTCTCGCATCGACGCGATTTGATGCGTGCCATCGATCGCTCCGTCTTTCCCGGTGAGCAGGGTGGCCCGCACCTCAACAAGATTGCGGCCATGGCGGTCATGTTCAAGATGGCGGCCACGGAGGCCTTCCACCGCACCCAGCACAAGATCATTGCCAACGCCAGGGCGCTGGTCGACGCCCTGGAGTCGGAAGGCGTCGGCGTGGCCTACGGAGGCACCGACACGCACCTGTTCGTAGTGAATCTGCGTCGGGTCGGCGCGCAAGGAGATCTGCGCGGCGAGCCGGCCGTGCGCATGCTGGAAGCCCTTGGCGTGGTGGCCAACCGCAATTCGGTGCCTGGCGACCGCGGTTTCGCCGCGCCAACCGGCATTCGCATGGGCACGCCCTGGCTGACCCAGCGCGGCTACGGCACGGACGACATGAAGACGCTGGCCGGCATCCTGGCGCGCGCGTTTCGCGCCATGCAGGGCGTGACCTACACCGGCCGCCGGACTCCGCGCTATCGCGGGCGCATGGCCTACGACGCCATGCGGTCGTTGCGCGCCGAGGTGCTCGACTTTGCCCGCCGGGGGCACGCCGAGGGTGCGCCGCCCAGCGATCCGCCGGCGAGCACCTCCGGCCTCCTGCGCGTTCGCGGCGCCCGCGCGCTTCCGTTCCTGGACGAGGTCGCCAACCGGCGCGTGCGCGATCTCGAGCCGGGACAGTCCCGTCATGTCGCCCTTGCGGGTCCTCCGGGGAGCGAGCCGGTGAACGCCATGGTGGTCCCACCCGCCGACGATGCCGAGGTCTCGGCCTGGCTCATCGTCGACCCCGACCGCGCCGCTGAACTCGCCGATTGGCTCCAGGCGGCCTCGGACGGCTACGTGATCGTCGATCCTGACGAGCCGAGCCGGAAGCTCAGCGGTCCGGTCGCGGTGACCGTGGCCGCCGACGATGCCCGGGCAAGCCTCGGGATCACCGGCGCGCCGCCGCCGGACGCGCCCCCCGACGATGCGTCCCGCCCCTGGTTCGTGGGCCGGCGTCCGGTCGCCGCCGCCGCCGACGGCCCGCAGCCGTTCGAGTGGCGCGAGCCCGAGTCCGGTGATCCGCTGCGCACGCCGCTGCACCCCTTCCATGCCGAGCATGCCAAGAAGCTGATCCCCTTCGCGGGCTGGGACATGCCCGTCTGGTACACGAGCATCGCGGCGGAGCACGAGGCCGTGCGGAAGTCGGCCGGCTTGTTCGACGTGGGGCACATGGGCGCCTTCGCCGTCTCCGGCCCCAACGCCGCCGAGTTCCTGGACCTCGTCGTCACCGGCAGCGCCGGCCGCCTTCGGGTGGGCCGCGCGGCCTACACCTACCTGCTCGACGCCAACGGCGACTGCCTGGACGACCTCATCATCTACCGTCTGGCCCGCGACCGCTTCATGGCGGTGGTCAACGCGGCCAACGCGCCGAAGGCCTGGGCCTGGCTGACGGGCGTCAACGATGGCGTCCATCAGGTGATTGCCGGCGACGGCGCGGCCCGACTGCCCGTGCGCGCCGAGCTTCTGGACCTCAAGAGCCCGGCCGCGGGCGACGCCGCGCGGCTCGACCTGGCGTTCCAGGGACCGAAGTCGCGTCAAGTTCTGCAGCGGATTGTCGCTTCGGACGAGGAGCGCCGTGCGCTCGACGCCATGCGCATGAATCACGTTCGCGCCTTCACGCTCGCCGGCGCCGATGTCGAGATCTCCCACACCGGCTACACGGGCGAAGCAACCGGCTTCGAGATCTTCGTGCACCCGGACGCGGCCCGCACCGTGTGGGACGCGATCCTCGAAGCGGGCGCCGGCGACGGCGTCGTGCCGGTTGGCCTCGGCGCCCGCGACTCCACCCGCACCGAGGCCGGTTTCCCGCTCTATGGGCACGAGCTTGCCGGGCCGCTGGACCTCACGCCGGGCGACGCCGGGTTTGGTCGTTTTGTGAAGGCCTACAAGCCGTTCTTCGTCGGACGCGATCCCTATGTGCGGCGCGAGGCCGAGCGCCAGTCGGCCATCGTGCGCTTCTCGATCGCCGACGAGCGCGTGCCCATGGCGCGGCAGGGCGATCCGGTCACGGATCCGCGCGGCGCCTGGATCGGCACGGTCACCAGCGCCACGCGGGCTTCCAGCGGTCGTCAGATTGGCATGGCCCACGTCGGTACGCGGCACACGCGGCGACGCACCGAGCTGCGCGTCTTCGCCGGCGTCTCGGCGCGGCGCGCCGGCCGCCCCCAATCCCCCGCCGACCTGGGACCGGGCGGACGCTACGCTCTCCCCGCCGCCGCCACCGTCATCACGCGATTCCGAGGGTAGCGGCAGACGCTCCGTCAACCGTCCGTCATTCCGGCGGAGCCTGTCCCCGCGCAGGCGGGGAGCCGGAATCCAGTCCGGTCAATCCCAGCGGCGAGTTGAATGCCTACCGTAGGGGCGGGTCTCAGACCCGCCCGTTCCAAACCATCCAGGGATCGGCCCTGAGGCGGTCGCTCCTAGCCAGGTCCTCGCTCGACCAACAGCGCATACACCCTCGGCAGCCCGTCGAGCGTGCATTCCCAGGTGCGCCCGCTGTCGTCCGAGCAATAGATCGCGCCGTCTGGACCCGCGAAGGCCGCGTTGGGCCCGTCGGCCGCGAGGGTGTGGCTGTCGATGTTGCCGTCGAAGTGGTCGGGCAGCCCGTCGCGGCAGCGTTCGAACGGCTCGTCCCCGTCGAGGTCGCGCCGATAGAGGGCGGCGTCCTGGCCGCGCGGTCCGCGCGCCACGGAGAGCAGGATCGTGGTGCCGCTCAGGGCCACGGCACGCGCGTAGGTCGCGTGCAGGCCGCGGGCGTCGATTTCCCACGAGTCGCCTCGGTCACGCGATGCGGCCAGTCCGCGGGCGGTTGCGGCCAGCAGCAGCCCGTCATGGCCCGCCGGCGCGATGACCTGGTGCGCGTCGGCGCGGATGTCCAGGGCCGTCGCCTGCCAGGTTTCGCCGGCGTCGTCCGACCGCAGCACCCCGCCCACGTGGACGTTGGCGTAGAGCGCACCCTGTTCGTCCCTGTCCAAGGAGCGAGTCGCCGGCGGCCCGCCCCAGGGCGTGAACCACTCGTCGCGTCCGTCGGCCTCGTCGAAGCCCGCTACCGGCACGAGCGACGAGCCGTTCAACCGTCGCAGATACGCACCGTCAGTTCCCAGGAGAACGCTCGTTGGCGTGGGCATCGCGCACGTCAGCGCCGGATCTTTCAGCGCGCCCGCGGCGGCGGCCGGGATCATTCGTCGGCCCTGTAGCCGCCAGACCTCGCGCCCGTCGACGATCAACCACGCGTCGTCCGGCCGTCCGGCCAGCGCCCGAATCGACCGTCCGCCCAGGCCCAAGGGTGCGCCGTCGGCGTCTCGAAGCCCTTCGCGGGTGCCGATGAGCAGCTTCACGGGTGGCACCTCCGGATCAGGCCGCGTCCACTGCCTTGTAGCAGTAGGGGTGATGCGGCACCGGAATCAGACCCGTGGCTTCCAAGAAGCCGCGCGCCACTCCCGGTCCCATGAAGGCAAATGTCTTCCGCAGCACCTTGATCTTGTCTTCGGCGTCGTCGGGAAGCTGCCGCAGAAACGTCGCCAGGTCGCCGTGCTCGGCCTGGAGCGCGAGCACCGTGCGCGCGTTGGCGATGGCCGCGTCGATCTTCTTGGCGCTGCGGACCACGTTCGGGTCGTTCATCAGGCGCGTCACCTCGGCGGGGCCATAGGAAGCGACGGCGTCGATGTCGAAGGCGTCGTAGGCCCGGCGCAGACTCTCGCGCTTGTTCCAGATGAGCGTCCAGCTCAGACCGGCGTGGAAGACCTCCAGCATCATCCGCTCGAAATACTCGCGGTCGTCAGCCGGAGGCTCGCCCCAGAATTCGTCGTGATAGATCGTCAAGTCCGGGTTGCGCTGGGCCCACTCGCAGCGCATCGTCTGCCCGGCCGCGCGGCGCAGACCGGCGTCGGTCATGTCCTCCGGCGTGGCGGACTTGCGCAGCTTCACGCGGCGCGGCGGCACTACCTCGTCCGGCCGGCGTCGGGTTGCCATACAGCCTCCTGGGCAGGCGTCGTCGTGAACTCCGAGAGTAGCGGCCCGCGGCGATGCCCGGCCACCTACGGTCCCACGACGACGCGGTGATACCGCTTGCGCCCGGCCCGCAGCAACAGGCCGTCGTCCGGCACCTGGGAATGGGTGACGGTGGCCTCCGCGTCCTCGGCGCGGGCTTCGCCGACGTACGCCCCACCCTGGGCGATCAGGCGGCGCGCGGCCGCCCGTGACGGCGCAAGTCCGGTGCGCACCAGCAGGTCGACCACAGAGATGCCCGCGTCAAGCTCGGCGGCGGCCACCAGGGTCGTTGGCACCGCGTCGGCGTCACCTGCCGCCGCGGCAAAGAGCGACCGGGCCGATTCGCGCGCGGCGTCGGCCGCCTCGCGGCCGTGCACGGTCGCCGTCACGTCGTGCGCTAGCGCCTGCTTGGCGCGGCGGACATCCGGCCCGCGCAGGTCGCGCAGCTCGGCAACTTCCGACATCGGCAGCGTCGTCAACATCCCCAGCGCCTGCGGCACGAGCGCGTCGGCCAGGTTGATCCAGTGCTGGTAGAAATCGAACGGTGACGTGCGGTCGGCGTCCAGCCACACCGCGCCCGCCGCGGTCTTGCCCATCTTGGCGCCTTCTGCCGTCGTCAGCAGCGGGGCCACGAGGCCGAAGGCCTGCGTGCGCTCCACGCGGCGAATCAGGTCGACGCCGGCCAGGATGTTGGACCACTGATCGCTGCCGGCGATCTGCAGCGTGCAGTCGTATTCGCGGTAGAGATGCAGGAAGTCGTAGGCCTGCAGCAGCCGGTAGTTCAACTCGATGAAATTCAGGTTTTCGCCGGCCTCCAGGCGGTTGCGATAGGTGTCGGTCGCCAGCATCTCGTTCACGCTGAAGTGGCGGCCGATGTCCCGCAGAAATCCCAGGTAGCCCAGCTCCGAAAGCCAGTCGGCGTTGTTGAGCACCAGGGCGTCGCCCTCGCTGAGGTCGACGAACCGCTCCAATTGGGTGCGAATCGCGGCCACGTTCGCCGCCACGTCCGCTTCCGTGAGCAGCGCCCGGGTGTCCAGCCGGTCCGAAGGGTCGCCGATCATCCCCGTGCCGCCGCCCGCGATCAGGATGGGCCGGTGGCCCGCCTGTTCAAGGTGGTGCGCCATCATCAGCGTCACCAGGTGGCCGGCGGTCAGACTCGACGCGGTGGGGTCGAACCCGACGTAAAACGTGAGCGGCCGATCGAAGGCGCGGCGCAGCGCGGCGGCGTCGCTGGCGGCCGAGATCAGGCCGCGCGCGTCGAGAACGTCAAAGGCATTGGCAGGCATGGTGAAGCTCGCTGTGGAAGGCGCCTGGCGTTGGCGCCGGCATACGTCGGATGGCGCGCCACGGGGGGACACGCACAGCCGGCGGTGTGTCGCTAGGCGACGACCGCCGGCCGCCTATATGCCCGGCGCTTGCGGGACTTCGAGGCATTCCAAACAGCCATGGACGATGCTAGGCGGCGGCTGCCCGCACCGTCAATGGCTCAATGGTGCTGCGAACACTGCTCGGCCCACCCGTCCTCCACCAGCGCGCGGACCGTTTCGCTTCCCGCCTGCACGGCCTGCAGCCGGGCATTCTCCATCCGTTCCAGGGCCGATTGCGGGCTCTCAACGCCGGTGGGTCCCATCAGCGAGGCCCAGGCGCTGGCTTCGGCGGTCACGGCGCGGATCTCCGCCTCGAAACAGGCAGCCTCCGATGGAACGTATTGCTGGTCATGGAAGTCCGCCAGGTGTTGCAGCTCGTGGGCGAGGACGGCCGCCACGGCTTCGAGGCGTTCGTCTTGGAGGGCGCGGCTGACGGCGATGCGCGACGGGGCCGTGAACGAGGCGAACACGTTGGGTGCGAGCGACCGGAAACGGATTGGGGCCGAATATTCGGCGGCGGCCTTTAGGCCTGGCGCGGCCGACGGCACCCCCTCCAGCAGCCGGAGCGCTTCGGCCAGCGTGTCGTCGACGACGTTGTAGGTCCGCTCCGTTGCGGTGGCGAGGACAGTGGCCGCGTAGACCTCTTCCCCATCGCGCCGGTCCAGCATGCGCGTGTCGTCATGCGCGTGCGGCGCGACCACCGGCGAGTCGCCGAGGAGCAGGTCCTTGTAGTGATCGCCGCTGTTGACCAGCACCACCGTGCCAACTGGCTGGCCGCCGTCGACCGCTTCCACCCAGTGCTGCAGCGCCGTGCGCTGGAAGCGCTGCACCACGAACGGACCGAAGGTTTCGGGGTACGACATGGGCAGTCCGTGGAGTTCGATGGCGGCATCCACGCTTTCGACCTCGATGGGATTGGCGAGGAACGCCTGCGTGATGGCCGCATCGGTCATCCAGCCCATCCGCACGGCCCGTGCGTCGGCGAGCGAGGTCGAATCGTCGGGTTCGGTGCGGGGAATCGAGCGGGCATAGAGCGCGTCGTCGTACCCCGCCTCACGCAGGATCTCAAAGATGTTGGCCAGCTGGACCCTCTGCTCGTCCGGCGACCATTGCATCAGCGCACGCTGGGTGAGCTGATAGATGAAACCGCCCGGGCCGATCCAGGGTCGCGAGGACGGATATCCCATCACGTCGACGCCGCCGTAGCGGACGAACGCGTCGAAGAACCGCGGCCCGTCGGCAAAGTTGCGCACGCCGAAGCCCGCGCCGTCCTCGCCCAGTCCCGGATAGAACCGGCCAGACGGGACGACGATCGCCACGGGAGCCCCATGTTTGGCGGTGTCGACCTCGGGCTCGGCGGCGGCGGCGGTGCTCGATGCCGCCACGGCGACGATGAGTCCAAGCCCCAACGCGACCGCTCGGCTTCGCCGCAGCCAGCCGCGGCCCGCCTGCCCGGTCGAATTCTGCGGCACGGACTACACCCTTTGGAGCCATGCGGCGCCTCCCGCGTACTGTAGATTGCCAGAATGACCTCGGATGTGACGCGACCCAAGCTCACGCGGTATTCGCCCGGCGCCGGCTGAGCCTGCAAGCTCAGCCCGACCGAGTTGGCGCACGTGATGCGCCGCATGCCGCAGATGGCGCACGTCGACCTGTTGGTGGACGCCGCCACGATGGACGACGCCGCCGTCTATCGGGTGCGCGACGACCTCGCCATCGTGGCGACGATCGACGTCTTCACGCCCATCGTCGACGACCCCTACGACTTTGGCGCCATCGCGGCGGCGAATGCCCTCAGCGACGTCTACGCGATGGCCGCCACGCCGTTATTTGCGCTCAACCTTGCCGGGTTTCCGCGCGACACGCTCTCACTCGACGTGCTGGCTGAAATCCAGCGCGGCGGCGCCGACACGGTGCTCGAGGCGGGCGCCGTCGTCGCTGGCGGGCACTCCGTGGACGATCCGGTACCGAAATACGGCATGGCGGTTGTCGGCGCGGCGCATCCGGATGCGCTCATCACCAACGCCGGGGCGCGTCCCGGCGACCTGCTGGTGCTCACCAAACCCATCGGCACGGGCGTCATCAGCACCGCGCTCAAGCACGACGCCGCGCCGCCGGAGGCGTTGGACGCCGCCGTGGCCAGCATGCGGACGCTGAATCGAGCGGCCGCCGACGCCGCGTCCAGGTTCGGCGCCCACGCCATGACGGATGTCACCGGCTACGGGCTCTTGGGGCATCTGCGCGAAATGATGCAGGCCAGCGGCTGCTCGGCCACCGTGTTTGCCGACCAGGTGCCGGTGTTCCCGGGAGTGCGCGACCTAATCGCGGCGGACGAGGTGCCGGGTGGTACGGAGCGCAACCTCGCCGCGCTCGACGGCCAGGTGGAGTGGGCGGCGGAGCTGCCCATCGCGGAGCGGCTGCTGCTCGCCGACGCCCAAACGAGCGGGGGGCTGCTCATCGCCATTCCGCCGGAGGATGAGCACGCGCTTCGCGAAGCGCTTGCCGGGGCGGGTGTGACGGCCGCGGCCACCGTCGGGCGGGTGGTTGCCCGGCGCGAGGCGCCGCTGGAGGTGAGCCTCTCGCGACTGGAGCCCGACATTGCCACCCGCTGACGACGCCCGCGTCATCCTCTATACGGGCAAGGGCGGCGTGGGGAAGACTAGCGTCGCCGCCGCCGCCGCCCTGCGCTGCGCCGAGCGTGGCGCGCGCACCATCGTGCTCAGCACGGATGCCGCGCACAGTCTGGGCGACTCGCTCGACCAACCGCTGGGCCCCGAGCCGATCAAGGTGGCCGAGCGCCTGTGGGCGCAGGAATGCGACATCTACTACAACCTCGAAACCTATTGGGGCACCGTGCAGTCCTGGGTCGAGGCGCTGCTCACCTGGCGCGGCGTCAGCGATCTGCTGGCCGAGGAGATCGCCGTGCTCCCGGGCATGGAGGAGCTCGCCAATCTGCTCTGGATCACCCGTCACGTCGAGTCCGGCGACTTCGACGTGGTGATCGTGGACTGCGCGCCGACGGGCGAGACGCTGCGCCTGCTGGCGTTTCCCGAAGTCGGTCGCTGGTGGATGGACAAGCTGCTGCCGATCAACCGTCAGCTCGCCCGCATGGTCCGCCCCATGGCGCGGCGCGTCACCGACCTACCGCTGCCGGAAGACTCGGTCTTCGTGGCCATGGGCGAGCTGGTCGAGGAGTTGGAGAAGCTGCGGGAGTTGCTCACGCGTCCGGGCCAATCGACTGTCCGGATCGTGGTGAACCCGGAGAAGATGGTCATTCGCGAGGCCCAGCGCAGCTACACCTACCTGACGCTCTACGACCACATCACCGATGCGCTGGTCGTGAACCGGCTCGTCCCGACCGACGCCACCGGCGACTTTGTCGCGAGTTGGCGCCGCATGCAGCAGCGCTATATGGGCGAAATCCACTCGATGTTCGACCCCGTGCCGGTGCTGCAGATTCCGCACTTCCCGGAGGAAGTGGTCGGCCTGGACCGACTGCGGGCGATGGGCGAACGGATGCATGGGGATCAGGATCCGGCCGCCGTGCTCGTCCGGGAGCGGCCCTATCACATCGCCCAGATCGACGGCGAGTTTGAGTTTCAGATTCCGGCGCCCTTCATCGACCGGCGCGACGCGGCGCTGATCCGGCGCGGCGACGAGCTGGTGGTTCGCATGGGCGCGGCGCGACGCAACATCGTGCTGCCGCGCGCCCTGGCCCGCATGGAGCATCAACGGGCGCGGCTCGAGGAGGGCCAGCTGCGGATCAGGTTCGCGCCGCGACCCTCGGCCGCGGCGCCGCCAGACGCCGCCGATTAAGCACCCGGCGCCCAGGCGGTGAATCGCCTGGGCGCCTGAAGATCCTTCCATCGCCGGTCCGGCGATGGGGGGGGTGGGCTACGTCCCCGTGGGGTAGTAGCCCAGGAGCTGCTGGAGCTTCGAGAGGCTCAGAATGGAGATCAGTCGCTTACGCCCTTGCGCGGGGGCCAGGGCGCCCGCCCGCCGCAGCGTGCTGATGGCCAGGCTCACGCTTTCGCGCACCGTGCCGAGGCGTTGCGCCAGCTCTTCGTGCGTCACTTCCAGGTCCGTCGTGCCCTCGCGTTCGGCCATCTGCAGCAGGGCCAGCGCCACCGAGTCGGCCACGCTGGCCAGGGCCGTGTGGCTCGCCCGCGTCTCAACCGCAGCCAGGCGCCGAACCTGCGATCGGACGAGCTCGACGCCGAAGGTTGGGTACTTGCGCAACAGACGCTGAAAGGAGGCCCCTTCGAGCCAGGCCACATGCGCCGGCGCATCGGCCTCGATGAACGTGCGCTCGTGGGCCTCGCTTGGGAAGAGGTTCTCGAACCAATCACCCTGCCGCAGGGATGCCGCGGCCAGCTGCTTGCCCTTCGGGCTAAGCCGCCACACGGTGATCGCCCCGTCGCACACGATGCCGACCCGCGGACGGTCCACGGCTGGATCCATCACGAGGTCGCCGGCGCGATAGGTCGCCGGGTGCGCGCCTTCGGCGCGTAGATTCGCCATGAGCTTCGCGCCCACGGTCCGGTCTCCGTCAGTGTTCGACGACATTGTCGACCACTCCTCCGTTTAGCACGGGCGACGTCCGCCACGTCATGGGGAGCATAGGCCGCCGCCCCGGAAGAATCATGAGAATAGGGTGAGGACGTGACGCTGGCCCCAATGGGCTCGTGCGTCAGATCTGATACCGCACATCCGCGTGGTCGTCCGTCGGGCTGGGGTCACCGTCCGCGGGCAGACGCACCTCGAAGACCGCGCCGCCAAGCTCGCTGCGTCCCGCCTCCACGCTTCCCCCATGCGCTTCGGCCACGCGCTTGACGATCGTCAGGCCCAGCCCCGTGCCGCCGGTCGCACGCGACCGCGACGTATCCACTCGATAGAACCGCTCGAAGATGTGGGGCACGTGCTCGGGGTCGATACCGCGGCCGTCGTCCGCCACCACGAGCCGTGCCATGCCGTTGTGCCGACGCACGTCAACCTCGATCCGCCCGGCCGGCTCCGTCGCCGCGATGGCGTTCTGCACCAGGTTTCGCAACGCGCGTTCCAGCTTGTCGACGTCGCCAGAGACCAGCACCTCGCCGTCCCCTTGCACTTGCAGCTCGCGGCTGCCGGCCAGCGATTCGAGGTCGTGGACGGCGCGCTCGGCGAGGGCGCGCACCTCCACGGGCTCGAATCGCATTTCCGTCGCGGCGTCCAACTCGGCGATCGCCAGGAGATCGTCCACGATCCGCTGCATGCGCGTGGCTTCGCGCAGGATCGCGCCCGCGGCCTCATCATCGTCGCCGGCTGATGCACCGCGGCACAGGATCTCGGCATTGCCGCGAATCACGGTCAACGGCGTCTTCAGCTCATGCGACGCGTCGGCCAGGAACCGGTGCTGCGAGGTCACCAACTGCTCGATCGAGTCGAGCATCCGGTTAAAGGTCCGACCCAGCGTCTTGATTTCGTCTCCGCCCTTCCCAACCTCGATCCGTCGGCTAAGGTCCCCGACCTGATAGATCGCCTCTGCGGTGCGCGTCAGGGCCTTGACCGGGTTCATCGACTTGCGCGTGAGGTACAAGCCGCTCACCAGGGCCACGGCAACCACGCCGGCCATCCCGCCAAGCAGATAGCCATGGAAGGGCAGAATGGCGCCCTCGGCGACGTCGACTGAGCTCGCGACCTGCAGCACCCCCTCGATCCGGCCCTGCCACACGATCGGAGCAACCAGGACGCGCATCCGGCTGCCGTCCTGCAATCGCACGTCCTCGAACTGCTCTTCTCCCGTGCGCAGCGCCTCGTATACCCCCGGAGTCACGGGCAGCTGCCGTCCTTGCAGATTCGCCGACGTCATTTCGGGTATGCCGGACGGGTTTACGAATTGGTGGTAGATGTCGGGCTGCGCCAGCTGCGTCGTGATCGCGTCCGGGAGGAGGCGCAGCGTCGGCTGCACGCCCGCGATCGGCTGGCCCGCCTCGCCGAGTTCCAGCACGTGACCCGCACGGCCTTGCAGCGCCACGTCCACGTCGCTCCGCACCCGCGCCGCAAGGAGAAAGTGCAGCAGCAGTCCAAATCCGAGCACCGTGACCACCACGAAGCCCACGTACCAAAGGGCGAGCTTGAGCCGAATGCTCACGCGGCCTCCTGGCGCAGCACGTAGCCAACCCCTCGCACCGTGTGAATCAAGCGCGGGTGGCCATTCGTCTCCAGCTTGCGTCTGAGGTAGCCCACGTACACGTCCACCACGTTGGAAACGGCCCGGGGCTGATAGCCCCACATGCGATCGAGCAATTCTCCCCGCGTAAGCACGCGTCCCGGCTGTTCCATCAACGCGCGCAAGAGCTCAAACTCGGTTTGCGTCAGGCTCACGGGCTCGCCCATGGCGGTAACCTCTCGCGCGCCGAGGTCCATTTGCACGCTGTCAAAGGCCAGCACCCGGCGTTCGGCCGGCCCATGTCGACGCAGCAGCGCCCGGACCCGGGCGACCAACTCGCCAAAGGTGAAGGGCTTGGGCAAATAGTCGTCGGCCCCGGCGTCAAGGCCGCGTATGCGATCCGCCACGCGGTCCCGGGCCGTCAGGAACAGCACCGGAACGTCGTTCTTCGCCCGAACCTGGCTGAGCACGTCGAAGCCGTCGAGCCCCGGCATCATCACGTCCAGGATCACCACGTCGGCTGCGCCGGCGTTGATGGCCGCGAGCGCCTGCACGCCATTTGAGGCGACCCGTACGTCGAATCCCTCGATGCTCAGGCCGCGGCGCAGCATGTTGAGGATCTCGGGGTCGTCATCAACTGCCAAGACTCGGGGCGTGGGTTTAACTTCGAGGCGCGCCATGTGCCGCCGGCCTATCGCGTCGGAGGCACGGCGGGGCCTGGGTACCGCCCGACGTCATCGTGCCTCGGCCTTGTCGCCATGCCGCTCTGCATCCGACTGCCTGCCGGCAGTGTAGTGATCCGAGCCTCACCCACGCACAAGGTCCGTTTCAACGAGGCGCCGCAGGATGCTCACCGCGTCGAGCAGCTCCGCCGTGTCGTCGATCCGCGCGATCTGAATGACGACCCCGGCGACGCCGTCGCGATGGGCCACCGCCACACGGGCCTCGTAAATGTCGCCGCCGCTTGCCACGCGGGTGCGAGCGGCGCCCGAGGCGGTGCCGATTCCCGGTGACGGCAGCAGCTCGAGCTCGGTCACGTCCGCCGCCCGCGCTGCCGCCTGGAGACCTTCCACGAGGCCGCGCGCCAGGCTTTCGAGAAAGGTATCCGGTCGCTCGATGATGCCCGTGATCACTTGCAGGTCCACGGTCTCGACGGCGCGCCCCGCCAGCACCAGCGCGAGGAGGAACGGTTCGCCGCGCCGCACCACCAAGGGGTCGAGAAATTGATCGCCCAGTCCCACCGCATCGGCCGTGATGTCGCCGGCGCCGGGCTGGAACACCGTCAACGCGGGGTCGTCCGGCAAGTCCGCCGGGCCGGGCAGCAGCGCCAGGAGCTCCGCGTCGGTGGGAGGCACCGGACCCGTCGGCGTCGGCGGGATCGTCGGCGACGTTGTCGGAGCCGGTGACGGCTCGACCGTCGGCGAAGCAGCCGGAGTCACCGGCTGCACCGGAGCCGGCGCCGGAAACGGCGTCACCGTCACGGAAGGCGCGGGCGTCGGCGTCGCGGTGGCGAATGGGATCGGGGTCCATGTGGGGGTGGGGCCGGGCGTAGCCGTCGCTGGTGGGCGAGCCGTGGTGACTGGAGAACCCGGCAGGTCACAGCCGCCGAGCATGGCGGCAACGAGCAGCAGGGCGGCCCCCGACCTGATCGCCGCCCGCGCGGCGGTGGCGTTGACGTGGTGCGACGTGACTGGCGGCCCTCACAAGGCAGGCCCGCGATTCTAGTGGGGCTGCGGGCGACCCGGCGTTCAGCGGGTGGGCGTCACGCGCCGTCCGTCCCGGATGACGACTCGGCCGTCGACGTGGATGGTCGGACTGGCAATGACTCCATCGAGATGAAACGGCACGTCGACGGTGCCGCCAATGTGGAGGCTCGCGCCCAACGCCACGTGCGCCGTGCCCGCCACTTTCTCGCTCTCCAAGACGTTGCCGCTCAGCCGGGCCGTCGGGTTCGTGCCGATGCCGAGCTCCGCGACATTGCGCGCCCCGTCGCCCAAGTCCGCAAACACCGTCTCGAGTTGCTCCGCGCCGGGCCCATCCACGGCTACGGCCAGGCCGTCCTGCACGCGTATCCGCATGGGTGGATTCGGCGGGGATTCCGGAAACATTGACTCCGCGTCGATCACCACGGTGCCGGACGCGGTCCCCTCCACCGGAGCAATGAATGCCTCGCCCGCCGGGAGGTTTCCCATGTCGCCCGGCGACGTGAAGTGCCCGGTGTCGGCCATCGCGTCCCGATCCTGCGCGCTAAACGTCAGATCACAGCCGCCCGGCGAGGTCAGCGTGACCTCGGCAGCGGCGCTCAGAACGTCGGCCAGCTCAATGGAGGCTCGGGCTACGGCCGAGTAGTCCGCCGCCAGCGTGCGCATGGCCATCTCGTAGGTGATCGACGGCATGCTGGCGACCCGCGCGCCGGCGTCGGTCGCCGCCGTGCGCGCCCGGGTGTGGGTCAGCGACATCGAGGTCGGCAGTACGCACACTGTCGCCTGGCGCATGGCCTCGGCGACGTCCGGCGGCGGCTCGCTGCCGTGGCGTTCGGCCACCGGCATCACCAGCAGCGTCACGTCGCGTGCGTGCCGCAGCGCGCCGGCGTAGAACAGCTCACCGATGGGCCGTCGGGGAGGGTCGGTGACCACCACCACGCGATCATCGGCGCCTACCGCCAGGCACTGGCGCATCACGTTGTCGACCATGGCCGACTCGTCGTCGGTCAGCGCGCGCGGCGGCTGCGAGTCCGGCCGCACAGATATCACGTCGCCCATGCGGAGTCTCCGAAGCGGCGATCCGGGGAATGATATCCGCGGCGTGATCGCCGGCGCCTGGCTGGAGTTTCTCCGACCCGATGCCTAGCCGCGCGCGAGAAACTGCGCGGCTGACCGAACCACTGCGGCGTCGTGTCCGATGACCACCAGTACCGAATCCGCCAGAAGCCGAGCGTGCGCCGTGCGGCGGTCTCCCCGCCAGATCGCCGTCGTGGCATCCACTTCCGACGCACCCGCTCCCAGACCTCCGCCGACAAGGTGGTCGACGATCGACGTCCAGAACTCGCCGAGGTCCCGTTCGGTATCCCAGCGAAACTTCATGGTCAGCAACCCTTGGCCATCCTCGTGCTGATACAGCGCATAGGCATCGCCACCCCATCCCGCCGCCGCTTCCGTCGCCGCCGAGGCGAACTGTGTTCCACCAAGCCACACGCCCACCATGAACTCACCGAATACATCGCGCCGCACCTCGCTCCAGCCCGGCGGCAGGATGTCGGCGAGCGGCGGCAGATCAACCTCCAGCGGCGCTTCCTTCGCGGCGTACTTCTCCGGATGCAGCACCTGCTCGGTCGACGCGGGCAATTGGGCATAGGCGGCGTCCACCGCACGCCAACCGCCGTCCAGAAGGGCCGCCACGAACGTGGGCCCGGCCACGTAGGGAAAGAGCAGCACGGCCTGCAACGCCGGCGGTGTCCGGGAGATCACATCGTCGGGCGGCGGCGCGGACGATCCCGGCCCAGCGAAATCCTCCCGCCGCAATTCCCGCATGGCGTACTGCAACCCGGCCACCGTCGCGTCGCCTTCGATAAGCGCCACGAGCGCGGCCAGCGCATCTTGATTGCCCTCGACGCTCTCCTCCAGCGCATCCAGATCGAACGCCCGGTCCTGCAGCGCATGCACGTATTCGTGCGCGAGCGTCACGATGATCATCGGGGCCGCCGCATCGTGGTCGCCGATGACGACGATCTCCTCCGTCTCCGAGTCGTAGAAGCCCGCCACTTGCTCGGTATAGAGCGCCAATTGCAGGTCGTAGAGGTTCTGCTCCGGCCGAATCAGACCCAGCAGCTCCCACTCCAGTTGATCGGCCGCGGCCTCATCCGCCGGGTACTCCTCCTCGAACGCGGCGATGAGCCAGACCGCAAATTCCTGCTGCGTCATCAGCGACGCCGGAACATCCCACGGCTCGAGGCCGCGCCAGGCCGCAAGCCCCGGGCCCATGTCCGCCAGCAGCGCCGCGAGCTCCGGCGCCACCGGGGAGGCCGGCGGTGGCGTCGCGGTCGGGGTCGGCGTCGGTGCGAGCACGCCGGGCGTGGGTGTTGGGATGGGCGTTGGCGGCGGCGTCGGCGTGGCGGTTGGCGGTGCAGCCACGACCGTGGGTGAGACCTCCGCGCGAACGCTGGTCGGGACTGCCGTCGCCGCCGCCGTTTGGGACGGGGTCGGAGCCGTCGGCGGCGTTCCAACAACCGTCGCAACCACCGCGGGCGCATCGACCGCCGGTCTCGCGTCGTCTGACGCGTCGCATGCCCATGTCAGCGTCAGCGCGAGCACGAGGGCCGCCGTCCACGCGAGGCGTCGACGCGGTGGCCGCAATGTCACCAATGGATTGCGCGAATCATTCGAGTACGCGCGGGGCTCAGCGTGACCCAAGCGTCCTATCGTTGCCCGCCTGCGGGAGAGTGGATACAAGCCACGCGATGGCAAGTCTCTAGACGCAACGTCAGCGAGGGTATCCTCCCGGCTCGCGGCGCGCTGTGCCGGCTCCTACACTCGCCCCGCTCGGCCGACTGACCTTGCGGAGCCGCCGCCATGTCACCCGACGATCTGGCCTACGCGCGCGCGGTTGATATCGCGCGCTGGATCCGCGGCGGCGAGCTGACCGCGCGCGCGGCGGTGACGGCCAGCCTTGACCGGATCGAAGCCGAGGACGCGCGCCTGCACGCCTTCGTGGACCTTGCCCCGGAGCGAGCGCTGGCCGCGGCCGCCGAGGCCGACGCCGCCGTGAGCCGAGGTGACTCGCTCGGGCCGCTGCACGGCGTGCCAGTCGCCATCAAAGTGCAGGTGCAGGTGCGGGGGATGGCGTTCCACCGCGGCTCGCGACTCTTCGCGGACGACGTGGGTGAACGCGACGCCCCAGCCGTCGAGCGGCTCAAGCGCGCCGGCGCCATCATCGTCGGCATGACCGCCATGCCCGAGTTCGGGCACCTGGCCTTCGCCCACAACCCCATGGGCCCAACCACACGCAATCCCTGGAGTCACGCCCATACCTGCGGCGGGTCGAGCAGCGGTTCCGCCGTTGCGCTGGCCGCCGGCTACGTGCCGCTGGTGCTCGGCTCCGACGGCGGCGGGTCCATTCGCATCCCGGCGAGCTGCTGCGGCGTGTTCGGTATCAAGCCCTCCCTCGGCCGCGTGCCCTATGTGCCCATAGTCGGCGGCCGCGACGCCGTATCCCACCTGGGCCCCATGGCGCGCTCGGCGGCGGATATGGCACTTGGGTTGGCGGTCATTGCCGGACCGCACGATGCCGACTTGATCACGCTGCCACCCGACGAGGCCGACTATCGCGAGGCGGCGGTTGCCGGCGTCGACGGCGCCCGCGTGGCCTGGGCGCCGCAACTTGGCGCCGATGTGGTCGACGCCGAAGTGGTGGACATCTGCACGGCCGCGCTCGACGCCTTCCGCGCGGCCGGCTGCGAGATTGCCTCGGTCGAGCCGATGCTCAGCGACGCGACGCGCGAGTGGGCCACGCTGTTCACCACCCTCCTCGCCGCCCAGGTGGGACACCGGATGGACGAGGTGCGGGCCGTCAGCGAGGCCAGCCTGCTCGCAGCCGCCGAAGCCGGGCTTGCGGTCTCCGGCATGGAGATGATGGCGGCGGGTTCGGCGCGGCGCCGGCTATGGGACGAGATGGCCGACCTCTTTGCGCGGCACGACGTGGTGGTCACGCCCACCCTCCTGATGCCGCCGCTGCCGATTGACGAGCCCGGCGGCAGACCCGCCGATCCCAACGTGTGGGCCCAGCGCTGGTTCCGCCACGTCTACCCCTTCAACATGACCGGCCAGCCGGCGGCAACCGTTCCCGCCGGGATCACGCGCGACGGCCTCCCGGTTGGGCTGCAGATCGTCGGCGCCCGCCATGCCGACGCCGACGTACTGCGCTTCGCGGCGGCATTCGACGCCCACTGGCCCCAGGCCCGCCTCGAGCCGCCGGACCCTGAGTCCTAGCGCGGCATCGGCTACCATGGCTCGACAAACTCGTAGCCCGGCCGGCCCACGCGTGGAATTCCACGGGATTCCCGCCTCACCCAGAGCGCCGCATCTGCGGGCGGGTGGTGCGCTGCCTGGCGCCCCCGGCTGATGAAGGACAGGCGATGACCAGTCGCTCCGGTGGTCTCGAAGGGGTCGTGGCCGGTACCTCGGCGATCAGTTCGATCGATGGCTTGGCCGGCAAGCTCACCTATCGCGGGATCGATATATTCAAACTGGCGAGTGACGCCACGTTTGAAGAAGTGGCGCATCTGCTCTGGCACGACGAGCTGCCGACGCAGAGCCAGCTCGACGGCCTGCTCAATGAGCTATCCGCGGCCTATACCCTGCCCCCGCCGGTCATCGACGCCTTGCGCCTCGTCCCCCAGTCCACGCCGCCGATGGACGCCCTGCGCAGCGGTGTCTCGATGCTGGGTGCGTTCGATCCCGACCTGGGCGACAACTCCCTCGAGGCCAACGCGCGCAAATCGGTGCGCCTGCTCGCGCAGGTGTCGGCCGTCGTGGCCACCTTCGCCCGGCTCGCGGCCGGCAACGAGCCCATCACCTCGGCGGAAGGCCCGGTCGCCGACGCGTTCCTGCAGATGTACACCGGGGAGCGCCCCGACGAGACCGCGGCCCGGGCCTTGGACGTGCTGCTCGTGTTGCAGGCCGACCATGAGCTCAATGCCAGCACCTTCGCGGGCCGCGTGATCGCCGCCACGCTTTCCGACATGCACTCGGCCGTCACCGGCGCCATCGGCGCGCTCCGAGGCCCCCTGCACGGCGGCGCCAACCAGGGCGTGATGGAAATGCTGATCGAAATCGGCTCGCCCGACGCGGCCGAGGACTGGGTGCGCGAACGGCTGGCCCGCCGCGAGCTGATCATGGGCTTTGGTCACCGCGTCTACAAGACCGCCGACCCCCGCGCCACGATACTTCGCGGCATGTCCCGGGAGCTCAGCCGCACCTCCGGCCACCCCGAGTGGTTCGAGATTTCCCAGGTGGTCGAGCGCGTGATGATGGATGAGAAGGGGATCGACTCCAACGTGGACTTCTTCTCCGCGACCGTCTACGCGGCGCTGGGACTGCCGGTCAACCTGTTCACGCCGATTTTCGCCATGAGCCGCACCAGCGGCTGGACCGCCCACGTGCTGGAACAGCTTGGCGACAACCGGCTGATCCGACCCCGTGCCGAGTACATCGGCCACACGGATCGGGCGTACACCCCGATGGCGGAGCGCGGCTAGCGCCGAGAGTCCGGCTCGCTTGTCCCCAACGACGTATTCCGGCGATGGATTTGGTGGCAATGGACGCACGTAGGGGCGGTTCGCGAACCGCCCGCGCGCCGCACCCTGAATCAGTCGGAATCGCCCGCGGTGCTACACTTCAGCCCTGCGGCATGTCTTGTCGCCGCGCTCTTCCCCTCCGATGAAACGCACGTACCAGCCCAAGGTTCGCAAACGCAAGCGTGAGCACGGCTTTCGTGCCCGCATGTCCAGCCGATCCGGGCGCGCGATTCTTCGCCGCCGGCGGCGTAAGGGTCGCAAGCGGCTCACGGTCTAGGCCGCTGGCGCTCGGGATGGGCAGCGGCCGCCTCGGCGTGAACGCTCCATGAGCAACCGCCATCGGCTGCGCCGTGCCGCCGACATCGCACGCGTGCGGCGGCGCGGCACGCGAGTCGCCTGCCCCTATTTCGTGCTCTTCGTCGCGCCGGGCTCGGCGGAGACGACGCGCCTGGCCGTCACGGCGCCGCGCCGCCTCGGCACTGCTGTCGTGCGCAACCGCATGCGCCGGCGCCTGCGGGCGGCGTTCCAGCCGCACCTGACCACGCGGCGTCCAGTCGTCGACATGGTGGCCCAAGCCCGCGCGCCGGTGAGCGACGCCCCCTGGGACTGCCTCGGGCGCGCCGTCGCCCAGTCCCTGGCGCGGGCGCCCGCCGCACAATCGCCGAGCCTCGCGTGAAACGCCTGGTGCTTGCGCTAATCCGCGGCTATCAGCGGTGGCTATCCGGGGGGCTCGGGGCCAACTGCATCTACGAGCCCACGTGTTCCGAGTTTGCTCACGTCGCCGTCGAGCGCTACGGCGTGGCTCGTGGGGCGTGGCTGGCGCTGCGCCGCATCGCCCGATGCCATCCCTTCGCCGCCGGCGGCTTCGACCCGGTGCCCTAACCGCGGGTCTGAATCATGGAAGTCTTTTCCAGCATCGGCGAAACCTGGCAGACGTGGGCCGTCAACCCACTCAGCGAGGTTCTCAATCTCATCCGCGACGGGGTCGGCAGCTATGCCATCGCGATCATCCTGTTCACGATCGGCATTCGCACCCTCATGGTCCCGCTCACCGTCAAGCAGATCCGCTCGCAGCGGCGCATGCAGGTCCTGCAGCCCGAGATGGCGGAGATCCGCCGCAAGTACCGAAACGACCGGCAGGCGCAGTCGCAAGCCACGATGAAGCTCTACAAGGAGCACGGCGTCAGCCCGCTCTCGGGCTGTCTGCCCATCTTCGTGCAGCTGCCGATCCTGCTGGCGCTCTACGGGGGCATTCTCACCTTGAGTGGCCAGGGGCTTCTCAACGAGCAATTCCTTTGGTTCAACCTGGCGCGCGAGGACTCCACGATCCCGATTCTTGGCGAATCCAGCCCCACGGCCCCCACCGACGTGCACCTGGCGACGACGTTTCCGATCACTCCGCTCGAATCGCAGCTGTCGGCGGAGTTCGCCGGCCAGAACGCCAACTTCCGCTTCACCATCGATACCGTCGACCCCGCCGATTCGGCGGCCGCGGTCGCCAGCGGGAGCGCGAGCGCGGCGTTCGTCGAGGAGCGGATGGATCTCGCCCAGTTTCCGCCGGGCACCTCGGAAGCGCGGCTCGTGCAGGCGGCGGCTTTCGTGGTGGAGCGCGATCGACCGGTCACGAGGCTCACCGAGGCCGAAGCGGCGCGGATTCTGCGCGGCGAGATCACCGATTGGTCGCAACTCGGCTTGCCTCCCGGCCCCATCAATGTCTTTGGCCTGGGGAACGACATCGGCACGCGCGACTTGCTCTCAACGCTGCTCCTCGACGGCGAGCCGATTCCGCCGCGGACCATTCAGCTGCGGGCGACGGTCGAAGACTACGTCGCGGAACTCATTGCCGATCCGGGATCGCTCGGCATCTCCGGGCCGGTCGTCCACGACAACATTCGTATGGTCAACATCGAGGCCGAAGGCAAGGAGCGCGCCTTCTCAGCGAATGTGGCGGCGCTGCGCGATGAGAACTATTCCCTGGCCCGTGAGGCCTACGTCTATTGGGCGCCGGGCGAAACCGACGGCGAGAAGTTCGTGCAGAAGTGGTGGGACAGCCGCGAGGGTCAGACCGCCGCCGGCAACGCCGGCTTCACGCGGATTCCCATCCAGCAAGACGTGTTTGGCCAGGGCGGCTTCTATATCTCGCTGCTGGCGCTGCTCGCCGGAGCCTTCCAGTTCGTGCAGGCCCGGATGATGGCCTCGAAGACCGCCGAGGGACAGCAGGCGACGGTGAATCGGGTCATGCAGTTCATGCCGATCATCGTGGTCATCTTCGCCTGGTCGTTCCAGGCCGGCCTGGTGCTGTATTGGGTGATTTCCAGCATCATTGCCATCGTGCAGCAATACTTCACCACCGGAACCGGCGCGCTGATTCCCGCGCACTGGCCCATCGCGCGCGATATGACGGCTCGCCCGGCCGCCTCGACCCCGGACAAGACCTTGGAAGACAAAGCAACCAGCGAAGCGGCGAGCCAAAGCCCGGGCGAGGGCGTGGCGACGACACCGCGGCGGCGACGACGTCGAAGGAGGCGCAGTGGCTGACCATCCAACCGACTCCCCCGAGGCTCCGGAGAGCGTCGAAGCGTCCGGCGCCTCTGTCGAGGAGGCGCTGCGCCAGGCCCTGCGGCAGCTCAACGCCACCATCGACGATGTCGACGTCGAGATTCTGTCCAGCGGCGGCTCGCGCCTGCTGCGTCGCGATGCCGAGGCGCGCGTGCGCGTGGTGCGCCGCGAGCGACCGTTTTCCGCCACCATCGACGACGTGGAGCATGAGCCTCCAGGCGAACCCGAGGTTGAACCCCCGCCCAGAGACGCCGCGCCCATGGAGCCGGAGGTCGAACCGCCTCCGCCTGCCGCACCACCGCCCGAACCCGTGGAGGAGCCCGTCGCGGAGCAACCGGCGCCCCGAGCCCGCCAGTCGCGATCCCTGGTTGAGAGCGGCGAGGAGTTGCAGGACATCGTCGAAGACCTGCTCGTCGGCATGCTGGACCGGATGGGATTCATCGCCGAAATCGAGCTCGTCGAAGAGGCCCCGCTCGCGTACAACGTCGTCGGCGACGACGACTTCTCCAAGCTCATCGGCAGGCATGGGTCCACGCTGCGGTCGTTCGGCTACCTCATCAACCTCATGGCCGGACGTCAGCTCGGCCAGCCGTGCCGCGTGCTCATCGACGTCAACAGCTATCGCGCCCGCCGCGCCGACCACCTGCGCGAGCTTGCCGAGACTCTGGCCGACCAGGTGAACGAGACCCAAGAGCCCGTCACGCTGGAATCCATGCCCGCCAACGAGCGCCGGCTTATTCACGTGGCCCTGGCCGACGACGAAAGCGTCCGCACCTACAGCATCGGCGAGGGCGATGAGCGCCGGGTCGTGATCAGCCCCAAGGCGTAACCGACCTCCCATCCGGTCCCTTCCCCCTGGAAGGGGGAAGGCTAGGATGGGGGTCAGTGCCCAAGGACCCGCCTGGGGCTGGGCGGCCTCCCGCCCGTCAGCCGTGTCGCACACTTCTGTGGTCAGTTCACCTAGCTCGACCTACCTAGCAATCGGGCACGTCACCCGCGACCTCCACCCTTCCGGCTGGGAATTCGGGGGAACGGCGTACTACAGCAGCCTTGTGGCCCAACGCCTTGGGATGTGCGTCACCGCGGTCACGCGCACCGCCCCTGCGGACGCGGACGCGCTGGCGGCGGCCTGCCCCGGCATCCGCTGGAAGGCCCGTGCCGTTCCCGCTACCACCACGATGCGCAACATGTATGGATCGCGAGGCCGAACCCAACACGCCCCCGCGGTCGCCGCGCCGGTCGCCGCCGCCGACCTGGACGGGCTACCCGATGAATTCGGGGTCGTGCACCTGGCGCCGGTTGTGCGCGAGATCGGCCCCGACCTCCTCGCCCGTCTGCCGCGTGCCGACCTCACGGGCCTGACCGCGCAGGGCTTGCTCCGCCGCGTGGACCCCGACGGCGTCGTGCATGGGAGAGACTGGCCCGACGCCGAGGATTTCCTCGAGGCAGTCGACGTGCTCGTGTTGAGCAGCGAAGACATCGCCGTCGATCCCGCCGGCGCAACCCAGCATCTCCGGCGCGCGCGAGTGGGCGTGCTCACTCGGGGGCCGTTGCCGGTGCAGGTGTTCGCGGACGGCGACTGTTCCGAGATACCCGTCCGCCAGGTCGCCGACGCAGACCCAACCGGCGCCGGCGACGTGTTTGCGACGGCGATGTTCGTCAATCTGCAGCGCACTGGCCGGATCGGTGACGCCGTCCAGACCGCCGCCACGATCGCCACGCGCTGGGTCGAGCGCCGGTGGGACGCGTTTCCGTCGGACTCTGGGCCCCCGACGCCCGGACCGCGATGAACTTCGACGTCCTCACCCTGGCGGCGGTGCGCCGCGAGATCGAGGAGCGCGCCGTCGGCGGACGCATCCAGCGCGTCGTGGCGCCTCAGCCCAACCAAATTGGCCTGGAAATCTACGCCAACCGCGCCGCGCACCACCTGCTGATCCAGGCCGGTCCGGTGAACTCCCGGGTGCACTTCGTCCGCGACCGCCTGCCCGCCGGGAGGGCCCCGCCGAGTCCGCTGCTGTTGCTGTTGCGCAAGTGGGTGCGCGGCGGTCGCTTGGTGAGCGCGACCCAGCTCCCCGTCGAGCGCGTGCTCGTGTTGCAGATGCGCGCGCGTCCAAACGCCGACGGGCCTGTGGCCGAGCACCGCCTCATCGTGGAGATCATCGGCCGGCAGGCGAACGTCATCCTGGTCGACGAGCAGGGGCTCATCCGCGACGCGCTGCGGCGGGTCCCCGGCGATGGCGGGCGCCGCCGCATCATGCCGCGCGCGCCGTATCAGCCACCCGCCCGGCTGTCGCTGCCGGCCCCGAGCATTGCCGCGCCGGCGGACGTGTCGGCGCAGGCCCGTCCCGGCGTGCCGGCCTGGCGCGCCCTGCTGCAGGCCGTCGCGGGCGTGAGCCCCACACTCGCCCGCGAGTCGCTGGCGCGCGCCGACGTCGATCCCGGAACGCCAAGCCTCGACGTCGTCGCTTGGCCGGCGGCGCTCGCGGCGCTGCGCGACACGGCGGCCGACATCGACTCTGGCGCGGCGCATCCGTGCCTGGTGCCGACCGACGGCGGCTGGCAAGCCTTCGCGCCCTACGCTCTGACGCACCTCGACCGACGCTGCCAACCGATCGAGTCCATGAGCGATGCGCTGGAGACCTACTACGAAGCTGACGAGACGGCGTCCTCCGTGGACACGATCAAGTCGCGAGTGCTGGAGCCGCTCAACGCGGCCATTGAGCGGGTTGAACGTCGCATCGCGTCCCTGCGCACTGCAGCGCCGACCGGCGCCGAGATCAGCGCGGCGCGCGTCGCTGGCCAGGCGCTGCTGGAACACGCGCACGAGATTCCGTCCGGCGCCGACCATTTCGAGGCGCACGGGCAACGGCTCGCCCTCGACCCCGGCAAATCGGTCGGCGCCAACGCCCAAACCTACTTCGCACGCTATCGAGATCTGAAGCGCGCCGCGCGTCTGACGCCACGACGCCTGCGGCGAGCGGAGCTGGAGCTGGCCTTCTTGCGGCAGGCGGCGGATGACCTGCGGCGATCGGGTTCATCGCAGGTCTCGCGCCAGATCGAGGGTCTCCTTGCCGAAGCAGGCCACCTGCGCCCGCCGCGCCGCAAGCGGAGGCCCGGACCGGCGGCCCCGGTTGAACGCCGCATGCACGGGCATCGAGTGCTCGCCGGCCGAACCGCGGCGGAAAACCATCGCCTCACCTTTCGCGAGGCGGCGCCCGACGATCTCTGGTTTCACGCGCGCAACATGCCGGGAGCCCACGTGCTGCTGCGAGACCCGGGCGACGACCCGCCGCCCGAGCTAGTCCACGCGGTGGCTCGGCTGGCCGCGCACCTGAGCGCCGGCCATGCCTCGACCGCCGTCGACGTCGACGTGACCCGCCGCCGCCACGTGCGCGCCATTCGCGGCGCCGGACCGGGCCAGGTCACCTACCGCCGCCACCGCACCCTCCGCGTAACCCCACTCGCGGACGACGACTGACCGCTCCCCTGCGTCATTCCCGCGGAGGCGGGAATCCACCCCACCGCTACCTCGGGCCGCCCCACAAACCGCGGCCGCCGAAGTCATCCCCGGGAGCCTGTCCCCGCACGCGGCGAGCCGAAATGACAAAGAAGCCTCCGTCAACCCGGATGAGGCAACCGCCCTACCCCCGCCGCCGCTGACACCGCGGGCAGATGTGCGTCCCCCGCTGCCCGACCACTAGCCGCGTGATCGCGCGGCCGCACCGCGGGCAGGGCTCCCCGGTGCGCTGGAATACGTTGAGCCGCTCCTGATACTGGCCGCGCTCGCCACGGCTTCCAACGTGCGTGAGAAAGCTCGTACCGCCATACTCGATTCCTGCCCGCAGCGTGGTGCCGATTGCCCGCGCGAGCTTGTTGAGCCGCCGCAGGCTCAGCGATCCGGCCGGCGTGTCCGGGTGAATGCGCGCCAGCCACAGCGCCTCGTCCGCGTAGATGTTGCCCACGCCGGCCACGATCCGCTGATCGAGCAACGTCGGCTTGATGGCGCGACGTCGATGGCGCACCGCGGCCTGCAGCACGCGCCCATCGAACCCCGGCTCCAGCGGCTCCGGCCCCAGGTCTGCCAGCAGCGCGTCAACCCCCGGCGGCGGTAGCAGCCAGGCCCTGCCAAAGCGCCGCATGTCCACGAAGTGCAGCGCCGGTCCCTTATCGAACTCGACCACCAACCGCGTATGCCCCACCGGATCCCGCGCCGGCCGCAGGAAGATGCGACCGCTCATCATCAAGTGCAGCACCAGCACGCCGTCGTCCAGGTGGAGCAGCAGATACTTGCCGCGCCGGTCGGCGCGTTGCACGGCCTTCCCGCGAAGGCCGCGTCTGAACCCCTCCACCGACGGTGCGTGGACTAGGCTTGCGTCGAGAACCTCCACCCGCACCACGCGGCGACCCACGATGGCGGCGGCAAGATCACGTCGAATCGTCTCGACTTCAGGCAACTCGGGCATGGCCGTCTCGAGCGTGACTGGTGACCGCTGAGGATACGAGCCGCGTGTCGTCGCCGCCGGACGCGCAGGCGCCGGGAGACGCGGTGCCCGCCGACGACACGCCCCGGCCGCCTGGCCGGCGCTTGCTGTGGCTGCAGATTGTGCTGCTCGTCGTCGCCATGGGCGGCAGCATCGCCGCCATCCCCTTCGCGGGCGAGATTCGCGCGGTCGGGGTGGCCGGATTCCTCCTCCTGTTCATCCTGTCGGTGCAGTCAGGCGCGTTGTTCATGCTTCCCGGATTCGGCTTCGCCAGCATCGGCGCCTTCGCCATCGTGTTCGGCGACCCGTGGCTGCCGGCGCTCGTGGGCACCACGGGACAGGTCATCGGCGAAATGGTCTCGTATCTCCTCGGCGCCACCGGATCGCCCTGGATCAGGCGGCAGCAGGCCTACCGGCGGGTGGAGGATTGGATCAAGCGGTGGGGCCTGCTGGTGGTGTTCGTCATCGCCGCTGTTCCGAATCCGGTATTCGACATCGCGGGCGCGGTGGCCGGCGCCGCCGGTCTTGGCTGGAAGCGCTTTTTCGTGGCCTCCTGGGCCGGACGGCTCATCAAGAACCTCGTCATCGCGTTCGCGGTGCTCGGCGGCGCGTCGCTTTTCGAGCGCTGGCTGAGCTAGGGAAGATCTGAGTGAATCCCATCACTTGGAAGGGAACCGCTCCGTAGCCCGTCCGTCATTCCGGCGAAAGCCGGAATCCAGGTCCTATCCAGCCTGAAGCACACGAGGTCATCCCAGCGCTATTCGAGCCTTGGGGGTGAGTCTGGGGCCGTCGCCGGTGGCTGCAAGTGCTGCGGGGCACGACGCGGCGGCCGAGGTTGACACGGACAATCGCCCCGCCGCACACTTGCTTCCGTATAGATCCATCCGTACAAGGATGTGTGGTGATGCCACGCCTGGATGTACGGCTCGACGCGGAGCAACGGCGGCGGCTGGAGGAGCTTGCGGAAGCGAGGGAGGCGCCGATCTCCTACGTGGTGCGCCGGCTGATCGACGACGCCTACGAAGAAGTCCTGCGGGAGCGTCGGCGGCAAGCCGTCGAGCGATTAGTCAAGCTGGACGTCGAGGACCCGCCGGACCCGGCGACCCTCTCGCGTGAGCTGGAGGCGGCCCATGATCCCGGCGGTCTTCATTGACGCCAACATCCCGATCTATGCCGCTGGTCGCGAGCATCCGTGCAAGGCGCCGTGCGCCCGGGTGCTCATGCTCGCCGCCGCGCAGCCGCAGTCGTTTGTCACGGATGCCGAGGTCCTGCAGGAGCTGGTCCACCGCTACGTAGCCTCCGGGCGGTGGACGCTGGGTCGCGAGGTGCTTTACAGCTTCGCCGAGGTCATGCACGACCGCATTGAACCCGTCTATGCGGAAGACATCCTTGAAGCCGCGGAATTGGCCGACCGGAATCCGGGCATCAGCGCCCGCGACCTTTTGCACGCCGCCGTCATGCAGCGCGTCGGCGCCGCGCAGATCGTGTCGGTAGACGGCGACTTCGACCGCCTTCCAAACATCACACGACTGGATCCGCTGCATGTGGACGAGTGGGGAGATTCCCTGCGTCTCCGCGCGGGTCGGTAGCCAAAAACCCTCTATTTCTCCAATCCAGGCCGGATAATATGGGGCTTGACGGTTTGAGTTCCGATCCGCAACGGAGCGTGACGTCATGGCCAACTACCAGAACCTGAAGCGCCGTATCGACCAGGGTGAGGTGATCCTCTTGGACGGGGCCATCGGCACCGAGCTCCAGGCCATGGGCGTGCCCATGGACCCCGCCGCGTGGTGCGGCCCCGGCAACTACACGCACCTGGCGACCGTGCGACAGATGCACGAGCGCTACATCCGGGCGGGGGCCGACATCATCACCACCAATACGTTCAATACCCTGCGCCCGGCGCTGGAGGCTTCCGGCTACAGCGAGTTGGTCAGGGAAGTCAACGTGCGCGCCGTGGACGCGGCTCTCGAAGCAATCGATCGGGCCGCCGGCGACAGGCCCGTGTACATCGCCGGTTCCATCTCGTGCCGCATCCCCATCCGGGATCGCAGGACCGGGACGCTGCTGGGCGGCACCGGCTACGGCTATGGCGCCAGCCTTTCGGCGGAGGAGTTGGCGGCTCACGCCAAGGAGCAGGCCAACATCCTGGCGGAGTCCGGCGTGGACTTTTTCTTGATTGAGAATCTGTGGGCCGACAACGAGTCCCGGGCCATAGCCGCGGAAGCGGCGAAGGCCACGGGGCTACCGGTCTGGGTGGCCTTTACGGCCTCCGTGTCGTCTCACGATCAGGCGGTCCGGATGAGTTTCGGCGAGGACCGCGCCTACAGCACCGGCCTGGGAATGCCCATGTGGACGTCGAGTTGGCGGACGGTAGACGACGACATGAGCCTGGCCCAAGGCATCGACGAGATCGCGGCGCTGGGTCCCGACGTCCTGGGGATCTTTCACAGCCGGATTGATGAAACCGCCGCGGCCCTGCAGGTCATGCTCGACCAGTGGTCCGGGCCAGTCGTCGTCTATCCGGATGCCGGCCGGGAAGACTACCTGGAGACCTGGCAGGACAGCAGCGTTGCCAACGAACAGACGGTGGCGGAGTTGACGCGGGAAGCGGCCACCTGGGTCGAAATGGGAGCCCAGATCATCGGCACCTGCTGTGGCTTTGGCGCCGACTACACCAGGGCGCTGAGGGGCGTCCTGCCGGACCGGATCGCAGCGCCGCGAAACGGCGCGTAAGCGCGCGTCACGCGAAAGGAGACCCTTGCAGAATTCGGTAGGGGCGGGTCTCAGACCCGCCCGTTGCCAATCACCCTGCGCGCTTCCAGGTTCGACCGGACTGGATTCCGGCCCCGTATCAAGTACGGGGCAGGCTCTTCGCCGGAATGACGGAGGGGTTGTTGCGCAAGGGTCTCTGAAGGCCAGAGACATCCAAGCACAACTGACGTAGAGCAGACTTCCGGGTCGACGGGAGGGATTTCCGCTGGAATCGAAACCGCTGGTGGTTGTCGGGGCCGGAGCGGCGGGCACGGCCGCCGCCATCGAGGCGGCCCGAGCCGGCGTGCGGGTCACGCTCGTCGACGAGAACCCCATCGGCGTTTCCATGATGGGGCTGGACGTCCCGCAGTTCATTGGCAGACGAGTCAAGGACCCGCTGCCCGCCAGGGACGTGATGCTGGAGCGGGTGGTTGCGGCCAACAGCTCGCTGGCGGAAGCCGAAGAAGCCGGCGTCGAGGTTCAGTTGGGGACCTGCGTCTGGGGCGCCTTTCGTAACTCCGACACCAGCAGGGTCCTCGACGGTCCGCAGCTCGGGCTGGCCGACGACGAGCGGTCGTGGATGGTCAAGTACGACCGGCTCATCGTGGCCGCCGGCGCCCGAGACCTGGCGATGTCATTTCCCGGATCGGGACTGGCGGGCGTCATGGGCGCCAACGGCGCCCACGCGCTGATGAGCCGATACCAGGCGTTGGCCTCGCGGCGCATGGTGGTCCTCGGCGCCGGCAACCTGGGTCTCACGACCGCCCAAATGGCACTGGATAGGGGCGTCGAGGTAGCCGCCGTCGTGGACGTTTCCTCGTCCGCGCGCGGCGATGAGGCGCTCCTGTCGCGATTGCGGGGCGCGGGCGTCGAACTCTACACGTCCCACACCGTCAAGGAAGCCGTCGGCGGGGCCGGCGAGATCGAGTCCGTCGTGCTGGTTGAGATCGACGACGACTGCGACCCTGTTGCCGGCACCGAGAAGGTGGTCGCCGCCGACACCGTCTGCCTCGCCATCGGCCTGGTGCCCAACGTGGAGCTCCTCGCTCTCCTGGGGTGCGACCTCGCGTTTGCCTCCGAGCGTGGCGGGTGGGCGCCGGTCCACGACGACCGGATGCGGACCAGCGTCGATTCCGTGTTCGTCGCGGGGGATGTCGCCGGCTTCCACGACGGCATGGTCCTGGACGCCGAGATTGCACGAAACCAGGGCCGCCTGGCGGGAATCGCCGCTGCCGAATCGCTCGGCGCTATCGACGAGGACGAAGCGCTCGCCCGAATCGATGACCTCAAACCGACGGCAGTCGACGCAGCAACCCCCGACGCGCACTCCGGTTGGCAGCGTTGGCATCGATCCCTCGTCAACGCCGGTGGGCTGGAAGTCTTGGCGTGCCAATGCGAGGAGGTCACGCGGGCCGAGATCATCGGCTTGCAGCCGCCGCGCTATCTGGGGCGGGGGTCGGAGCAGGCGAGCCGTCGCAACCTGCGGACCCAGGCGGGGGCCAATCCGGTCAACGCCGACCAGGTCAAGCGCCTGACACGAGCCGGCATGGGCCACTGCCAGGGCCGGCTGTGCCGCGAGCAGGTCGCGCTGCTGCTGGCCGAGGAGTCCGGCGCCGACATCGCCGACATCCCCGTCATGTCCTACCGGCCGCCAGTGCGGCCGCTCCCGCTAAGGGTCATGTGGCCCCACGACGAGCCGGAGCAGGTGCGCTGCGAGTGGCCCAAGTGGTTCAGCCCGACGCATCGGGTGCTGGGGTAGAGGGCGGCGCATGGACAGCGCGGACGTCGTCGTCATCGGGGCCGGCGTTTCGGGTCTGAGTTCGGCCTATTTCCTGGCCAAGGCCGGCCGTGATGTCGTCGTCGTCGACAAGGGGATCGTCGGGAACGAGGCCTCCGGGCGAAACGGCGGCATGGTCAGCGAGCGGGTCGACGAGCCGGCGCTGATTCCCCTGGCCGTGGAGGCCACCAGGACGTGGGAGACGCTGGCCGATGAGCTGGGCTATCCCACCGAGTTCGTCCAGGAGGGTCGGCTCCAGGTCGCCGTGACGGAGGAGGAGATGGGCGCCCTCCACGCCGAACTGGACAACGCCCTTCGCCACGGCCTGCACGCGGAAATGGTCGATTCCGCTGAGGTTCGGGACATGATTCCCGGAATCACCGAGCGGACGCTCGGCGGACTATTCTTCGCCAGCGGCGGTCACGCCAACACCCAGTTGGCGGTCCAGGCATTCGCCTGGGCGTTTCAAGACCTGGGCGGCCGGCTCTATCAAAACACCGCCGTCACCGGCTTCCAGGTCGTTGGCGACAGGGTCGCGGCGGTCGAGACCACCGCTGGCCCCATCGCCGCCGACATGGTCGTCGCCGCCGCCGGTCCCCAGACCGGGCTGATGGCGGGGCTGGTGGGCGTTCACATCCCCGTGGCGCCGGCAAGGGTGGAGATCCTGGCGACCGCCCCGATCGAGCCGCTCACCAGCATGGCCCTGGTGGGGAACGGCCTCTACGGACACCAGGCCGTGCGGGGAAACCTGATCTTTGGCGGCGGCGCCCACGAGTGGGCCGACGTCGACCTCACCACCACGCCCGGCAAGCCCAACACGCCGCTCATCAGGAGCATTGCCAGGCGCCTCGCGGAGCTGCTGCCGGACGTAGCCGACGTGCCGGTGATTCGAAGCTGGGCCGGAGTGGTAGAACAGGCCCCCGACTATATGCCGATCATCGACATCCTGGACCACCCCAGCAACTACGTGGTGGTCACAGCGTCAGCCCACGGCTTCGGCATCTCACCGGCCACAGGCAAGGTCGTCAGCGACCTGGTCCTCTACGGCGAAACCAACATCGACATCGGCGGCCTAGGGCTAGGACGCTTCGCCAACATCACCCCCGACTGGCGCCACCAACGCGGCTGGATTCCCGCTCCGAACCGTTTCTGACGGCTGCGTCCGCCACTCCGAATCCGATGCCTGAGCGCGGTGGGCCAAGGCGTACCGATTCGCGAACCTTTCGCTGGGAGATGCTTGTCTAAGGAGTCGGTCAGGCTCTGATACGTGCTGCGATGGCACCCTTCACGACACCAGCAACCACATCCCCTACGATTGTGAACAAAATAGAGGTATAGAGTAACCAAGATTCCCCCGGCTAGCCTGCGTCTAGCATTGCCCCCTACGTCGCCGGAATGTGTGAATCGCTACCACCCAGGATCTCGGTGCTCCAGGAGGCGTTGCATTGAGGGCCTTCCGAAGCAGGTTAGTCGGCTATCCTGAACGATGGCCCTGGAACTCCGCCAGACCTATGACGGGATGGCTCGAAATGCGCCTCCACAGCAGCAACGTAACTGCCTCCTGTCCGCAAAGTGAACCCGCCGGGAAAAACTGTGTCGCCATTCTGGTTTAGTCTTCCCTGTAGTATCGAGTCGGGATTGTCTCGCCCCTCCTTCCACCTTTCTGGCATCGGCCGAAAGGTGTTCGTGAAAAATCCGTTGTCAAAAACTAGGAACAGGCCAATTGTGTCAGGCTCCGGGCCTTCGTCGGTGCGGACTGAAATGGGTTTGGGAGGCGGATCCCAAGCCAGAAGTTTGTCTTTGTCAGGGTCTTTGATTTTCCAATAATACGCTCCTGTACTGCCAACCGTAGGAGTCTTGCTCAGTAAGCCCAAATGATTTAGGAAATCCAACACATGTGTCATAGAGAGGACAAGAACGTCGCCGGGCTTGAACCACCGCAGCCTTATGCACTTTCCTGCCCCACTCTCTGTAGCTCGTGGATAGTGATGAGCAAAATCATTGCGGATCTTTTGGAGGTCGCCAAGTGCAGCCATTTTGGGCAGGATGAATTGGCCGGAGGGAACGAGCTTATCCATTTCCTCTTTCATTCTGACCCGGTAAATGTGTTCCCAAATGGTAGCGATGTGGTCAATCCATCCTCTATAAGCAAGTTGAGCGGCCCTTCCGTCCGGCCCTAAGATGGTGTTAGGCTCGGGTCCTGAAATAATTGGACAAACACAGAGTCCAGGTACATTAGGAGCACACAGCTTTCCCTGGCGTGTCGCGAATGAGTGATATGCCTCAATGCCAGCAAGCTGATACATCAGCATTGTCGTTGCTTCGCTCACTTCATACTGGAATGATAGATGCACGTCTAGGATCGGTCGAATTGGATCGGTTGCCATCGGTGAGGCCTCCCAACTGTTGACTGGTGGACTACTAGCTCTCGGTCTGCTCTGTCTCGATTCGTTCGGCGCGGCATGGGTGCTTTCGGAGATAGCGAGGGCTGCTCCCTGATCTGCGTCGGCGCATGTCTTCGGCATCTCGCTGGCGTGAGGCTCGACTGGCGCGAGCAGCGCGGCTAGTTTCCTGTTCCCGCGCAGCCTTGACCGCTGCGTCTCCGGACAGGCTAAGCCCTCTTGGTCCCATGTCGATTCCGGGCTATGCCTCTAACCAGCAAGAAAACTTCGGCGATGGCTGTCGTGTCTGCGGTGTTGCGACCGCGTACCAGCTAAACCTCTGCGGACTCCTCATACTCTGCAATGATCGTGTCACTCATATGCGCTAGGTGCGGCGCCGCGCCCAACGAGTCAATGGAATCGTAGGAGATGAACGAGCACTGATTGTATAGCGGACCTCGATCTAAGAGCGAGAATACTGGTCGCCTGATCTCGCGGAGGACCTTTTCCCGCTTGTCAGGCGGGGCCACGATGTGCAGATGGATGTCCATGTTTGGCTGAAGGGCTAGGAGGTCAGCCATCCGTAATAGTCCCGAGTAGATCGCGGTTGTGTGCTCAATCTCAAACGCCCTCGACATGGAGCGTCCCTTGAGCCACAGCACGTCAATCTGCTCTATAGTTCTCAGAGTTGCATCGTCATAGTTTAGGGGCAGATTGCCCAAGAACTTCTCGTGCATGGTTGCCGGGATAAGTTCCAGCACCTGCGCCTTATCGTTTCTTGGCACCCAGATGCGAAAGCCCATCTCGACCCCGATCTGGGCTACCTTCGCCTGGTATTGAATCGATTTACGGAGGTCTGGAAGCTTAAGTGGAGCAACATCACTCCCGTTACTCCCATTGTCTGGAACTACAACCTCAACTGATCCGCCTGGGGTTCGGACCTTTTTGATACGTGCAAGCTCACGCTGGTCCTTTTCGGTGAGCGGATAGATCGTTGGATGCGTTTGCTGCTTCTTCAACAGGTCGATCAGGTAGCTCCCATCATTTTCTTCGAACTTGTTGAGTGATCCCCGAAAGAATCCTGTCCAAGACGTTGTTCCCTTTTCGTGCTGGTTTGTAATGGTTAGTGTATTCCAAACGCTATTGTCTTGGATCGGTATAGATGATTCAGAGTCTAGGATGACTATCGGGGTGACCTTGAAGCGAACTGTAAATTCGTCTAGTTCATCACGAATCGGACTGTTGTCGCGGTAGGCCGCCGATTCAGCCCGAAGGACGCCGCACCACCGAGAGAGGCGAGTCAGATAGCAGAGAAAAATGTCGCCTTCGCTGACTCGATTCGCTTGCCGCCAATGCCGTTCGCGGAATCCGGTGACAGTTGCGCCGTTTTCGCGGAACGCAAGCCACGTTTCTGGCGTGAACAGGTCTAGAAAGTACGCCATGTACCCTCCGTTGCGACTAATTGGATGAACGGCATGTTGTCAGTGATGCTGGCTTTGTAGGGGTCGGGGTTGATCGTGTGCTTTCCTTCCGCAAGCGCTTTCGACACGAATGGTCTCGATATTGTCTAGCGTGGTGGTCCGGACTGGACGAAATCAAGAATCGACGCCGATTCTCGGGTCACGCCGTCGCTCGGCATGGGGACAGTGTACGTCAGCGTCGCTTCGTGTCCCACCATCTCGATGCCCACCACTAAGTTTCGGATGAGCGCGTTCCGCTCGAGGAACGTCCCCTCCTTCAGGAAGCCCCGGAAGTCCGCCACGTACTCTCTGATCACGTCGGTCGTAGGAAGCTCCACCCTGCGCTGCTCAAGCTGGCACTCGGCGTCGTCCATGACAGCTTCCAGATGCTCCTCACGGTGCCGCAGAGACATGATACGGGGCGCCAGGACCTTCAAGGGGCAACTCGCTCGTCTCAATGGCCTCGTAGAACTTATCGAGCCGCTTCCGCACGCTCGATGAAGGTATCCAAGGTGGTCAGGTCAACCGCCTGGCAGGAGGCGTCCGAAGATGGATCCTCCTCGACTATCTCACCACTACGCGCTAGGCCGGTGAGAATGCGGAGGTCGCGGACGGCGCTGGTGATGTTGGCCTCGGCCTGAAAGTCGTCATGCCGCCTCGGTATCTTGGCGGCGGCATCGGCGTATCAAAGGTCGTCACAGTCTATGTGGACAGACATCCGATTTCTCTAACTAATCGTCCCAAAATGCTGGACCAATACCAACCGTATCCAAAATTGCGTGGACAAGTTGGTGCCAATATTCCGATACATCTTCTTCATCCCAAGAGATATAAGGGTAGTGGTTGATGTCGAAAGGTATCGTACCAGTGCGTTCGCGATGACAGGTAAAAATCACCGGAATACCACACCCGTGAGCATAACCAGCCTCATAAAGAACGGAACCTCTCACACCGTCGGGACCGTGTGTCAGATCAGCGATCATGCATTTCGATCTGCGTATTTGGTCGGTAATCTGATGGTCGATCAAATTGACATACGCCCTATCCCGATCGATGCGTATTGGTTGGTAACCAGCGTTTGAGATTGCATGTGAAATTGCCTTGTCATACACTGGATCAAGCGCAGAGTCAAACCACATAGCAACAAAAATCCGATCTTTCGCTTCTGTCTCGTCTATTGGCGAGTTTGGGAGATCGGAAACCCTTTCGCAGATAGGACATCGATATTGCGCCATGTTCCCCTCCTAGCAGGGCGTCCGTGCTGGCATTTTAATAGGAAGATCTTGCGCCTGCCGTCTATCGAGTGCTAGTTGACGTTCGGTGAATAGTGCTCTAGGACAGGCTAATGGCTTCGGAGCGAGCGCCACGATTGGAGTATGGGGGTGAAGGTCGGACCTAGAGAGCGTACAGAGCTAGCCTGAGCCGCAAGGTGAAGGTTCTTGATTCTGTCAAGGCTGGTGGACCCAGTCGGACCCGAACCGACGACCTCCTCAATGCCATTGAGGCGCTCTTCCAACCGAGCCATGGGCTCCGGGGCGGACATTATGCCCCGCGACGGCGCGGCCACGACAATGCTCTCAGTCTCCTGGTCACGGCCACGTAGACGGCTGGCGCGGTGCGCTTGAATTAGCGAGCAGGCGCGTCCGGGCAGATCACCATGTGGGAGCCGTCGGCGTTGGTATGCACCGCGTGGGGCGCGCCCGCCAGGTCGAAGACCAACTTGTAGCCCGGAGTGATGACCTGGGCGTAGGCATAGCCCTCCTGTGGGCATCCCAGGCTGGCGTCCGACCAGTCCATGGCCTCGGAATTGATGAGCGTGTAGTCACCCTCACCCACCTCTTCCGCCAAGAGCCGCCGCGCCGCAGCCTCGATCTCGCTGGGTGCTTCTCCGGTTGTGGTCTCGCTGGCAGTCGGCGTGGGCGAATCAGGTGAGGGAGTGGGCGCGTCAGGCGCAGTGGTCGGTGCGACCGGTGCTGGCTCCATCTGTTCATCAGCACCGTTACAAGCCGCCGCGACCATGAGCGCAGCCGCCGTCGCAAGCACCAGCAACGCGCGGACCGTCATCAGTCTGAAACCGTGGTGAGTTCGCAATCCTGGGTCGCGCAGTTCGCTTGCTTCACGGAGAGAAAGCACGATGGGCAATGGCTCCCAACGCTTCAATGTCAAGAGCCTCCCCCAGAGTGGTGGACCCAGTCGGACTCGAACCGACGACCTCCTCAATGCCATTGAGGCGCTCTTCCAACTGAGCTATGGGCCCCGGGGCCGACATTATGCCCCGCGGCTGCGTAGGGCGTCGGACATTGGCGAGTCTGGCGGCGGGTCGGCTTGCAGAGAACCAGAGACTTCTCCGCGTCGATGCCGGAGTCCGGTTCCGCTCTCCTTGATTGAGAACTTCGCAGAATTCGGCAGGGGCGGGTCTCCGATCCGCCCGACACCAAGCATCCGGCGCGCTTCCAGGTTTGACCGGACTGGATTCCGGCCTTCGCCGGAATGACGGAGGGGCTACGCAGTGGTCTCCCGATGGGAAAGGGTCAGAACTCGCCGTGTACTCCATAAGGGAGTGAGAGTGCGAGTGAGGAGCGCGCTTCCACGCCACGCCCACCAACCAAAGCGAAACGACTCACCTCTGCAAGCCAAACGCGGCGCGGGCGGCGTCGTAGGCCGCGCGGGTGTTTAGGTTTAGGAGCACGTGGGGATGGGTGGTGGGCGCGTCGCGCAGGCGATCCGCGTGGCGGCGGACCACGGCGCGCGGGCCTTCGGTGGCGTCGTCCACGGCGGCCAGCTCGGCGCGAAGGTCGCCCGGAAAGATGACGGGATGCCCGTGTCGCCCCTCGAATAGCGGCCGCACGATGTCGCCGGGCGCATCGCGCCACGCAGCCATCAGGTCGGCGAGCGCGCCGGCGTGCAGCGGCTGGTCGACGCTTACCAGCAGGATGCCGTCGCAGCCCTCGGGCAAAGCCTGAGCGGCGCAGGCGACGGACGTGGCCCGTCCTTGCGCGTAATCCGGGTTGTGCAGCGTCCGCGCGGGCAGGCCATCCAGCGCCGCCCGCACGTCCCCGGCGCGATGGCCGGTGACCACGACCACTTCGGCCACCTCATCGAGGGCCGCGAGCGTCCGCACCTGGTGCTCGACCAGCGACCCGTCGCCCCAGCGGATCAGCGGCTTGGGCGAACCGAAGCGCTCGGATCGACCGGCGGCCAGCACCACCGCGCAGAGCCTTGGGAGACCCTTGCCTAATCCCTCCCGTGGAGCCTGGAGCGCAGGTCCGGCCCCCTCTCCCCTGGAGGGAGGGGGTTGGGGTGAGGGGGATCCGAGGCTCGGACGTGGGGTGTCGACCACTTATGCAAGGGTCTCCTGGGCGCGGGCGGAGTGCCTATGGGTGGGTGTCGGCGGCGACGCCGCGGCACAGGTTGTTCACCTCGGCGCACGAGACCGCGGTGGGGAAGATCTTGCCCGGGTTGAACAGGTTGCGCGGATTGAAGACGTGCCGCAGGCACTGCATGCGCTGCAGGTCGGCGTCGCTGTAGACGAGCCCCATGTTGCGGTGCTTCTCCATGCCGATGCCGTGCTCGCCGCTCAGCATGCCGCCCGCGTCGGCGCACACCTTCAGCACGCTGGTTCCGCACTCGATCACGCGGTCCAGGGCGCCGTTCTCCCGGTCGTCGAACAGCAGCAGGGGGTGCAGGTTGCCGTCGCCGGCGTGAAACACGTTGGCGATGGTGATGTTGAAGAAATCGCTCACGCCCGCGATCCGCGCCAGCACGTCGGTGATGGTCGTCCGCGGGATCACGCCGTCCTGCACGTAGTAGTTGGGCGAAATGCGCCCCATCGCCCCGAACGCGCTCTTGCGCCCCAGCCAGAGCAGCGCGCGCTCGCGTGCGTCGGCGGCGACGCGGACTTCCGCCGCGCCGTGCTCGGCGAACACGCGCCGGATCGCCGCTTCCTGCGGCTCCAACTCGGCGGCCACGCCTTCCAGCTCGATCAGCAGCACGGCGGCCTTGTCGGTGGGCAGGTTGGCCGCCGGCACATACTGCGCGATGGCCTCCAGCGAAATCTGGTCCATCATTTCCATCGCCGCCGGAACGATGCCCGCGGCGATGATTCCCGAGACCGCCGCGCTGGACTGGGCGACCTCGTCGAACGACGCCAGCATGGTGCGCACCTGGGCCGGCGTGCGAACCAGGCGAACGACGGCCTTGGTGGCGATGCCCAGCGTGCCCTCGCTGCCGCAGAACAGCCCCGCCAGGTCGTAGCCGGGATGATCCAGCGCCGCGCCGCCGGCGGTGACGATCCGGCCGTCCAGCGTCACGAACTCGACCCCGAGCACGTGGTTGGTGGTCACGCCGTGGAGCAGCGTGTGCGGGCCGCCGGCGTTGGTGGCGATGTTGCCGCCGATGGTGCAGGCCGCCTGGCTCGACGGGTCCGGGGCGTAGTGAAACCCGTAGCTGGAGGTGTGTGCGCTGAGGTCGGCGTTCACCACGCCGGCTTCCACCACGGCGCGCATGTTGCGGTAGTCCACCTCGAGAATGCGGTTCATGCGCGAGGTGCTCACCACGATGCCGCCGCAGGCCGCGATGGCCCCGCCGCTCAGCCCGGTTCCCGCGCCGCGGCCGATGATCGGCACGCCAAGCTCGTGGGCGATGCGCACCACCGCCTGAACGCCGGCCGTGTCTCGCGGGAACACCACGGCGTCGGGCAGCGCGTGCTCCACCGAGCCGTCGTAGGCGTAGATCGCCACCTCGTCGGGCTCGGTCATGACCCAGTCGTCGCCGATGGCGCGACGCAGCGCCCCGCCAAGCGCGATCCGGCCCACGCTGAAGGTCGAGGCGGCGGTGGCGCTGGCCATGGTGTCCCTACGCTACGACCACCGGGCCGCACTCGCAACGCCGGAGCGGACAGGCGTTGACGGACACGCTGGGTGAAGCCGATATCCTGGCGCGGACTCCGTGCCCCCTGGTTACCCCCTGCTCGCCATGGCCACGACCATTCACGACAACGTGCTCGGACCGATCGAGCTCGAGGCGCCGTTGCTGGCGCTGGTGGATCACCCGGCCGTGCAGCGCCTCCGGCGGTTGGAGCAGTTGGGCACGGCCTCGCTGGTCTTCCCCGGGGCTCGCCACACCCGCTTCGCTCATTCCATCGGGGCGCAGGAAATCATGCGCCGAGTGTGGCGGCGACTGGCGGCCACCGAGCCGCCGCCGGGGATTGATCTCGCCGCCGAGGGTCGGCTGCTCCGCGCGGCGGCTCTGCTGCACGATCTGGGGCACTACCCGCTGTCGCACGTCGTCGAACCGATCGCCGCGCGGCTGCACCAGTCGACCGGGGCCACCGCCGATTCGGGATTGAATCCAGCATGCGAGTCGGACTGGCTGCAACTGGCAGCGGCGGCCGGCTCACGCCCACCCCCGCCGTCCGACGTGCATCACGAGCGCCTGGCCGCCGAGATCATCAACCGCGATTCCACGCTTCAGCGCGCCATCGACGCCTACGTCGGGCGACCCGATGCCTCCGCCGAAATCCGGGCGTTACTGAGAGACCGCATGGGCCCGCGGTATCGCCGCCAGCTCATCGCCTCGCATCTCGACGTCGACCGCCTCGACTACCTGCTGCGCGACGCGCACAACGCCGGCGTGCGTTACGGCGGGGTCGAGCTCGAGCATCTCGTTCGCCGCATGCGGATCGGGAGGGACGGCGCGGGTGAGCACGCCGTGTACGTCGAGTCGCGCGGCCAGCCGGCCCTGGAGCACTACCTGCTGGCCCGGCGCTTCATGTACAGCCAGGTGGTCTTTCACAAGACCGTCACCGCGTTCTCGGTGCTCGTGGCGGCGTTCTGGGTGTCGCTGGCGATTCGCGACCAATTGCCGTTCACCTCGCTGGCGGGCCTCCACCAGGCCCTCGACGACGGCACGTTCCGGCGCTTCGACGATCACTGGCTCTGGAATGAAGCCGCGCGCCGCGCCGATCCGGCTGGCGACGGCATGACCGCGCGCATCGCCTCGGCCTTGATCGACCGCCGCCCGCCGTTACTGGCGTGGGAGTACCGCGGGCGCGGACGACAGGCGCAGACCGACGTGCTGGACCAATTCCATGCGGCCCGGCGAGCGATCGCGGCCTCCGCAGACTTGGAGGCCGCGGACATCTTCTTCACCGACCAGGTCGTCACCGGCCAGTCGGGTGGCGACGGCGACCCGGACGCCGGCGATCCGCCGCTAGTGGGCGACCCGGGCGGGGAGCTTCGCCCGATTGTCGATGCCCCGGGTTCGGCGCTGCAGGGCGCCGCCGGGCAGCCCCAACGCCTGGCCCGACTCTACGTGATGCGAACCGGCGACTCAGACGTGGACGCCAAGCGCCGGGACCAGGTTCCCGAGGCATTTCGCGCGCACGTGGACGCGCCCGACTGAGGTCGAAGAACTAGGGGTCGCAGCAGCCGCAGCCGAGGCGCTCGATCGCGTCGTACAGCGCGTCGCGATGGTCGAAGGCGATCTCGTCGGGCAGCTGGTTGACGGGGAACCAGCGCGCATCCGCCGCGTCGTCCCCGGCGGTCACCGGCGGCGGCGCGTCCAGCCGGGCGCCGAAGACGATGCCGATGATGCGTCCGCGGGGGTCGCGGTCCGGGTGACCGTAGGCGCCGATGTGCAGCAGCGAGTCCAGCACAATGCCGGTCTCTTCGCGCAGTTCGCGGCGCGCCGCGTCCGGCAGGTCCTCGTGCGGCTCCACGAACCCGCCCGGTATGGCCCAACCCGGCGGCGGGGTGCCGCGTCGCACCAGGAGGACTCGATCTCCGTCCGGAAACGGCGCGATCACCACCGCGTCGGCCCCAACGGGATAGCGAGGCGGAGGCGGCACGGCGCTACTCGGCCGGACCGGAAGCGGCGTGACTCCGGCGAGTCACGAAGCGCAGCACCACGATTCCGGCGATCAACACCACGATGAAGGCCAGGGCCAGCACATCAAAGTACTCATCGATCGCGGCCTCGATGGGGTCGCCGAAGAGGGTGATCAGCCCGCCGACGAGGAAGAAGCGGCCGGCGCGTCCGATCAGCGAGGCGAGCAGAAAGCGCTTGAAGTCGAGGCGGAACGCACCCGCCCCAATGGCGAAGACCTTGTAGGGAATGGGCGTAAACGCCGCGATGGAAACCGCCCACACGTCGCGCCGCTGAAATTGGCGCTCCACGTAGAGAATGCGGTCCTGCGCGAACAGTCGATTCAGAATCGGTCGGCCGCCTCGGAGTCCGATCCAATAGCCAAGCATGGCGCCCGTGAGCGAGCCGACGGTGGCCAGAGCGGCAAAGCCGAAGGTGAACGGCAGGTTGCCCACCATCAGCGCGATCATCAGGCCGTCGGGCGGTATCGGGAAGAAGCTCGACTCCCAGAACGCCAGCACCAGGAGCGCCAATGCGCCCCAGGGCGTATCGGCCCAATCCAGCACCCAGTGACCGAGGTCGGAAATTAGCTGCATGAGCGTGCCGGATGGCGGAGGCGGGGCATGCGGCGATCCTCAGGACGTGGTGGTGAAGTGCGTCGCAACGACAAACGACTCGCCGTTGCGCAGGCCGGTGACCCGCACATGATAGAGAGTGTTCGGGGCTAGGGGGTCGTTCGGGATGAGGGCTAGGGCGCGCCGCCACTCGCTGACCGAGCGGGTGACCGCGACGGGCGCGCCGCCTTCCGGCGTCACGGTGGCCTCGCCCCACGACACGCGGTCCCCGAGGCCGAAGATGAGGGTGATCGGCGGGCCGACCGGTCGGGGCACGCCGGGCGCGGGATCGGGCCATTCGGCGCCGTCCCAGGTGTGCGGCACGCCAACGGCGGCGTCGCGCGGCATCACCGAAGGCAAGGGCACGTCCGCCGTGTGGCGCGGCGAGAGCCCCACGTTGAACACGGCGGCGCGGGTGCCATCCGCGGAGGCCCAGCCGTAGCCGACGTGGACCGCCGACGGGTGCACGAACATATAGCGGTGGAACACGGTCCCCAGGGCCCATTCCAGCGTGCGCGCGGGCGGCAGGAAGCCGAAGGTCTCGTCCACCCAGCCCAATGGGTATCCGGCGGCGTCCGCCCGGTCGCCGATGGTGCGTCCGGTGAAGCCGGGCTTGCCGGCGACCTCGGTGTGCAGGCCGCCCGACGTGGGGTCATTGCGGTTGATCACGTAGTAGTCGGCGTGGGACTGCGCGGCCTGCATCAGCGCCGGGTGTGCGGACAGCGGGGGCAGCCCAAGGTCGGCGCGCACCTCGTTCATGCGTTCCACGACCACGTCGCCGCTGACGCTGACGGTCGGGGTCGGTGCAGGGGTCGAGGTCGGAGTCGCGGTAGGAGTCGGGGCAGCTGTTGGAGTAGGAGTCGAAGCCGGAGTCGAAGCTGGAGTCGGTGCCGGAGTCGAGGCCGGGGTCGGGTCGGCGCCCTCCCGGCGCGGCTGCAGGACCGATTCCGGGAACAGCCCAAGTTGCTTGGCCAGATCGCCGCCGTTGGCGATGGTCACCTCGCCCGCGCGCGCCCAGGGGGTGTTGATGTGCCAGAGCTGGATCACGGCCCGCTGCGCGCGGATGGCGCTCATGCCGTCGTAGTGCACGATTTCGGACGTCGGCAGCCCGAACCAGCGCAAGGGGTCGTCGGGTCCGAAGTAGGCGTCGCGTATCGGCGTGCTGGAATCCATGAAGCCCCAGCGACGGCCGATGATCTGGTTCCAGGAGAACCCCTGCTCCTCGGGGAAGGTCTGGTGCCGCGGTACCAACAGCCGGGCCAACTCGTCGTCGAGGCCCGCGCGATTGAGCTCGTCGAAGATGTTGATGAACATCACCTGGGACGTGGCCGGATGCCACTGGAACACCAGCTTCTGCATCACCTGGACGGTGAAGCCGAGCCACTCGAAGCGCTGGCTCACGGGGTAGCCCACGACGTGCGGACCGCCCAGTTCCTGGAAGCGTGTCCAGAAGGGAATGCCGTCGGCGTCGCTGACGAGGTAGCCGGCGCCCGGCGCGGCCTCGCCCGCGGCCTGGGTGTAGACGTGCCCGCCGGGCACGGCGTAGTCCGCGTCCTGGGCAAACGCCGACCCGGCCGTGGCCCAGACCGCGAGGGCCAGGATCACGGCCCCGAGCCGCCACCAGCGCGCAACGCTCGCCCGGACCATGCCGCGATGGTAGCGGCTGAGGCGTAAACGCGGCGTGTACTACGGCGGCGAGTTGTCCCGTAGGCGGGCGAGTTCGCATACGTGTTCGGCGTTTAACTTCGACCCCGAACCTTGACCCGGTCAGGCCGCGAGCGATCGGGCCGGCCGTGCTGCGGGCGGCCACAAGGGCCGCCCCTACCCCGGAGGAGTCACCAGGCGAGCGGCCAAATCGTAGGGGCGGTTCGCGAACCGCCCTTCCGGGCTAGTCGCCGACGGCGTTTTCGATGACCTCGACCGTATGGCCGCCATCCGGCGCGACGTCGATCGCGACCACGTCGATCCGCCAGTCCGTGGCGTCGGCGGTCTGGGCATAGCGGCGACCGAGGGCTACGAGGCGCCTCGCCTCGGTGGTCGAGATGGCCTCCCGCGCCTCGCCGAAGGCGCCGGTGCGGCGCGTCTTGACCTCGACGAGGACCACGGTTTCGCCCTGGCGGGCCACCAGGTCCACCTCGCCGCGGCCGACGCGTTGGTTGCGCTCGAGCACTGCGTATCCCCTCCGGCGCAGCTCGCGCGCGGCCAGGTCTTCACCCCATCGGCCCAGCGCGGCACGGTCCTCGACGGGAGCGCGACCGTCCCCGCGGAAACCGCGCAGCTTGGCGAATAGGGCGGCGGCCCAGGCTTTCACGGGCGCGAGGCTTTGGCTAGGCGGCCGGTGCGACGCGCCGGCACTCGGCCACCGGGCGGAAACTCGCGCGGTGCAGCGGCGACGGCCCCTCGGCGGCCAGCGCCTGGCGATGCGCCGGTGTGCCGTAGCCCTTGTGGCGACCGAAGCCGTAGGCCGGGTGCTGGAGGCCGAGGCGCTGCATCAGCTCGTCGCGGGCGACCTTGGCGCACACCGAGGCGGCGGCGACGGCCAGGCAGGTGGCGTCGGCGCGCACGATGGCGTCTTGTGCGTTCGCATAGTGGCAATCGGCGGGCAGGGGAAAGGCGTCCACAATCACGTGGTCGGGGGCCACCGGCAGCGCGTCCAGCGCGCGCAGCATGGCCAGGCGCGAGGCCGCGGCGATGCCGATGCGGTCGATCAGCCGCGGAGAGGCGTAGGCCACGCGGGCGGCGACGGCGGTGGCGTGCACGCGGGCGCTCCAGTGGCGGCGATCGGCGGCGCTGAGCTGCTTGGAGTCGGTCAAGCCCCAGAGCAGGCGCCGGTCCTCGTAGACGCTTGGCGGAAGGATCACCGCGGCCGCCGTCACCGGCCCGGCCCAAGCCCCGCGGCCGGCCTCGTCGACCCCGGCGATGCGCCGCCGGCCGCGATGCAATAGCGCAAACTCGTGGGGGAGTTCCTGGATCCGAGGCTGGGAGGCGGCGGGAACCCCACACCCCCCTCGGATGCTGCTAGGCGCGCCGCTCCTTGACGCGGGCGGCCCGACCGACGCGGTCGCGCAGATAGTACAGCTTGGCACGGCGCACCTTGCCGCGGCGCGTCACTTCGATGTCCCGCACAATCGGCGAGTGCAGCAGGAACGTGCGCTCGACCCCGAGACCATGCGTCACGCGCCGCACGGTGAAGTTCTCGTTCACCCCGCCGCCGCGTCGACGAATCACCGTGCCTTCGAAGACCTGCACGCGCTCGTTGTCGCCTTCGCGCACCGTCACGTGGACGCGCACCGTGTCCCCGACCTGGAATTCGGGAACCTCGTCCCGCAGTTGGGCGCGCTCGAACTCGTCGATCAGGCTTGCCATGCGATTGCCGCTCGTCGGGACGCTATCTGCCCGCCGGGGCGATAGCGTGGGGATCCGGTGCGCCCGTTCTGGGCGCGGGAGGCCACCCTACCACAAGGCGGGCGCGTTGCCGGTAAGGGGGGCGACGCATGCGTGGCCTCTCCAGGATCGTCACCCCGGCGAAGAGCCTGCCCCGTACTCGATACGGGGCCGGGGTCCAGGTCCGCCGGAAGGACCCGCTCACTCCAACTCTCGCCATCAAGGAGACAGTTGAAGAGTCCGGTACGGGCGGGCTTCGGACGCGCCCGCCGCCAAGCGTCCGACGCACCTTCAAATTCGACCGAACTGGATTCCGGCCTCCGCCGGAATGACGGAGGGGAACGCCCCCGTATCGGTGCCTGCCCCAAACTCGATACGGGCGCTGGACCTGGCGACACGCACGCGCATTGACCAGTAAGTCCCACGACCTCAATCACGCTGCAAACGCCGGAATCGTTCCTATACTGAATTCGTCCATGGCGCTGTGAGCCTGCTTGCTCAATGACCCGTCGCCAGATGCTCATCACCACCACTGCCGGTGGCATTGGCGCCGCCGCCGCCGCCGTCGCGGGCTGGACCGCGTTCGTGGCGGTGCGCGAAGCCAAGCTCGTCAACCAATTCCGCCAGGGCGTGGTCGTTGACGGGGAGCCGCTGGTCGGTCTGACCTTTGACGAGGCCGTGGCCCGCGCGCGGGCTCGGTGGGGGCCCTACATCGAGAGTCCCATCGTCCTGCGACTTGGTGGGCGCGCCTGGACGCCGACCGCCGACGAGATCGGCATCTCGGTGGACTTCATGACGCCCCTGCGCGAAGCCTACGCCTGGCGCCGCGATGCGGCGCTGAGCGATCAGGTGCTGGGCCGCGCGCCCGGCGGGCCGGGCGCTTATGACGGGCACACCGTGGTCAACTTCGATCCCACGCTCTTTCAGGCCTACCTGGAGCGCATCGCCGCCTCGGTGCACCTCGATCCCGTGGACAGCGTGCTGCGGATCGAGGAGCAGGCTGGCCGCCGCCAGCTCGTCGTCGATCCGTCCCGCGAGGGCCGACAGCTCGCGCCCGCCGGCTATGCGGAGAGCGTGGCCGGCAACCTGCGCCCGCCGACGCGGCTGGTGGTGGACCTGGCGTCCGAGGTCATCGCGCCGGCCGTCGTCGAAGATCAGCTCGACCCCATCGCCGCTGATGCCGCCGGCTTGCTCGACGGGTCCATAGGGCTCAACACGCCGTGGGCAAGCTGGAAGGTGGCTCGCGATTCGCTGGTCGGCGACGTCGCGATTGACGGCCCCGCCGACGATCCGAAGGTCAAGATCTCGCTGGACTACGCGTCGTTCGAGCGCCTTGCGCGGCAGATTGCCGAGCGTCTGCATGTCGCACCCAGGGACCCGCGCATCCGGATGAGTGGGTCGGGCGAAGTCGTCCCGCTCGACGAGGGCCACGCGGGCCGGCAGGTCGACGTCGAGAAGCTCTGGTCGCGCGTGCGGACTGCGTTCGCCGGCGGCGAATCGGCGGTGCAGGTGCCCATCGTCGTCGTCCGGCCCGACGTCAGCCGGCTGACGGCCAAAGCGCTGCAGTTCGACAATGTCATCGCCGTCGGCGAGTCGATCTTTTGGGGCTCCGAGGACAACCGGATCCACAACATCGATCACGGATCGCGGCTCATCGACGGCGCCATCATCGCGCCCGGCGAGTCCTTCTCCCTCAACGAGACGGTTGGTCCGATCACCGAGGCGAACGGCTTCGTGGAGGGACTGGTCATCGCGCCGACGCGCACCGAGCCCGGCGTCGGCGGCGGCATCTGCCAGGTGTCCACCACGCTCTTCCGGGCGCTGTTTTGGGCCGGCCTGCCCATCGACGAGCGCTGGCAGCATGTCTATCGCGTGGGGTACTACGAGCTGGGCGAAAACAGCCCGCCCGGATTCGATGCGGCCATCTGGCAGCCGCGTCAGGACCTGCGGGCGACGAACGACACCCCCAACTACATCTTGATTCGGCGGGAGTTCGACGCGCTGAACCAGACCTTGAGCTTCAAGATTCTCGGCGCACCCATTGGGCGCCAGGTCACGCTTGATTCGTCGCGCGCGGACATCGCCGAGCCGCCGCCGCCGGTGGTCGTGGCCAACCCCGAGCTCGAACCCGGCGAAGTGAAGCAGACGGACTCGGCCCGCGAGGGCATGAAGACCGTGATCTACCGCCACGTGGCGCTCGGCGATCAGGTGCTGTTCAGGGACCAGTTTGCGTCCCTGTTCAGGGCCTGGCCGGAGCGTTGGGAGGTCGGACCCAACGAGGACGGCTCGCTGGACACGAGCCAGATTCCCGACTACGTGCCGCCCGACGGCGAGGCGCCGGACGACGAAGCGCCGGCCGAAAACGGGGAGTCGACCGCCCAGTCTTAGGCGCCGTGTAGCATAATGTCGGCCCAGGGCAGCCTTGCGGCTGCTCGATTCATCTCGCCTCTCACGTTTGGAGCACCGTCGTATGTTGCGAATCCGCCTGGCGCGGCTTGGTCGAAGGAACCGCCCGCACTATCGCGTGGTGGTCGCCGAACGCCGCTCGGGCCGTGACGGCCGCCGCATCGACGAGCTCGGCCACTACGATCCGCTCACCGAGCCGTCCACCGTCGTGCTGGACGTCCCTCGAACCGAGGAGTGGATCCGCAAGGGCGCCCAGCCGACCGAGCGCGTGAGCAAGCTGTTGGCGATTGCGCGCGAGGCTGCGGCTGCCGCCCCGGTCGCCGACGGCGAGTAGGCTCCGTTGGACGAGTTGATCGAATTCATCGGCCGGAATCTGGCCACGGTACCGGATGAGGTTCGCGTGGAGCGCTTTCGGCGTCACCACCTACACGTCTACAAGCTGTTCGTGGATCCGCAGGATATGGGCCGGGTCATCGGGCGTCAGGGCCGGGTGGCCATCGCGATCCGGGCGGTGATGCAGGCGGCGCCCATCAGCCAGGGGCGTCGGCTGGCGCTCGACATCCAGGAGGCCAGCTAGGCGTCATCGTCCGGAGCGGCCGCGACGCCGGACGGTGAGCCGGGCGTCCCCGGAAGGTCCGTCGCGGCCCAGCGGGTTTCCGGCGTACGCTTGTCCGACCGCGATTTAACCGGAGGGTCGGAGGGCGTGCGCGTTGACGTCGTCACCATCTTCCCGGGCATGGTCGAACCCGTCTTGGCGCAAAGCCTGCTGGGCAAGGCGCGCGAGCGCGGACTGATCGACGTGCAGGTGCACGACCTGCGGCGCTGGGCCGACCCGCCGCACCGGCAGGTGGACGACTACGCCTACGGCGGCGGGCCCGGCATGCTGATGAAGCCCGAGCCGATCGTGCGCGCCGTCGAGGAGTTGCGCACGGAGGCTTCGTGGACCGTGCTGCTCTCACCGCAGGCCCAGCCCCTCACCCAGCCGGCCGTGCGGCGTCTGGCCGAGCGGCAACACCTCATCCTCGTCTGCGGACGCTACGAGGGCGTCGACGACCGGGTGCGCGACCTGGTCATCGACGAGGAAATCAGCATTGGCGACTACATCGTCGCCGGCGGCGAGGTGCCGGCCCTGGTCCTCATCGAGGCGACCTCGCGGCTGATCCCGGGCGTCGTCGGGTGCGGTGACTCCGTACGGGACGAGTCGCATGCCGCGGGTCTGCTGGAATATCCGCAATACACCAGGCCCGAGGAATTCCGCGGACGTCGCGTTCCGGCGACGCTGCTGAGCGGCGACCACGGACGCGTCGCGGATTGGCGGCGCGCCCACGCACTGCGGCGCACGCTCGACCGGCGGCCCGATCTGCTCTCGGAGCCGGACCTCACGGAGGCGCAGCGGCGACTGCTGGCGGAATTCGACAGTGGCGGCCAGGACGATACGAGTGAGCAGCCGCCCCGGCCGTCCTCGGGCCGCGACGACGAGGCGTCTGCGTGAGAGACGTCGCAATCCTGCACGACCTCGAGGCGCGGCTGGCGCTCACGGCGGGAGTCGACATCGTCGCCAACGCCGTCAAGTGCACCATGGGCCCGAGCGGGCGCAACGTGGCCCACCAGGGGCAGCTTGGCCGTCCCAAGATTACGCACGACGGGGTGACCGTCGCGCGGGATATCCGGCTGCAGAACGGGTTTCTACAGACCGGCGCGGCGATCGTGACGGAGGCATGCCGCCTCACCAATACCGCCGCCGGCGACGGCACGACGACGGCCGCCGTGCTGACGCAAGCGCTCACGCACGAAGCCCAGCGGCTAGTGGCCGCGGGCGCGGACCCCATGCGCCTGCGGCGCGGCCTCGCGGCTGCCGTGCTGGGCGTCGACCGGGCCGTGCGCGAGCAGGCCAGGCCCATCACCACCCGTCGCGAGACGGCCTGGGTGGCCGGGCTCGCGGCGCACGACGCGGGCCTTGGGGAGATCATTGCCGGCATCTTCGACCGGTATGGGCCGGAGGCGGCGGTCACCGTCGAGCTGGGCCGAGGGCTCAGCACCGAGGCGCGCACCGTCGAGGGGATGCGCCTCGAGCGCGGATTTGCCTCGCCGCAGCTCGCGACGACGACCACCGGCAGGCGCGCCGAGCTTGAAGACTGCGACGTGCTCGTCACCGACCGCGAGTTCGAGGGCGTGGGGCCGATCCTGCCGTTTCTGGAGGCCTATGTCGCCGGTGGCGGTCAGCGCCTGCTCGTGGTGGCGAAAACCATTGGCGGCGAGGCCCTCGCCACGCTCGTCGAAAACCACCGTGTTGGGCGAATGTCGGTCATTGCCGTGCGCGCGCCGGTGTTTGGCGAACGCCAGCGCGCCATGCTCGAAGACCTGGCAATTTTCACCGGCGCCTCGCTGGTCGCGCATGAGTCGGGGGATCCATGGGGATCGGTGCCGGTGAGTGTGCTTGGGCGCGCCGCCCGGGTCCGCAGCGACACTCGCGAAACCCTGATCATGGGAGGCGCGGGGGAGCCGCCGACCATTGCCGATCGCATCGAGCTGCTGTGGCTCTATCGCGATCGCGCCAAGAACCAGTTCGACCGGGAAAAGCTGGAAGAACGCATTCGAAACCTCTCCGGCGCGGTTTCGGAGATTCACGTGGCGGCGCCGACAGATGCCGAGCGCGAAGAGGCGCGGCAGCGCGTGGAGGACGCCGTGGCCGCGACCCGCGCGGCGCTCGAGGAAGGAATCGTGGCCGGTGGCGGAGCGGCGCTGGCCCGCGCCGCGGCCGATCTGACCGCGCCGCCCGAGGCGCACCCGGATGAGGCCGATGGTTGGCGAGTGGTCCAGCAAGCGCTAGTGGCTCCCGTGGAGACTATCGCCCACAACGCGGGCTACGACGGCGCGGTCGTGGCCGACGCCGTGGCCACCGGCGATCCGCCACGGGCCTTCGACGTCACCTCCGGCGCCTACGTCGACCCGCTGGCGGCCGGCATCGTCGACCCGGTCGCGGTGTTGCGCGCCGCGCTGCGCTACGCCGCGAGCGCGGCGATTATGATCATCACCTCGAACACGGTCGTGGCCGACGCCGAGTCCTACGGTCCGTGGGTGCGCGGCCTGCGGCGCCGGCTCGCGCGCGACGCCGGCATATTGCTGGACGGCTGATCCAACCTAGTCGAACGACAGGCGGTCGATCACCCCGCGCCGGATCTTGAACCCATGCTCGGCGCTCGGGAACGACCCCTCCGCGACCTCGTCGCGGTACTGCGTCAGCGCGTCCCGGGTGGCGCCGGCCAGGTCGGCATAGCGGTGCGCGTGGCGCGGCGGCGGGCGGAAGGCCAGCCCCAGAAGGTCATGCAGCACTTGAATCTGACCGTCGCAGTTCGGTCCAGCGCCGATGCCGATGGTCGGAATCGCCAGGCGCTCGGTCACCACCGACGCCAGCCGCGCCGGCACGGCCTCCAGCACCACGGCGAACGCGCCGGCGGCCTCCTGGGCTCGGGCGCCGTCCACCACGCGCTGCGCGCCCTCGAGATTGACGCCCTGCGCCACGTAGCCGCCCGTGGCGAGCACCGACTGGGGGGTGAGACCCACGTGCGCCATCACCGGGATGCCCCGGGACGTCAACCCCTCCGTGATGGCGGCGACTTCCGCCCCGCCCTCGAGCTTGACCGCGGCCACGCCGCCGTCGCGCACCAGCCGGGCGGCATTGTGCAGCGCATCGTCCAGCGTGGCGTACGACATGAACGGCAGATCGCCGAGCACGAGCGGGGCGGTGACGGCGCGGGTGACGGCGGCGGCGTGGTGCACGATGTCGTCCACGGTCACGTGCAGTTCACGCGTGTGGCCCAAGACGTTCGGACCAAGGCTGTCGCCGACGAGAATGCCGTCGACCCCGGCCTCCTCGGCCAGCCGCGCAAACGGGGCGTCATACGCGGTGACGCACACGAGCGGGGCAGCGCCCTTGCGCGCCCGGAAGCCGCTTGCGGTCAGCGGCGCCTCACTCGAAGCTGCCTCGTGCGCCATATCGCGATGGTACGCCTTCAGCAGGGACGCGGTCGCTAGTAGGCGTACCGCTCCTCGCGCGACCAGTCCACCGGGGCGAAGCTTGGCGTGGTCGGCATGCGCGTCAGCAGCTCGGGGTCGAGGTCGGATTCGTCATAGAGGCCGCGAATCTGGTTGGAGGGCAGGTTGAACTCGCGCGTCATTTCCTCGTAGAACGACTCGATGGCCTTGTAGCGGTGGAACCACTCCACCGGGTCGTCGAAGGCGTCGCAGTTGTCGGCGAAGTACAGCACGATGTCCCGCACGCTCACGTCGATGGGGGTGGTTCGTCGGGGCAGACAGGTGCGGAAGTCGTCAATCCAGCGGATCTGGCGCCGCACATCGCGCGCGGGCAGGCGCCGCCGGCGGCTGAGCTGCTCCGCATACCATGTGAGGGCGGTCCTAAAACTCGTGCACTCGGCTGCCATCGACTGCCTCCCCCTGACAACTTGTGCTCGCGGACCCGGCTCAGCCCGACTGCCCCACATAAAGACAATCGCCCATCCACAATGGATGGGCGACGGCGGTGCCTTATTCGAAGCGGTCGGAGTGACGGACCACGAGCGAGCCTCCCCAAGCCCGAAAATGCAGCAACGTTACGGCCGAGGCCGTACGCTGGTTTCACTGTAAGACTTGCTACGGGAATGTCAATAGTTCACCTTATGGATACGTCCGGGGTGTCCGCATTCGGCGGCTGGAACAGGATCCGACGAACAATTTTGAAGGCTCAAAATATTACAAACTGTTCGAACAACGTCCGCCGTCGGCACGTTCGCCGGCTCGTGTTTCAGATAGGCGTCGCGCGACTTGTCATAAGCGTTTGTCGTGACAGCCCGGCCGGATTGCCGGCCCCGGGCTGTCTTCTCCGGCCGATGGGAGCCGCGCCATGACCGACCGGCCAATCGCGCCGCCCATCGACAGCCCCCGCGCGCTCGCCGGTCGACGCGTGGTGGTCATGGGGTTGGGGCTGCACGGCGGGGGGCTGGGCGTGGCCCAGTTTCTGCGGCACCATGGTGCCTCGCTCGTGGTGACGGACCTGCGCGACGCGTCCCAGCTGGCCCCAAGCCTCGAGCGCCTCGGCACGCATGGCGTGCGCTACGTCCTCGGGCGCCACGACCTCCAGGACTTTCGCGACGCCGAGATCGTGGTGCGCAACCCGGCGGTGCCGTTGGATGCGCCGGCGCTGACCGTGGCGCGAGAGGCCGGCGCCCGCATCGAGATGGAGCTCACCATGTTCTTGCGCTGGTGCGCCGCGACGCGGATCGTGGCCGTCACCGGCACCCGCGGCAAAACCACCACGGCGGCTGCGTTGCACGCCATGGTGCGCGCCGGCGAAGTTCCAACGCGCCTGGCGGGCAACATGGGGGTCTCGGCGCTGACCCAGCTCGACGAGATCCAGCCCGACGAGGTGGTGGTGCTCGAGATGTCGAGTTGGCAGACCGAGGGCCTGGCGGGGAGCGGCGTCCGTACGTCCGGCGCCGTCGTCACCAACCTGCTTCCCGATCATCTGAACCGCTACGACTCGATGGAGGCCTACGCCGACGCCAAGGCCGAGCTGCTGCGCGCCCAGCAGGCGGGCGATTGGGCGGTCCTGCCCGCCGGTCCGGGCTGGGGCGATTGGTTCGCGTCGCGGGCCAGGGCCCGCGTCGTCCGCGTGCCGGCGGACGCCCGGCCGCCCGGGTGGAGCGACGCCGTATTGCGTGGGGCGCACAATCGCTCGAACCTGGCGGCGGCCGCGCTGGCCGCCCGACAGCTCGGCGTGTCCGAGGCGGCGGTGCGGCGCGCCGTGGCCAGCTTCGCCGGCGTGGCGCAGCGCCAGGAGTTTCTCGGGACCATCGACGCCGTGCGCGTCTTCAACGACACCACGGCCACCATTCCCGATGCCACCTTGGCGGCCCTCGACACCATTCCCGGTCCCTGGGTGCTGATCGCCGGCGGTTCGGACAAGCGGCTCGACTTCAGCGCGCTGGCCAGGCGTTTGCGGAGCGACCGCGAGCTGCGGGGGTTGGTGGTGCTTCCGGGAGCCGGCACCGATCGCCTGAGCGCGCAGCTCGGGTCGCTCGCGCCCGTGGCGGTTGACAGCATGGATGCCGCCGTCGCCGCCGCGCTGGAAATGGCCCGGCCCGGCGACGCGTTGCTGCTCTCGCCGGCCTGTGCGTCATTTGGATTGTTCGCCCACGAGTTCGACCGCGGGGCGCAGTTCATTGGGGCTGTGGAGGCCCGCGGGCTTGTCACTCAGACTCGCGGTGATCCTTAGGTCGGGCGCCGGCGCGTCAGTCCTGCAGCCTCAACCCACCGAAGATGGCCGTGCCGCGGAGATTGATCGCGATCGCGTCGGATCCCGTGGCGGGGCGCTTGTCGTCGACACCGCCGAACAGCGCCAGCACGTCGTTCTCCACGGCCGCATCCGGTGGCAAGCGGATGTCGACGCCGCCGAACATGCATGAAACGTCGATTGTCGCCGGCGGGTTGTCGATGCGGGCCTCCCGCAGGTCGAGCTCCACGCTGCCGAAGATCGACGTGGCTTGAAGCTCACCGAGCGGTCCGGTCACCCGATCCTGTACCCCATGGAAGACGGCGACATAGCTTCCGCCGCCATCCGAAGTCGCTTGTCCGCGCGACGACCGCCAGAAGATCAGCAACAGACCGACGAGGATGACGACCACGGGCCAGATGGCCGACCGAACGCCGTCCGGCACTTCGTCCAGAATCGAGAGTTGCACGGCCACGCCCACGGCGATCAGCACCAGTGGGCCGATCGGTTGGCGGAACCCCGTGCGCGCCAGCGCCCAGACGCCGATCACCGTGATGACCGACGGAAAGAACCGCCAGGGGCTGCCGCCGACATCGAGATTGTCGAGCAGCAGGGCCAGACCAACCGCGATGATGATCAGCCCGATGAGGACTTGCCCTGAATTGCGTCGCACGGCTTCACCTCCACGCGGGCTGTCGCGCGTCGCGACAGCGCCGCCAGTATCGACGATTCCCGGCATGCCGTGCACGCTGGGAGGTCCCGCGCATAATGGCGACAGCGCCGCCTCGGGCGTACGGAACGACGGAGCGCGATCCTGACCATCCTGGTCGTCGCCGACGTACACGGCAATGTAACGGCGCTCGACGCCGTGCTGCGGGCCGCCGGCAGCGTCGACGAGGTCTGGTGTCTGGGCGATTTGGTCGGCTATGGGCCGGCGCCCAACGAAGTCGTCGAACGCCTGCGCGAGCTGCCCTTGCAATCGCTAGTCGGGAATCATGACTGGGGCTCGATCGGCAAAGCCGACCTGGGGCACTTCAACGCCGACGCGCGCACGGCCTGCGAGTGGACCGCCGGCGCGCTCACGCCGGTCAATCGTCAGTTTCTGTCCGAGCTCGAACCCGCGGGCGTGTTTGGCGATGTGGCGGTCGCTCACGGCAGCCCGCAGGATCCCGTGTGGGAGTACATCACCAACGCCCGCGTCGCGATTGCGAACTTTGGCTATTTCGCCTCCGACATCTGCCTGGTGGGTCACACGCACGTGCCGCTGGTGTTTCGCTGGCGCAGCGGGGCTACCGGCAGCGAGGCGTTCACCACCGAGGTCCCGGAACCGGGTCAGCGAATCGTGGTTGATGATGATCGCCTGATCTTCAATCCCGGCAGCGTGGGCCAGCCGCGTGACGGCGATCCGCGCGCGGCCTTCGCCCTCTTCGATCCCGAGGCCCGCACCCTCCAGATCGAGCGTGCGACCTACGACGTCGCCCAGGTGCAGCACCGCATGGCGGCCGTCGGCCTCCCGGAGCGGCTATCCATTCGCCTGCAATATGGGTGGTAACCGGCGCGGCGCGAACGCCCGGCGCTATAATGGTTCATGCATCAGCAGCGCTTTGTTTGCCTGCGTTTGTCAACGCATCGAACCGCTGAGCCGTGGGCGCCCGGTCAGGTCCGGGCGCTTTTTTGTTGGATTGGGGCGGCTGAAGGAGGTCTCGCGTGCAGTCGAGTCTGATCAGCAAGGTCCAGAAAGCCCAGAAATACGCCCAGGAACCGCATCGGATTCACTTCGAGGCATTGACCGTGCGGTTCGACGGCGACAACAACGATCATGTGATCAGACTGGCCGACGGTGCGTGGAGTTGTGACTGCGAGTTTTTCATGGTTTGGCAGACGTGCAGCCACACCATGGCGCTCGAGAAGCTGCTTGAGGGCATGGTCCCGGCCGGAAGCACGTCGGCCGCCGGCTAACCTTCCGCTCCACTTGCCCAGAGGCGCGCCCCGCGCGCGGCGCGGCCAGGGCTAGCGTGGCGCGCAAACGCCGCCGCCGGCAGGCGACACCGGCGCCGCCCAGTCGAGATCGCACCCTCGCCGTCAATCGGCGGGCCCGATACGACTATGTCGTGCTCGACGCGTTTGACGCCGGCCTGGAGCTTCGCGGCACCGAAATCAAGAGCCTGCGCACCGGGTCGGTTTCGCTGCGCGAGGGCTACGTTGCGGTGCAGGACGGCGAGGCGTTCCTGCGCGACGTGCACATTGCGCGCTACAAGCCGGCCGCCGACGCCAATCACGACCCCGACCGTCCCCGCAAGTTGCTGCTCCACCGGGCGGAGATCGACGAGTTGGCGCGCCACACGAACCAGGCGGGACACACCGCCGTGCCGCTGCGGCTGTATCTCGACAAGGGATGGGCCAAGGTCGAAATCGGTCTCGTGCGGGGGCGGCGCGCCTATGACAAGCGGGAGAAGATCCGCGCCCGCGACGATGCCCGTGAGATCGCCCGGCGCATGCGCTAGCATTGAGTCTCTGGGGATGCCGGGTTTCGACAGAAGTCCGAGGTCCGCTGCTGCAGGTCGAGCATGCCGTCACGCTCGCTAAAAAGGCGGCAAACCTAGTAACTGGCGAGCAAGAAGCGCTCCCACTCGCGGCCTAAGCGCCGTGACGTCTGCCCGGCTCGTGCCTAGCGGGCCGGACCAGGCGCCAACACCCTAGGCTGCGCCGGCAGAGGCGTCCGCATATGCCGGCTAAGACACGCGGACTGGTCGGGTTGCCCGCGGCCGAACGGTGGGCAAGCCGGCGAGAACCATAGCGATCGGCTATGCCTGTAGACGCGGCGGGGTGACGGCCTCTGGACGGGGCGTTCGACTCGCCCCCATCTCCACCATGGCGGGCGGCGACTGCCTACAATCGCGGCGTGAGCCGTCCCGCCCTACCGGACAAGCACTTCACCGCCACCGCGTTCCTGGTGCGCGACGGCAAGGTGCTGCTGGTGAACCACCGCAAGCTCAAGCGGTGGCTGCCCGTCGGCGGCCACATCGACGCCGGCGAAGACCCGCTGCAGGCCCTGCGCCGCGAGGTGCGCGAGGAGGTCGGCCTCGACATTGCGATCGTGGCGGACACCCTGCCCGTGCACAGCCACGACGTGCGGGGCTTGCCCCGTCCCGAGACGATTCTGCTGGAGACCATCGAACCGGGGCACTTTCACATCGACCTCATCTACTTCGGGCACGCCGTCGGCGGCGAGCCGCGCCTGGACCCGACCGAGCACAGCGAGCAGCGCTGGTTCTCGGTCGAGGACCTCTGGGCGCCCGAAATCAGTGAGGACGTGCGCCTGCTTGGACGACGCGCCATCCAGGCTCTAACGCCCGAATCGTCGCGGTGACCCCGCGCTTCGAGCTTGCGTTTCAGGCGCCCGTGGCGCGCCCGAACGGCCTGCAAGCCACCGACGACGGCCTGTGGATCGCCGATCAGGACGAGGGGCGGGCCTTTCTGGTGGCGCCCGACGACGGCGAGGTCCTCCGGTCGTTCCGCACCGGCGCGGGCAAATCAAGCGGGGTGGCGTTTGGCCACGGGGCGCTCTGGATGTGCTCCAACGGCCTGCCGGTCACGCGTCCGGCGACGGCGGTTGACACGGCGCACACTCGCATCGTCAAGACCGACCCGCACACCGGCGCGATGCTGGCGCAGTTCCGCGTGCCGGGCGACAGCGATGTGCACGGTCTGGAATGGACGGCGGAAGGCCTGTGGCTGACGACGCTCGATCAGCGCGCCTTGACGCTGGTCGATGCCGACACGCTCGCACCGCGCCGCACCGTCCCCGTGCCGCTGGACCGCGCCCACGGTGTGGGCTGGGATGGGAGCGCGCTGTGGTGCGCCTTCACTTCCGATCGAATCGTGCTGCGGCTCGATGTGCGGGACGGAGCCGTGCTGGCGCGATTGGACCTCGATGGCCAGGCGTTCGAGCCGCACGGGCTCACCATCAGCCACGGCCGGTTGTGGATCTGCGACGCGGTTACCGGCGCCGTTTGGCGGCAGCGCGAGCCCGTGGCGAGATAGCCCGCCGTCGGGTCGGCGTGGGGTCGGTGACCGGGACGGCGTGGATATACCAATACCGCGAGCGGTTACCCGCGCCATCGCTGTCCATCAGCCCGATGAGCTCGCGAATGCTGAACGTATTGCGCATGCACTGGGACACCTCGGCGCCCGTGAGGCTGCGAAATGGAGAATCGTGGGTTCTGAAATCCGCCAGCGTGCCCATCACCGCCACGCCGGTGGACCGCAGCATGCGCTGAAACTCCCGCAGCGCGCGCCGGATGTCTTCGTTGCCGTCGACGCCGAGCACCTGCAGCAGCCCAAAGCTATAGACGGCGTCCAACGCGTCCGTGGCGATCGGCGACCGATCTACGTCGGCCCGCACGTACCAGATGTTGGGATGCCGCGGCGCGCGCGCCAGGGCCTGGGCATCCCGGTCCATGGCAATCACCCGCGCGCCGGCGGCCAGCTTGATCGCGGCGCGTCCGGCGCCGCATCCCGCATCCAGAATGAGACGCGACGAGCGGAGCACCGCCATCCCGCGGCCGAGCACCGACACTTCGGACTTCGAGTTAGCGGCGGGCAAGCCAAGCATCGTGCGCGTACCGTACCCCGACCAGCTCGTCGCGGCGATTGCGCTCCTCTAGCGTCAGCACACCTGGCTCGGGCGCCACGTGCAAGCGGTCCGCGAACCCCTGGGTGAGCGCCTGCACGAGCTCGCCAATGGTCAACGGCTGTGCCAGGACGTCACGGAGTCCTGGGGATCGAACCTGAGGCGCCGGCGTGTGGGTGACACGATGAACGTCCGGGTCGTGCGACATCACCAGGCTGCCGTGCTGGAGCACGCCGCCGTGCACGCGGCCCTGGGCGCTCGCCACCATCTTTCGACGCTCGACCCAGATTTCGTGCGTGCTCGGTGAGGCAAAGCACAGGCCCGGCAGCGTCTCCTCTGGGGCATGCGCCGTCTCTCCGGCCCGCGGCGCCAGCCCCAGGGCCTCCAGTCCGGCGACCAGTCCCTCGGTGAGGGCGGCATAGGACTCCCGGATGCCGCCCCGCACGACGTCGTGCCGCCGGGGAAGCGCTACCGCATAGGTGAGTTCGTCGCTGTGGAGCAACGCCCCGCCGCCGGTGATCCGCCGCACGATGTCGATGCCGAGGTGCTGCGCTAGCGGCCGGTCGACGAGTCGGAGCGGCTGGTGATAGCCAAGGGAGAGGGCGCGCGGCCACCAGGTGTAGAAGCGCAGCGTGGGCGGCGCACTGCCGTCCTGCACGGATTCGGCGATGGCCTGATCGACGGCCATATTCCGCGCCCCGGCTGCCGGCGGGTCGACCAGCAGCCGCCACGTTTCCATGCGATCCGGTCCCTTTCGTCGCGGGTCACGGCGTCTAGAATGGCAGCACAGCCCCCGTAGCTCAGTGGATAGAGCGCCGGCCTCCGGAGCCGGGCGCGCGCGTTCGAATCGCGCCGGGGGTACCCGCAGCCTAGTCTGGCGGCGTCGCGCCGTCCTCGTCGGCGCCCGGTCGCGGCGCCGACGTCCGGCGTTCGCGCAGACTGTCCGCCACCAGCAGGATAAGCCCCGCGCCGATGGCGAGGTCCGCAAGATTCAAGAAACCGACGAACGGCGCAATGTTGAGGTAGTCGAACACCGCGCCGAACCGCAAGCGGTCGATGACGTTCCCTACCGCGCCGCCGAGCAGCAAGGCAAAGGCCGTCACGAGCCACCATCCTCGCGGCGGACGCGCGCCCACGTAGACGGCGAAGCCAACGGCGATGGTCAGAGTGGCCGCCAATATCGGCCCGGGATGGTCGCTGAGCAACCCAAAGTTGATGCCCGGATTGCTCACCCGCCGCAAGGTGAACAACGGCCCAACCGTGGCGCCGCCAATCGGTAATACCGCGTCCACGACGAGCTTGATCGCCTGATCGAGCCCGGTCACGGTGAGGCCCAGGCCGAACGTCCACAGTCGGGCATGCCGGGCGGGGAGGCGACTAGGCATGTGGTTCCGGCATCGCGCCGCGCCGCGTCGAGTCGGGTTTTGGCACCGCGCGTCGCTCGTTATGGATCATGGGCGGCGCCGCTGGTGCCTAGCGGGAGGACGGCCGGAGGTCCCGACGCACCCGGATACATCTGGCGTCAGCCCGTGCCAGCGCGCCCGACTTAGCCGTCCCGGATCTCGATGGACGTGATGGTGATGGTCTCTTGCGGCTTGGACATCTCGCCGGTGCCGGCCAGACCAACCGGCACCGCCTCGATCTTGGCCAGCGTGTCCTCCCCGTCGACCATTTGTCCGAACAGCGAATAGTCCGGCGAAAGACGTCCGAGGGCCGTGAGGTCGTCAAACACGATAAAGAACTGTGATCCGTTTGAATTTGGCCGACCCGCGTTGGCCATGGCCAGGCTGCCGCGGACGTAGTCTCGCTGGGGCGGCTCGATCGCGAAGCTGTAGCCGGGCCCGCCGGTGCCAAGACCCGTCGGATCCCCGCTCTGGGCCATAAACCCCGGAATCAGCCGGTGGAACACCACGCCGTCGTAGTAGCGGTTGCGCGCCAGGACGACGAAGTTGTTCACGGCCAACGGGGCCTCGGCCGGCAGCAACTCGAAGGTCATTTGGCCGAGATTCGTGGTCACCACGGCGGTATAGGACTGCTCGGCGTCGATCTGCATCTCGGGATATGTGTCGTACGTCAACACGCGCTCCATTGGTTCGGCAGTCGGCTCGGGCTCGCTTGCCGGCGGCGCCTCGGCCTCCCCGCAGGCTGCCACCAGGAGGAGTCCCAGCGCCAGCAGGCTTCGGACGACGGTCCGCATGCCCCCCTCGGATGTCTCGACAGAATCCCCGCCATTCTAGCCCGGACGGAATCGATTGCTCGGATCTCGCACGCGGTCACGCCTGTGAACTCCAAGGTACCCCTGTGAACTCCAAGGTATCGTTGTGGTAGCTTGGCGGCTGCACGTCCTGTGGTGCGAGGGCGTCGCCGTTGCGGCGTCGCTCTCGGCTATCGGTTGTGCAGGTGAGTCGCTGCCCGGTGGGCAAATGAGAGACGCGATGCCGACGCACCAACTGCCGGGTTGCAGGCCGGGGCGTCGCTTGACTCTCGCAGTCCCGGGCGCAAAGGAGATTGGCATGCGAAAGCCAAGGTGGTGGCGCAAGAGCCTGGTCGTCCTGGCAATCACGGTTTCCGCGTTCATGGCGCTGCCGGTCGCGCAGGCGCAGCAGGTCTTTGCGCCCGGCGCCGTCGTGGCGCTGGAGGGTACGCCGCATCTTTGGATCGCCGACAATCAGGGCGTCCTGCACTGGGGCGGCGATACTCGCGCTCTGGCCGGCCGGCACATCAACTGGGGTGCCCGCACCGAGGTCAGCTTGGAAAGGCTGCGCGCGCTGCCGAAGGGCGATCCGTGGCTTTCCGCGGGGCTGTTGAAACAGGGCGATCCGATCTATCTGGTCAAGTGGGAGTCCGATTGGATGCTGCCGCGTTTGCTCCACATCCAGTCCATCGCCGATGTGGAGATCTTCGGTATCAATGAGACCAACTACGGCAACTTCGTGTTGGACGTCGCCACCTGGCAGGCGCGCTACGGCATCGCCGTGGCCAGCCTCCAGCGAGCGGAGTTGCCGCCCGCCGTGCCGTCGATGGGCATGGCGCCCGCGGCGCCGGCGACGCCAGGGATGGCGGCGCCGACCGACGTTCCCTACCAGAGCATCACCGGGTACGACGGCGGCGGTGGAATCCTCAATCTGCCGCGCGGCCTGGTCAGGCTGAATCTCGAATTCGGCGGCTGGGGCGCTGGGCCCGTGACGGTGACCTACCGGATCGGCACCCAGGCGCCGATCGCGTTGATCAACAATCAGCGCGTGCCGTTCTACCAGGAAATTGACCTCAACATTCCGCAGGCTGCGCCGTACACGTTCCAGGTCGACTCGGTCCGAGATTGGCGCATTTGGGTCGGCCTCGAGCCCGGCCTGCCGTCCGTGCCGCAGCCGCTCGCTAACTGCCGGACCAACATGCGGTGGCACCGGACCGACGACGGCGTCCATCGCGCACGCTACGACTGCGCCGGCACGTTGTTGGACGGCACGTCCTATTCGGAAGTCAACACCGACGAGAAGCAATGGGTCGTTTGGCACGTCGACAACAGATTTCTCGGCGTGACGTCGACGGGTTCCGAGGTCAGGTCTGGACAGCCGGACGTCGCTTACCAAATCATCCGGGGCTTCAACAGCCGTTCAGGACAACTGACCTTGCCTTCGGGTCGAGTCACGATCATGATCGAGTACGGCAACTGGCGCTCGGCGCCGATGTCGGTGTCCTACCAGACGCCAAGCGGCCAGCATGTCCGCCTGCTCGATTCCGCGACAATTCCGTTCCGCAGCAGTTGGACGGTCGATATCGCGCGAGCTGGCGCGCATACGTTCCAGGTCGACGCGCAGGGCTCGTGGCGGCTGTGGGTCGGCGTTGATGTCGGGTCGCCATCCAGGCAACTCATGGCAGTCGAAGAGCCGGTGGCTGATTGCAGCGCGACACAGGACTGGACGCTGGAAAACGGCGTGTATCGGTCGCGGTACAAGTGCCCGAGCTTCATTCTGTACGGCGTGCACTATCCGGGGCTGGCCACCGACATGGGGCTTTGGGTGGTTTGGATGGAAGAGTCGGACTTCCACTCCGTCACATTCCACGAGAAGTAGCGAGCCCGCAGCGGTGAGCGACGGCAGGCCCGGTGCCCGCGGGGCGCCGGGCCGGAGCGGCGGCTAGGCCTCGTTCGCCCAGCGCTCCTCGCGCATCACGCCGCGCTGGTAGGCCAGGTACTCCTCCCGCGTCATTAGGGGCTCGAACTCGTCCACGATGCGCCGCGCGGCGCTGCTGCCGTCGGCCAGCAGGTCCACGGCCATCCAGGCCAGCGCCTTCGCCGGCTCCACATAGGCCATCTGCGCATCGACGATGTCCCAATCGGTGGCGTGATTGGTGCCCGTGGCCCCCGCCATGCTGGGGTGCAGGGCCGGCATGATGTGCGAGATGTCGCCCATGTCCGTCGATCCGGTGCGGTGGCCCAGTCGCCGAATCCCCTGCTCGCCGTGACGCTCTTGCTGGTTGGCGAGGAACAGCTCGGCCATGGCGCTGTTGTTAATCAGCGGCAGGTAGCCCGGCAAGGTGAGGATCTCGACCTGTGCGTCTAGGGCCATCGCTCCGGCTCGCAGGGCGCGATCGACCGTCGCCGACGCCGCGTCGATGACCTCGGTCGTCTTGCCTCGCACGTAGGTCTCGAGCCGAACGTCGGCGGGAATTACGTTCACCAGGTCGCCGCCGTGCGTGATGATCGGGTGCACGCGCACCGCATCCTCATCCCGGAACGTCTCGCGCAGCGCGTTGATCCCGGCCATGCCGAGTTGGGCGGCGTAGAGCGCGTTCACGCCCCGCTCGGGCGCGGCGCCCGCGTGCGACGCCACGCCGACATAGCGAATCTGCTTGACCACGCAGCCGTTATTCGAGGCGGTGACGGCCGCCATGCCGTTGTCGTCCGGCTGGGCGTGGGTGTGAATCATCATGGCCAGATCGACGTCATCGAACTCGCCGCGGGCGATCAGCTCGGGCTTGCCGCCCAAGAATTCGAGCTTACCCGCGAGCTGCAGGCCGTGGCGATACTCGACTTCGACATATTCCTCCGCCGGCACCGCCATCAGCACGATCGTGCCGCTCAACTCGCGCTGCACCCGTGGATCGCTGAGCGCCGCGGCGGCGCCCATGAGGCCCGCAATTTGCGCGTTGTGCCCGCAGGCGTGCGCGGCGTGGGTGGCCGGATCCTCGCGCGGATGGCCCGGCACCGTCAGGGCGTCAAGCTCGCCGATGAGCGCCAGCGTGGGACCCGGACGTCCGGTCTCGATGCGGGCCGAGACCCCGGTGATCGCCAGGCCCGTGCGGGGGTCCAACTCGAGCTCGCCGAAGGTCTGCGCGACCAGCGCGGCCGTCTCGAACTCTTTGAAGCCCAACTCGGGCTGTCCCATGATGGTTTCGCCGATCGCGATGATCTCATCCTGTCGGTCGTCGATCGCGTCCGCCACGCGTTGTTTCAGGTCGGCGATGGTCGTCATGGCGCCTCCGGGATCCGGCTCTGCCAGGCGATTCAGTGTGCCAGCCGCGGGTCTTCGGTGTTCGCCGCGGCCTCGCGCTCCAGTTCCTCGGCGGGGACAAAGCCCCGCGCCACGCGGGCCATCAGCACACTGCCAATCGCGGCCAGCCCCAGCGCGCAGGCAAATGCTGCCACAGGACCGCCGGCCACGAGTACGGCGGCGCCGACCAACGGGCCGGCGATTCCCAGGACGCCAAGGATGAGCCAAAAGCTGGAGGCAAACGCATCCACATCCTCAGGTCGCGCCAATGACGCTAGCGCGGTTTGCCAGCCCACGTCGCCGGCCGCGAAGTTGAGCCCAATGGCCGCGTAGGCCGGCACCAACAGCCACACGTTGTCCAACTGAATGGCCACGATGAAGAGCGCGGCGACCACCAGCTTGAGCATCGTGGACATCCACACCACGAACGGCCCGGACCGCCGGTCGCTCACGGTGCCCCAGAAGAGATATCCGGCCGCCCAGGTGATGCTCTGGATCAGCGCGAGCACACCGATCAGGGTGAACGACGCATCAAACGTATCGACCAGCACAATTGCGATGGTTGGCTGGATCAGCAAGTCGCCGAAGAGGGCGACGGTCGAGCTCGCCGTATAGCTGCGAAACCTTCGGTTCGCCAGGGTCTGTCGAAACATGCGCCACGGTGGCGGGCGGTCGATCGGCGGACGGCGACGCGCACGGATGCGAAAGAGGGCCAGCGCGCCGAGCGCGCCGGCAACGGCGCCGCCGGCGAACACCGGGCCGTAGCCCACCGCGTCCATCAGTCGGCCGGCCACCGGCGACACCAGCAGCACCACCACCGCCATGGCAGCCTGGCCCGCGCCGATGATCCGACCCCGCAGCCGGGCGGGAAACGCGGCCTGGGTCACGCCCACGTAAAGCGGGACGCCCATCATGGCGATGATCGACCAGGCGAGGAGCATCACGAGAAATGGGCCTGCCTCGTCGATGAACAGCGCGGCGACCAGGACCAGCCGTCCGACCGTCCAGACCGCAGCCACCGCTCGTTCGGGCCGAAACCCTCGGAGGAGGTAAGGACCGGCGATGGCCAGGATTCCGCCGATGAATTGCACGGCAACAGCCAGCGCCACCGTGAACTCGTCGCCGCCGATCCGGCGAACCACGACCGTCATGTAGCTGCCGACGCTGCCGACGAAGACCCCCGCCAGGATCCAATGCACGAGCGTGGCGCGGAAGTTCCTGCGCACGTCCGGGGCCAGCGCAGCGTTCAGATCGCCCAGGTTCGGGAGGCGCAGCGGCGCGCGGCCAATCCTGGCGGCAACACGACCCAAGGGCGCAGACGGCGCGCGACGTGCTTTCACCGGCCCCGCAGGAGGCATCACCCGCACCGTGCGGGCCATCGCATCGTACTCGCTCCGACGCCAACTTAGACGTTAACTCCCTGCCTAGTCTTGGGCTCGAGTGGGTGGCGCTCGTCGCTGGATCGGACCGGTGGGCGCCGCCGGCTGCGGCGCGCCTGGGCGCGGCTTAGCCGCCCACGCGCCAGTTGAACTCGTCCGTGCGATTGCCGTCGGCAAAGATCACGCGGAATCTCCACGGATGGTCCAGCATCACGTCGCCCAGGGCGCGCACCAATCGCTCGAAGTCCTGGCAGACGTCCGCCGGCGTGGCGTCGCCCGCCTCGAAGGAGATCATCGTCATCCCGTCCGGCGCTACGCTGGGCAGGTCCACCTCGACGTCGAGGACGCCGATGCGGACGGCGAAGCGTCGGATTCGCCACGACCAAAAATGCTGCTTGATCGCCACAATGAAGGGCATCGCCGCGGTGTCATACCGTTCCGGATCCCAGGCAATAGGCGTGCCGTTATACGTGCCGGGACAATCCTCGACGTTCCAATGGGGTCCGAGCTCGGGAGCGGCCATGACCGGTGCACCGACGGAGGCGAGACGCGCGATGCGGATCGTACTGTAGTGGCGGCAGGCTCTCCTCCCGCCGACTCGCGGCCCATCTTTCCGCCCGATGCGCCGCCGCCTCCGCCGCAAGGATGGGGACTGGCCGAGCTGCACGCCCATACCTCCGCCAGCGACGGCGTGCCGTCTCCGGGCGACCTCGTCGGCCGGGCCGATGCGTTGGGCTTGGACGTGCTGGCCGTTACGGATCACGACACGATCGACGGGGCGCTCCGAGCCCGCGACATCGCGGCCGCCACCAAGGCCCGGGTCGAGGTGGTCGTCGGCATGGAGATCACGACCCGGCGGCAGGACCACGTGGTGGGGCTGTTTCTGGAGCATCCCGTCCCCATCTTCCGTCCGCTGGTCGAGACGGTGGCGGCCATTCAGGCGCAGGGCGGGTTGGCGATCGTGGCGCACCCATTTCTGGGCGTGCCCACGTCCATTTCCGCCAAGCGATTGCTGCAGGCGTTGGAATACGTCCGGTTCGACGGTATCGAGACGGAGAACCAATATCTGCGCGCGGGCGCCCGCGACCGCGTGCGCCGGTTTCAGGAAACGCACGCCGAGCGGGTGGGCGCGGCAGTGGGCGCCACCGATGCCCACTTCGGCGACCTGGGCCGGGCGCTCACCCTGTTCCCCGGCCACACGGCGGCCGACCTGCGCGCGGCGATCGGCGCCCGCGCCACCCTGCCGGCGCGCGGCGGCCTGCAGCACCCGCGGCCGGCGCTGGCCGACCACGCGCGCAATCAATTCCGGAGTCTGGTGAAGCTGCCGGTCATGCGCGCCCGCACGCTATGGCGCCAGCGCCGCGGAACAGGCCCTTAGCCTCACTGCCGTCGCCTGGGGGGCTGGCGGCGCACGTCCGACGCGCCTGGCGAGCCGTGGCTACAGACGGTGCGGTCTATGCGCGGGAGATACGCCGCTTCTCGCGCAATGCACGTCTCTTGCTGCTCAGCACCCTGCTCGGGGCGTTCAGCGCCGGTGTCTTTCGTGTGGCCTACAACCTCTATGTGCTGGAGCTGGGCTTTACCGCCGGGGACGCCGGTCGCCTCGTTACCAGCGCCAGCCTGGCCGCCGGGCTGGCCGCGATCCCAGCCGGGCTGCTGGCGCTGCGCGTGGGCGCGAAGCCGGTAATCCTCGGTGGCGCCGTGCTCCTCGGCGTTGGGACGGCGCTGCAGGTGACGCCTTTCGGCTACGGCTATCTGGTGGCGGGCGCCGCGATGGGAGGCCTGGGCGGCGCGCTGTGGAACGTCGTCATCGCCCCGCTGTACGCGGGCAGCGCCGACGACGCCGGCCGCAGCTATCTCTTCACGGTGGCGGCCATCGTGTTCCTGGGCATGAGCTTTGCCGGGAACGCCGTGGGCGGATGGGCGCCCCGGGCGCTGGCGGAGGCTACGGGCTGGCCGGTGTGGGTGGGATTCTTTGCGGTGCTCAGCGGGGCGGCGCTCTACGGCGGGCTCGGGTTCTTTCCGCTGCTGGCGCTGCGCGCCCCCGCGGCTCGGATCGATCGATCGGCGTTCGGCGCGCTGCGCGGCCAGCTCAACGCGATCGCGCGCCTGCTCGTCGTGCACGTCGTCATCGCCGTTGGGGCCGGCCTCACCATTCCGTTTCTCAACGTCTATTTCACCCGGCAACTGGGCTTGAGCGAGGCCCAGTTTGGACTGCTCGCCGGCGCCGGGCTCATGACACGGCTTGCCGCGTCGGTGTTCGGCCCGATCGCCTCGCGGCGTCTGGGCAAGGTGGCGGCCATCGTGGCGGCGCAGTCGGCGTCCATTCCCTTGCTGTTGGCGATGGGCCTGCTGCCGTGGCCGCTGGGAAGCTCCCTCGCGTTCCTTGCCCGTGGCGCACTCATGAACATGACGGCGCCCGTGCGCGGCGCCCTCTACATGGAGCGGGTCACCGAGGCCGCGCGTCCGGCCACCAACGCCTGCTTGCTGCTGGCGTGGAACCTCGCTTGGGCCGGCGCCGCCGCGATCGGGGGCATGCTGGCCGAGCAACGGGCGCTGGCAGCCGCCGTGGTGGCCACCGCCGTCTGCTATGCCCTGGCCAACGGTTTGATGTGGCTGCTCTGGCGCCGTCGATCCACCGCCGCGTAAGTTGGCAGTGGTCGCCGCCGCGCGTCCCGATACCGGGCGGCTAGCCGGCGGCGCCCTCCGCGGGCCGCTGCTTGGGCGCGGGCGTGCGCTCCGCCGGTGGGTCCGCAGGAGATGCGGGCGCTGCCGGCGCCGGCGTCGGTCCCGGCGGTGCGGGCTGCGGGTCGCTCGTCGACGCGGGCGTGCGCCCCTGGTATTCGTCGACATAGCGCTCGAAGGCCTCGGCGTCGAGCGTCTCGACCTCGATCAACGTCTCCGACAGCTTCTCGAGCAGGCCGCGATTTCGCGCCAGCATGTCCTGGGCGCGGTGGTGGGCGTCGTCGATCAGCTGTGAGACCTCGCGGTCGATGGTCTCGGCAATGGCCTCGCTGTAGTTGCGCTGCTCCGCGATGTCCCGGCCCAGGAACACCAGCTCCTCGCGGCGACCAAACGCCCGCGGACCCAGCTTGGTGCTCATGCCGTACTGCGTGACCATGCGACGGGCGATCTCGGTCGCCATCTGGATGTCGTTGCTCGGCCCCGTCGTCATTTCGCCAAACACCAGCACTTCGGCGGCGTGGCCGCCCATGGCCACCGCCAACTGGTCCTCGAACTCGGACTTCGTCAAGAGGTGCCGGTCCTGGGAGGGCAGGAATCGCGTATAGCCCCCCATCTGCCCGCGGGGCAGGATGGTGACCTTGTACACGGGGTCGGCGCGCCGCAGCAGGTGAGCCACCAGCGCGTGCCCGATCTCGTGGAAGGCGGTGACGCGCTTCTCGTGCTCGCTCATCACCCGGCTCTTGCGCTGAGGCCCGGCGATCACGCGGTCGATGGCCTCCTCGAGCTCGAACATGCCCACGGTCGTGCGGTTGCGGCGCGCGGCCAGGATCGCCGCCTCATTGAGCAGGTTCTTCAGGTCGGCGCCCGAGAATCCGGGTGTCTGCCGCGCGATGGTGCCCAAATCCACGTCGTCCTGAATGGGCTTTTCGCGCGCGTGGACGCGCAGAATGGCCTCGCGTCCGCGAATGTCCGGCAAGTCGAGCACCACGCGGCGATCGAATCGTCCGGGCCGCAGGAGCGCCGGATCCAGCACGTCAGGGCGGTTGGTCGCGGCCAGCACGATCACCGTTTGATCGGTGTCGAAGCCGTCCATCTCAACCAGGATTTGATTCAGCGTCTGCTCGCGCTCGTCGTGGCTCCCGCCCAGGCCCGCGCCGCGCTGCCGGCCCACGGCGTCGATCTCGTCCACGAACACCAGGCTCGGCGAGTTCTGCTTCGCCTTCTCGAACAGATCGCGGACGCGCGAGGCGCCCACGCCCACGAACATCTCCACGAACTCGGAGCCGCTGATGTTGAAGAACGGCACCCCGGCCTCCCCGGCGACCGCCTTCGACAAGTGAGTCTTTCCGGTGCCCGGCGGACCCACCAGCAGCACCCCGCGCGGGATCTCCGCGCCGATCTTGGTGAACTTCTCGGGGTACTTGAGGAACTCGACCACTTCGGCCAGCTCCTGCTTGGCCTCGTCCACGCCCTGCACGTCCTTGAACGTCACGCGCGGGCGGTTGCCGGTCACCATGCGCGGCCGGCTCTTGCCAAAGCTCAGGGCCTGCGAATTCGAGCCCTGGGCCTGCCGCATCATGAACACCAGCAGCCCGACAAAGATCAGCAGCGGAAGGATCGACGTCAGGATGCTGATGATGGTTGGGGCCGGACTGGGCGCCTCAAACTGAACGGCGACCTGCTGGCCGTTGACGTTGAGGCCCCGGTTGGCGAGCGCCTGGTCGATGTCAAAGCGATCGTTGACCACTGCGCTTATGGCGCCGCCGCCGCCGACTCTGGCCACGATGCGGTTGGCGCTCACCAGGATCTCGGGCTGAGAGCCACCGTCAGCCGCGGATTCAACCCGGCTCAGCAGCTCGCTGATGGGCACGGTCTGCTGATTCGGCTGTCCTGGATTGAACATGACGAACAGCACAACCAGGATCGCCACGGCCAGCACGAGATACATGAACCCGTTGCGCACGAGTCGGTTATTCATGAATCCAGGATCTTTCGTGCGGGAGTGCGACGGGCCGCGGCGCTGACGCGGGTACTTGGCCCAGCCTACTGTATATCAGGGCAGCGGCTCGCGATGTTACGCCCGACGCGGTCAACCACTGCCCAAGTCTGGCGCAATTCCCGTCCGCCATCGGTAGGATTCACGCCCGTGCGCCCAGTGTCGGAATCGCGTCCCAGCAGGCGTGAAGCGTCACGATCCGGTCCGCGTTTGGGCCGGGTGCGAAGTCGCCGTGACGCCAAACCCCGGGCACGCACGCGGCCGATCCGTCGACGTCGAGCACCGGCATGCCCGCTGCGATGTCTGGGGCCACCCCACGGCCGCGGAGCAGCCGCGACAGATTGCGCGGCGGGCGGCCGCCTTCCGCGGGGACGCGTTCAGACGGCGCCGGCGCACGCAGCGTGAGGGTGCGGCCCCGCAGCCGGTCATGGTCCAGGGCGAATCCGTCCACCGAGTCCGCGTGGCGCCGTGACGCCCGGCTCTCCAAGAGCCTGGCGACAATCACGCCACCGGGCACCCGTGCTTCGCCGGGCACGGCAAGCGGCGCCGGCGGCTGCCAGGCCCGGTCGCGCACACGCTCCGGGTACAACACCACCGCCCCGTCGCGCACAAAGGCGTGCGTGCCCTCGGTCATCTCAACCCAGCGTCCTTGGGAGTCCTCCCGCAGCGCCTGGGCCACGGCGCCGAGCTGCGCCGCCCCAAGCTGTCGCCGGCCGCCCATTGCACGGACGGCGGCGATGACCACGGCAGGAAACGCTCCCTCGGTCACCGCCGTTCGCCCGGGGTGCAGCGGCATGCGCAGCCCGTCGGCTGGCTGGACGAAGAGCGGCAGACCGTCGATCGCGCCGGCCAGGATCTCGGCGCTGCGAGCGATGGCGTTCACCGCTCCCGGGTAGATGTCGTCGAGCAGCGGCAGCGCCTCGCGCCGAATGCGATTGCGGCGGAATCGCGGCGTCTCGTTCAGCGGATCGGAATCGACCGGCAGCTGCCGAGCGTTGACGTAGGCGGCAACGTCGTCGCGCGAGACGGCGAGCAATGGGCGAAGAATCTCGCCGTCGTCGGCCCGCATGCCCGAAAGCCCGCGCGGCCCGGCCCCCCGGACCAGATTCATAATGACGGTCTCGGCCTGGTCATTGCGGGTATGGCCGGTGGCGATGCGGGCGGCTCCCGCGCGCTGGGCAACGTCCCTGAGGAAGATCCACCGGGCGCGCCGGGCGGCGTCTTCCGACGCTTCGCTCGCCGACCCGGCGACCGGATAGTCGTGCGGCGTGCCCACCGTCACCGGCAACCCTGCGTCGCGCGCGTGACCGACCACCGTCTCCGCCACTTCCGCGGCGTCGGCGCGCAGTCCATGATTCAGATGCGCCACGTGCACGGCCGGCCCGCCGCGACGCCGAGCGGCCGCGAGGCTGTCGAGGAGAACCATCGAATCAGGCCCGCCGGAAACAGCGGCGACGACCGCGTCCTCCGCGCGAAGGCCGGCACCCACCAACGCCCGGAACACGCGATCCTGCACCTGGCGAACGTGACGGCGATTGGCCGGCGAGGTATTCGGAGATTCGCTAGTCGCCCGTGCTGCCGAATCCTCCACGGCTCTTCGCACCCTCCGGTTGACCTTCCACCCAATCCGCCGTCTCCACCCGAACCAGTATGGCCTGGGCGATCCGGGCGCCCCGTTCCACTTCGATTGGGTGGTCGGTGGGATTCCAGAATTGGACGTTAATCTCGTCCTCGGGTCCGCAATAGTCGCGGTCGATGATGCCGATGCCATGGGCCGCGACCAGACCGGTGCGCCGGGGCGTGCTGCTGCGGGCGGCGACCAGGATCATGTATCCCGGGGGCGCGGCGATGATGACGTTGCCGGGCACAAGGCCGATCGCGCCGGGCTCGATGCGCGTGGTTTCGCGGGTGATCAGGTCGAAGCCAACGGAGCCCGCGGTGGCATACCGCGGCAGGGGAAGCGTCGGATCGACTCGCGCAATGGGCACGCGCATATTCGATGAGTCTAGCGGGTGCCGCCCCGCTCAATCGCCGCCGGAGAAGAGGGCGATCCAGCCGCCGAGGTATCCGAACTCAATGGGCTCGGGCTCCGGCGGCGGCACCGTCGGAATCGGCAACGGCGCCTGTCTGGGGCGGTCCTGGACCTGGTCCAGCAGCACGACCGCCTGATCCCCGGGATTCACCAACCCGAGTTCGCGCTTGGCCATCTCCCGCAGAGCGGGCAGGGAGCGGGCGTATTGCAACTGCTCTTCGAGCCGCTGGTTGTCGAGCTCCGCGGCGCTGATTCGCTGCTGCAACTCCTCGACGCGCTGCTGCGCCGCTTGCTGCGTGGACGACCCGCTGGCCTCCTGGATGATCACCACCAGGACGGCGATCAGCGCCAGCATCGCCAGCGACCGGAGGAGGAATTGCGTTCGCGAGGCCACTTAGTCCGACCGCTCAAATTCGATGCGCACGGGGCTACTCGACTGTGACCGACTTGGCGAGATTTCGCGGCTGATCGATGTCCGCGCCAAGCCACACCGCCACGTGATAGGCCAGCAGCTGGAGCGGAATGGCCGTGACGATCGGCGCTACCGCCTCCGCCGTCTTGGGGACGTAGACCACCGCGTCGGCCGTCGCGCCCGCCTGCTCGTCGCCCTCGGTGGCAATCAAGATCACCGGCGCGCCGCGCGCCCGAACCTGCTCCACGGCGTTGAGCGTCTTGTCGCGCAGGGGCCCCGCGGTTGCGACGGCGACCACCGGCACGTCGGCCTCCGCGAGGGCGATGGGGCCGTGCTTGAGCTCGCCGGCCGCGTAGCCCTCCGCGTGGATGTATGAGATCTCCTTGAGTTTGAGCGCGCCTTCCAGCGCCAGTGGGAACGCCTGGCCGCGCCCGATGTAGAGGAAATCGCGAAAGCGGTGGAAGCGGCGGGCCAGGGCCTCGATCTGTGGCTCGCAGGTGAGCGCTCGCTCCACATGCTCCGGCACGTGAGCCAGCGCGGCCAGGTGGTGCGCCAGTTGATCGCGGTCGAGCACGCCGCGGTCCACGCCGAGGTGACACGCCAGCAAGTACAGCGAGGCCAGCTGCGACGTAAGGGTCTTCGTGGCGGCCACGCTCACTTCGGGGCCGGCGTGCATGTACATCACCGCATCGGCCTGGCGCGTCGCCTCGCTGCCCACGACGTTGACGATGCCGACGACCGTTGCCCCGCCCCGCTTCGCCCGCCCAACGGCGGCCAGCACGTCCGCGGTTTCACCGGATTGCGTGATCGCGACGACCAGCGTGCGCGGGCTCAGCGGGCTCGCGCGATAGGCGAACTCCGAGGCGATCTCGCAGGTCGCCGGCAGGCCGGCAAAGTCCTCGATGTAGTCCCGCCCGATCAACCCGGCGTGCCAGGCCGTGCCGCTGCCAACCAACACCACGCGCTCGATCTCGGCGGCGGGCATGGGCAGCCGGAACGACGGAAACTTCAACTCGATGGGATCGAGCGTGATGCGCGGCCGGATCACCGACGCCAGCGTGGTCGGCTGCTCGTGGATCTCCTTGGCGAGAAAGTGCTTGTGGCCGGCTTTGGCAATTGAGAGCGGGTCCCAGGGAATGTCGATCATGGTCCGCGTGCGGGGCCGCAGCCGCAGGTCGGTGAATTGCGCGGCCTGGTCGGCGCGCACCACCGCCATCTCGTCGGCTTCCAGGACTTGGACCTTGTGCGTGTGGCGAATCACCGCCACCAGGTCCGAGGCGATGCAGGCGCTTTCGCCGTTGCGGCCCACGACCAGTCCCCCCGCGGCGCCGCGGCGGGCCGCGACGAGCAAACCGGGCACGTCGGGCGACAGCGCCACGATGGCGTGCGCGCCTTGGAGTTGCTGCACCGCCGCCCCTACGGCGCTCGCCAGGTCCGCGCCGGCATCCAGCTCAAGTCCGATCAGATGCGCGATGACTTCGGTGTCGGTTTCCGACGTGAACGCGTGGCCGGAAGCCAGCAGCCCGTCACGCAGGTCGGCGAAGTTATCGGTGATGCCGTTGTGGACGATCACCACGCGCCCGGACCCGTCGCGGTGCGGGTGCGCGTTGGCGTCCGTGGCGGCGCCGTGGGTGGCCCAGCGGGTGTGGCCGATGCCCATGGTCCCCTCGACGGGCGCCGCCTTGACCAGGGCTTCGAGATCGTGCAGGCGTCCCGCCCGCCGCCGAACGCTCACGCCCTCCGGGCCCAGCACGGCGAGGCCGGCCGAGTCGTAGCCGCGGTACTCGAGGGCGCGGAGACCGGTGAGGATGTGGCCGGCGGCGGGCTCGTGGCCGAGATACCCGACGATGCCGCACATCCGTCTTACTCCAGGGAAGTCGCGCCTGGGGGCGCGGTTATGTCAACTATACCGCCCTGAGGGTCGCTTGAACAACGTTTTCGAGCGCCCTTGCCGTGACGATCTCGCGACGCGGAATCTACGGCCGGGCAACGCATGCGTCGCGCCTACGCCGGGCGTGGCGCCGGACGGGCGGGTCGGAGACCCGCCCCTACCGCAGATTCGATGGGCGTGGCCGGTAGGGGCCGGTTTCAAACCGGCCCGCACCCCGTACCCGCGCGCATCGCCAGTCGCCGCTGCCGTTCGGGGCGATCTACGGCCAGGCGACGCGTCCGGCGCCGTAGCAGCGCGGGCAGCGGTGCGGACGCCCGCTCGGCAGCGGGCCGGTATGGCCGGACGCCAAACCTCCGCCGTCGCAGGCGGGGCAACGGCGTGACAGCAGCCGGCGCCAGAAGGCCCACCACAAGCCCATGAACCAACCGCCGCCTTTGTAGCCCGGCGCGGAGTCGTTCACTCGGTGGGCCGGCCTCGGCGCAACCCGCGACCCGGCGTCGCGCCCGTATGCCGACCGTCGTCGATTACGGGCGTGCCGTTCACGATTACGTGGTCGATACCGGTCGGCAGTTGCCGCGGCGCCTCGAAGGTGGCGTTGTCGATCACCGTGTCCGCGTCGAACACCACGACGTCGGCCGCCATGCCCGGCGCGAGCACCCCGCGGTCCACCAGACCAAAGCGCGCCGCCGGCATGCCCGTCATGCGCCGCACCATCGCCTCGAGCGGAAGCACCCCGAGCTCACGCACCCAGCGGCCTAGGAAGCGCGGATAGGTGCCGTAGGTGCGCGGATGCGGCGCGTTGCCCAGCAGGATGGCGTCGCTGCCCACCATGTGGCTCGGATGGCGCATGATCTGCGCGAAGTCGTCGTCCGTCTGGTCGTTGAAGAACACCGACGCGGCCCGCCCACGCTCCTCGCGCACCAGATCTACCAGGAACGCGTGCGGCTCTACGTCCCGCTCATCCGCCACCTCGCCGAGCATTCGGCCTTCAAGATGGCGATTGGGACCGGCCGGCATGCTCGACAGCAGCGCGCGGTCGACTTCGAGCGCGTTGTCGCCGGCGCGGTTGGCCATCTCCGTCGCGATTCGCGCCCGCGTATCCGCGTCCTCCAGGCGGCGCAGCATTTCCTGCGGCCCGCCCTCGAGCGCCCAATCGGGGAACGAGAAGTGCAGCAGCGAGCTGCCGGCGGGATAGGCATAGGTTTCAAAAGACAGCGACACGCCGGCACGGATGCCCCGGTCCGCCTCATCCAGGTTCTCCCACCAGCGCATGCCACTGCTGATGTAGTGCGAGATGTGCACCGGACAGCCGGCCCGCCGGCCGATGGCCATGGTCTCGCGGATGGCGTCGCGCATGCCCAGGATGTAACGCATATGCGGCACGTAAGGCGCGCCGAACTCGGCCGCCACCTCGCTCAGCGCCACCAGCTCGTCCGTATCGGCGAAGGCGCACGGCTTGTAATCCAGACCGGTCGAAAGCGCCACGGACCCGTCCTGAAACGCCTCGTGCGTAATCTGCTGCATCGCCCGCAGCTCTTCGGGCGTGGCTTGACGGTCTTCCCACCCGATCAGGGCCGCCCGCACGCAGCCGTGCGGCACGTGATGCGCCGCGTTGCATGCCGCCGCGCCCTCGAACGTGTCCAGCCAACCGGCGACGGTTGACCAGTCGCGGCTGATGGGCGGGTCGCCATTGAGGGCGGCGAAGTAGTCGCGGAAGGACGGCTGCAACTCGTCGGCCAGGGGCGCATAGCCGATCCCGTCAAGACCCAGCAGATCGGTCGTCACGCCCTGGCGCACCTTGGGCTCGTGCGCCGGCTCGGCCAAGAGCATCAGGTCCGAGTGCGTGTGCACGTCGATGAAACCCGGACAGACCACGCGACCGTCAGCCTCGATCTCCCGCGCGCCCTGGTCCGGGACCAGCCCCACGGCGACAATCCGCGGTCCGTCGATGGCCACGCTGCCGCGGAAGCCGGGCGCGCCGGTGCCGTCGACGATGTTCGCGTTGCGAATCACCAGGTCATGCACGGACGTCTCCGGATGCGGCTGGCGGCGCGGCGTCGAGGCCGGCCCGCAGGGATGGCGAATCGTAGCGCGCCCCGTCGCCGCGCTCGTAGGCCGCGAGCCGGCGATCGATTTCAGCGGCGGCGAGCGTCGCGAAGCGCTCCGCCACGTCGTCGCCGAACAGCTTCCGCCCCGCGGCCACCCGCTCCGCGGCGGTGCGCTCGGCCTTGGCCGGATCGTCCGGTCGGCCGTCTGCGCGGGCAAACACGCGCACGATGTCCGCCGGGCTCGTGGCCAGCGCCAGCGAGTGCGCCCACTGCCTCAGCTTCGTCAGCGGCTCCGTCGCGACGATGAGGTCAATCTCGACCGGATCGAACGCATGTACCGCCGCTGCCGCCCGCGCCAGCGCTCCCGATGGGTCGTTCCAGCCGCGCTCCAGGGCGTAGGTGAGTCCGATCGAGACGGCCCGCTCGGTGCTCCGCGCATGTGCCTGGCAGAAGTGGACGAAGACTTCGTCCACGGCAAGATGCGCCAGATAGCCCGCCACGTAGGCGGCTTGCTCGATGGACACGGCGTCGGGGTCCGCCAGCGCGGGCCGGGCGGCGAACAGCTCCGCCGTCGCGCGTCCCCAGGTGGCCGACTCTTGAAACTCAAAGAAATGGGTGGCCGCGCGGCCTGTCTCGGTGCGGACCCGCGCATCGGGCGCCACGGCGCCCACGCAGTAGTGGCCGAAGTGCGCGTCGATGATCCCGCGCAGTCGGCCGCTCGCGCGGTCCACCGCCTCGACGGCAAGCTGCAAGTGGGCGCGCGACAGGGCCATCAGGCAAGCCAATCCAACCCGCGTGCGCCACAATGGCGGCAGACGGGCGCAGGAGGAACGCTGTGGCAATCACGATAGGGCATACCGGAGTCGTCGTGCGCGATCTGCCGCTCATGGAGCGGTTTTACGGCGAGACCTTGGGACTGCAGGAGACGCGGCGCGTCAGGCGCGAGGGACCGTTCATCGACGGCATCACGGGCCTGACCGGCGTGGTGCTGCAGGCCGTGATCCTGGGCACGCCGGAACATCCCAACGGCGTCGAGCTGATCAAGTACCCGAATCACCCCTCGGCCATCGTGCCCAAGGGACCCAACGGCCACGGCATGAACCACATCCACTTCATCGTCGACGACCTGGACCCGATCCTCGCCGCGCTCGAGGGTCTGGGCTTGGACTACTGGGGATCGCCACAGGACTGGCCGGACACCTGGAAGCGCGTGCTCTACGCCAAGGATCCCGAGGGCAACGTCATCGAGTTCACCGAGCGCCTGTAGGGTTGACTCCCTCTCCCGTGGGGAGAGCGCCGGGGTGAGGGGATTGCCCCATCCGTCATTCCCGCGGAGGCGGGAATCCACCCTCAACTCGCCTGCGGCCGCGCTAAGGGCGCCATGCGTCTAAAGGGATCGCCCTCTGGAATCCGAATGACCGAGCGACCGACTAGCCGGCGCTGAGCTCCTCCGCGTAGGCGAAGATCAGCGGTGTGCCGCCGGTGTGCATGAACGCCACGGCATCCTGCTCGCGCAGATCACCGCTGCGCACGTCGTCCAGCAGCGCGGCGAACGCCTTGGCCGTGTAGACCGGCTCCAGGAATACGCCCTCGATACGCGCGAGCAGCTTGATGGCCGCTATGCCCTCGGGCGTCGGGCCCGCATAGACCGGACCCATGTACGCGTCGGTGTTCGAAATCTCGGCGGCATCGAGCGTCAGGTCCAGCCCCAGGAGCTCCGCCGTCATGTTGGCCATGCGGGCCTGCTCGGGCGCGCGTCCGCCGGGCACGCGCAGCGGCGTGAACCCCCGGATCTCAAGGTCCAGGCCAAGCGCGTGCACTCCAAGCTCCAGCCCGGCCTGCGTGCCTCCGCCGGACGCGACGTAGACGTGGCTGAGCGAGACGCCGCGCGCGGCCGCCTGCTCCACCGTTTCGATCAGGCACTCGACGTATCCGACGGCGGTGAGCGGGCTGTAGCCGACGATGTAGGGACGGCGGCCCTGGTCCCGCAACTCCCGCTCGACCCGGTCCATTTCCTCCTCCACTCCGAACATCTCGTCGCTGTCCATCTGCCGCACGTCGGCGCCCAGCAGCTCGGTGAGCAGGCGATTGCCCTGCCGGTCGTCGCCGTGGATGCCGCGGTTCAGCACCAGCACCACGTCCAAGCCGGCCTTGCGCGCCGCCGCCGCGCACTGGCGCGCATGGTTGGACTGCCGCACGCCGCCGCCCCAGACGATCACGTCGCAGCCCTGCTGCAGGGCGTCGGCCACCTCGAACTCGAACTTGCGGTTCTTGTTGCCGCCGAGGGCGCTGTGCGTCAGGTCGTCACGCTTGATGAAGACCCGAGGCCCGCCCATGGCCTTCCGCAGATTGGTCAATTCCTCGAACGGCGTGGGCAGGTCGGTGAGGTGAAAGCGCGGCAAGGCCGAAATCCGCCGCCGCAGGTCGGCCACCGACACCGGCACCGGATCGCGGGTGGTCATACGTGAAGATTCCCGTTCGCGGAGGCCCCAAGTATGCGCCGCGCGCATCTCGGGCGACTGAATCCGATGGAGTATGCTACGCGCACCCGCCGGGCGGATGGCGCCGCGGGCGCGTAGCTCAGCTGGTTAGAGCGCCACGTTGACATCGTGGAGGTCAGAGGTTCGAGTCCCCTCGCGCCCACCAAGCTGGACAAAATCAAGAACCTTCACGCTGAGGTTCGTTCTGAACCTGTAGGGACAGAGTTCACCCCCACGCTCGTGGGGATCATGTCTCGTCGCCGCGGTGGTCAGCCAGCCCGTCGCCTCCCACGCGCGGACACCTTGGCGGGCGAGCGCGAACCCACCCCGCCTCGGCGCGTGGTGGTGGACGTGCCAGACGACGCCCAGGCGGCCCGAGGCCCGGACCCAGGCGCACGAGTGGCCGAACTGGAAAGCTGCCAAGCTGGGACTGGAGGCCGAGCAGGCGGCCCTGCGGCGGGAACTGGCGACGGCCTACGACACGCACTCGCGCGTTCGAGGGGGAGGTACGACGGTCGCACACTCACCCCCTACGCGGGGTACGTCACGCCGGAATCGGCGACCCATGACGCCATGCTGGTGCACGGAACCTCGGGCGGTTCGCTCGGGTGACCTGGGGGTGTGCCCTGGAAGGATCAGGGGGTTCGAAGCACAGACGTGATGATGTCAGCCAACGGCTCGAAGCAGGGCGGCCCCGGCTGGTGGTGGACCTGCCGACAACATCCAGTACCCCTCGACCCGCTGAAACCGCGTCACCACCGAGATCTGGGGCCAAGTACGCTGGTACGGCAAGGGCTGGACGGGGGCCGGCGCATGGCGCACGATTCCGACGCGCCTGGGTCACGGTTCGCGAGGACATCCCACAACGCACCGACATCGCCACGCCTTTCAACTACCGCAAGCGCCGCCATGGACTGGTCGGGCAGCAGGAGGGGCGCTGCGGCGGGTGTCGGCATGAGTTCCCATTCCGCAACTTCACCGTGGACCACGTGATTCCACCGTCTCGCGGCGGGACCGACCACCTGGACAACCTGCAACTGCTGTGCGGCGCCTGCAACAACGTCAAAGGCGACCGGACGCAGGAATACCTGTTGGCGCGGCTTAGTGAGCGGGCGGCGTGAGTGTGAGCATCACGTGTGTAAGGGAGGACTGAGATGGGCCAAGTGATTGACTATCCCGACGCGCCGCAGGGCGAGGTGCTTCGGTATGAGTTTGCCTTTCATGGCAACGACCACGGTCAGGTACACATTAGTGAACAGGTTGGCTCGGCAGCCTTAGATTCTGAAGGGCTAATACATAGTGATAGAGCTATGTTTTGTCTCACGTATTTGGCGAGAATGATCCACAATCTTGGAAGGCACAACGCTGCGCCGGGGCTCATTGGTCATGTGAGAGAGAAGTCAAGTTTAGCTCAAAGAACCTTCTTTGGATTTGATGATTCGCGCAAAGTTGATGATGTATTTGCTGGGCTTGACCCAGTGTACGAAGCCGATATTGCAATGTATAAACAATCGTCAATTTATGAGTTAAGTGAGAGAATAAGAAAGCCACGCAAGACTTGCAGTGCAACACTGACACGTCGAATGGATGGTGCGCTGGTATACCAGCCTAAAGTTTCATTGTTTGGTGATGTAGCGGCTATGTCGATTTCGTCAACACTTGTACTATTCAACCGAACATTTCGTCTTGCCACCCCAACTTGGCGCACCATGTTCATGGTAGGTCTAGGAACTATGCTTTCTTGCTATGAGAGATACAACCATAGTAAAGCTGAGTTTCTTTCAGTTGCACCAAGCGCAGCATGGGATGCCATTAATCCAGCGTTGGAGTCTTCTTCAGACGAGCATCATAGCCTGGTTCAAGGCCCGTGCTCAAGACGGTCGCGGGTACCAGACAGACATCAATGGAGCGCTCAGGGAACATGTCCACACGGCGGCCCATTCCGCAAGATAGCCTGATGGGGCAGTGGGAGATGGCAGAACCCAAGAGCGCACTGGTAGTCAATGCCATTAGCCAGACGACGCGAGTGTATATGACTGAAGACAGGAACATTTCGGTAGCCGACGTGCAGACCTTGGCGACGCAAGATGGCGTGGTCGCCTTCTTCGCTGCCCTTGGCTATCGCACAGATAGCCGCCAAGCTCAGAGCGTCTCTGCGATGGGGATCACTGCTGCATCCTTGTCGCGGCAGATCAAGCATATTGAACGCATCGCCGTCCAGGACGACGGCGCAGAGCCCTTGGACTCGTATTTGGTAGAGCTCACGTCCGTGACCATCGCAGCGACGCAGGGATTGGCTAGTGCGCTGAGGAACCGCGCCGGAAACTATTTGCTTGTGCTGACTGACGACTACGAACGCTTGGATTTCGTGCTATTGCAGCGTTCTCTGCCCAAGACGCCGACGTCACCTATGGCAGCGCGTCATGTGTCAGTACGGCCTCGCATCCTCACGGTGAACCGCCGCAATCCGTCCCCGGTCCAGCTTCGGGTGCTTCGCCGCTTCACGTACACCGAGGTGGACTCCGACGCCCAATATGACAAGCTGCTCTCCGCTTATGCCGTGGCCGAATGGTCGGAGCCACTCTTCAACAATCGCGCCCTGTTCTCCGACTACTACCTGAACGAGCGCCTGCCCGAGCTCGTCGAGTGGAGGGAGCGGCCGGAGGAGGCGTATCACCGATTGCGGGAGCTTCTCCCGCAGTTGCGGCAACAGACCAGCAATATGGGAGATGGCGCATCTGCTCGCCCCCCCGTGAAGTCAGCTTTCGAAACGTTGGGCTTCAAAGTGGTCGAGGCCGGTGGCGGAGACGAACCCGACTACCGGCTGTACGCCCCCGATAACCCAGAGAAGCCGGTCGCCGTGTGCCTAGCCTACTCCTGGAACCGCTACCTAGACGGCAGGGACGAGACCCGCGATGTGCAGACGCCCGACGAGAACCCCGGGGCACGTGTCGTCACCGTCCTAGAGTCTGGCGAAGCGCCGTGGGCCATCGTGACCAACGGCAAGCTGTGGCGTCTCTACTCCGCTAGGACCCACTCCCGGTCCACGAACTACTATGAGATCGACTTGCAGGAGACCCTGGCCACGGCCGACCCCAACGAGGCGTTCCGGTACTTTTGGCTCTTCTTCCGCCATAGGGCCTTCGTCATCAGGGAAGTCCAAAGAGACGGTCAGACCAGGGAGTTGAGCTTCCTCGACAGGGTGCTGGACGAAAGCGAAAGCTACGCTAAGGCCCTTGGGGAGCGCCTGAAGGATCGAGTGTTCGAGCGAGTGTTCCCCCATTTCGCCGCCGGCTTCATCGCGCACCTGAAGGACCAGATGGGACTTGTAGGCCCCCGCCAGGCCTCACTGCTGCCGATTTCAGAGCAGCTAGCCCTGAAGCGGGAGCCGGACGAGGACTTCCGCCGCCAGGTATTCAACGGCACTCTGACCCTGCTGTATCGGCTGCTCTTTCTGCTGTATGCGGAGTCGCGGGACCTGTTGCCAGTGAAGGAGGTGCGCGGCTACTGGGAGCGGAGTCTCACCAAGCTGAAGGAGGACATCGCAGAGAGGGCGGGGCCTATAGGTGATGCTGCTCCTGACCAGCTGAGCAAAGCGTACCGCGCGTCGGCGGACGACACAGAACTGTACGACCGCCTTTTGGACCTGTTCTCGGTCATCGACCTGGGCAGCCGCGACCTAAACGTGCCCTTTTACAACGGCGGGCTGTTCATCACGAAGCCTGACTCAGCCGACCGCACTCAGGAGGCCGAAACCGCTCGGTTCCTAGCGTCCCACAAGATACCCGACCGCCATTTGGCGCTGGGATTGGATCTGCTGGCCCGGGACCTCGACGACAAGCGCCAGGACCTGGTGTTCATCGACTACAAGTCCCTGGGCGTCCGGCAGCTGGGATCCATCTACGAGGGGCTTCTGGAGTTCAAAGTACGCATCGCCCAGGAGAAGATGGCGGTGATCAAAGGCAAGAAGACCGAGGAGGTCATCCCATATCAAGAAGCAGTCGATTCCAAGAAGAAGGTGCTGACCATAGGACGCGGACGCAACGCGCAGGAACGGACCTACCAACCCGGCGGCGTCTTCCTGGAGAACGACCGCCGGGAGCGCAAGGCCTCCGGGTCCTATTACACGCCCGACCATATCGTGAAGTACGTCGTCGAGAACACGGTGGGGCCGGTGCTGGTCGAGAAGTTCAACAAGCTGCGCCCCAAGTTCCGGGATGCCCAGCGGGACTACAGGACGGCTCTGGACAGGGCCGAGGCTTTCCGAAGGCAGGGGATGCAGCCCGACAACCCGGCCATGGTCGCTAACAGCTACGCGGGCCTAGTGGACGACCTGTTCGACCTGAAGGTGCTGGACCCGGCGATGGGATCGGGCCACTTCCTCGTAGAGGCGGTGGACTTCATCTGCGACCGTATCCTGGGGGAGCGAGAAGGTTTCCTGCGGGCCTTCCCTTGGAATCCGGTGACCAAGTTCCTGCAAGACACCCGCGAGGCCATCATCGCCGAGATGGAGCGACAGGGAGTCGCCGTCGACACAGGACGTCTCACCGACATCAACCTCCTGAAGCGCCACGTGCTCAAGCGTTGTGTCTACGGCGTGGACCTAAATCCGATGGCAGTGGAACTGTCCAAGGTGTCCCTGTGGCTGGACTGCTTTACCATTGGCGCTCCGCTCTCCTTCCTGGACCACCATCTCAAGTGCGGCAACTCCCTCATCGGGACGACGGTGCAGGAGATAGAGTCTGAGCTTGCCAAGCAGACCAAGGGACATGCCGGCACCCTGTTCGGCGGTCCCTTCCAGGGCCTGCTCACGGCCACCGCATCCATCGAGCAACTGCGTCGCATCCCGGACGCCACGGTAGAGGAGGCCGAGCGCAGCCACAGTCTTTATGGAGAATTCGAGAATGCCCAGGCTCCCTACAAAGCCGCGCTAGACATCTGGGTGAGCCACCATTTCGGCAACGTGAAGGCCAAAGAATACCTGACACTGGCAGGTGGCGATCTGGTAGAGCAGATTCGCTCCGGAGGAAAGGGGGAATCTGAGTACTACCGGGAGGCAATTGCACGGGGGAGCAGGCTCGGCGCCGAGAAGCGCTTCTTCCATTGGGACCTGGAGTTCCCAGAGGCGTTCGTCGACCTCGCACGCGGCACCTGGAAGCGCAAGAACGACCAAGGATTCGACGCCGTGGTGGGCAATCCGCCTTGGGGCGCTGAATTGACAGATGCGAACCTCGCCTTTGTTCGTCGTTCTTACAAGAGTGTGTCTAAGGGCGTTGTAGATAATTTCGCGGTCTTTCTCGAGGCCGCTCATCGACAAACCAGCATTAGTGGCTACTTGAGCCTACTTCTCCCAGATATCTTCCTGCTCAAGAACCACCCCGGAATCCGCAATTACATGCTAAGGAATACTCGCATCGATGAAATCGTCCACTGGGGGATGCCATTTCCAGAAGTTAATCTTGATGTCTGTTCAATCGTCTCCCACAGCGGAAGCCCGCCTCAGAACCACCTAGTACGATGCGTGCCGGAAGTCAAAGGCACCCACGTGCCTTTGCCAACACCAAACGAAATCCCTCAAAGTCGGTTTCTTGAGCAAGCCGACTACAGAATTAATCTTGTCTTGACTGAGAACCTCTATTCAGTTCTAAGCGCAGTAAAAGGTCTTGGACCACAATTCGCTGATCTATTTACCGTCAGAGAAGGGATCCACTCCGGCAACATTCGCTCAAAGCTATTCCCTCATGAGCGGCCATCGGAGAATGGCCAGCCGTTGATCTTCGGTCGCAATGAGATACGCCCATTCAAGATCACATGGTCTGGACGATGGGTGAACTACGACAAGAATATTATACACAAAGACCAAGGTGAATATGCCAATCTTGGTAAACGCTCCTTTCACGAGGCCGTCAAGATACTTGTCCGCCGCACTGGAGATACTGTAGTGGCAGCATTGGATGAGCAAGGTCACTTCGCCTCAAATAATCTCTTCCTTTGCATCCCTGACACCCTTGGTCAACATCACATCGGGTACTGTCTGGCCCTTCTTAACAGCGAGTTCGCTACTTGGTACTTTCGATCAACCAATCCTAGGACAGGAAGGTTGTTTTCTGAATTGAAGATTAATCACCTGAATGACATTCCTATGGTGTTCATAGGGGATATTCGGCATAATCGCTGGGTAAAGGATGTAAACAAGTCTGTCAACGAATTGCTAATTGTCGATGGCGAGGACATTTTTCGGTACATGGACGAATTTAACAGATGTCTGTGGGACCGTCTGGCTGAAGATGTCCCTGAGATAGCAGCCTATCAAGGAAATGGAGAGTGAATTATGGACATTCTCCCCACGTGGTCATTAAAGGGTGGTGCGGTACGCACTTCATTTCAGGATGGCCTGACGCAGTTCTTGGAATCGGACAATAGCTCTAGTCGGGTAAACATCTACCTTTATGAGGTGACACGAGCCGGTTGGGACTCGATTTCGCAGTCCGTCAACGTTTGGCTAGCTAAACGCAAGAGCAGGAGAGTCAACGTGTACTGTGGGCTTTCTAACTGGCTTACCGAACCCTCCGCGCTCACTGAAATGATGGAAGCCTTTCCAAGACGAGTATGGGTAGTGAAGCGTGGGCATGGCATCTTTCATCCAAAGTCCTATATTTTTCGCGCCCGTAGGAGAGCGTATTGTTTTGTAGCATCGAACAACTTGACGCAGGCAGGCATGTCAGCAAACTTCGAAATGGGTGCTCGACTGACCGTACCAGACACAGACAACGCCAACTGGAAGGCGTTAGATGAGTGGGAATCGACTGTAAAGTCCATCTCGACCCCGTTGACTAAGGGTTTGCTCACGATATACGAAGAAGAATACGAGCAGATGAGACGCCTTCCTCGCGAGCATCCTGGGATTGTGGGGAAATCGAGAGTGCGGTTTCATGCTACGGCAACTTCCGCAGGGTTACCCTCAGCAAGGGGCGCGGTTATGGAAGTCATGCCTAAAGAGACCGGGACACGCGGCAGCCAACTCCAAATCCCCAAACAGGTGGCAGTGTCGCTTTTCGAACTGACTCCGGGAGGGCAGCGAAACGTCACTCTGAGAGATGTTGAGACTGGAGAGGTGGCCAACCTAACTCTGACAGACTATGGCAACAACACAAGGCGGCTATCTATTGGCCGACTAACTCAAGTTGAAAAGCCCCGAATAATCTGGTTCAAGGAAAGAGGTGCAATGTTTGACTTCAACATCGTCTCCAAGGCAACAGATCCATCGGAATACGACAGATTGCTCTCGCTTTGTCCCTTTCAGACCTCTCCCAACAGCAAGAGATGGGGTATGTATGAAGATACGACATTCTAAGCGAGATAACATACCCGTGGTAAAGATATGTTCAAGTTACATCAACAGATTGAACTGACCGAGGTTCTCACCGGAGGGATAGGTGACGATCTGAGGCTTGGCGACACGGGCGACGTGGTGGAGTTCCTCAACCTAGACGGGAGCAAATCCGTCATAGGCACTGTCCTGCCGCATCAGGTGCGGCCGGTCACCGGCAAGGACATCACCCACACCCGTCACGTAGAGATTACTGCCTGAGCACCATGTACATCCCCTACGTCATCGACAACCACAGCAACCGCATGGCCGATGTGCTATGCGAGCTTCTGGCGAAGCACGGCGGCAAGTCGCTGGACATTGCCACCGCCTACTTCAACGTGCGAGGGTTCACCCTGCTTCAGCAGGGCCTGCAAGGGTTGGGTAGCATCCGCCTTCTCCTAGGCGACGAGCCGCAGGACGGCGAATCGGTGGGCCTGCGGCCCAAGGCAGCCTCGCGCCTAGCCGAGGAGTTGAACGCCGCCCCTTTCGACGAGGCGACCCTCCGAGCGGTTGAGGATCTGATTACCTTCCTGCGCCGGGACGTGGTGAGTGTTCGGGCCTATCAACAGGGGTTCCTCCACGCCAAGAGCTATATCTTCTACGGCGACTTTCCTACGGGCGGCGCAGACCGATTCCAGCCCGTGGCGGCCATCGTCGGCTCCAGCAACTTCACCGGCGCCGGACTCACCACCAACAGGGAGCTCAACCTCTCCCACAAGACGGCCCTAACCGAAGAGGAGATGTTGAGAATAGGCCCAGCTCCTGTAGATGGGCGAGAGGAAATGGAGTTTCGACGTGAGTTGATGAGCGGCGTGGGCGCTCAGGCCATTACCGAGCTGGACCGCTGGTTCCGGGAACGGTGGGAGGAGTCGCGGGACTTCAAGGAGGAGCTCATCGAGCTCTTGGACGCGTCCAAGTTCGGCCAAGTGGAGTACACCCCTTACCAAGTGTACATGAAGGCCCTCTTCGAGTACTTCAAGGACGACCTAGGGACGACCGAGGCTACGCCCGGGAAGTCGGCCGTGGAACTGTCTGAGTTCCAGGAGGACGCGGTCAAGAAGGCCCGCCGAATCCTTGCCCGCTACGACGGGGTTCTGATTGGAGACTCGGTGGGACTGGGAAAGACCTGGATCGGAAAGAAGCTCCTGGAAGACTACGCCTACCACCTGCGGCAGAAAGCACTGGTCATCTGCCCGGCGTCCCTCCGCCAGATGTGGACCGACGAACTTCGGGACGCCACCATAGCCGGAGCCATCGTGTCCCAAGAGGAGCTGGGACAAGCAGGGTTTGACACGGGCCCGGTCGGTGATGCTGACGTCATCCTTATCGACGAGTCTCACAACTTCCGTAATCGCACCACCCAACGCTACGAGAACCTTGAGCGCATCATTAGCGCCAACGGAGGCAGGGGGCGGGACGGCAGCCGTAAGAAGCTCATCCTGCTTACAGCGACGCCCATCAACAACACCATCTTCGACCTGTACAACCAGTTGACGCTGATAACCGGGGGTGACCGCAGCTACTTCTCCGGCGCCGGCATCGGCGACCTGTACCGCTTCTTCCTGAACGCTCGCCGCAACGTGGCCGACCACGAGACCGGCGTCGCGCTCTTCAACCTGCTGGAAGAGGTGGTCATCCGCCGTACCCGCGCCTTCGTGCGCAAGACTTACCCCGAGGCCATGATCCGGGGTGAGCGCATCAGCTGGCCGGAGCGCCGACTCAAGACGGTGCGGTACGACCTGGAATCCACCTATTCGGGAATCTACGACAAGGTTGTGGAAGCTGTTGAGGGCCTGCACCTAGCGCCCTATCGGCTTGAGACCTACAAGAAGGCCGGCGTGGAGCGGGACGAGTTTGAGCAAGGCCGGGAAGAAGCGCTAGCGGGCATCTTCAGGAGCCGCTATCTGAAGCGTTTCGAGTCCAGCGTGGATGCCTTCCGCATCACGGTGAGGCGTGCTCTGGAGTTCACCAAGACATTCGAGAGCTACCTGCTGGACGGCAAGCTCCTGGACAGTGCTTCCTTCCAGAAGGCGATGCGATACCTCGCCCGAGAGGACGATGACGACGAAAGCGCACCGGCGAGCCGCGCTGACGAGATGGATGCCAGCGATGAGGCCAGGGAGGCGTTGGAGACCCTGGCCTCGCTGGACACCCAGCAATACGACCTCAGAAGGTTGCACGAAGACCTCCAGCATGACGTTGACTCCCTGGCCGAGCTTTGGAGGCTGGTCGGCGGTATCACCCCGAACCAGGACGCGAAGCTTCAGGCCCTCAAGCAGCTGTTGTCGAAGGACCTGAAGAGCCAGAAGGTCATCGTGTTCACCTACTACCGGGACACGGCCCGATACCTGTATCGAGAGTTGGGCAGCGACCAGGGTGAAGACTTCCGAAAGCAGGCGGGAGAACCGTCGATTCGCCGTATGGACGGCGGCGCTTCGCCGGCGGAACGCTCTCGACTCATACAGGCCTTTGCGCCCCAGTCCAACAACCGGCCCGACCTGGTCGGGTCCGATAGCGAGGTGGACATCCTCATCTCAACCGATGTCCTATCCGAGGGGCAGAATCTCCAGGACTGTGGCGTCCTAGTCAACTACGATCTGCACTGGAACCCAACTCGCATGGTCCAGAGGGCCGGGCGCATCGACCGCATCGGGTCTACACACCCGCTGCTGTGGGTGCACAACATGTTTCCAGAAGAGGGGTTGGAACGGCTCCTGGGCTTGGTGGAGAGCCTGAGTCGCAAGATCACCGACATTGATCGCACCGGATTCCTCGACGCATCGGTGCTGGGCGAGACGGTCCACCCCAGGAACTTCAACACGCTTCGACGCATCATGGACGAGGACGGGGCCGTGATAGAGGAACAGGAGCAGTTTGCCGAGCTCGCCAGCAACGAGTTCTTGCTTCAGCAGCTGCGGGGCCTGTTGGACACAGGGGCGCAGGAGATGCTCGAAGAGCTGCCGGACGGTATCCACTCCGGCTTGGCCCGTGACGGCGAGAAGGGAATGTTCTTCTACTTCACCGCGCCCGGACCAAGAGGCGAGGGCCGGCGGCACTTCTGGCGCTACTACGATATGAGAAGCGACTGCGTGCTCGACAATAGGTTCCTCATCGCCAATCTGATCGCCTGCTCACCGGACACGCCGCGGGTGGTGGGCGATTGCGATGTCTTCGCCATCCAAGACAGGGTAATCGACGACATCCTCGGCTCCGTGCGCGAACAGCAGGCGGTGGAAGCCGCCCCCCGAATCCTGGACCCGTTGCAACAGACGGTCATAACGCTGCTGCGGGAGTACCTGAACAGCCCATCGGTCAGGCGGGCCGAGGTCAGAGAGGCGATGCAGCGCCTACGGTCCCCGATGACCCATACCGCCATCCGGGACCTGCGACGGGCCTACGAACAGTTCCAGCGAGACCAGAGCATTGAGCCTGTGATTAGCCATGTTCGTTTAATGGACGCTTTTGAGCCGGAAGCTGGCCCGGCTACCTCAGACGCTCAACCGTCGCTCTCTCGCGAAGACCTGCACTTGATCTGCTTCGACTACATTTGGAGTTGATGTAGATTCCTTCCCAGGCAGCCTTGGAGCCTCACCCCGGGTTCCAACTCGCCGTCTAAGCCTCGCTAAGCTCCCCTTGATTGAACTCAACCGAGCCTGCAAGTTCTCGCCCTACCAGAGGGTTGGCTTCGACACAATGGCTGCAAGGCATTACATGCGACGCCTCTTCCCGGCGACAATGGGTAGTTGAGCAATGCCGAGTCCAGCAGATGTACAAATGCGAGGCACCAAGGAGTGAGGATTCAAACATGGCCCTCTCCGAACGAAAGCTACTCGACGCCCTCAGCCGGACGCCCTTCGTCGACTCGACGGAACTGGCGCTCATCCTCGGCGAGCCCCACGCCACCGTCCACCGAACCCTGAGCGGCCTGCTGGCTGAGGGCCTCGCGGAACGTATCAGCCACGGCACGCCGCACCTGCCGTCGAGCCGACGGCACTACTTGACAGCCAGGGGCATCGGTGAGGCCGCCGGGTTCCTCGGCTTCGGCACACCCTCGGCTTTCGTGCGGGCCTACCCGGTGTCCCGGGAATGGCTGGCGCTGTTGATCCGTCGGATGGACGCGGTAGCCGCCGTCTACCGTCTCGCTGCGTCAATGTCTCCCGAGATCGACGGCCTACGGTCTTACGTGGAGTTCCACCGCCGGGGACGGTTCGACGCCACGATCACCCTCCACGACGGCCGCTCATTCGGCGTCGTGCGCCAGGGCCTGGCCTACGGCGGCGGTCCCTCTACGACCGGCTGCGGGGCGTAGCCGAGTATGACGACACGCGCCGTCCCGACACGATTCTGATCCTGACGCCCAGTGTCTGGGAGCAGGGGCTCACAACGCGGTTCTGCATGGAGGTGAGTCTCAGCGACGCCTACGTCGCCGTTGAATCGAGGGACGCGCTTGAAGAGCGCGACCTCCGCGTCTGGCGGCGGACCTCGGTGCTGTTCGGCGGTTCGTACCACACGATCGATTTCGTGAGCACCCAGGCCCATCCTGGCGGCAGGCTGTACACCGAGTCGCCGAGTCGAAAGCGGGCATCGCTGCCCCGCCCTGAGCGGATGGTGCAGGTTGCGCCGACTGGTGGACGGACCGATACGACAGACCACTGGAACGCTCGGCCTGCGTCGCCTGCCCCTTTCAGTCACGGCACGGATGGGTTGAGACCAGGCGCAGGCGGCCGGAGCTCTTCGCCGAGTCGGTGGAGATCGACGCCAGACTCAGGAGCGGGCTGGCGCTGGACAATGCCCCCGATCTGCACAGGCAGCGGATGCCCCTGGCCGAGGCCGTCGCGCTGGACGAGGCGGAGCTGGACGCGGGAGGGAAAGCGGACGGAATCGGGAATGAGTGCGACGGACACTGCGGGGTGTGACCGGGACTTGTCCGACTTGCTAAAGGATGACTCCATCGGCTTCCCTTGCAAGGTCGCCGCCAACAACCCACTTCGCATATGATGATCTATGACAAAACCATGTTAGCGTCCCGGAGCATGAAGAGTTCCATAGCGGCAGTCTCTCGTATCGTAAATGGAGCCCGACAAGTGTTGGAGAGAATAGAGAGAATCTCGCTATACACCAGGCAGAAGCCGGACCCAATTTAGGGAAAAACGATGACCTTACTCGAAGATGCATTGGTTGCTAGACCTTTCCCTCAGCTTAGCCTTCTATCAGAACAGAGATTCGCTTCCTTCCTTCGAGACCGTGGCCTCAACGTTGGAATCGGAGGCATTAGTTCATTTGTAGAATCAGGACTGATCGAGAAGCTCGGCGATGAGCCTAAATCATTCCACCCATTTCAAGTATGGCCAATCAGTGAATTGTTCAAACCTTTGGATACCAATCTGGATGTTGGTATCAGTCGTTATGGCCTAGACCCTGAAGGCTTGAAGCGATTCATTGACCTCAATTGGTCCCGCCATGCAGAGCATCTCGACAGCTTTCCGCAGAGTAACGCCTGCCTCGAATTCAACGGCCAGATCTTTCCGCTCCTACTCTGGTTAGAATCCTACTTCATTCCTTCGGTTCGCGGTGTCATTAGACTTCAGAACCCAGATGAAAGCCCGGATGCGTGGCATGAATGGAGAAAGAGCTGCGATATTCAAAGCTGGCTTAGCCAGCATTCCATTTCCATTGAACGGCTAGCACAGTGGAGGGACAGCACACTCTTCAATGCACATCTCTATGATCGAAACCCAGATCTCTACTTACTACTTAGGTCAGTGACGTTCCAAAAACGTGACCGTTTTAGGAACAGACTCCGGCTGGCCTACGATCTCTATGAAATCGCCGAGATCACACGCTTGTTTCTCGAGCGGCTTGATGACCGCTCAGACAGAAAGGAATGGGATCCGACCGGAGACCCTAGCACGGCTTGGGTAGAGAGGCTATACGGCAGTCAACCGAAGTTCGGAGCCCCTGAGTTCTTGAGGCCGCTCGTCCGATCTTTCGGGCTCGATCCGGCACCTAGGGTCCGCTGGATAGTTGAGGGTGAGACTGAAGAGGGCTTTATTCTGCGGTATGCGGAGCGGATGAGAAGGAACATCAAGGACTATGCCACCGTAGCCAATCTAGGCGGAGATGGCGCGTTCATAGGGGGTAAGCAAATGCCGGCGCTAATTGCCTACCTTGAAGCCGCCAAGGACGAGCAATGCTTTTCGTCTCTGACATTCGATGACTCAAGTGAGGCCGACAAACGAATGAAACAGCTGGTTGCCGAGCGTCTTGTCAGCTTATGCTTCGCCTTGAACAGACCAGACTTCGAGCTCGAGAATTTCCAGATCGCGGAGCTAGTGTCAGTAGCCATGACTCTTGCATCAGATTCTCCCTACCCGATTCAGATGGGTCAAGACAAGTTGATTCAAGAAGTGGAAAATCGAATCAATGAGAAGAAGGAAGGATTCAAGAAAGCACTGAATTCAGTGCTTCACCTTCATGGAGAAAAGTATAAGTTGAGCAAGGGCATCGAATGGGGGAGTAGGCTGGCAGATTTCCTGAGTGACATGAGGGATGCTGAGGTGAAGGCTCGGGTATATTCGGAGGATGCACTCGTGAAGATCGAACGGCAGATGCTCCTCGTCCTAAGAGGTAGTAGTCCTGTCATCGATTTTCCATTGTCGGTTGAAGATCTTGAGTCTAAAGACCTTGAGATACCGGGTGCCTTCAACGAATGAGATTTTGGAATGCTAGATATTTTTTGCGTAAACGGATTCTACAACGAGCGCAACGCTGTCAGTAAAACATCCAGAGGAGCCATTGAACATGCCTTATGAGGTATTCAACATATTATCTCGATGTTCTGAAACACATGGTGCTCATTCTAGCCTGAAGAATGCCGCTGCCTGTTTCGCTCGTCTGACTAAACGCTTTAGCGGCGATATACCGGTCCATCCAATTTCTCAAAAGTACGTCTATTGGATTGTCGCCATCGATAGGAAGGGGAACCAACGAAACTTCTCGACACCGGAACGGGCAGAGGTCGCCGCACTGCACTTGCACCCCAGGTCAGTTCACGAGTGATCCAATATATTCCCTTCTTATCTGGAGATCGCATGTTCCAGTACCTGTTGACCTACATCATCCAACCATGCTCTGTTCCATGCTATGCGCCATTTGCCGTTCGTCTCAATAGTCGAACCAATAATGTCCGGCGAGTTGATATGTCGCAGCCTCTGGAGCCGAATCGTGCAGACCAAATCTTTCCCTAGCCCAAATCCAGAAACTCTGCGATGGCGGTAGTCCCGCCTGAATACGGCAATCTGTGCATACCCAATTGGCAAAAGGGTCGCTATGCAGAATCCGCCTGCTTTACGTGCGTGCCTCTTGCCCATCCTAACAATTCGTCCACGGTTGTTGCGAATGACTTTGACCAACTCATGGCCATCCAGCCCCTCCACTACAACGCCACCCCGCACAACCGCGCCCCATGAATTCCGGTGCAGCGTGCCATCCCTACAGAACATGCGTGGAATCCCCAAGCCGTCCTTCATCTTTTGGATGGCAGTCGGAACGGCGATACGCACGCTCGTGGCCCATGTGTCGAGTGCAGCGAACATCGTGGGTAATGCCAGTCGAGGAACATAGAAGATTACATCGCCTTCCAGTATCCCCCGATATTCTGACAGCGACTCTGCTCCCTTTTTACGCAGCTCTCGTAGCTTTTGCCCATCGAAAGCAGCCCAACCTGGTAGAGCCTTTCGTGAGCGAAGCGACAGGAAATAACGGTCGTAGCCCGGTGATAAACTCTCGCTCAAAATCCCACTTTGAACCGTGGACCAGAACACCTTCCTAGAGTCCCGCGTATCCGGCCTCGCATACACAGTTAGCTGAGAACGCCCGGCAATCTCCGCTTCGACGCAGCCCTCAATTGCCCACCAAGGTGCCCAGGTATATTCTTGGATTACCTCAATCATCAACTCACCGGGCGACCTGTAACCTTGGTCTAGGGAGACAATAAAGAACACCTTCATTGCAACTGCTACCCCGTTGCATGTGTCCAACAAGTCATCGAACAGTCGCACGACGAAAGATGTGCCGAACGCCTCCTGATTCCCTCTCTGATCGCGGTAACGGATCTCTCTTTGAAGGAATGAAATGCCGCCGTGGGCGATTCCATTACGAATGATGTGTTCGTAGTGTCTGATTAGGTATTCCTCGTTGCTGCCCTTTAATTCTTCAGTAATCGACCAGATGTCAAGTCCGTCCACCCCCTTTCCGCGATCAATTCGAGAGAAGTAAGCAAGAGGTCGAAGAAGTGGAGTCAAGACACCCTCCACTAACCGGAGATAAGCTGGGTGGACCATCTTGTCGATCATCCTAATGAGCTCGTAGTCGTCTCCGCTCGTGAGACGGCTGTCGTGCCATCCCTCTAAATTGATTTCCCGCAAGAAGAGTAAAGCGCGGTTAATGTCTGAATCAAATTGAGAGAGATATTTCTTGAGTTGCTTCCGCCTTGTCTGGTCTTGTCTTTCAAGCCAGTGCCGATAGATCTCATAGGCTACGTTGTCAAAAAATTTCTCGGGACGGCTGTCCAGATAGCGGCGAAGCACTAGGGAGAGATGTCCCGAGTCCGTACTTAGCACGGGAAAGGATTCGAGGACACGCGCTCCATCACGTTGGTCACGGTCTCTGGTCAGCGGATTCTGAAGTTGACTTACTAGCGTCTTATTCAGCAAGGATCATCATCCGATTTGGCATCGCATTTGATTCAGTCCCGGGTAAGGCGAGATGAGATTCCTTCTCGACGTGTGCGAGGCGTCAAAGAGGACGCGCTTCATGCTAGCCGAGGGAGTTCACGACGTTCTGGCGGTGTTGAGACGCCGCCGTGCCACATGTCGTGCAAACTTCATCCGCAGTGTCGGCACCGAGGTCGTACTCCTTCTCAACTCGAGGATGATCACAGGATGGGTTGCCCTTGGCCTTCCAAGCCCGCCGCAGTTGCGCAGTTCTGCTTGACTGCATCGCGTCCCTGTCTTCTCTGGCTATGCCCTAGCCTGTATAACGACGCGGCCCCCGCTCTCGACTTCGATGTTCACGTTGTGCCTGTCGAGCAACAGCATACCCACCAGCGGGGTGCTGCCGGTCGCGTCGGCCTTGATATGTGTCGGCTGGCCGTCCCAGAGCACGATCACATCGTGGACATCGAAGCTCACAACGTCGTCGTTTGCCAGAAACGCCCAGCCCATGTGTGAAAACGACAACTTCAGTTCGGCAACCACGGCGGTCGGCAACGTCAAGGTGCCGGTGTAACCGGTGTCGATCACGGCCTGGATGTCGTGCGTCCGACCGTCCGGGCCGTGCAAGGGAAGGGTTACCACCGCTTCATAAGCGGCATTCACGGCCCCTTCGATCATTCCCTCCTCCGCAGGGACCCGGCCCCGAAGCTGCGAAGCGCCCGGTACCCGACTCGCTCGACCAAGACATCGACGGCATCGGGGAGCTGCGCTCGCAGACCATCCACCACGCCACTCTCACTGTCGGCTATTGCCCAATCCCCGGTCTCAACATCAATGGCGACGTATTCACCGTGATGGCCGGCTTCGACCTGCGGCAGGATGTCTCGCTCGTATATCTCTCTGCCGAGGCGGGCCGCCTCTTCGCGGGGCCTGCGCTGTCGCGCCGGGGTTTCTGCGGTCGTCATCGCGGTTCCCGTTCAGCGCGTTCTCCTAACACATACCGTTTTACCCTTTCGCGGAGTCGTGCGGCAACGAAAAATCCCCGCACGCATGGCCCAAGCACGGCCGCATGGGAGCCGTATTGCCTGAAACGCAAAAAGGGCCGCATACATGGCCGGTAGGGAAAGGACGCTCAGGTCAGCAGCGGGGCGGAGAGAGCTGGCGGTTGGTGCTCGGTTACTTTTTGGCTTGAATGAGGACGCGGCCGCCGTCCACGACGTCAATGTTCAGGTTGTGGTTGTCTAGCAGCCGCATACCCACGAGAGGGGTGGTGTCGGCGGCGTCCGCTAGGACGTACCTTGGCTCGCCATCCCAGAGCACGGCAACGTCGTAGACATCGAAGGTTATCTCGCTGCCGTCGGCCAGGGTCGCCCGGCTCGTGCCCTCAAGGATCAATCCCAACTCCGTAACCAACGCAGGAGTCACGGTCAGGAATCCGGTGAAGCCCGTGTCTATCACAGCTTCGGTTTCGGTTGTCTGCCCCGATGGACCTTGCACGGCCAGGGTCACCACCGGCTCGTAGGCGGCGTTCACCACGCCCTCGATCACTCAACGCTCCGAAGGGGACGTCCCCCAAAGTGATGCAGCGCCCGGTGCCCCACTCGGAGCAGCCAGACATCAACGGCACCCGGGCGTTGCGTCCGCAGACGCTTGGCTGCCGCGCGAAGGTCGTCTGATATGGCCCAACTCCCGCTGTCAACGTCGATGGCGACAAACTCCCCGTGGTGGGCCGCTTCGACCTGCGGACGGATATCCCGCTCATATATCGCGTCACCCAGGCGAGCCGTCTCTTCGCGGGGCCTGCGCTGTCGCGCCGGGGTGTCTGCGGTCGTCATCGCTGCTCCCTTTCAGCGCGTTCTCCTCACGTACCGTTTTACCCTTTCGCGGAGTCTCGCGGCAACACAACCCCCGCACACACGGCTCACGCATGGCCGCACTGGAGCCGTATGGCCTGAAACGCAAAAAAGGTCACATATATGCACGTGCGGGGGAGGACACCTGCATTTAGGTGTCCTCCCCCGTGTGTGCGAGCTAGCGTCCCGCGCCGACCGGCTGCCGCTCCTGTTCCAGCGCCCACTCGAAGAGCGACGCTGTTGCGGGCTGCGGCTTCCGCTTCCGGCCCTTCGGCTTGGCTGGCTCCTCCGCCACGAACTCCGCCCAGGAGAACAGCGACGGCGGCGGCGGCGGCGCCTCGTCGTGGTGCCCGTTGCCGTTGGCATGGCGACCGTTGCCCAGGACGGACGCGACGCTCGGCCCGAGGTCGATGGCTTCGGGATGGCCGTTGCCGGTCGCCCCGTT
>JAPPNP010000027.1 GCA_028873795.1 Chloroflexota bacterium
AGGAGCGCGCCCCCGCCCCCTAAAACCCTTGACATCCGAACACAGATACTCCGAGGCTCGGCGAGGAATCTAAGGGGCGGGGAGCATGCACCAACGTCCTTAGATTTCTCACTCCGTTCGAAATGACATGTCCAGTGGCTCACCGCGGTCCTTCCGACGCTCGGCGAGGAATCTCGACATCCGCGGAACCGGGCACGCGGCGGCCATGGCGCACTCCAACTTGCGCCCCATTCCTGTCATTCCGAGGCTCGGCGAGGAATCTAAAGGGGCGGGGAGAATGCACCAACGTCCTTAGATTTCTCACTGCGTTCGAAATGACATGTCCGGTGGCTCGCCGCCCACTGTCCTAATACGCCGCGATGTTGAGGACGGCCTGTTCCTCAGGCGTCAGCGCCTCGATTTGCTCCGGGCTCATACCTCGGAAGTGCGTATTGGGCGGGACCCCGGCTTCCTGCCCCCAGAGCTTGCGCTCGTCCAGTGACATCTGCGCGCGCATCTCCGGCGGCATGTAGCGATAGGAGTCGTTGAAGCCCTTCACCCACCAGCGTTGGAAGAACAGGATCAGCGAGTAGCGCGGTCCGTCGCCGCGGTTGGTGCCGCCGGTGTGCCACAGGCTGGCGTCCCACATCAGCACCGATCCCGCCGGCGCTTCGGCAATCTTCCATCCGGGCGGAAGCGACACCGAGTCCTCGGGCGGAATCTCGGTGGTCAGGTGCGACCCCGGCCAGACCACCGGCCCGCCGGTCGTCGTGGAGAACTCCGTGAGCGCCCAGGCCGCCTGGATGCCCAGCGGATAGTGCCGCCCGCCCACGAACGGCGTGACCGTGAAATCGCTCCAGTCGGCGTGCAGATTGCCTCCGAAGCGTTTGTGGTCCTTTTCCCCGGTCGGCATGGGCACGCGGATGGTGACATCGTGGGCGAACATGTCGTCGCCCAGCACTTGCCGCGCCACTTCCACCGGGGCCGGGTAGCGCAGCGGCAGGCCGTGGAAGTGCCGGTGCTTGGCCTGCGCGTTGAAAACCATCCGCAGGTTGGCGCTCTGCAGGCCGTACTTGCGCCCGATGGTCTCCTCGGAGGCCAGCGTCTCCTCGATCGCCGCGACCGAGGCGTCGATCTCGTCCTGCGGCAGCACGCGCTCCAGGATGGTGTAGCCGTCGCGCTCGATCTCGGCCGCGTGCCGCTCGATGTCCCAGGTCATGTCACCAGATGCGCGCCGCGCGCTTGTTGCCTCGATCGGTCATGTCGCCCGGCACGCCGTAGCGGTGGCGGTATCGCGTGCGCTCGATGGCCTCGGGGGTCGCCTTGTTCTCCGGGATGTCGCCCGGCCAGCCCTGGCCGCCCAGGTATTGGAACTCTTCGGACTTTCCGCAGAGCCAGAAGTACATCTCGGCGGCGTCCACGCAGTCGCGCATCAGCTCCGAGTGGCGCAAAGTGTCCACCACGAAATCGGCGAACTCGATGTCGAAGTCCGGCTCCTGGATCCAGTCTCGCTTGGGGTCTTCGGTGCGCCAGTAGTTGTACTTGAGCAGGTTGCGAATGCCGGTCGGCGCCGTGCGCGCCCCGCGACGGTGCCAGATGTTGTACGACGTGAGGAAGATCGAGCCCGCCGGCGCCGCGGTCAGCACGCTGCCCTTGATCGCGTCGTAGTGCGCCATGTGCTTCTCGCGCTGGTAGAGAAAGTGCGAGCCCGGCAGCAGCTCCGTCGGGCCCATCTCGGGCGGAACGTCCTGCGGGTAGTAAAAGACCTGGAGGTAGTTCACCTCCGGGCCATAGCGCGAGCCGCCGTCGCGGTGCCAGTCCTGCGGATGCCGCGGGGCGGTGCCGCGATGATTCGACATCAGGACCGGCAGCGTGAAGTTGTCGCCGAGCAGCGAGCGCACCGCCCCGGCCGCCGCCGGATTGCAGATCACATTCTCGACAAACCAGTCTTCTTCCAGGATCTCCGAAGGTTCCGAGATTGGATGGTCGTCCAGGTAGTCCATCGCCCGCCGGTTGATCTCGTCCGGCACCACGCCTTCCAGAATCCAGTAGCCGTTGCGGCAGAACCAGATCACGTCGTCGTCGGTCATGGTGGGCGCGCAGGAGTAGGTGCGCTTGGTCAGGGTCATGCGGTCGCCCTCCGTTCCAGGATGAACTCGCAGGAGAGCCCGTAGGTGCGGCCCTCGTCCATCAGCAGCGACAGCTCGGGGAACTTCACCACCCGCCAGCCGTCGTTGATCGCCTCGAGGACGGTCTTGTAGGGCCATTCCTCAGGCGGCGGCAGCGGATAGACCACCTCGCCGTCGCGGATCATGCGCATGCCGACCACGTCGGACACTTCCGACGTCTTGGCCGCCTGGAGGTAGAGCAGGTCCCAGCGCCGCGGCCGCTCCGCGCCGACGGCGTCCTCGAGCTCGCGCAGGCGCTCCTCGGTCAGCCGACCTTCGCGCAGCTCGTCGATGCACTGCCGAACCATCTGCCGCAGGTCTTTCATCTGCAGACCTCCGCCGGTCACGCCGTGGCGCTCGCGTGTCCCATCCTAGCTCGCGCGGCCGCCTCACTTGGGGAATCTTGGGCCACCTCGCGTCGTTCTCGCGGTGGAGAATCCTCGCTGGTTTCTCCGTCATTCCGGCGGAAGCCGGAATCCAGTTCGGTCGAACCGGAACATTGGCGGCGGTATTCCCTCACCTCATCGGTGCTGCCACGGTCACCTCGACCTTCGATCAGTGATGTCGCCCGGCACGCCGAAGCGCCGGCGGTTCCTGGCGCGTTCGTCGGAACCGGGCGCGGGCTTGGACAGCAGGATGTCCGCGGGCCACGACTGACCGCCCAGGTAGTGAAACTCGTCGATCTTCCCGCAGAGCCAGAAATACATCTCGGCGGCGTCGACGCAATCTCGGACCCCGTCGGCGAATCCCCGCCGGTCCCCTACTAAACCCGCCGTGGCGCCGTCTACCTCGGGGTTCACGATCCTGTCCCGCCGGGGGTGGGGGGTGCGCCTTTTTTTTTTTTTGAGCTGGTGGCGCAGGCGGGCCGCCGCCGGGGCCGTGCGGGCGGCCCGGCGGTGCCAGATGTTGTAAGCGGTGATGAAGATCGACCCTGCCGGCGCGGCGGTGAGAACTCCGCCCTTGATCGCCCCGTAGTGCGCCATGTGCTTTTCCCGCTGGTAGAGGAAGTGTGACCCCGGCAGCAGCTCCGTGGGACCCATCTCCGGCGGCACGTCTTGGGGGTAGTAGAAGACCTGCAGGTAGTTGAGCGCCGGGCCGTGGAGCGAGCCGCTGTCCCGGTGCCAATCCTGGGGCTTGGCCGGGCCCCGGCCGCGGTGGTTGGCCATCAGCGTCGGCAGGGCGAAGTCGTCTCCCAGCAGCGAGCGCACCGCCCCGGCGGCCGCGGGGTTGAGAATCACGCCGTCGACGAACCAGTCCTCTTGCAGGATTTCAGAGGGTTCCCCGTTCGTGTTCGACGCCAGATAGTCCAGCGCTCGCCGGTTGATCTCGTCCGGCACCGCCGCTTCGAGAATCCAGTAGCCGTTGCGGCAGAACCACACCACGCCCTCATCCGTCATCGTGGGTTCGCACGAGTGTGTTCGGCTCATGCCGGGCGCCTTCGTCTGCTGGAGATTGCCGCCAGACCTATGATGCGACGCCGCACCACTCGACGATCGCCAGCGCGTAGATCTTGGCGGCGTCGATCAGCTCGTCGATCTCCACGTGCTCGTCGGGACCGTGTGCTACCAGCAGGCTCCCGGGGCCAATGGTGATGGCCGGGATTCCCGCGCGGTTCAGGAACGCCCCGTCGTCGACGGCGGCGAAGCCGTAGTAGGGCGCTTCCGTGCCGAACACGCCCGTATAGGCCGACTCGAGGGCCTTGCAGATGGGCTCGTCCGGCGACACGTCGAACGGCGGCCACCAGAGCAGCCACTCGACCTTGGGCGGATTGTCCCGCAGCCATGAATCCGTGGCCGCCACGCGCGCGATGTGGGTTTCGATCTCGACTCTGACGTCCTCAACCGGCTCCTGGGGCGGGTGCCAGATCGCGTACTCGACCCGACTCTCCTCCGAGATCACGAACGGCCCGTTCGGACCGCCCTGCACGAGGCCGGGATAGATCGTGAAGTGCCCCGGACGCTTGAACATTGGGTGCGACTTGGTCTGGCCCCACTCCTCCTCCAGCTGGCGCAAGCCGTCCATGATCAGCTGGGCCTTGTCGATGGACGACACGCCGATGGCCGCGCCGCCGCCGCCCGCGCGAATCAGCTCGTCGCGCATCGAGGCGTGCACCGCGCGGCCCTTGACCGTCAGCGCCATGTAAAGCAGCCCGGGCGAGGCCGGGATGATGCCGAGCCGGTAGGGAGGGCCGGAGGCCTCGGCCACGATCGCCGCGTCCGCCGTGTAGCCGCGCTCGATCGCAGCGCCGGTGCCGGCCTCGGTGTTCATCATCTCCTCGCCGACGACGAACTCGAGGATCACGTCGCCCTTGGGATGCAGGCCCGCCTGCAATACCGCGCGCAGCGCCGTCAGCGCGGCCGCGTTGCCGCCCTTCATGTCGCAGGAGCCGCGCCCCCAGATCTTGCCGTCAATGACCTCGCCGCTCCAGGGTCCGGCCTTGCTCCAGTTGGCGTCTGGTCCGGGCGGCACCACGTCCACGTGGCCGTTGAAGAGCAGCGAACGTCCGCCGCCTGCGCCGCGAAGCGTGCCGGCCAGGTTCGCGCGGCCCTCCTCCGCTTCCCACAGGTCGGTCTCCAGGCCCACGTCCTCCATGAGCGGCTTGCAGAACTCGTTCACGCGGGTTTCGCCGCCGCGCGCCGCCTCCTGATCGATGCCCGGATAGGTCGGATTCACCGACGGGATGCGGACGGTGTCGATGGTCATCTGGACCAGGTCGTCGGCCAGGGCATCCACCTCGGCCAGCACTCGCTCTCGCATTTGTGTCTCAGTCATCGCAGGGACTCCTCGGCGCAGCGGTTCATTGGCCGCATGGTAAGTGCCGCGGTTTCAGATGGGCCGCGTCACCGCTTCCATGCCTCCCTACCCTGTTGGTTTTCTGAATCTTGCTGTGGCAGTGGGCGACATTGAGTTCGTCATTCCCGCGGAGGCGGGAATCCACCCCGCAAGTCAATCGACAAATCGAGGGTGCCCGCCGATGCCGGATGACCGTGCGGCGCTCAGACGTGCAAGAAGCCCGCTAACGTCGGTAGGGCCTTATGGAAATCCGTTCACGGCCACTGGTAAGCTCCCCTTTCCCGCTGATGGCGATCTTGTCGAAACACAAACGGAACAGACCATCTCGGAAGTGCCTTGGGAGCGGCATCGAGGCGATATGCGCGTCGAGCCTCTGCCTTTCAGCCGGGGGCAGACGATCCCGCCCCGTGCGCCTTGCCTGTGCGCACACGCCGCATGGGAACTGGTGAGGCCGAGTTACTAATGCAAGAGGATCCCGACATCAAACCACCAACGACCCTGCCTGCGCCCCTTGCCGACGTCGTCTCCCTTCCGCGCGCCGTCCGCTTCGGCGCCCTGCTGCTGGCGGTGCTCGTCGCCGGCGCCGCATTCGCCGCACCCACCTTCGCCGACCACCCGGAGGGCGAGAGCGACGCAGGCATTTCCGCCGTCGTGTCGCGGAGCGCCTTCACAGAACCCGACGCTCACCTGGCGCACAACGTCTCCGATCTGCGCGTGACGGTTGGTGACGACGAGGTCGACTGCAACTTTCTCGCCCACTACGACGCCACCGGTGGCGTCACCCGCTGGGGCTTCGCCACGTCGGAAGTCGTCATTGAGCGGCCCGGCACGCTCACGCAGTACTACCAGCGCGGCGTCGTGGACTGCCAGGCGCGCGACGGGACGTGGCGGCTGGAGCGGCGGTTGGCGTGGGACTACCTCGGCGGCGGGCTGGGCGGCGCGCCCGACCTCGGCGTCGAGCCCGACCTGGTGAGTGAGCAGGATGGCCTGCCCCTCGGACCCTGGGGGCACCGCGTGTCCAACTTCGCCGTGGACGGCGCCCCCATTGGATTCCTGGATGTCTTCGTCAGCCTCGGTGGCCTCGAGGCGTTCGGGCTGCCCAAGACCGACGCCCGCCGCGACGATCATCCCGAAGCCATGCTCGGCATTGAGGGCGCCGATCCTGGCGTCACCCGGCAATACTTTCAGGCCGCCGTGTTCGAGCATCGCCCCGACAGCGCCGAGCCCGTTCGGCTGCGCTTCCTGGGGGACGCCGTGCGCGACCGGGTGTACCCCTTTGGCAGCCACCAGGTGTTCTCGAGCTTCCGGTCCGCCCAACCGTTGCGCCAGGGCCAGCGCTACGTCCCCGAGGGCGCGTCGGTTCGGGACGCGCTGGCGGCGCTCTACGAAGCCACTGACGGCGCCAACTGGAACAACCACACCAACTGGCTCAGCGACGCGCCGCTCGGCGAGTGGTACGGCGTGACGACCGACGACCACGGGCGTGTCGTCGAGTTGGACCTCTCGCAGAACCAGTTGAGCGGCGCGATTCCCGCCGCGGTGGGCCGCCTCACCAGCCTGAAACGACTGTCGCTCTGGGGTAATCAACTGGAGGGCGAGCTTCCGGCTGAGCTGGGGTTCCTAGCCAACGTGACGCTGATGTCTTTCTGGAACAACCACCTGAGTGGCGAGATTCCGGCGTCGCTGGGCAACCTCACCAAGCTGGAAGCGCTCTCCCTCACCATTAACAGCCTGAGCGGCGCAATTCCCAGCGAGCTTGGCCGCCTCACGAACTTGGAATTCCTTTACGTCTCGCAGAACCGGCTGCAAGGGGAGATTCCGGCTGAAATCGGCCGCCTGGCCAAGCTGAGGCATTTGAATCTCAAGCTGAACCGACTGGAAGGGGAGATTCCGCCCGAACTCGGCCGCTTGGCGAACCTGGAGCAACTGACGCTCAGCGGTAACCGGCTGCACGGAGAGATTCCCGCCGCGCTGGGCCGCCTCGTCAGCCTGGAGTGGCTGGATTTGGAAAGCAACCAATTGCGCGGGGAGATTCCGGCCGCGCTGGGCGACCTCACGAACATTCAGTGGCTGTACCTTGCGCAGAACCACTTGACTGGCGCGATTCCGACAGAGCTTGGCCACCTCGCCAACCTTAGAGCGCTGGCCTTTGGGGGAAATCAGTTGACCGGGTGCATTCCCGTTGGTCTGCAGGATGTGCCCGAAACTGACTTTTCCGATCTTGGCTTGCCGATCTGCGGCGGTGAAGGCTAGGCACGCGATTGAGTCGGCAGGGAATGCCGCGCACCCCTAGACTCTCCGAGCGTGTCGAGGAAGCTTCGGTCTCCCCAATGGGACGCCGCGGGAGGTAGGGGCGGTTCGCGAACCGCCCCGCCGAGAGGTCGCGGCATGCGGCGGGGATTCGAGTTATTGCCGGCGCCGTGCGCGCATGACTTACGCTGGCGCGTACCGGTCCCCCGTTGATCCCCGCAAGGACTCGTGAGCATGGCCGAACTTCGACCGAACCGCGTCAAGCGCAAGCTCGCCGAGGGCGGGGTGGCAACCGTTCCGGCCGGCGTGAATACACCAGACTTGATCGATCTCATGGGACCGTGGGGCTTCGACGGCTTCTGGATCGAGGCGGAGCACGGACCGGTGGACTTTGGGGATATCGCCGACCTCACCCGCGCCTGCGACCTGTGGGGCGTGACCTCCATCGTGCGCGTCAATCGCGTGGAGCCCGGCATCATCTACCGCACCTTGGATCAGGGGGCGCAGGGCATCGTGGTGCCGCACGTCAACACTGCCGACGAAGCGCGGCAGATCGTGGACGCCGCCAAGTTCGCGCCCATCGGTCACCGCGGCATGTTCGGCTCGCGCCAGGGATACGGCGTGGACGACTACCTGAACAAGGCCAACGACGAAACGCTGATCGTGATCCTGGTGGAGGACATTCGCGCGGTCCACAACCTTCCCGAGCTGCTTGAGGTCGACCACATCGACGTGTTTTTCGTCGCGCCCTCGGACCTTGGCCAAAGCATGGGAATTCTGGATAGCAAAGCGCCGGAGATTCGCGAGCTGACGGAGAAGACCATTCGCCAGATCGTCGCCGCCGGTCGGGTGGCGGGCACGCTGGCCTTTACGTCCGACGCGGCCCACTGGATCGACGTCGGCGCCCGCTTCCTGCACCCGCCCTGGACGCCCTGGCTGGAAGGCGGGGCGCGGGAGTTTCTCAAGAGCGCGGGCAACGCCCCCTGATCCGGAACGCGTCACGGACTGTGCTGACGTCCGCCCGAAGCTGGGGAATCCTGCGGCGCCCTTCCGTCATTCCGGCGACAGCCGGAATCCAGGGGCCGCTGAACCCGTTTACTCACGAGTAGGGGCGGTTCGCGAACCGCCCCTACGGCTCAAGCATCGGCTAGAAGCCGTGCAGCGCTACGGCACCCGCGCCGTCGGCCACACCGGGTGCAGGGCGTACCAGCTGCGATAGCCGTAGCCGACCATCTCCGTCAGCACATCCGCCATGCGTTGCACGCCTTCCTGCAGGCCGTCGTTCGAGCGGTCCAGGTCGCGCAGGTGGATGGCGCGCCCGAAGTAGCCCTGCACGCGCCCGTCGGGCAAGCGCCGGGTAAAGGCGGGCATCAGCGGCGCGCCGCTCATGATGCTCAGCAAAGCGGGTCCCTTGGGGAGAATGGCCGTCTCGCCGCATAGCTGCACCGGCACGCCGTCGCCGATGATCACTCGATCCGCGGCCAGGCCAACGGCCTCGTTGCGACGTAGCGCCCGGAGCAGCGGGCGGGCGGCTTCGCGCTCGTCATGCACCTCGATCTTCGCTTGTCGTCGGATCATCGCGAAGACTCGGCCCAGCCAGTGTGGCCGCAGCCGTTCACCGGCGGACGAGATGGGGGCGTGTCGCCGTCGCAGCTCGCGGGCGGCGATCTCGAAGCTCGCGGCGTGCATGCTCACGATAATTGCGCCCCGGCCGGCATCGAGCGCCGCCGCCAGCTCCGACGAATCGATCTCGACGCGGCGGTGGCGGCGCCACCAATCCGGCCAGAACATGGTGAAGTACTCCACCAGATAGCGGCCGTAGCTCGCATAGACATCCCCGGCCGCCGCGTTCACGTCGTGCGCCGAGGCCGATGGCCCCATGGCCACGGACAGGTTGGCCCGCAGCTGGCGCGAGCGGCGCCCGCCCCGGGCATACACGCGGCGTCCCAGCCAGGCGGCAGCCGCATCGACGAGGCGCGCGGGCAGGATCGCCACCAGCAAGGTGATCGCGAGCAGGAGCGCCGTCGCTGAATAGGACACGGCCGCCCCGATCAGCTGCACGGCCTGACCGAAGATGCTGCGAGTGACGACCGCCAGATTCCGATACGGCGACTGTTCCGGCACGACCAAAACGACCTCTGCTGCCTGCCGCGGGCACTCAAATGGAGCAACGGCAGAATTTACCAGTCCCGCGCGATACTCTCTCGCCTGTGCGCCGCGCGACGAGATTGCAGGACACATTCGCATTGGCCCGAACACGGTTTCCCGAATGCCGGTGACTCGCGCGTTGTGTGACCCGACGCGTGCGTAGATTCGACAGCGGCCGTCGGGACACAAACAAGCGCCAATCGAATGGCCCGCTGAGCAACTCTCGGATAGCAGGCTTAGTTGTCGCGTTCGGCTTCCTGTGCCTGGCATGTGGGGAAGCCTCGGCGCCGGCCGCAGTGGACACGCCGCCGGCGGCGTCTCCCACGCCCGCATCAACGGCTGCGACCGCGACGAGGCTCGCGCCAACACCCACGGTCAGTCCTACGCCCACACCGACGCGCGATCCTACGCCCTCGCCAACCCCACGGCCGACGCGGGAGTGGGACGTCCACCGCGTATCCAACGAGGATTCCACGGTAGTGGTCGAGTTGCGGGTGTTCGCTGGCGTCGATGTCCGCGTCACCTTGGATGGACGCCCGCCGAACCAAGTCACCGATTCGGACGGCATCCTCACGCACGTCTTCCATGATGTGTCGTCGGGTTCCCACTCCGTCTCGATCACAGACGTCATGGGCTTCTCCGAAACTCGAGAGATAGTCCAAGAGTCGGCCACTCCGACGCCCACGCCGCCACTGACGCCGACGCCAGAGCCCACCCCGACGCCGTCACCAACGCCAGATCGGTCGCCGACGCCGGCGGCCACACCGACTCCCACACTAAAGCCAACGGCAGTCCCTGAGGCTACCCCGACGCGGGAACGGTCGCCCGCACCGGAGCCGTCGCCCACACCGGAACCCACCCCGACCCCGCCACCCACTCCAACCGCAGTCCCTACGCCGACTCCATCACCGGAACCCACGCCAACCCCGCAGCCGACAGCCACGCCAGTGCCGGAACCCACGGCAACCCCGCAGCCGACGCCCACGCCAGTGCCGGCGCCCACGCCCACGCCGCAGCCCACGCCGACTCCGGCGCCGCAACCGACCCCAACGCCCACACCGGAGGCCACGCCCACTCCTACCGCAACGGCGCCTGATCCGGCCTTGGGGGCTTCGCTCGTCCGCGCCATCGGCTGTGAGGCCTGCCACAGCAGCGACGGGACAGACGGCATCGGACCGACGTGGCAGGGCGTCTACCTCAGCCAGATCACGCTGGCCGACGGCTCAACGGTGGTTGCCGACGATGCCTATCTGCTGCGGGCGATCGTGGACCCCAATGCGGAAGTCGTCGAGGGATACGAGGCGGGACTGATGCAGGCCGATCTCGACACGTTGCTCTCGCGCGAAGAGCTCCTCGCGATCGTGGCCTATATCAAGTCGCTGTAGCCGCGAACGTGCGCTGCGACGCGCAGTTCAGGCGGGAGGAATTCGGTGAGACGGGGCGATTCACCAAACTATTCGGACCCACGCAGGATCGTCTTTCCCCGGAGCGTGAAGAACCAACTCTTCATGGCGCAGAAGGGCCGATGCTCATACTGCGGACGTGTCCATCGCATCCGTTACCTTGAGATTGACCACAAACACCCAATTAGCCGGGGTGGCGGCAACGAGATCGGCAACCTGCAACTCCTCTGTACCCCCTGCAACATGCGAAAGGGGATTCAGTCCGACCAGGAGTTTCGGCACCGCTACCGGCGGCTCCTACCCGCCGACGGCGCCATCTCCCCTCACCCCATTCCTCAGGACGACTTCACTCATGAAACCAAGCGCACCAGGGCACCGTGGGAGGTGCGGGCCATATACCACGAGCGCTTTTCCACATATCGTTGGAGTTGGCGTGGCGACGCTCGTCGTCTCGTGGCACTAATGGTGATTGTCATCATTGTCGCGGTAGCCATAGCCCAGAACTGCTGACGTCGCACATCCGTATCGGACGGATGCCGACGGAAAAGCCCTCAGCCGACTAGGAGTAACTCGCCGGCGTCGACCTGCCTACGCGTCGCTGATCGGCAGCGTGATGCGGGCGTTGCCGGCGTGCTGCGAGTGCAGCGCCGCCAGCAGCACTTCGACGACCTGGCGCGAGGTGCGACCGTCCATCGAGGCCTGTCCGCCGTGGTGGATCAGGTGCACCATCTCGTCGACGCAGCCGGCGATGTGGCCCAGGGTGTACTGAGGTCGGGGCAGGGTGCGCCGATTGAAGTCCCCGCCGTTCTTGACGGTGACGGTGGCGTCGCCCGAGTCACCGACGCGCGCGATGCCGGCGGTGCCCAGGACCTCCAGCGTGAACACCTGCGGCATCGTCTTGCACATGTTCCAGAAGGCGCGCACGCCGTTGTCGAACTCGACCACGACGGACATGGCGGGGTCGGTGTCGGGGTCGTGGCCGCCGTCGCTGGCGTAACGCGGGGGGTAGTCCTCGAACCCGGCCTCCGCGATCGCGTAGACCGCGGTGGGCGTGCCGCCGGCGAACCAGAGGATGGTGTCGAACATGTGGGTGCCGTTGCGGAACAGCATCGCGCGCGGCCCGCCCTGGTTGGCCACGATGCGCTGCACCTCGCCAATCTCGCCTGACGCGATCACCTCCGCCACCTGCACCCACGGGAACATCCAGCGCCGCGTGTGGTCGACCAGCATGGGGATGCCGGCGGCCTCGACGGCAGCGATCATGCGGTCGGCGTCGGCCAGCGTCGAGGCGATGGGCTTCTCGCAGATGATTCCGCGCACGCCGGCCTCGACCGCGTCGACGACGATCTGCGCGTGCCGGTCGTCCGGCGTCGCCACGCTGATCACGTCCAGCTGCTCGCGGGCCAGCATCTCGCGGTAGTCCGTGTAGCCGCGCACGTCGGGCAGCGCGTCGCTCCAGGTGCGGTGAAAGTCGTCCAGCTTCTCGGGGACGATGTCGCACACCGCCACGGGCTCGGTGCCGGCGACATGGCGATAGGCGGCGACGTGCGAATGCGGCATCTCGAAGCCGGTGCCCGGTCCAGGGCCTGGCGCGGGGCGATTGGCCCCGATGCCGGTCAGGCCGACCACGCCGGCTCGCAGCGGATTATTCATGGGGTTTTCCGTCGGTGAGGCCGGCGGCGATTGTAGGCGCGCGGCCCACGGCGCGCAGCAGGCGACGGTGGGTCACTCTTTGTCCGTCATTCCCGCGGAGGCGGAAATCCACCGCCTGGCGGTCGGCACTGCCGCCCTATAGCGCGTCGATGGCCGCCAGGATGTCGGCGGATGTGATCAGGTCGTAAACGCCGCTGTAGATCGACTTCCAGGCCACATTCCCGTCGAGATCGACCAGGAATGCCGACCCCGTGGCGAGCCCGTCGCCGAAGTGATTGAATACGCCGTAGGCCCTAGGCACGTCACCCGCGGAGTTGTAGAGCACCGGGAATTGAATGCCGATCCCCTCCACGATGCCGGCGGTGTCTTCGAGCGAGTCCGTGCTGATCGCCAGGACTTCCACGCCGCGCGATTGGAATTCCTGGTAATTGTTCTGCAGCTCCACGAGCTGCGTACGGCAAGCCGTTCACCAGAAGGCCCGGTAGAAGACCACCACCACCGGTTGCTGCCCTTGGAATGAGCTCAGCGTGTATTGCGGGCCCTGAGCGCTTGGCAGCGAGAAGTCGACGGCGGCGGGCCTGGCTGGCGCGGGCGGCGGAGTCGGCGTGGCCGTCGGCTGTGGCGTGGGTGTGGGTGGGGGGGAGGGAGTTGGTGTCGGCTGCGGCGTTGGCGTGGGTTCAGCTTCGGCCGTCGTCGCAGTCGTTTCACAAACGACGCCGTCACCGTCACGATCGGTCATGAACTCGTACGCCGGATGGTCGCTCCTGACCGGGGCAATCCCGTGCGCCCGCGCCTCGTCGCACGAAATCCGACCGTTGCCGTTGTCGTCGTAGAGGTCGAGCGCCGTAGGCGCGGGGGTTGGCGTGGGCTCGGGCGCGGGAGTCGGCGTCGGTTCCGGTGTTGCGGTGGGCTGCGGCGCCGGAGTGGCCGTCGGCTGAGGCGTTGGCGTGGGCTGGGGTGCGGGCGTCGGTGTTGGCGTGGCAGCCGTCGTGGGCGTGGGTTGCGGCGTCGAGGTTGGGGCGGGGACGGGCGTTGGCGTAGGCGGCGGCGTTGGAGTGGACGTGGGTGCGGGGACAGGTGTTGACGTTGGCACGGGTGCGGGGGTCGGAGTTGGCGCCGCGGCGATCACTACCGGCGTCGGCGCGGGCGTGGCGGTGGGAGTCGGCGGGCTGGTGGGCGTTGGTGTGGGTGGCGGCGGCGCGGCAGTTGGCGCAGGCGTTGATGTCGGGGGAATGCTTGGCGGTTCGGGAGCCGCGGTTGTCGCGGGCGTGGCCTCAGCGGCGGTCTCCGCGGGCGCGGTCGTGTCGCCGCACGCCGCCAGAACGACCGCCAACGCGACGACCGCGATGATCCCGACGCGCACCAAGGTCCTCCCTGCGCTAGTTCCCTCGAATTCTACGTCGGAGGCGTGGCCCCGGATTGCCAATGCGGCCTATGCGCGTCGAGTGAACGCGACCAACTGCGAGCCGATGCGCTCCTCGGTCCGATCGTCCGGCATGGACGGCGCCGCCGCGCTACAGCTCGTCGATGGCCGCCAAAATGTCGGCTGAGGTGATCAGGTCGTGAACGCCGCTGTAGATCGACTTCCAGGCCAGGTTCCCGTCAAGATCGATCAGGAACGCCGACCCGGTGGCGAGGCCGTCGCCGTAGAGATTGAAGATGCCGTATTCGCGGGGAACGTTGCCCTCGATGTTGTAGAGCACGGGGAATTGGATGCCCACCCGCTCCACGATGCCGGCGGTGTCCTCGAGCGAGTCGGTGCTGATGGCGAGGACTTCAACGCCACGCGCTTCGAACTCTTCGTAATTCTTTTGCAGCTCCACGAGCTGGGTGCGGCAGGTCCCTCACCAGAAGGCGCGGTAGAAGACCACCACCACCGGCTGCTGGCCCGCGAAGGAGCTCAGGGTGTATTGCGGACCCTGGGCGCTCGGCAGTGAGAAGTCCACGGCGGCTGGCCGTGCCGGGGCAGGCGGAGGGGTCGGCGTAGCGGCCGGTTGTGGCGCCGGCGTAGGAGTCGGCTGCGGCGTCGGCGAGGGCGGCGGGGCGGGAGTGTCCGTTGCCATAGGCGGTGCGGGAGCTTCGGTCGCCGTCGACGCGGCCTCGACCGTGGGCGCCGCCGGAGCGGCGGTATCGCCACACGCCGCCAGGACGACCGCGAACGCAAGGACAGCAACGATTCCGATTCGCACCGAAACGCTCTCCGCCGGTCTCCCCTCAGATTCTACGCCGAGCGCGTGTCCGCGCCTTGTCATTTTGGTCTCAAGAACTGCGAATGAACTCGATGAGCTGAACGATCTGCTCTTCTGTCAGATCGGGAAACGGCGGCATGCCATTGCCACCTTCGCCAAGCTGCTGGCGGATGCGCTCCTCCGTCAGATCGTCAACCGTCCGCCCCGCGAGAGCCGGTCCGATGCCGCCGCTCAGGTCTTCGGCGTGACAGACCGTGCAGCCGTTGGCGATGAAGAGCTGATGACCGGGCGAAAGGTCACTGGGCGGCGCCGCCGTCGGTGGCGGCGGTGCCGGACCGTCTCCGCTTGCCTCCGGTGTCGGCGTCTCGATAACGACAGGCGTTGGCACCGCCATGGTAGTGACCGCCTCCGGCGTGCGCGGGGGCGGCGCCGGGGCCAGGTTGGGCGCCGTCCGCCCCGGCGGGACCATGGCCAGCAGTTGGGCGACGGCGGCGGTCGGTTCAGGGGTGGGCGCCAGGCCGGAGAAGCGGCTAGATTCGCCGCAGGCCGTCAGGGCGCCGGCGAGCATGACGCCGCCCAGAAACACGCAAACGGCGCGCCCAAGGCGCGCGGTTCGACGGGACCCGGTGACCGCCATAGACCTGCGCTGCTCCGCTGAACGGCGCCGCTCCAATCGCGGCGCCGGCGCCATGGTATTACGTCGGGCGGATTGCTTCAGCGGGGCTATTCCTCGTCGCCCCGCAACTGGGCCAAGACCGTCAGATCTTCGAGCGTGGTGGTGTCGCCGACCACCTCGCGACCGGCGGCAATATCGCGCAGCAGGCGGCGCATGATCTTGCCGCTGCGCGTCTTGGGCAGCGCATCGGCGAAGCGCAACTGCTTGGGCCGCGCGAAGCGTCCCAGCTTCTCGCCCACGTGCGCCGTCAGCTCGGCGTGCATCTCATCCGAGGTGTCGATGCCGCCCCGCAGCGTGACGAAGGCGGCGATCGCCTCGCCGGTGATGGGATCGGGCGTCCCGACGACCGCGGATTCGGCCACCGCGGGGTGGCTGACCAGGGCGCTCTCGACCTCCGCCGTGCCAATGCGGTGCCCGGAGACATTCAGCGTGTCGTCAACGCGCCCGATGATCCAGAAGTAGCCGTCGGAGTCACGCACGGCCCCGTCGCCGGTCAGGTAGCGTCCGGGGAATTTTGCCCAATACTGCTCGATGAAGCGTTCGGCGTCGCCGTGCTCTCCGGGGTGGCCGGCAACGCCCCATCCGTCCTTGTAGATGCCGCGCAGCATCCCCGGCCAGGGTCGATTCAGCACCAGGAGACCCCGGGTGCCGTCGGGCAGCGCCTCCCCCTGCTCGTCGACGATCTGCGGTTCGGTGCCGGGGAATGGCAAGGTGGCCGAGCCGGGCTTCTGCGCAATGGCGCCCGGAAGCGGCGTGATCAGGACGCCGCCAGTTTCCGTCTGCCACCACGTGTCCACGATTGGGCAGCGCCCGCCGCCGATCACGCGGTGGTACCAGAGCCACGCGTCGGGGTTGATCGGTTCGCCGACGGTCCCGAGCAGCCGCAGGCTGGTGAGGTCGTGGGCGTCGGGGTGCTCCTCGCCCCAGCGCACGAAGGTCCGGATGGCCGTGGGCGCCGTGTAGAGCACTGTGACCTTGTACTTCTCGACGATGGCCCAGAACCGGTCCTCTTTCGGCGCGTTGGGCGCGCCCTCGTAGATCACGCTCGTGGCCCCGTTGCCCAGGATGCCGTAGACGATGTAGCTGTGCCCGGTGACCCAGCCAATGTCGGCGGTGCACCAGTAGATGTCGTCGTCGCGCAGGTCGAAGATCAGCTTGGCCGTGGTGGCGGTGTAGACCATGTAGCCTGCCGTGGTGTGCACCACGCCCTTGGGCTTCCCCGTGGTCCCGCTGGTGTACAGGATGTAGAGCGGGTGCTCGGCGGGCAGCTCCTCCGCGGGGCACTCGTCGGCCTGGCCCGCGATAGCGTCGTCCCACCAGACATCGCGCCCCTCGACCCAGGTGATGTCGTTCTCGCAGCGCCGCAGCACGACCACCGAGTCGACTGATGGGCAGGAGTCGTCCGCCAGGGCGGCGTCCACGCTGGCCTTCAGCGGGATCACGCGACCGCGCCGCCAGCCGCCGTCGGCGGTGATTACCAGCGAGGCGCCGGCATCGTTAACCCGGTCCCGAATGGCATCGGCGCTGAACCCGCCGAATACGACGCTATGAACCAGGCCCAGTCGAGCGCAGGCCAGCATGGCCACGGGCAGCTCCGGCACCATGGGCATGTAGAGCAGCACGCGCTCGCCGCGCTCCAGGCCCAACGCGCGCAGGGCGTTGGCAAACCGCTGCACGTCCCGCAGCAGGTCGGAATATGTGATCACGCGCGTGTCGCCCGGCTCGCCTTCCCAGTAGAACGCGACGCGATCGCCGCGACCGGCGGCCACGTGGCGGTCCACGCAGTTCACGCTGATGTTGGTGGTGCCGTCGACGAACCATTTGGCGAACGGCGCTTCCCACTCGAGCAGCGTGGTCCACGGCTGCATCCACTCGAAGCCGTCCGAAATCTCGCGCCAAAAGGCCTCCGGCTCTTCGAGGCTGCGGCGATAGAGCTCGCGGTACTGCTCCATCGAGCTGATGTGCGCGCGCGCGGCAAAGTCCGCCGGCGGCTCAAAGAGCTGGGACGCCTCGGAGGATTGGTGCGAAATCTGGTCGGTTGTCATGCGTCATGCCGCCGTGATGGAGAGGCGCCGACAAGAGGCTAGGAGCGCCGCCGAAAGGCTGTCAACCGCTTATCGTGTCGCGCGCCGTGCCTCTCGTCGGGCATCATCGGGTCCACGCCAAGGATCAGCGCGCAAGGGTTCGTATGGCCCACCAATTCGTCGACGAGGAGCACGCGCTCGCGCTCGAGGATCGCAGCGGACGGCTGCATGAGCTATTGGCGCCCGGGGCGCAGTTCGAGCGCATCGCCAGCGGGCTTGGCTTCACCGAAGGCCCGGTCTGGCGTGGCGACCACCTGCTCTTCAGCGACATCCCGAATGACCGCATCTGCCGTTGGCGCGAGTTGCCCGAGGGCCCCGAGCTCACCACGTTCCGCGCGGGCAGCGGCTCGACCAACGGACTCACGCTGGACCGTGACGGCAACGTCCTGGCCTGCGCCCACACCGCGCGCGCGGTGCTGCGGTTCGACGCCAACGCGCAGCCCGATCCCATCGCCGCGTATTTCGAGGGTCGGCGACTCAACAGCCCCAACGACCTCGTCGTTCGCCGCAATGGCGATGTCTACTTCACCGACCCGCCTTACGGCATTGACCCGCTCGGCCCGGACGTCCAGGAGCAACCGGTAAACGGGGTGTATCGACTCTCGCCGGATGGGTCGATTTCGCTGGCCACCGATCGATTCGTGCGGCCGAACGGGCTGGCATTTTCGCCCGACGAATCCGTGCTCTACATCGGTGACTCGGGCGGCCCGCGCGACGTGTGGGCGTTTGACGTGACGCCCGACGGATCGCTCGCGAATCCGCGGCAATTCGTGGACATGGACGCGCACCCGGCGCCGAACAACCCGGACGGTATGAAGTGCGACGCGGAGGGCCGGCTGTGGAGCACGGGTCCGGGGGGCGTGTGGGTCGTCGAGCCCGATGGGACCGTGTTGGGAGTGATCGTCACGCCGGCCCGACCATCGAATTTGGCCTGGGGCGGGCCTGGATGGAGCACGCTGTTCGTCACCGCGCAGACGTCCGTCTATCGCATCGAGACGTCGGTCGGCGGCCGGTCGGTGCCCTAGCGCCAGATTCGGCGGCAGCCTTGTCGGCGCCGGGTCGGAGGGAGAGGATGGTGCACGATGCCGCCGCCGCTTCGAGTGCGTGTGCGACCCTACGCGGACCTAGCTCGCTACTTTCCGGGTACCGGCGCGGTGCGGGAGGTTGACGTGCCGGCAGGAGCCACGGTCCAGGACCTGCTCGAGCGCTACGGCGTCGACGCCGAACCGCGCCTCACGCTTGGACTGAATGGCGAGCTTGCGGACCGCAACGCCGCGCTGGCGGCTGGCGACCTGGTCGACATCCTCGTTCCAATGACCGGCGGCGCGTAGCCATGTCGCGTTTCCAGGGCTCGGTGCGCCTGCGTTTTCTGCGCGTCGATCTCACCACCGGCCGCGTGCGAGTCGAGCGACCCGGGGATGACTTCATGCGGATGCACATGGGCGGGCGCAACGTCATTGCCCACACGCTGCTCACGGAAGTTCCGCCCGGCAGTGACGCATTCGATCCCGAAAACCGCCTCGTGTTTGCGCTTGGCCCAATCACCGGCGTCTCCGTTCCCGGCGGCAGCCGGCACAGCGTTGGCGCCAAGTCGCCGCTCACGGGCCTATTCGGCGAGTCAGAGGCCGGCGGGTATTGGGGCGCCGAGCTCAAGCGGGCCGGCTGGGACGCCATCATCGTGCAGGGGCGGGCGGCGCATCCGGTATATCTCTGGGTTCACGACGACGAGGTCGAGCTGCGCGACGCCCGGCCGCTGTGGGGCAAGTTGACTGGGCCGGTGGAAGACCGAATCCGGACGGAACTCGCCGACCCACAGGTGCGCGTGGCCCAGATCGGTCCGGCCGGGGAGAATCTGGTGCGGTTTGCCTGCGTCGTCCACGATCTCAACGAGGTCGCCGGTCGCACCGGCCTGGGCGCCGTGATGGGGTCCAAGAATCTCAAGGCAATCGCCGTGCGTGGCACGCAGCCGGTGTCCGCCGCCGACCCGCGGGCGATCGCCGGCGTCGCGCGCTCGGTGGCGCAGGAGACGCTGGCGCCCGGCGGCGCGCACCATCGCCTGCACACCTGGGGCACCGGCGCCATGGTCAAGTCCAAGCAGCTCGAGGGTCACCTGGTCGCCAACAACTTCCGCGACGGCCAGTTGCCAGGCGGCGACCGGGTGGATGCGCTGGCCATTCAGGAGCTCACCGACCACGAGATGGATCGCTGCTATGCCTGCTCCGTGCGCTGCAAGAAGCGCGTCAAGATCGACCGCCCCGATCTCAAGGTCGATCCCAAGTACGGCGGTCCCGAGTACGAGACGATGGCGGCGATCGGCTCCAACACCGGCGTCATCGACGTCATGGCCGTCTGCAAGGGCCATGAAATGCTCAACGCGCTGGGGATGGACAGCATCTCCTGCGGTGCGACGATCGCCTGGGCCATGGAAATGGTCGAGCTCGGCCTGTTGGATGGGCATCGGCTCAACGGCGAGACGCTGCGTTTCGGGTCCGCCGACGACCTGCTGCGCGTGATTGGCAAGATCGCCCGCCGCGAGGGAGTGGGCGATCTCTTGGCCGAAGGCTCGCTGCGGGCGGCGCGCGCGCTGGGGCCGGAGGCCGAGGCGAGGGTCGTCCACGTCAAGGGGCTCGAGGTCGCCATGCACGATCCCCGCGCGATGCCCGAAATGCGCCGCAACTATCCGGTCACGCCGACCGGTGGTGACCACACCGGCGCCGCGGGCAAGCGGTCCGGGCTCCGCAACACCGTGGGCCTCTGCCACTTCCTGCAGTACGACGAGGCCACGACCCTGACCCTGCTGAACGCGGCGACGGGCTGGGACGTCTCACCTGACGAGTTGCACGCGACGTTCGAGCGCGGCGTCACCATGGCGAGGCTCTTCAATCTTCGAGAAGGCTTGCAACCCGAGGACGACCGCCTTCCGGACCGGCTGCACCAGCCGCTGCGGCACGGGCCGCTGCGCGACCGTCGGCTCAGCCGAGAGACCGTGAGTGACGAGGTGCGCGCCTACTATCGCGACCATGGCTGGGACCCGACGACCGGGCGCCCCTATGCCGACACGGTCGAATACCTCGGCCTTGCTTCCGTTACCGAAACGGCCCAAGCCACCGAGTTCGTTCAGGAGCGCCGCGAACCGCTTCCGGCGGGACGACCGCCCTACACCCCACAGCCGGAAGAGAACGGCGCCCCAGCCGAATAGACGGCGCCCGCGAGTCCTAGTGGTGCACGGTGACCGGCGTGCCGTTCGCACAGAAGTCCCACGCCCACTGTGAGTCTTGGAGTCGCATGTTCACGCAACCGGCGCTGTACACGGTGCCGAAGGCGTCATGCCAGTAGGCGTAGTGGAACCCGATCCAGCTTTCGGTGAAGTACTGGACGTGCAGCACGTTGGGCACGTCGTACGTCTTGACGGTGCTGCCGTTCGAAATCAGTCGCGCGCGCTCGATGCGCCAGAAGATCGCGAAGTCGCCAGGCGGAGTGAAGTCCGGCGGCAGCCCCGTTGAGATCAACGCCTGGTAGACCGGCTGGTCGTCCGCGAAGAAGGTGGTGACTTGCCGGGTGAGATCAACCTCCGCGCGTCGCTGGGGCGCATAGGTTGGCCGGGCAGGCCAATGCGCCGGGTCGTACGGCGGGGCGACCACCGACTGCCTGACCGGGGCCGTGCTGATGCCGCGTATCTCGGCGACGTAGACGCCCACGGGATCTTGGACGAGGCCCTGAGACGTATCCCGCCAGATCGAGCGGCTGAAGGCTTGGCGCAACCCGCCGGTCGTCTCCGCGCCCCAAAGGACCGGGAAGCCAAACGCGAAGACACCGCCGCCCTCGCGGAACGGCTCCCAAAACACCGGGTGCACGCCACGCTTCGTCTGTGGAAACCACCACCCGTAGTCGTGCGGCTGGTCCGCCGACACCTGTTGCAAGGCCCACGCGGTTCCCAGGTTGAGGGGAGTGACTCCCAGCGGATCTCGCGTCCAGGCGTCCGTGCGCAGCGCACCGCGCTCGAAGTATTGGACCTGCTCGCGGCCATACGGCAGCGGCTCGGTGATCGGCCATCCGATCGCCGACTCACGGCCGTATTGCAGCCACCAGTCGAGGATCGGCCCGGAAATGTGGTGACCGGTCTCGGGGACGTAGACCTTCTCGGGATGGGGCTCAATTGGCTCTTCGGCGCTGGCCGGAGTGACCAAGCCGCCGGCTGCGACGGCGCCACTGCCGGCCGCTAGTGCAAGCAGCCGGCGTCGCCCTATTCGAGGACCCTGCGGCACGTCCGTCTACTCCTGCAATCCGCGTGCCTGACCGAACACGGCCGCACACAGCAAACCCCGGTGCAAAATCATAACAAGCCCCGCCAAGGGCCCGTGCCGGCTAGAACGGTCGATACGGGCGGGCGCCGCTCTGGTATGCCCCGGCCAGCGAGTCGCGCGTGAAGTCCTCGGGCACGCGACCGTCGGCCACGTAACCGTACAGCGCGGCCTTGAAGATTCCCTCCAGCGCAGTCACGATCGCCAGGGCGAGTCCGACGGTCGCCACACCTACCGCGATGCCGACCGGCAGGCTGACTGTGGCCACCAAGATGGCGGGCAAGGCGCCGATCAGCGCGGCGACGAATCCCAGGATGCCGAAGCCGATGTTCGACGTGACCTGCTCGCCCCAGGTGCGCTTGAACAGCGAGCCGGAGCTCCGGATTGCGGCGAACGGTCCCAGCCCTTCGGCGACCAGGATGGGCACCACGAAGTACGTCAGATACGCCCAGACGCCGCCGACCAGCGAGAGCACGATCTGGCCAAGCATGTTGTCGCGCGACTGGCTGCGGAGCACCTGCAGGATCAGTCCAACGGTGGCCGAGATGAGCGCCCAGCCCAGGATCTGCGGCAGGCGCTTGTTCGCCATGCGCAGGCCGTCACGCACCGTCGGGTCGCCCCCGGCCAAGCGAATCATCGCGGCCCCAATGAGCGCCGAGTTGAAATAGATGACTACGAACGCCAGGAGGAAGTAGGTCACGGCCAGGAGCGCGATGTCGACTTCGGTGGCGCCGGTATCGGACAGGCGGTCCACGGTGCCAACGCTGGCCCCGACGCCCATCATCAGCCCGGCCAATATCACCAGCGCGACGGTCGACATGACGGGAAACAGCACCAGCTCCCGGTCCTTCTTCAGGACCGCCCAGCTCATCTTGATGAGCTCCCACGTGCGCCCAATGGTTTGGAACATGTTTCAGCCCGCCGTGCAATTCAATCGACCAAGGATAAGACCTCCGGCTCGCGGTGTGTGATCCGAGGCCAAAATGCAGCGGCCCCGGGCAGCGCTCGCACCGCCCGGGGCCTGTGCGTGTCGCTATGCCGAGGCCGAAACCTCGGGCGCTGACTCGCGACGCAGCCGATGCTTGACGAGTGCGGCCGCGGCCGCGATCGCCAGCACGAGCAGTGCCACCTTCTTCTTCACCGCGCACCTCCATCGCAAAGCCGCCGGTCGTGGCGGCCTGCCGTCTCCTCCAACCCTAAGTCCGGGCGCCGCGCGGCACTGTGGCGAAGGGCACATTCCCACCGCCGGTCGGCTGCCGTGCGACCCGCTACGCTGCGCACGGCGTCGATGGCTTGCGGGGTGCGTGATGCGGGTTGGATCGGGAGAATTCACCTACGAATACGTGGACGGATGGCTCAAGCTCCCGCCCGACTGGAGCCTGGGCTGGATCGGCAGCATCGCCACGGACCGCTTTGGCCGCGTCTACTGTTTCAATCGCGGCACCCGTCCCATGACGGTGCTTGGTCGTGAAGGCGAGGTCATCGGCCACTGGGGCGACGCCGAGCTCTGCTACGCCCACGGCGTCTTCATGGACCGCCACGAGCGGCTCTGGCTCACCGATCAGCTCGCGCACGTGGTCTGGATCTACGGTACCGACGGCACACTGCACGGTCGCCTGGGCTACCCCTACGTGACCAGCGCATCCGCCGGACTCTTCAATCAGCCCACGAACACCTTTGTGACCGACGACGGTTCGATCTTTGTTTCCGATGGCTACGGCGATACCAAGTGCCACCGATTCGACGCCGCCGGCCGGCACGAGCTCACCTGGGGCGAGCCCGGCAATGGCCCCGGTCAATTCGCGCTGCCGCACGGCATCTGGGTGCTCAAGGACGGTCGGGTGCTGGTGGCCGACCGCGAGAACGACCGCATCCAGGTCTTCGATCGCGATGGCGTCTACATCACCGAATGGGGCGATATCCCGTTGCCGAGCGACTTCTACGTCGACGAGGACCGCGGCGCCATTTACGTCAGCGAGCTCAATCGCGGCATCACGATCTTCGATTTCGACGGCAAGGTGATCACCCACTGGGCCCAGGAACGCGAACCGCCCGACCGGATCGGCGGACCGCACGGCATCTGGGTGGACGACCAGGGCGCGGTGTACATCGGCGAAGTCGGCGCCGACAGCTACCTGCACAAGTGGGTGCCGGTGCGCTAGCGCGCCGGCGTCGCCGCGAACTCGCGGATTGGACGCGAGGCGCTAGGCTCGGGAGTCGTCCGCTTCAGGGGTTTGCATGTCCGCCGACGTTCGCGTGCGCCACCTGGTCAAGCACTACGAGGTCGCCGACCGTGAAGGCGGCCTGCGCGCGTCGTTGCGCAGCGTCGTGCGGCGACGCCACCGGTCCGTCCGCGCCGTCGACGACATCACCTTCGATGTGGAACCCGGCGAGATCGTCGGATTTCTGGGTCCCAACGGCGCCGGGAAGACCACGGCGCTCAAGCTGCTGAGCGGGCTGCTGCATCCGACGGCAGGCGAGGCCACGGTGCTCGACTTCACCCCGTGGGAGCGCCGGCGCGAGTTTCTATCGCAGATCACGCTCATCATGGGCCAGCGCCAGCAGCTCTACTGGGACTTGCCGGCCCTCGACACCTTTCTGGTCAACAAGGCCGTGTTCGGCTTGGAGGACGCCGCCTACCGCGAGGCCGTCGACCTGCTGGTCGGGCTGCTCGAGCTCGAGGAGATCCTCACCAAGCCCGTGCGCCAGCTTTCCCTCGGTGAGCGCATGAAGGCCGAGCTTGCGGCCGGCCTCTTGCACCGTCCCCGCGTGCTGTTTCTCGACGAGCCCACCATCGGCCTCGACGTGACCATGCAGCAGCGCATCCGCGACTTCGTCACGCGCTACAACGCCACAACCGGGGCCACGATTCTGCTCACCAGCCACTACATGGCCGACGTGAAGGCGCTGGCCGAGCGTGTGATCGTGATCGACCACGGCAAGCTGCTCTACGACGGCCCGCTCACCGGCCTCATCGACCGCTACGCCCCGCACAAGACCATCACGCTGCACCTCGAGCGGCCCGTCGATCGTGCGGATGTGGCGGCCTACGGCGAAGTCGTTTCGGCCGACGACGTGCAGGTCAGCGTGCGCACCGACAAGGCGCAGGCGGCCTCGGTGACGGCCCGCATGCTGGCGGAGCTGCCGGTGGCCGACCTGAGCGTTGAGGACCCGCCGCTGGAATACGTCATCGACCAGGTGTTTCACCGGCGCGCGTCGTGATGCGCTCGCGCACGCTGGCGGGCTTCGCGTCGCTGCTCCGCGCGGAGCTGGCGGACCTGTTCCAGTACCGCATCGAGATGTTCCTGTACGGCCTCTGGCAGGTGGTGAATCCCATCATCTACCTGGTCATCTGGTCCACCGTGGTCGGCAGCGGCGACATCGCCGGCTACGACCGCGACGACTTCGTCCTCTACTACCTCGTGTTCATGGCGGTGTCGCACCTCACCCTGGCGATCGAGGTCTACACGATGGCGCCGAGCATCCAGACCGGGCGGCTCTCGCCCCACATGCTTCGCCCGCTGCATCCGTTCTGGCGCGCGGGGGCGCTCAACATTGCCTACAAGGCCGTGAACCTGATGTTCCTGGTTCCCATCTGGATCGGCCTCGCCCTGATTCTCCGTCCGGCGTTCGATCCAGACTGGCTGGGAATCGCGCTGTTCCTGCCGTCCATGGTTATGGCGGCCTCGATTTCGTTCCTCATCGGCTCGTGCTTCGCGATGTTCGCCTTCTGGACCACGCGCTCGATGTCGTTTTGGGATATCTGGATGAGCTTGACCCTTCTGCTCGGCGGCCAGGTCGCGCCAGTCGCCGTGCTTCCCGGCGTGCTGCAGCAAGCCGCCGTGATCCTGCCGATGCGCTACACGGTCGGCTTCCCCATCGAGGTCGCGCTGGGCCGGGTCCAGGGCGCGGAGCTCGCCGCGGGACTGGCGATCCAGGCCGGATGGACGGTCGCCGCCATGGCGGCCTTTGTCGTGCTCTGGCGGGCCGGGGTGAAGCGTTATGGGGCGGTGGGCGCGTGATCGGGCGTCTGGCTCAGATTGCCGGGGCGTACTTTCGCTCGGCGCTGCAGGAGGAGTTCGCCTATCGCGGCGACTTGTTCGGCAACGTCATTCGCAGCGTGCTCAATCTCGGAACCGCCATCGGCGGCGTGGTCGTGATCTTCAGCCACACCGAGACGCTGGGCGGATGGACCCTCGGCCAGACGTTGTCGCTGTTGGGGATCTTTGTGTTCGTCAACGGCTTCGTGGCGATGTTCATGTCGCCCAGCCTCAACCGGGTCGTCGAGGAAGTGCGCGAGGGCACCTTCGACTACGTGCTCATGAAGCCGGTGCCGGCGCTGTTTCTGGCCAGCGCGCGGCGCTTTGCCGTCTGGCACGTCTCCGACATCGTGCTCGGGGCGATCGTCCTCGGCGTGGCCCTGGCCGGCCTCGACGTGCGCGCCTCCGGCTGGGGGGTGCTGTTGTTCGTGGCGTTGCTGGCCTGCGGCGTAACCATCGTCTACGCCATCTGGCTGGCGTTGACCACGCTGGTGTTCTGGTTCGTGCGCGTGGCCAACGTCACGATGATCTTCAACCTGTTCTTCCAGACCGGGCGCTACCCCATCGAGGTCTACCCGTTCTGGCTGCGCCAGCTCCTGACGTTCGTGTTCCCGGTGGCGTTCGTCACCACGGTGCCGGCGCAGGCCGTGACGGGCCGCGACCCATCGTGGCTGGTATGGGTCGCGCCCGTCATCGCCGTCGTCGCGCTGCTCGCCGCCACGCGATTCTGGCGCTTCGGCCTGAGCCGCTACACCAGCGCCTCCAGCTAGGCCGCGCGCCGGCGCCTCACCGCGCGCACGGCGGCAATGAGGACCGCGACCGCGACCAGGATTGGTCCACCGATGATGGCGATGGTGAGCCCGGCGTCGGCCGCCCACTGGGCGAAGCGACCCAGCCGGTCGACGCTCTCGCGGGCCGTCGAACCCGGATTCCAGACATCGCGGTCGGCCACGTCCTCCGGCAGCACGGTCAGGAACGTGGTGCTGGAGTTGTCCACGTCGGCGCGATCCGGCTCGTCCGACGTGATCGTCGTGTCGGTCTGCAGGCGCCCGGAGTCGGCCTCCACTCGCGCCACGTAGGTCACGTTGTTGGCTTCTCCAGGCCCCAGCCGCGGGTATTCCCACACGATCGCGTTTCGCGCCTCGTCATAGCGACCGCCGCCGTCCGCGCGCACGAACTGCATGCCGTCCGGCAGGCGCTCCTCGAGTCTCACGTTGCGGGCGTCGGTGTTGCCGGAGTTGCGGAACTCCAGACCGTAGGCCACGTCCTGCCCGACGGGCACGGCGGCCGGGCCGGCCTTGAAAATGGACAGGTCCACGTGAAACGGCAGCGTGGCCTCGGCGCGGTTGTTGGAGCCGTCGCTCTCCGGGCCCGACGTCGAGACCTCTGCGCGCGCTTGCATCTCGAGCGCGTCGCTCTCCAGCCTTACGTCGCTGCTGACGAATCGCGCCTCGCCGGGACCCAGCCGTTCGATCGTCCACGTCACCGTGTGGGCGGACGGGTTGTAGACGCCGCCGTCGGAGGCGGCCAGGAAGATCATGCCCGGGTCCAGCCGGTCAACCACCTCCACTTGCCTGAGATCGACCGTGCCCTCGTTCCACACCGACAGGCTGAGGCTGGTCGAATCGTGCATGCGGAAATGGCTTGGGACTTCGCGCAGCACGATCAGGTCCGCCGCCGGATGCAGGCGCAGCACGATCGTGGCCAGGGTTGTTTGGTTGGTCAGCACATTGAGCTGGCCCTGAAGCACCTCGATGCGCTCACGCACGTCCGTGAGCTCGCGCTGCACCTCGATGGTGTCCTGCACGCTTTGCGCGCGGGCCAGAATCTCCAGCAGCTGTTGCTCCGCGGCGGTGGCGTTGCGCAGCCGCGCGGTCAGATCGGTGTACTGCGCCGTCACGTCCTGGCTGCGGATGTCTTCGTCGATCACCTCGGCGCCGATGTTGCGCAACGCGGCGAGCGTGGCGTCGAACGCCTCCACGGGCACGCGCACGGTGATGGTGCTCACACGCCGCGGGTCGTCCTGCTGGATGTTCGACGCGGCGACGAACGCGCCGGCGATTCCCGCGATGATGTCCTCGACCTGGGTCACCGCGGCTGCAAGCTCGGCGACGACGACGCTGAGCGTGCCGGTGCGGATGATCTGGCGCTCGACGGCGGCGGCGTCGAGTGACTGCGGTGCGGTTGCCGCCAGCGCGCTTGCCGGCGCCGGCGCTGCCGTCACCATCTTCTCAACGACCTTCTCAACGACGACCTCTACCGGCACCTCCTTGATGACCTCGACCTCGACCGGCACCTCACGCACGACCCTGGCCGCTTCGGACTCCTGAGCCATAGCCATTGCCGGCTCGGCCATTGCTCGGTCGTCGAAGTCAAGTGATTCAGCTGAACTCTCGGCGTCGCCGCACGCCATGAGCGCGAAGACGATCAAAACGATGAATGCCGCTCGAAACTGGTGCATGGAGACTTCCCGTCGTGTTTAGGCTTTAACGCGGTCGTTAAACACTACGCGCAGCGGAAGCGAATCGTTCCCTCCCGGCTCAGCGAAAACGCGGACGTGTTCGGCGGGACGGCCAAAGTGTGCCGCGCCGGCTAGCCGGAATCTCCGTCGCGGCCGTCGGCCAGCCGGGCCACGCGCAGCAGCTCCACGTCGTCCTTCATGCGCATCACGATCACGCCCGCGGCGTAGCGCCCGAGCGGGCGAGTGTCCTTGAGTCCGCACCGAATCACCTGACCGTCGGACGAAACCAGCACGATTTCCTCGTCCGGGCTGAGCAGCGTGCGAGCGTCGGCCACCGGTCCCGTCTTCTCATTCAGGTTGATGGCGCGCAGGCCTTGTCCGCCGCGGCCCTGCGGCCTGAAGTCCGACACCGGCATCTTCTTGCCGTAGCCGTTGCGAGTGACCAGCAGCACGTAGGCGTCCTGGTGGACGAGGTCCATCGACACGACCTCGTCCTCCTCGGCCAAGCTGATGGCGCGCACGCCGCCGCTGGTGCGGCCGCTGGCCCGCACGTTGTCGAGGTTGAAGCGAATGGACAGGCCTTGTCGCGTGAAGAACATCACGCTGTCTTCGTCGGTAGCCAAACGCACCCAGGCCAGCTCGTCGTCGGGCGCCACGCTCATGGCCAGCAGGCCGTTGTTGCGGATGGTGACGAACTGGGTGAGCGCGCTGCGCTTGACCTGGCCGCGGCGAGTCCCAAACACCAGGTAGTCGCCGGCCTCGAAGTTTGGAATGGCCAGGACGGCGGTGGCCGTTTCCCCCTGCTCGATGGGCAGCAGGTTGATCACGTTGATGCCCTGCGCGTCGCGCCCGTGCTGTGGGATCTCGTAGGTCCGCAGCCGGTAGACCTTGCCGCGGTTGGTAAAGAACAGCAGGTAGTCGTGCGAGTTGGTGATCAGGAAGTGCTCGACGATCCCGCCGGTCTTGCTGCGGAAGCCAATGATCCCGCGCCCGCCGCGGCCCTGGCGGCGGTAGGCGGTCGCCTGCACGCGCTTGACATAACCATTGGACGACAGCGTGACCAGGCAATCCTCATCGGCCACCAGGTCGGCATCCGAAAACTCGCCGGTCGCGCCGGCCAGGATCTCGGTGCGGCGCTCGTCGCCGAAGCGATCCACCACCTCCCGGGTCTCGGCGCGAATGATCTCCCGCACGCGGTTGGGATCGGCCAGGATGTCCTCCAGGTCGGCGATCTCCGCCCGCACGGCGTCGAGCTCGTCGAGAATGCGCTGCCGCTCCAGGCGCACCAGCCGTCGCAGCTGCATGTCGAGGATGGCGTTGGCCTGCGTCTCCGTGAGGCCGAAACGCTTCATCAGCTCGTTTCGCGCCGCTTCCGTGTCGGCGGCGGCGCGAATGCACTCGATCACGTCGTCGATGTTGTCCAGCGCAATGACGTAGCCCTCGAGCAGGTGCTCGCGGACGCGCGCTTTCTTGAGATCGAACTCCGTCCGCCGGCGGATCACCTCCCGCCGATGCTCGATGAACAGCTCGATCATGCGCTTGAGCGTCAGCTGCTCCGGCCGCCCGTCGACCAGGGCCAGCATGTTGATGCTGAAGGTGGTCTGCAGCGACGTGTGCTTGTACAGCTGGTTGAGCACTGCCGAGGGCCGCGCGTCGCGCTTCAGCTCGATCACCGCCCGCATGCCGTGGCGGTCGGACTCGTCGCGGATGTCCGAAATGCCCTCGATGGTGCTGTTGCGCACCAGGCCCGCGATCCGCTCGATCAGCGTGGCCTTGTTCACCATGTAGGGCAGCTCGGTGACGACCAGCGCCATGCGCTCGCCGCGGACCTCCTCGATCGTGACCCGGGCGCGCACCACCACCCGACCGCGGCCTTGCCGGTAGGTGTCCTGGATGTCCTCCGCTCCGACGATGCTCGCCGCGGTTGGGAAGTCCGGTCCCTTGACGAACTTCATCAGGTCGTCTCGGCTCGCGTCGGGCTCGTCCAGCAGGTGCTGGATCGCCCGACCGACTTCGCGCAGGTTGTGCGGCGGAATGCTCGTGGCCATCCCGACGGCGATGCCCGTCGAGCCGTTGAGCAGCAGATTGGGCACGACGGACGGCAAGACTTCCGGCATTTCGGCCGACCCGTCGAAGTTCTCGACGAAACCCACCGTGTCGCGATCGATCTCATCGAGCATCGCGGCCGACATCGCCGTCAGCCGGGTCTCGGTGTACCGCATGGCGGCGGCGGGATCGCCGTCGACCGAGCCGAAGTTGCCCTGGCCGTCCACGAGCGGATAGCGCAGGGAAAACGGCTGGGCCATGCGCACCAGCGTGTCGTACAGCGCGCCGTCGCCGTGGGGGTGATATTTCCCCATCGTGTCGCCCACCACGCGCGCCGCCTTGCGGAACCCCGCATTGGGCGCCGCGCCCAGCTCGTCCATCGAATAGAGGAGCCGTCGCTGGACCGGCTTGAGCCCATCGCGCACGTCTGGGATGGCACGCGCCATGATGGTGCTCATGGCGTAGTCGATGTACGAGGCTTCCATCTCCTCGGCGAGTTCAATGGGCATGAGACGGTCGTCGGTCACTTAGATCTCCTTGGCCGGCAGGTCGGCGGCCTGAAAGTCGCCGCTCGCGCCGCCGGACTTCCTCAGTAGGCGTACGTCGCGCACGGTCATTTCGCGGTCGACGGCCTTGCACATGTCGTAGACGGTCAAGGCGGCGACGGAGACGGCGGTCAACGCCTCCATCTCCACACCGGTGCGGGCCGTGGTGCGCACCGTGGCCTCGATGGTGAGACTCGGCGGGCCGTCCACGGGCTCGATGGCCACATCAATACCGCTCAGGGGCAGCGGGTGGCACAGCGGAATCAGATCCGGCGTGCGCTTGGCCGCCATGATCCCGGCCAGCCGCGCCACCCCCACGACGTCACCCTTTGGCAGCGCCGACTCGCGGCCGTCCAACTGCGTGCGGATCAATGCCAGCGTCGCGGCCTGCATCTCGATTCGCGCGGCCGCCACCGCGACGCGCTCGGTCTCCGGTTTTGCGCCGACATCCACCATGCGCGGAGCTCCGGCACCGTCAAAGTGCGTCAGCCCCATGCGTGCGTGGTGGACTCCCTCGTGCGCGATGAAACGGCGGATTTCCCGGGACCAATTCTATCAGATTGACGGGCAAAATCGGGATTGCCCGCGGCTTCGCGCCGCCGCTGCGCACGAGCGCGCGAGGCGACGATGGGCGGCCTTAGGGCAAGTCCATGATTTGTCGGTTTTTTGTTGCTGCAAACGCTCCCAAGGGCGGTGCTGTGTGGCTCCTTCCGCCGCCGTGGCCTGACTCGGGCAGTCCATGCGGGGAGCGGCGGGCGCCCCATCGCCGGCGAGCCTTCGTTGACATGCCGACGGCGCGCTACCTAGCATCCGCCAGGGACTCCCGCGGTGGCTCGCATGCACGACGACTCGAACGAACAGACCGACCGCGCCTACGGCGGCTCGATAGTTGGACAGGGCGGACAGGGCGTTGTGGGCTACGCGCTGGTCGCGGTGGCGTTCGTGGTCGTGCTCGTTCTTGTCCTCACGACGCTTGGCGATAGCATCGGAGAGGGGCTCGACAGCCTGCTGGACACCATCTCCCAGCCATTCACGAGCTAGCAGCGTGGAATCGACGCGAGACGAATACGAACCGGTCGAATACCTCCGGCGCCTGACGACCAAGGGCCGGCGGATTCTGGCCCAGGCGGAGGTCGAGGCGACCAACCTGGGGCACTCGACGGTTGGCGCGGATCATTTGCTGCTGGCAATCCTCGCTTCGCCGCAGACTGCGGCGGCGCGCATTCTGCGTGAGGCCCAGGTCGACGTGCTGAAGCTGCGCGAAGTGTTGGTCGAGGCCTTGGGTCCCGGCGACGACAACGACCCAGGTCGCCGATCGCTTGGTCCGGGCGGGCGGAACGCGCTCCGTGCCGCCGCGCTGGAAGCCGAGCGCACGGGCGTGCGGTTCATCGGCACCGAGCACCTGCTCCTGGGCGTGCTGGCCCATCATGGTCGACGGGCCGGCGAAGGCCTGCGCCAGGCCGGGGTCGACTTTCGCTCGATTCGCCGGCGCATCGAAGCGTCGTACCGCCCCGGACGCGTGGGCGGCGGCGGTCGGCGGGCGAGTCGTCGCGGCCGGCGTCGCACCAAGAGCGCGTTGGCCGAATACGGCACCGACGTGACACGCGCCGCCGCGAGCGGCGACCTGGATCCGGTGGTCGGTCGACGGGCTGAAATGGATCGGATGATCGAGATTCTCGTTCGACGCACCAAGAACAATCCCGTGCTCGTGGGCGACGCGGGCGTGGGCAAGACAGCCATCGTCGAAGGGCTGGCGCAGCGCATTCAGGAAGGCGACGTGCCACCCGACTTGCGCAAGGGCCGCATCGTGGCGCTCGATCTGGCCGCGACCATTGCCGGCACCAAGTACCGCGGCGAGTTCGAGGAACGCGTGCAGGGCGTCATCGCCGAGGCCCGCGGCGATCCCAACGTCATCCTGTTCATCGACGAAGTGCATACCGTCGTCGGCGCTGGCGGGGCCGCCGGCTCGCTCGATGCCGCCAACATGCTCAAGGGCCATCTCGCGCGCGGCGAGCTGCGGCTCATCGGCGCGACGACTTGGCGCGAATATCGCCGTCACATCGCCAACGACAAGAGCTTGACTCGGCGGTTGCAGCCCATTGACGTCGGCGAGCCCGATGACGAGTCGGCCATCGCCATTGTGGAGGGCCTGCGTCCCGTCTATGAGCAGTATCACGGCGTGCAGATCAGCGACGAGGCCTTGGAGGCTTCCGTGAGCATGTCGCGGCGCTACCTGACCGAACGTCAGCTGCCCGACAAGGCCATCGACCTGATCGATGAAGCCGCGGCCAAGGCCAAGGTGGCGCGACTCACGGCCCCCGAGCGTCTGCGGCAACTCGAGCAGCGCCTCGACGACCTGGCGACCACGCGCGCCGATCTGGGCGTGGAGGGGCAGCCGGCGCAGGTACTTGAATTGGCGGCGGCGGAGGCTCAGCTGCGCGAGGAACTGCGCGACGAACGCCGTGCCTGGGAAGCCGAGGCGCGGGCGAACGTTCCAGTCATCGGCGTACACGAGGTGGCCGGCGTAGTGTCGCGCTGGAGCGGCGTCCCCACGCCGACCCTGATCGAGGCCGAAGCCGAGCGATTCTTGGCCATCGAATCGATGCTCCAGAAGCGAGTCGTGGGGCAGGACGAGGCGCTCAATGAGCTCGGCCGATCGCTGCGCCGCGCGGTTGCCGGCATGCGCGACGAGCGCCGCCCCATCGGGTCGTTTCTCATGATTGGTCCCACCGGCGTCGGCAAGACCGAGACGGCTAAGGCCGCGGCCGAATTCGTGAGCGGCGACGAGCACAAGCTCGTTCGCGTGGACATGAGCGAGTTTGGCGAATGGCACGCCGTGTCTCGCCTCGTCGGGTCACCGCCCGGATATGTTGGGCATGACCAGGCGGGCGAACTCACCGAGTCCGTGCGCCGCAACCCCTTTTCCGTGGTGCTGTTCGACGACGTTGAGAAAGCCCATCCCCGGACGCTGCACATGATGCTGCAGATCATGGAGGACGGCGTGCTCACCGATGCGAACGGGCGCTCGGTTGACTTCCGCAGCACCATCATCGTGATGACCTCCAACCTTGGCGTCGAGGAGTCGCGGGGGCCCAAGATCGGCTTCGGTACCGGTCCGACGCAGCGGGCGGGTGAGCGCGCGGCGTTCGAATCACGCATGCGCGACCATGCCCGCCGGCATCTCCCGGCGGAGTTTCTCAACCGCATCGACCGTCTGCTGATATTTCACGATCTGGGTGAAGCCGAGTTGCGCGAGATCGCGCGGCGGCTGCTCTCGGCGGCGATCCTTCGCGCGCGGGCGGTAGGGCTCGAACTGCACGTCACCTCCGAAGCCCTCGACTTCTTTGTGCGCGCGGCGGCCGACCGCAATCAGGGTGCGCGCCCCCTGCGTCAACTCGTGAGCCGCTACGTCGACGAGCCGCTGACCGAGCATGTGGTCGATGGCGGCGCCGCCGGCAAGGAATTCGAACTCCGCGTCGAGGACGGCGAACCCGCGGTCGTTGAGATTCGGGTGGCGGAGGCCGAGGCGGCGCCATCGCCTCGCGAGTGAGCGAGGCTCGCGACTCGTTTGCGGCGGGTTGGGTGCGCCGACGCTGAGGTCGATTGGCGAGGTCGCCCGAACCGTCGGCCGGAGCGTTGCGGAGATCGTCTTCCCGCCTGTGTGCGCCGGTTGCGGCGCGCTCGGCGAGGGCATATGCCCCATCTGCATTTCCCAGCTCGACCCGCTGTCGCACCGGTGCTGTCGCCAGTGCAACCGCGCGCTCGATCACGGCGACCAGTGCGCCGCGTGCCGTCACCAGGAACGCCGCATCGACCATGTATTCGTGCGCTATCCCTACGAGACGCCCGTGCGCGACGCAATCCTGCGGCTCAAGTTCAACAACAAGCGATATCTGGCCGCGGCGCTTGCCGGTGTCGCGGCACAGGCCCTGCCCGACCCGCTCGACATCGATGCGCTGATACCCATACCTCTGGGCGCCCGGCGCGAGCGGGAGCGTGGTTTCAATCAGAGTCAACTCATCGCGGCCCAATTGACTCGATGGCTGCCCGTGCCTGTCCTAGACCAGCATGTGATCCGTCACCGCGACACGGTTCCGCAGACCTCCCTGGTGCGGGAGGCGCGTTGGCGAAATGTCATTGGCGCGTTTACCTGTCTCCACAACATGAGCGGCGCCCGAGTCTTGCTGGTCGACGACGTGGCGGCGACTGGGGCCACCCTCGAGGCGGCCGCGCGTGCGCTCAGGCGTCGCGGCGCGGCCTGGGTGGGGGCGGTGGTGGCGGCGCGACCGCCGCCGGATCGCTCGCTCGCCCCATAAGCCCAACTATCCACACCCTGTTGATATACTCCCCGATCTATCCCCGGGAGGCGTAGTGCCATAACTCTTTGCCACGAGCCACGTTACAGATTGCGTGATGCCCGTGCGTGATCTGCTTGCCGGTCGCCGTCGCGGCGGCGTCCCAGCCGATCTCTGGGCCACGTGCCGCAAGTGCGGCGCCATGCACTACCGCCCGGAGTTCGAGGCCGGGTTGCACGTGTGCACCCGCTGCGACTACCACGATCGCCTGACGGTCGGCCAGCGGCTTGATCTCCTCTTGGACGACGCCGGGAGCTTCCGGGAGTTGGCGGCGGATGTGCTGACCTCCGATCCGCTCAAATTCTCCCGGCCGAGTGGGCGCTACCCGGACCGCGTGGCGAAGGCCCAAGAATCTACGGGGCGCTCGGAGGCCGTCGTGTGCGGCGTGGGGCATATCCAGGGTCACGAGGTGGCCGTGGGCGTGATGGAATTTGGCTTCATTGCCGGCAGCATGGGCGGGGCCGCCGGCGAGCGCATTGCCCGGCTGTTTGAGCTTGCCCACGAACGGCGCATTCCGCTGCTGATGGTGACCTCGTCGGGCGGCGCCCGGCAGGACGAGGGTGTGTTTGCCTTGATGCAGATGGCCAAGACGACCGCCGCCGCCGCGCGACTTGCCGACGCCGGCGTGCCTTACATCGCGCTGATGGCGGATCCCACGCTGGCCGGCGTGACGGCCAGCTTTGCAGCCGTCGCCGACGTCATCATCGGCGAGCCGGGCGCCACGATTCGCTTCGCCGGCTCGCGCGTGGTCCAGGGGACGCTGAGCCGCCGGGCGCAGGCCGACGACCATACGGCGGAGTGGGTGCTGCGGCGCGGCATGATCGACGCGGTCGTCCCACGGCGGGACCAGCGCCGCACCATCGGCCGGCTCATCGAGCTGCTGGCGCCCGCCCGGGTAACTCGTCGCGCCGAGATTGGTGACACGGCCCAAACCCGGCTGGGCTAGCGAGCGCCGGCCGTGCTGGACTTCGAGCGAGATCTCGATGAGCTACGCAGCCGCATTGCGGAGCTCGAGGCCGAAAGCGACCTGGATTCGGCGTCGGACGTCCTGCGGCAGCTGGAGCTGATGCAGCTCGAGCTCGAGGCGCGCACTGCCGACGTGTTTTCGCGACTGACGCCCTGGCAGCGCGTGCAGCTAGCCCGCCATCGCGATCGACCCCACACGCTGGACTTCATCGAGCGCATGATTGACGGCTTCGTCGAGCTGCATGGCGATCGGCGGCACGGCGACGATATGGCCGTCGTCGGCGGCGTCGGTTCCCTGCAGGGTCGGCGGGTCGTGATCGTCGGCCATCAGAAGGGCCGCGGCACTCGCCAGAACGTCGAGCGCAACTTTGGCATGGCGCACCCCGAGGGCTACCGCAAGGCCATCCGCCTGTTCCAGCTTGCGGCGCGCTTTGGTCTTCCCGTCATCACCCTGCTCGACACGCCCGGCGCCGGTCCGGCATTGGAGGATGAGGAGCGTGGCCAATCCTGGGCCATCGCCGAGAGCATGGCCGTGATGGCGCGATTGGAAACGCCCATCGTCGTTGCGGTCATCGGCGAAGGGGGCAGCGGCGGCGCACTGGCGATGGGCGTTGGCGATCGCATTCTGATGCTGGAGCACGCGATCTACTCCGTGGCCTCGCCGGAGGCTGCCGCCGCGATCATTTGGCGGGACTCGAAATTCGCCGAGCGCGCCGCCGAGGCCCTTGGGCTGACCTCGGATGTTCTCTACGCGGCGGATCTCATCGATCGCATCGTCCCGGAACCGCCCGGGGGCGCGCATCGAGACTACGACGCCACCGCGGAGAATCTCGCGGCGGCGCTCGTCGACGCGTTGGAGGAGCTTCAGGCTGTTCCGCCGGCCGACCTGGTCACGGAGCGGTACGCCAAGTTTCGCGCCATGAGCGCCCACATGGAATCGTCGCCGGACGATGCGGTGGTCGACGGTTCGAGCGTCGTGCCGGAGGACCGTCACGGCCTGTAGCCCGTCGACCCGTTGCCGGCATCCCCGACGGCGCCCGAATTGTGAGTTGCCGTCCTGAACGTCCGTCGAACGGCAGCGCTGGCCGGACTCAGCGCGCTGGGACTGGCGGCTCGCGCCGTCGCGCGGTCGTCCGACGCGGTCGCGGCGACGGTCTCGGTGCCGCTGCCGCGGCTGCCGCGGGGGCTCGATGGGCTGACGGTCCAGGTCGTGTCCGACCTTCACGTGCGTTCGTCCCGCACGCCCAGCTTGACCGCCCTGCGCCGGCTCGCCGGCACTCGACCGGATTTTCTCTTCGCCTGTGGCGACCTCAGCGACCAAGTTGACGCCGCGCCATTAGTGGCCGAGGCCCTGGCGGCGATCGAGCCCGTGCACGGCGCCTACGCCGTTTGGGGCAACCATGACCTTTTCGTGTCTCGCGCCGCGACCGACCCGGCGTGGATCGGCTATCGCACGCAGCCGCTGGGTTTCATGCGGCAGGTGTTTCAAGCCCAGGGCATCTCGATGCTCAACAATGCCCACGCCCGCCACCGGATCGGCGGCGCGGAGCTGGCCATCGTCGGCATCGGCGATGCGACCCACCGGGGCGACGACGCGGCGCGTGCATGTGATGGGGTCGATGAGGACGTGTTCACCCTCGTGCTGACGCACAATCCCGACGCCGTGCCGCGCCTCGGGCGAGCGCGCGCCGATCTCGTGGTGTGCGGGCACACCCACGGCGGGCAGATCGTGCCGCCGCTCATGACGGCGCCGATGACCAGCACGCGCTCGCCACTCCCGAGGCCCAGCGGCCTGATGCACATTGACGGCCGACTGGTGTTCATCACCCGCGGGGTCGGTACGGTCGGCATCCCCATGCGCGTGAATGCGCCGGCGGAAGTGCCGCGGCTGACCCTGGTTCGCATCGGCGAGCCCGACCAGTAGGCTTGGCGCATTCGATGGCCGGGTTCGTGGCCCGCCGAACGCTGGATGTGAGCAGGAGTCGCTGATGGACTTTGGCCTTGGTGACCGGGTTGCGCTCGTCACGGGTGGGAGCCGCGGGATCGGCCGGGCGATTGCCCTCAGTCTTGCCGCCGAGGGCTCTGACGTGGCCATCGTCGCGCGAGGCGGCGAAGATTTGCGCCGCACGGCTAACGAAGTCGCCGCGCTGGGCGTTCGCGCCACGTCGCTTTCTTTGGACATGCGCGACACCGCCGCACCGTCCCAAGCCGTCGCGCGCACGGTGGCCGAGCTTGGCGGCATCAATGTGCTGGTCAACAACGTCGGTGGCGCCATGGGCGACAGCGACTTTGCGACGGGTACCGACGAGCAATGGTCCGCGACGTTTGACGTCAATCTGAGCGCGGCGGTGCGGGCCAGTCGCGCGGCGGTGCCGCTCATGAAAGCCGCCGGCTGGGGCCGCATCGTGCACATCACGTCAATCTATGGCCGCGAGTCCGGTGGCCCGCCCGCCTACAACGCGGCGAAATCGGCCATGAACAGCTTGGCGACGTCGATGGCGCGCGAGCTGGCGCCCTTCGGCATCACGGTCAACGCGGTGGCGCCGGGATCGATTCTGTTTCCGGGCGGCGGCTGGGAGCGGCGACAGCGCCGAGATCCCGAGGGCATGGCGGCGTTCGTCGAACGCGACATGCCGATGGGACGATTTGGCCGTCCCGAGGAAGTCGCCGCCATGGTGGCGTTCCTGGCCTCCGAACAGGCCAGCCTCGTCACCGGCGCCTGCATCAACGTGGACGGCGGGCAGTCCCGCTCGAATATCTAGCCCGCCGGGTCCGAGGCCTCATCGAGCCGCGCGATCTCGTCGGCCGTCAATTCCCAGCCGGCGGCATCGATATATGCGTCGAGCTGCTCGGTGGTATCCGGTCCGGCGATGGCCGTGGCCACCTCGGGGCGCGAGATCACCCACCGAATGGCGACGGCGGTTGGATTGCGCCCGTGGGCGGCGCCGATTTCCCGCAACACGTCAATGACCCGCTGCGCCCGGTCGGTGAGGACCGACTCCAACTCGTAGGGTGGTTGCCGCTCCCACAGCGTGCCCGCAGGGGCCGGCTGGCCCTGTTCCAGGTCGCCACTCAGCACGCCGACGGCGAGCGGCGAAAAGGCCATGACCCCGATGCCGAACTCCCGGCAGAAGGGGAACAGCTCCTGCTCCGGGTCGCGGCACAGCAGGCTGTACTGGTTTTGCGTGGTGATGAAGCCGGGCGCGACCGCCCGGTCGGCCAGCCAGAGCGCCTGGCACGCCTCCCACGCTTGGTAGCTGGAGACGCCCCAATAGCGCGTCTTGCCGCTGGCCACGACATCCGTCATCGCCCGCACCGTCTCTTCCAGCGGCGTGGTTTGATCCCGCCAGTGGACGATGTAGATGTCCACGTGGTCGGTCTGGAGCCGGCGCAGGCTGCGGTCGATCTCGCGCATGATGTGGTAGCGCGAGCTGCCGATGTCGTTTGGCCCCTGGCCCACGATCGACGTCACCTTGGTGGTGATGACCAACTCGTCGCGCTGTCCCGGCAACACGCGACCCAGCACCTGCTCCCCGATGCCGCCGACGTAGGTGTTGGCGCAGTCGATGAAGTTGACGCCCCGATCGATGGCGTGCCGGATGATCCCCTCCATCAGGTCCTGGTCGGTCATGCCGCGGAATCCGCATCCAAGCGCGACCCGGGACACCTTGAGCCCCGAACGACCCATGTTCACGTATTCCATCGGGCTCAACTCCTTGCTGGTCAACGCCCCGCGGCGGCGATGATGCCACTCTCGCGCCGCTCGCGCGTAGACGACGCCTATAATCAGCCGCAGCCGGCCCGCACCAGTACTTGGACTCCCGAATGACGACGTTTCAGTCCCGTATTCACGGGGTGATTCCGGCGCTGCTCACGCCGCTCCACGCCGATTTCAGCGCGGACGAATCCGGGCTGCGCCGGCTCACTCGACGCGTCGTCGACGCCGGATGCCACGGATTTGTGGTGCTTGGCACGACTGGCGAGTTTGCCTCTATCGACGATGCGGACCGCGAGGTCGTCATCCGGGCGGCCGTCGATGAGGCTGATGGCGCGGTGCCCGTGATCGTGGCGTGCGGGCAGCCCAACGTGCGACGGACCCACGAGCAGCTCCGCGAGGCCGGCGATCTTGGCGCCGACGGCGTGCTGGTCAATCCGCCGTTCTACTTTGAAATGACGCAGGACGAGCTCGTTGGCCATTTCGAGGGCGTCGTGCGCGAGTCGCCGGTTCCTGTGCTCCTCTACAACATCCCGCGCCTGACCGGAGTCCCCGCCGAGCCCGCGACGTTGCCCCGGCTGCGCGACGTCGGGGTGCAGGGCACCAAGGACAGCTCCGGCTCTGTGTCGAACGTGATGAGCTATCTGGCCGCCACCCGCGGAGGCCCCGAGTTTCGCGTCATTGTGGGCGGGGACGTGACGTTCCTCCACGCACTCATCTCAGGCGCGGCGGCCACCACCGGCATGACGCCCAACCTGGCGCCGCAATTGAACCTGGACATCTACGAGGCCTGGCGCGTCGGCGACCTCGAAGCCGCGGCGGCCGCGCAGAATCGCACCAACGAATTCCTGGAGCTGTTCCAAGCGCTGCCTGGATTCCCGCACGCCAACGCCAAGGGACTGCTGAGCCGCGTGGGGGTCATGGAGCGGTGGGTGGCCCCGCCGAAGACCTCCCAGGACGACGCCCAGCTCGACGCTGCTTTCGAGCTTCTGAAGTCTTACCTGCCCGAGTTCGCCCCGACCGCCGTTCCCGCGTAGGCGCCGCGCCTAGCCGGGCGGTCCGACTGGCGACCCATCGTCGTGTCGGCCGCGAATCGGGCCCGGTCGCACCCGCTTGGCGGTGAGCGCGCCGACCGCGGTTGCCGCCTTTGGCGATGCCCCCGCCTGGCGCACGATCGTGGTGGTGGATTCCATCACGTGGTGATAAAGGGTGTCGCCGTCCGCGACCGGCGCCCCGGGCGTATCGGCCAGCCAGATCTTCGCCAGTCGCTCCGACAGCAACTCCGCCAGCACGGTAAAGTCTCGCGCCAGCCGCGCCTCGGTGGACTCGGCGGCCCCGGCGTCGGCCCTGCGCCCACGCCGAACCCGTGAAGCCAGCCAGGCGATGCACGTCCCGGCTATCAGTCCAGCGGCGACGCCGCTGCCGAGAGCCGCGGCAAGCGAAGCAGTCATGCGCCAGTCTAAGCGAGCGTGGCCCTCACTACGCGCTCATGCCACTAGCCGCTAGCGGCCCCTTTGGGTCCGTCATTCCCGCGAAGGGAGACCTTTGCGCAACCACTCCGTCATTCCCGCGAAGAGCCTGCCACGTACTTGATACGGGGCGGGAATCCACCCTTCACTGAATCTGGGGGCGGATGGGGTTCGCCCGGTCTTCCTCAAGCTTGGCCGGGTTATGCAAAGGTCTCCGAAGGCGGGAATCCACCCCCTCCGGGGGCAGCCAACGAATCGACGTTGCCCACCTTTGTCAAGATTATTCTTGACCGCCTGGACGTCTCGACGCATGCTGGAGCCATCTCTCAAGGAGGTTGAATGATGGACACGCCGCGCGTGAAGTTCTCCAGCCAGGCCGACCCCGAGTTGCTGACGGCGATGCGGCAGATCGCGCGCAGCGACGGCCGTCACTTCCAGGCCGTATTGGAAGACGCCATGAGCCACTACATCGAAAGCCGAGCGAACCAGCGTGTCCGTCCCGAGGTCATGGCGCACTTCCAGGCTAGCCTCGAGAAGAATCGGCGCCTTGGCGAGCTGCTGGGCAAGTCGTGACCAGTGACTTCCCGACCGTCGAGGAAGTTGTGGCGATTCATGACATAGCCGTCGACGAGTTTGGCGGCTCCCTCGGGCTTCGCGATGCGGGCGCATTGGAGTCTGCCGTCATGCGCCCGCAGCTTGGCTACTACGACGGACTCCTCGACGAGGCCGCCGCACTCTTGGAAAGCCTGGCCATGAATCACCCATTCGTCGATGGCAACAAGCGCACGGCCTTCTTCGCAACCGACACATTCTTGCGCAAGAACGGCCGTTTCATCGATTGTGACAACGATGAGGCCTACGCCTTCATCATGGGGTTGTTTGCCACAAACTCATTCCGCTTTGCCCAACTGCGTGAGTGGCTCGAAGAGAAGGTGAAGCCTCTCCCGGGGTCCTGATGCCGTGCGACCGGCCGGACGGCGTGCCAAACACCTCTCGGTTCGGGCCGTTTTGTGAGACTCGGCTAAGTCGTTCCGCCTACCACCTGGAGGACTCTTCGGCGTAGACGTGGTCGGGCAAGCGGTAGGTGATGCCGGTCTCGTCAAAATTCGACACGTCCAGCAGGGCCGTCATCTGGTTCTCGTTGCGCAGACGACCTTTGAACAGCTTGGTCATGGCGCGGTTGTAACGATTCTGCATTCGGAACCACCATAGAACGCCAGGCGTCGGATACCGCGGATACTTGAGGTGGTCCGCGAGTTCGGTACCGATGAGCGCGCGCGACACCTGGAATATGTACCGGGCGAGCTTTTCGCGGTCGGCAGACTCGGTTATCCCGGCTATGAGCGGCGCTGAATTGACCAGCGAATGCGCCAGCGCAACGGACTCGTAGTCGGGATCGGGTTCGCATATTCCACCGATTGAAAATAGCTCTAGAGCGCCATTCTCGTCGCGAAACAGAATTGACTCAGGTATGCCCATTAGATATCCCGAGTAGCGCCAGACTTGCATAAAGCTGGCCCGCTCCTCGTCGTCGAATCGGGCCCCGAGGCTCTTCAAATGCTTCAGCAGTCGTGCCGAGAATGCGGTGATGGCATAGCCCACGTGCGCGGCGCTGACCGGCACTCCCCAAGCCTCAGTGTCCCAATCGTCGGAACTACCCAAGAGCCGTCGGACCATGGCGTGAATGAGCCGAATGCGAACGGACAGTTTCCATCCGTCGCTATCCCGTTCCAGGCCGCCCGGAAAAAATATCTCGACCATATGGCGATTGTTCTGACGTAGCCGCCGCACGCCCTGATCCCGCAGCCGTCCCGTGATGAAGAATGACTTGGCGATGTTGGTGGAAAACCCCTCGACCAGCGTGCCGCCGACCATGGCTCCCAAGACCAGCTGTGAGTTCCTGTGGAACATTCGGACGCCAGGATCGAAGCCTGAGAAGTCGACCCAATCCGGCACGGCGGCACATGACTCGAAGAACTCCCGCAAGATTGCCGGGGCCTCACGCAGGGCGCGCTCGTCTCGCCCGTCCATACCGATTTGAATGAACCGGCCCAGCTTGGCTTGCCCGAGGGGGGCGAGCTCGGCCATCAGCGCATCGGCTTCCGGGTCGCCAATGGCCGTATGCGCGATGTATTTGTCCGCGAGCTCGGGCGCGAGCTTGCGGGCTCTCGCATGACCGGCGTGGTAGTCGGAGGGGATGTCCATTAGCGCAAATGTCTCAGCGTCAACCCGGGTCCGGCCTGGGGAAGCTCACCCCTCTTCGGCTTCGACTCGCAGGTCTGGTAGCCACCGCAGCCACGACGGCAAATACCAGTTGCCCCGGCCGAGCACTGCCATGCTTGCCGGCACCAAGACCGAGCGCACCAGCGTCGCGTCCAACAGCACCGCCACGGCCAATCCGAACCCAACGAGCTGGTTGACGATGGTCTCGCCGGCGGCAAACGCCCCGAATACGGCAACCATAATCAGGGCGGCGCCAGTGATCATGCGTCCGGTGGACTCGAGGCCGTATGCCACGGCTTGCAGGTTGTCTTGGGACTCGTCGTAGCGTTCGCGGATGCGGCTGAGCAGGAAGACGTGGTAGTCCATCGAGAGCCCAAAGAGGATGGAAAACAGGAACAGAGGGATCCACGCGTCAATGACCTCCGCTTCCTGGAATCCCAGCAGATCCCGGCCAATTCCCCGCTGGAATACCAGTACTAGCAGACCGTATGCGGTGCCCACGGAGAGCAGATTCATGATGATGGCTTTGAGCGGAATTACGATCGAGCGGAAGACCAGCATCAAGATGATGAAGCTGGAGCCGAGCACGAATGCAAAGACGATGGGCGTAAAGACATCCACAATGCCGAAGAAGTCGGCGGCTTCGGCGGTCGCGCCTCCGACGTAGACCTCGGCGGGCACGCCGTCGAACGCCTCGGCCACGTGCACGTCGCGAATCGTCGCCATCTTTTCGGTCGCCGCGCGGCTGTTTGGCTTCCCTGGGAAGGGCAGCGTCAATAGCGCCAGATCGCCGGCGGCGTTGACTTCTGGCTCCTCGGGCGGGATCGGAAAGGTGGGGTCTGCCGCCAGCGACTGTCTGAGGCGCGCGATTGCCGCCTGCACCGCCGGACTGCCGATGTCTCCGTCGACGACGATCTCGGCGGGACTCAAGAGCCCGGCTGGACTAACGTCCCCGACCGAGAACTCCTCCTCGAAGACGATAAACGCCTCCCGGGTCTGCGCGCGCTCGGGAAAGCTGTTGACGTCGTTGAGCCCGGTTTGGATGCCGAAATAGAAGGACGTCAGCACGATCATTGGAACACCGATGATCAGGATGCTGACGACGGGGAAGCGTGTGACGGCGCGCGTGATCGTTATCCAGAATCCGCGCCCGGTCGTCTCGGTATTCCGCAACGAGAATCGCGAAAGGAAGGGAATGGTCAGGAAGTCCACCCGTGGTCCGAGAACTGCCAGCAGCGCCGGCAGCAGCGTGAGCGTCGCGGCGAGGGCGGTGACCACCACCAGAATGGCGCCCAATCCCAGCGACTGGAAGAACGACACCGGAACGATGAACATGCCAATCAGGGCGATGACGACGGTCGTGCCGCTGAAGAGCACGGTGCGACCCGCCGTGTCCCCCGCTTTGGCCACGGCCTCAAACGTGTCCAGCCCTTTGCTCAGCTCTTCTCTGAATCTGGACACGATCAGCAGCGAGTAGTCGATGCCCACCGCCAGGCCGATCATCGTGATGATCATGGTGACGAAGAAGATCAGCTCGAAGGCCTGGCCGATTACTCCCACGGCGGCAAGGGCCATGCCGATCGCGACGATGGCCATGCCGAGCGGCAGAAGGGTCGCCGCCACGGCGCCGAAGAGCACCAGCAGGATGATCAGCGCGATGGGAACGCCGAAGCGCTCTCCTTGCTCCAGGTCATGCGCGCTCAGCTCGTTGTTCTCGAAGGCCACACTGGCGTCGCCCCCGATCAGCACGCGGAAGTCATCCGCCGCGTTGGCTTTATCGACGACGTGGATCAGCTCCTCGACGTTCGCCGTGGCTTCGTCCGTATCGCCGGCCAGCGTGTAGTGCATCAGCACGGTCCGCTGGCTGCCGGAAACCAGAATCGAAAGCAATTGCTGGAGCTGTTCCGGAGGAATGAGGGTGCTCAGGGCGAGAGCCTGATAGTAGTGGGAGAACGGCTGTCCACCTACCTGCTGTCCGTCTATCCCTCCGGAAATTATCTCCGGGCCTAGCGCGGTGATATTCTGATGAACTTGATCCACTTTCGCGCGAAATTCTGCATCGTCTACAGTCAAAGTATTCGACTGCACGATAACGATCTCGGCCAGCGCCTTAGGGCCCCGCAAGCGCTCTTCAAGCAACGCGGCAGCGCGCTCCGATTCGTACCGGTCTGCCAGCCGCAAATCAGTGGTCGTGGCACTGGCCAATAGCGCCTGAACCAGCCCGAGCGCAACTAGGGCTAGAACGCCCCAAATCCCGATGGTAACCCAGGGTCTTCGCGCGCTGATTCGAGCGAGGGTTTCAGTCACGTTGGAGCCCTCTTAAATTACGATTTGCGCCGGACGTGGCGCGATGCGGCTTGGCGGTCGGAGCCAGGTTGGGCGACTTTACCATAGAGCTGTCGGCCGCAGGCTCGGCACCTGCTCGATTAGCGTCGGTCGATTGAACACGGGGGCGACCAGCGACCGCTCGCTGCGTCGAGATTGAAAGTGCGACCAGCGATTGTCGAGTTTTCCGGCCTGAGGGCGATGCCGGAATAGGGGACGGCGTCCCGGTGGGCGCGATAGGACTCGAACCTATGGCCTCGCGGATGTGAACCGCGCGCTCTGACCAGCTGAGCTACGCGCCCGAGGGCTTGTCATGGTATCAGCGCCGCCGGTCGCGACAGCAGCAGCATTTCACGCTCGTCAAGGGCGATCACGGACACGGCATCGCCGGCTTGGATCGCGGCCCCCTCGGGTATCACGGCCAGGCCGTTGCCTTCGGTCATCGAGGTCAGGCGGAAGGAATCTTGCTCACCCGCCGGGGCGCAAACGAGCTCGTCGCCATCGCGCCGCACGGTCACCCGCACGTAGGTGCGCTTGCCGGCGGAGCTGCGCATAGGTTCGAGGGCGCGGGGTCGAACCATGGGATTCTCCAGCCGCGTGTGCCCCATCAGCTTGAGCAACGCGGGCCGCACGAACAACTCGAAGCAGACCATGCTCGACACGGGGTTCCCGGGCAAACCGATCACCGGCGTTTCATCGATCTCGCCGAAAGCCAGCGGCTTACCGGGGCGCATGTTGATCTGCCAAAAGTCCATCCGGCCGGCTGAGGCGATCACGTTGCGCACGAGATCGTAGTCACCCATGGACACGCCGCCGATCGTGACCAGGAGGTCGGCATTCCGCCCGTGCCGAATGGCGGCGCGCAGACCGGCCTCGGTGTCGGGGGCGATTGGAAGCCGCTCGGCGGTCGCGCCGTAGCGCCTCGCGAGAGCGGTCAGGCCCCAGGCATTGCTATTGCGCACCTGTCCGGGGGCGATGGGATCACCGACCTCGACGATCTCATCTCCCGTCGGCAGGATCGCCACTCGGGCGCGCGGATGGACCCGAACCTCGGTGACGTCCACCGAAGCCAGCACGCCGATGTGGGCCGCATCCAGCACGCGGCCCTCTGGGGCGACGACATCGCCCTCGGCCACATCGCCCCCGCGCCGCCGAATGTTCTCACCGATATCTGCCGCCTCCAGGACCTGCACGTGACCATCGCCCGTCCCCGGCCTCTGCGCCCAGTGCACACCATCCGTGTCCTCGAACGGAAGCACGGCATCGGCGCCCGGCGGAATGGGTGCTCCGGTCATGATTCGCGCCGCGGTTCCGGCCTGGAGGTGCACCTCGCCGGCGCTGCCAGCGGCCACCTCACCGACCACACGCAGTGACACGCCGGCGTCCGCCCTCGCGCCATCCACGTCCGCCGCCCGCAGCGCATAGCCGTCGAACGCCGAATTGTCGAATCCGGGCACGTCGACCTGGGACGTCACGTCTTCGGCGGTCACCAGCCCATGCGCGTCGGCGAGACCAGTCGAGACTGGGGCCAACGGCGTCACGGACGCCAGGATGCGCTCGCGCGCCTCGTCAACGGACAGGAACGTGTCGGTGCCGGCCACTTTCAGAGCGCTCGCTGCGTGCGGTGGCGTCCAGTCTAACCCCGGCGCCTCGCCTATCCTTGGTTTAAGGAGCTCACATGCCGGGCAACCCACAATGCAGGCGCGGCCATGCCACCTTCGATCACACGGCCGATGTCGGGCTCGAAGCGTGGGGCGCAACGTCCGGCGAGGCGCTCGCCGAGGCTGGATTGGGCCTTCAAGGCATCATGCTGCACGCTGGCTCGGTACGGTCCAGCGACGCACGCATGTTCCGCGTCTCGGCAGACGATGCGGCGGCGCTGGTGGTCGCCTGGCTTAGCGAGTTGCTCTACGCCTTTGAAACCGACGGCTGGCTGTCGGCGAGTCTGGACGTTGCCGTCAACGACCAGTGCCGGCTCTCCGCCACCGCCCGTGGCGAGACATTCGACGAGAGGCGGCACGTACTCGGCGTGGGAGTGAAAGCCGTGAGCTACCACGATTTGGAAGTCCGGGGCGATGCGGACGCGGTGCGCATCCGGGTGATTCTAGATGTCTAGCGTGAGATATCGATGAGCGCGTCACGCCGCAAGAAGCATTCGCGTGGCCGTGGGTCGGGGCCGCCGGCATCCGGCCCCGACGCGTCGCAACTCGAGCGCCTCGACCAGTTCCGCTGGCAGATCCCGACCAGCTACAAGGCCGGCATGCGGGTTCCGGGGGTCATTTACTCGTCCGAAACCATGCTGCCAACCGTGCTTTCCGACAAGCCGCTGGAGCAGCTGGCCAACGTTTCGTTCTTGCCCGGGATCGTTGGTCACGCCCTGGCCATGCCGGACGTGCATTGGGGCTATGGGTTTCCCGTCGGGGGCGTGGCGGCGACGGATGTGCGCGACGGCGTGATTTCTCCCGGCGGCATCGGCTTCGACATCAACTGCGGCGTACGCCTGATTCGCACCAACCTCACCGAGAAGGAGCTGCGTCCCAGGCTCAAGGAAGCGCTGGACGCACTGTTCCGCGCCGTGCCCGCCGGCATGGGGACCAAGGGCCGCATCCGGCTGACGCGCAAGAATATGGATCGGGTGCTGCGCCGGGGCGCCGCGTGGGCCGTCGACCAGGGCCTCGGCTGGCCCGAGGACCTCGAGGTCGCCGAGGAGCGCGGGACGCTCGCCGGCGCCGACCCCAACGCGGTTTCGGCCCGTGCCAAGGAGCGTGGCGCGGGCCAACTCGGCACCTTGGGCTCGGGCAATCACTTTCTTGAGCTGCAGGCCGTCGACGAGGTATTCGACGCACCCACCGCGGCGGCTCTTGGCATCGAGCAACCGGGAACCATCGTCGTGTTCCTGCACACCGGATCACGTGGCTGTGGTCACCAGATCTGCCAGGACTACTTGCAGACGTTCGCCCAAGCACCGGCCAGCCGCTCGATCCAGCTACCCGATCGCCAGCTGGCCTGCGCCCCGCTGCGCTCGCCGGAAGGCCGGGACTACCTGGCGGCCATGGCATGCGGCGCGAACTTTGCCTGGGCCAACCGGCAGGCCATCACGCACTGGACGCGGGAGGCTCTCGCGGGCGTGTTTGGCCGGTCGTCGCGCGCGCTTGGGATGGACGTGGTGTACGACGTGGCACACAACATCGCCAAGATCGAGGAGCACGTCGTGGATGGGCAGACGCGTCGCGTATGCGTCCACCGCAAGGGCGCCACGCGCGCCTTCCCACCCGGGCACCCTGAGCTTCCGGCCAAGTATCAAGACGTTGGGCAACCCGTATTCATCCCGGGCGACATGGGACGTGCGTCATTCGTGGCCGTCGGCACCGAGGGCGCCATGGAGCAGTCATTCGGTTCCACCTGTCACGGTGCCGGCCGCGCGCTCAGCCGTTCGGCGGCGCGCCGACAGCTCCGGGGGGTGAACATGGTCGAGCGCCTTGCAGCCATGGGCGTTGGCGTTCGCGCGCGCAACGCCCGCTTGCTCAGCGAGGAGGCTCCCGACGCCTACAAGAATGTGGCCGATGTAACCGCCATCACCCATGGCGCGGGCATCTCGCGCAACGTGGCCCGACTCCGGCCAGTGGGTGTGATCAAGGGGTAGATTCGGACACCCGTCGGGCGACGCGGACGCGCCGCCGGCAGGTTGGCGGCAATGTCACATTGCCGCAATTCGGCACGTCAAATCGCCAATGTCCTTTGTTATAGTCGGAAGTAGCGGACCAGGGCGAAGGTGCTTTCACATGCTCAAACGCATCGGTATTCTCACGGCGATCGTTGGGGTGATCGCGGTGGCGTTCCGGGCAATCCGGAAGATCATGGGCGGAGGAGAAGCCGAAGAGGCCGCCGAGGGCTAGTCCTCGCCGGCCACAGCGATATTGGCGCCCTTCGCGGGCGCCATGTTCGTGTGATTGCCCGCCGCGCCGCATTCCTCGGTAGCTCAATGGTAGAGCGTGCGGCTGTTAACCGCAGGGTTGCAGGTTCGAGTCCTGCCCGAGGAGCCAAAGCTCCGCGGATTGCGTCCATCGCTCGCCGCGGCTAACCCGCTGCCAGGCCAGGGCGGCGCCATGCGCGTGGGAATACCATCGCTCTCGCGAAATGTCCCGGCTTGGAGATCCATGTGCTCGCCTGGGACAGCGCGCGCGAGCGGGACCACGGGGTTCAACGGTGCCCGCGCCTCCAATCGCCTGCACTGCCGTTCGAAAACGGCAGCCGGACGCTCGACTTTATAACCTATTCTTTGCTTTCCTATCCTATCATTGTCCAGAAGTCTGCACGCCCCGTAGCGAGAATTAACCATGAGCGATCGACGGGCCACCTTCTGGGAGCACGTCTACGACCTTCGCGCACGGGACCTCATCCCGCGCGTATGGAGGACTGGCGACCTTCGGCCCTTTCTCGCGGGTCCCGAGAGTCCCCAGTTCGCGCTGACCACCATCAACGTCTGTCCGTTCAACAGCAGCGTCTCGACAGATGGCACGAAAGTCGGCGACTTCGTCGCGAAAGGCGCGGCGCCCAAGGTGTGGCGGGTTGGCCGCGGCCAGTTCCAGTTGGTCGAGGACCCGGGGGACGACGGTGCGACCCGGGAAGCTGAGAAGCGTCGAGCCATGAATCGAGCCGACCAGCTCAGGCTGCGAACGAAGGCGACCAGCGGCCGCCGGGGTGGGGCTTTCGTTTCCACGCCCGCCCGATCTACGCCGCCGACCGAGCCGCTTCCTGAATCCTCCAACCGATACCCGTCGTTCTCGATTGCTCTGGACCCGGCGCAGCGCCAGGAGTTGGCCAGCCTCAGCACGGCCAACAAGGCCGTCTCCATTGTGCGCGCGCACCTCCGCGACAGATACGGAAACCGGGCGGAGATTGAGGACGACAGGGACGGCGTGGACCTCAGGATCTCGATCGACGGCCGGCGTGAGCGAGTCGAGATCAAGGGCACCGAGTCGCCCACCCTCGACTGGCACATGCTCAAGGTTTCCAGCCGGAAGTCGCATGACGCCCTGACGAGCGGGGACGCCGCGATCTATCGGGTGGTCGATGTCTCCGGACCGACGCCGCGCATCTACGTCCTGACCCACGGACAGCACTTCACCCTCGAGCCCGAGCCGAGGTGGGCGGTGAAACGGGTTACCCCAGCGGACGAACGATACTCCCTGCGAGGCGAACCCTACCGGTACGAGCTCCCCCACGAGCCTGTGGCGTCGGACGACTGGGAGCTTCGGCCGTGATCATGCTGGATACCCAAGCCTGGGTGTGGTGGACGATTGACCCCGAGCAACTCACCGAAACCCAGCAGAAAGAGATTGCCGGCAGCGAAGACGTCGGCATTGGCGTCAGCGCTATCTCGTGCTGGGAGATCGCCAAGCTCTGCGAATACGGGCGCTTGGCGCTGCCTGTCGAGCTATCCCATTGGTTCGACGCGGCGCTCCGCTACCCTGGGGTCACCCTGCTGGAGTTGACGCCTGCGGTCGCTGTGGAGTCGATCAGCCTGCCGGGCGATTTTCATCGCGACCCGTCAGACCAAATCATCGTCGCCACCGCTCGGGTGCATGGCTTTCCCCTGGTGACCTCCGACGACAAGATTGCCGCGTACCCTCACGTGCAGACCGTGCTCTAGACCGCCAATGCCCGTCTGGTTCTAGTCGAGCGCTCGGTAGTTCACGCCCAGCGCGTCCAGATGCGCAATGTTGGTGTTCAGCCGCCTGAAAAACCCTTCGAGGCTCCGCGCGGCTCTCGGCGACCACGCCACCTCCGACAAGGCCAATGCCCTCGGATACGTCATGTATTCCGCGTGCTCGGGCGTGCTGATGAATTCCGTCCAGACATTGCCCTGCGCGCCGATGATGTGCCGGGCTTCCCGCTCGGTCAGTTCGTCCGGAATCGGTTCGAATCCATACACGGTGTCCAGCGGGATCGGGTGGCCAAAGCGGCCGGCCACCGGCTCGCCGGCTGGATCGCCCTGGTAGTAGTCGAAGTAGACGTAGTCCTTGGGCGTCATGATGACGTCGTGCCCCTGTCGCGCCGCCTCCACGCCGCCGGTCATATCGCGCCATGACATGACGGTCGCGTTCGGCGCCAGCCCTCCCTCCAGGATTTCGTCCCAGCCGATGAGGCGGCGACCGTTGGCATTGAGGAAGGCTTCGACGCGCCTGATGAACCAGCTCTGTAGCTCGTCCTCATCGGCCAGTCCCTCACGCTGGATGACGTCCTGCGCGAGGCGGCTGGCCTGCCACTGATCCTTAGGCACTTCGTCGGCGCCGATGTGGATGTACTCGCTGGGAAACAGCCGCATGACCTCAGTGAGCACGTCTTCCAGGTAGCTAAACGTGGCATCTGAGGGCGAGTAGATGTCTTTCTTGATTCCCCAACTCACCGGCACTTCGTAGGGCCCGGGATGGCACCCGTATTCCGGATAGGCGGTCAGCGCGGCTGTGGAATGGCCGGGCATCTCGATTTCGGGAATGACGGTCACAAAGCGCTCGGTGGCGTAGTTTAGGACGTCTCGAATCTCATCCTGCGTATAGAAGCCTCCGTGCGGGATGCCGTCGCCGCCGTACGTTTTGAGGTTGTTGCCGATCATCGTCTCGCGTCGCCAGGCGCCCACTTCCGTCAGGCGCGGATAGGCGGGCAGCTCGATGCGCCACCCGTGGTCGTCCGTCAGATGCCAATGGAAGCGATTGAACTTGTAGCGCGACATCAGATCGATGAAGCGCTTCACGAACTCGACCGAGAAGAAATGCCGGCTCACGTCCAGCATCAGCCCGCGGTAGGAGAAGCGCGGGTGATCCGCGATTTCGACGGCGGAAAGGCTCCAATCGACGTCTGAGTTGACGCGCTCCTGCTCCACCTCGGGCGGCAGCAATTGCCGGATCGACTGGAACGCATAGAACAGCGCGGCGGCGTCGGCGGCCTGAATCTGAACGGCGTCCGGGCTCACTGCGAGCCGGTAGCCCTCCGGTGGGATCGACGCGTCCGACGAAATCACGATGTCGGCCGGATCATTCGAATTGACGGGCAGCTCCAGGCCCGTGGATGAGCGGAGCCGTTGCACCTCTCGGGCGACAACCGGCTCGAGCCCCGGATCGGTTAGGTGGATGGCCGTGGAGGGCCCGAATCGAAATCGTCCCGGGAGAGACCTCATCTGGGCCGGGACCGGGATTATGGCGAGGTCGTTGGAATCTTGGGCGGGTGGAGAAGTCACGCGATCGACTCTCAAGCCACGACGTGTGGCAGGCGATACGCAGGATTATTTCTAAGCATGCCGTGCAAGATCAACCGGGAGTCTGATCACTTCCCCAAGTCTCCATGCGCGGCCGTCTCATCCGGCGGATGATCGGAAATCAGGACTAGGAATGTTCGCGCTTGACGGAACCGGCCACTCCGCTGAATCTGGAGTGTCGCGACATTGGCGTTGTGGCCCGCGCACTCGTCCCATATTCAGGAAGGCGAGGGATCCCGTGAAGGCAGCGACTTTCGGTAGCCAGCGATTGAAGTCCGATCGCTGGGCAGGCGCGGGAGGCTCCCCATGATCCTCGCCGACCGTCACCCGACGCCTGGGCAGATCAGCGTCCTCCCGGATGGCCGATACATGAGCGCGTCCACGCGGGGCAAAGTGCTGCATCACTCGCTCGAATCCGGCGCCTTCTACGACCCGTGGGTTCCCGAATTCCTCACCGTCAAGTACGGGCGCGGACGACCCATCGAGTGGGAGAGCCGCCAGGTGATCATGGAGCTGCCCATGGGCCTGGGCTGCTGGGAGGGCTGCATCAACTTCGTCGACCGCGAGGGCCACATTCACCTGTTCGGGATGCGGTTCTTGAAGTGGCCCGAGGATCGCGAAGATCCCAAGCTCCACGAGCAGCGCACCGACGCCTACCACGTCGTGTCCCGCGACGGCGGCGCCACGTGGGAGGGCCCGGTGCGACTCGACTACGGCGAGGAATTCACCGCGGCCATCATGAACGTCGTGCACCTCACGAACGGCCGAATCGTGCTTCCGCTGGAGTACTTCGACGTCGAACGCGCCGTCGGGAAGTACGTCTCCAAGTCGTGTTACTCGGACGACGGCGGACGCACTTGGCGGCATGACTCCACCCATCTTCCCATCGCCTCCGGCGGCCAGCACAGCCACTCCGGCGCTGTTGAACCGGTGGTGGCCGAGCTCGACGGTGGTCGCGTGTGGATGCTGATTCGCACGCAGCTCGGGTGTTTCTACGAGTCGTTTTCCGATGACGGACGCATCTGGTCCCCGTCGCAGCCCAGCCGCTTCAAGTCGTCAAGCTCCCCCGGCGAGGCGCTGCGGCTGCGTGACGGGCGGTTGCTGTTCGTGTGGACAAACGGGATCGGGCCGCCGTTTGCCTCCGACATGCTGTCGGAGTGGGCCGACTATCCCACCGAGTCTTGGTGCCGCCACGTTTTCAACGTCGCGGTTTCGCACGACAACGGCGCCACCTGGCGCGGCTATCGTGAGATCGTGCGGACAATTGGGCACGAGCCCGACGGCGCCCGGGTTGGCTATCCGCGGTTTGCGGAGCTGCCCGAAGGCGACGTTCTGGTGCAGTTTGGCCACCATTCGGGCGGCGAGCGGGCAGACTGCGAGTACGTCTATGTAGATCCTGATCGTCTGGACGAGACCAGCGATCGCGAGGATTTTGTCAACGGACTGGCGGGCTGGTCGTTCAGCGGCGCGACGGCCGTGCAGACGGTGCTGCTCGACGAGGAGCACGCCCTGCGCCTGCAGAGCGATGGCGAGGGCCTGTTCGGGGCCGAGCGCAACTTCCCCTTCGCCGAGCGCGGCAGGCTGAGCTTTCAGCTGCGGCGCGACGAATCCTCGTCGGGCGTGGACCTGGTGCTCGACGAGACCTATTGGGACCCCAGGGACCGCCGGCGGAACGGGGCCATAGACATCAGCCTGGATGCGGACCTGGTGCCCTCGGGCGCCTGGGTGCCCGTCACGATTTCCTGGGATGTCGCCGAGCAGGTGGCCGACCTGAGCGTTGGCGATCGCCAGCGTCGGATTCCGATTGAGCACGCACCGCTGGGAATCTGCTATCTCACGTTCTACGGGCGGACGCCTGGCGCGGAGAGCGGCGCAACCCTGGTGCGCCGGCTGGAGGCGGTGGTCGAGGACTAATCCCGCGCGGAGCCCAAACGCGAAGCGGCGGGGGTGATTCACCCCCGCCGCTTGCGTTGGTGAGCGACCCGTCAGCCGGGGCGCTCGCCAGGGCCTACCCGACGTAGTCCCTACCGGACCAGCGCGGGTCAAGCCACACGCGGTGGGTGGGTCTGCGTGCTGGAATCGCGTAGTTGTTCATCCACCACGGTCCGCTCACGCGTCGGTGGTAGAGGAACAGCAGCGAGTGCTTCCACAGCTGCCCGGCGATCATCGTCCCGCGACCGTGCAGGTAGCGGGAGATCTCGATCCAGGCCTCCTTCAGCGCTTCCTTATTCGGCGCGTCGAACGCCGCCTGATAGAGCGCGTCGATTTCCGGGAAGCAGGTGTGGTGGTAGTTGTAGCCGTTCGGCCAGATGTTGTCGCACCCGATCCGCCGGAACGCATCGCCCACGTCCTGCGAGCCGCCCAGGTTGGCAACCACCATTTCGTTGGCGCCGGTCTCCCACAGGTGCTCGACCACCACGGCGCGGTCGACTCGTTCGAACTCCACCTTCAGGCCCATGTCGAGCCAGTTCGCCATCAGCGCGAGGTCTTGCGGACGCGGCGCGAACCACCCGAGCCACGTGAGCGTGTCGTCGGGGTTCCAGCCGGACTCCTCGAGCAGGGCTTTGGCCGCTTCCGGGTCGTATGGCAGCGCGCGATAGGCGTCCATCGGCACGTCCTGCATGAACCGGATATGGCTGAAGTGGTAGTCATCCACGAACAGCGTGCCGGCCATGATGTTGTTGGCGATCGACACACGATCGGCCCCGATCACCATCGCCTCGGTCATCAGCGAGACGTTCACGTCCGGCCACTTCTCCGCAAAGATGTTGTGGTTGAGGAAGATCAAGCTCGCAAACGGCGATCGCATGGGCTGTGCCTGCATGTGCGGCATGCCGGCCAGGCGCGCGTAGGCCTCGACGCTGCTGGTGCGCAGGAAGTCCAGCTCGCCCGCCTCCGTCGCGGCGTCGAGCGCGTCCGGGTCGCCATAGCGCACGATATAGCGGTCCACCCACGGCGCACCGTAGGGATAGTCGTCGTTGCGGCTCAGCTCGGCGAACTGCTGGTCGACGTAGCGCTCGAACTTGAACGGCCCGTTGCCGACCGGTTGCAGCGCCATCGTGTCGAACGCCGTGGCCGGTTCCAGCGCCTCATAGATGTGCTTGGGCATGGGCTGCATGGGGTTCGGGCTCGCCCAGAAGGGCTCCTGCACGCCGTCGGTGGTGAGCTGGATCGTCATGTTGTCGATCTTCTTCACCCCGCCGGTGTCTTCGATGTTGTCGGTCGGGTTTTCAGCCCACGCCTTGAACCCCTTCAGCTGTTCGAGCTGCCGGGAGCCATATCCCACGCCCCAGTCGGGGTGCGTGACGATGTGGAACGTGTACATGAAGTCGTCCGCCGTCACCGGCTTGCCGTCATGGAAGCTGAAGCGCTCGTCGAGGTGGAAGATGTAGGACTCTTCCGGCGCCACCTCTTCAAAGGACTTGGCCACGCCGTCGCCGAAGCGGGTCTCGAGGCTCGCGAACGGGCCGTCACCCCAGCTGGCGCCGTGGATCAGGGACGTGCCGACCTCGACGTTGACGATGGCCTGGTCACTCGAGATTTGCGTGTAGCTGTTGAAGCTGGCGCCGGCGATCCCGCCGCCCCAGCTGACCCTCAGGTCCCCGCCGTAAACCGGCTGGCCGGCTTGCACCGACGTTGGGCGCTCGACGATCTTCTCGGTCTCGATGACCTTCTCGACCTCGACCGTCACGACCTTCTCGACTTCGACGACCTTCTCGACCTCGACCGTGACGACTTTCTCGACTTCAACCACCTTCTCGATCGTGACCGGAACTTCCTTCACGACCTGCTGGGCGATCACCTGCGTCACGACCTTCTCGACCGGGACTTCCTTGACGACCTCCTTGGTCACCACCGACTCGACCGGGACTTCCTTGACCACTTCCTTGGTGACGATGGTCTCGACCGGAACCTCTTTGATCACTTCCTGCGTGACGATCCGCTCGACGACCTGCGCCTCGCCACACGCGGCGAGTACCGCCGCTCCTGCCGCGCCGAATAGACCGGCACTTGCCCCGCGAATCAAATTTCGGCGGGTCATCATCCGTTTACCAACGTCAAGCATCTGCATTCCCTCCCCTGCGTAAGTACGGCTCCAGAGTTAGCGTCCGAACACGGTTCCGACGACTATCCGCGTATGGGCTTGGCCCTCCTCCCTTCAGTCAAACGGCGGTAGACGGCGGCACGGTGTGCGTTGGAGGAGTGATCGACGGGCAAGGCATGGATTTCAGGCTTGCCGGGACGGGCGGACCCAATTGCCGGGCGCACCCGTGGCGCAGAGAGCGTGCGGCTTCCGTTGCTCGTTCGAAAACGTACAACCAGCATGCGTCGTCCGAACGTACGCTCGCACTTTGCGGCACCGTAGTTTAAAGGGACGAATCTCGTCAACAGCGCCATTGGCGCGTTGGCGCGATAGGCCGAAACGCCGAAAGGCCGGCGGTCATTCGACCGCCGGCCCTTCGAACTCCGCGAGTGCTGCTGCTCAGGGCAGCGGCATCGCGATAGGCGCTACCGGTCTTCCCAGTAGTCGTCCAGCCACACCCGCTCGATCGGCGAGTGCACCGGCATGGCGTAGAACTGCATGTAGAACGCCCCCTGCAGACGCCTGTGGTACAGGTTCCGCAGTGAACCGCGCCAGAGCAGCCCGGCCACCATGTTGCCCTTGGAGTGGAGTCGCGTGGCGAACTCGATCCACCGCTCGCGCAGCGCCTCGTTGTTCGGCGCCGCCAGCATGTCCGCGTAGGCCTCGTCGATCCACGGGCGGTTGATGTTCGAGTGGTTCCAGCCACCGAGCTCGTACACCCGGTCGCTGCACACGCGCAGGCACGCGTCCACCACCGCCTGGTCGCCGCCCATGTTGGCGAGGACCAGGTCGTGCACGCGCTCCTGGTACAGCTTCTCGATCACCGCCGAGCCGTCGACCAGGAAGAACTCAACCTTGATGCCCACCTGCTCCCAGTAGTCCTTGAGCGCCAGGTCCGTCGGCGTCGGCGGTCCCCACTTGATCCACTGGATCTCCTTCTCGGAGTCCCACTGGGCCTCTTCGACCAGGGCGCGCGCCGCGTCCGGGTCGTAGGGCATGGCGCGGAAGGTGCCCTCGGGCGGGTCCTGCATCAGCGCCACGTGCTCGAAGATGTAGTCCGAGATGAACAGCGTGCCCGCGTGGAGCTCGTTGTTGATCGTGTCCCGGTCCACCGCCCGCACCATGGCCTCAATCATCAGCGACTGCTGCTCGAGGGTCATGTCGGCGAAGACCTCGGCGGTCTGGTTGAAGAACACGTGCCCGCCGAACGGCGAGCGCTGCGGGAACGGCCGCAGGTGCGGCAACGACGCGAGGCGCTGGAAGGCCTCGATGTTGCTCCCGCGGTGGAAGTCCTGCTCGCCGGCCTCCATGGCCGCGTCCAAGGCGGTCCGGTCGCCGTAGCGCACGACGTAGTCGTCGACGTACGGCGCGCCGTAGGCGAAGTCCTTGTTCCCCGCCATGTCGGCGAACTGCTGCGAGACGTAGCGGTTCCAGATCATCGGGCCGTTGCCCAGAAGGTGAGTGGCGCGCGTCTCGAGCGCTGTCGCCGGTTCCAGACCCGCGTAGTGGTGCTGGGCCATCGGCGGCAGGTGCCAGTCGCGGCTCGCCCACCATGCCGGGTCGGGCCGGTCGATCGCGACCTGCACCGTCATCTCGTCCAGCTTCGCCAGGCCGGGAACGTCCTCCACGTTGTCCGTGGGGTTCTCGCCCCAGGCCTCGGCGCCGTCGATCCGGCCCCAGGACTTCTTGTGCATGCCCGAGCCGTAGTTCTTGTCCAGGCCCAATTTGGTGCCGAACAGCACGTCGTCCGCCGTGACTGGCAGGCCGTCGTGCCACTTGACGTCCGGATTGATGTGGAAGTTGTAGACGCGGCCTCGCTCGACCTCGTCCCAGCGGTTGGCCACAGCCACGTCCCATTCGCCCGTCATGGCCGGCGTGTCACCTGGGCCCCAGGTGTCGCCGTACCACAGCGGCAGGAACACGTAGTCCGTGATGTACGCCTGCGAGCTGCTGACCTGCTTGAGCGGGTTGAAGATGTCCTGGGTGTTGCCGCCGCCGGCGCTGTGCCGCAGCGTGCCGCCGCTGATCGGCCCCTCGGGAATCATCATCGGGGCCTCGACCTGGACCTCCTTGATGACTTCCTTCGTCACGATCTTCTCGACCTCGACCGGGACTTCCTTCACGACCTCAACTTGCTTGACGACCTCGGTGGTCACCAGCTTCTCGACCGCGACTTCCTTGACGACTTCCTTGGTCACGACCGTCTCGACCGGGACTTCCTTCACCACTTCCCTGGTGACGACTGTCTCGACCGGGACTTCCTTGATGACTTCCTTGGTGACGACCTGCGTTTCACCGCACGCCGCCAGCACGGCTGCCCCGGCTGCGCCAAACATTCCCGCGGCAGCGCCCTTGAGGACGCGCCGTCGCGAGACGCCTGCGCGTAAGTGATGGCTCATACGTGTGCCCTCCCCATGTGGCCGGCCTGGCGATGGGACAAAAAACCCACCCCAACGTATCCGGCGCCTGTCGTCGGACTATACCGCTGTAAAATCATTCTGGTCCAGAATTGCCCGGCGTGACGGATTCCGAGAGGCGCCCGCGAGCGGTGGGCGCTCGCCCCACGCCGACGGGATTTGCCGTACCGGAGACCGATCGACTTCGTCTGTCGGACGAATGTCAGTCGAACGCCCTATTCGATTCGGCGGCTGGCGTCGGCCCGGGTCACGTCCCCGGCGCACTCCAAGCCGACGCCACCTGCATCGCGGCGCGTGCTACGGATGCCGGATCGCTGTCGCGCGCGCTCAACTCGAACGTCCAGTAGCCGCTGTAGTCGATCTGGTGGAGGGTTGACACAAACTCATCCCAGTCGATCCGGCCGGCGCCCGGCACCCAATGCCGATCGTCGAGGCCATCGGTGTCCTGCAGGTGCGTCGCAATCAGCCGGTCGCCCGCGATGCGCGCCTCCGATGCCGGGTTGAGCCCGTTGACCACCGCGTGACCGGTGTCCAGGCAAATGCCGACCGTCGCCGGATACGGCTCGATAATCGCGCGCAACTGCTCCATCCGGCAGAGCGGGCGCGGCGTGCCGCGCGCCATGAGGTTTTCGCAGGCGATCCGCAGACCCAGGCCATCCGCGATCGGATAGAGCTCGTCGAGCGACCGGCGGGCCGCCTCGATGACCGCCTCGTTGGCCGCTTCGACATTGATTGCGTTGGCCGCCTCGTCGTTGTATGCGCTGCCCGTCGGGTGAACCACCACCACCTCACCGCCGAGTTCGGCAAACGGCGCAAGCCGGGCGGCAACCTCGTAGACCGCGAGGCGCCGGGTCAGCTCCTCCACCGCCGCCAGGTTCATCGTGGACGTGAGCGGCGCGTGCATGGTGACCGGACGCACCTTGCTGCGCTCAAACGCTTCCCGCGCGTTCGTCCGCATGTTGTCGGAAATGAGCGGGCACATCGGCGGCCAGAGCTCAATCGCATCGAATTTCGCCGCGGTCACTTCCGACAGGACCTCGGCCAGGGTTGTCGCTGGCAATTCGCCCCACATGCTCGTGGCAATGGAATACCGTGGCGATCGCTGGCGTTTGTTCATGGTGGTGAATTCTTCAAGACTTCGGTGGCTTTATAGCAGCGATGGCGGCATGGCGCGCCTTCGACGGCGAAAATGCTGTCGAACGATGAGGAACGCTTAAGTTGCGCTTCGCTCATCGACGCGTGGCGTCCGCTGCGGCCGGTTCCGTCCGTGCGCCGGCCGGGTGATCCCGGGAGAGAGCCTGCGCCAGCGGCGAACACGCGCCGCGCGTATCATTCCAGCGCGGTGATGCGTTGCGGGAGGGCCAACCGATGCTCCGCGAGACCGGGTGGGCGGCGATCATGACGTGCACGCTGCGTGACCGCCATTTCTCTAGCGCGACGATGGCCCTGAGCAGTGCCAATGGCCCTGGGTTCCTCATTGGTTAGGGGCGCCGTGCCGTGCAGCTGTCGTTGAGAAATATCGGGATCCTCACGGCAGGCGGCGACAGCCCGGGGTTGAACGTGGCCATTCGCGGTGTCGGCAAGACCGCCATTCAGCAGTTCGGCATGCGCGTGGTCGGCTTCCGCGATGGGTTTCGCGGGCTCATGGAAAACCGCTTCATTGAGCTCAACAACGACAACCTGTCCGGAATTCTGACCCTCGGCGGCACCATGCTGGGGGCGAGCCGCGACAAGCCGCATCGCATGCCGGTGGCCGGGCGCAAGGCGGATATGACCGACATCATGGCCGAGAACTTCGAAAAACATCGCTTGGATGCGCTCGTCTGCCTGGGTGGCGGGGGCACGCAGGCCAGCGCATACCGGTTGCAACGCAAGGGGCTGCGGATCGTCACCCTGCCGAAGACCATCGACAACGACGTTGCCGGAACCGATGTGAGCATCGGGTTCAACACGGCGCTGACGATTGCGACCGAGGCCATCGACCGGCTGCACAGCACGGCGCATAGCCATCATCGAATCATTGTGGTCGAGACGATGGGTCACAACACCGGCTGGCTTGCCCTCGGGGCTGGACTTGCCGCCGGCGCCGACGTGGTCCTCATCCCCGAAATCCCCTATGACATCGAGAAGATCGCGGAAGCGATCCGCCGCCGGAGTCTGGGTGGTCGCGGATTCAGCATCGTCGCGATTTCCGAGGGCGCGCGGGCCTTGGAAGCCGCCTCGGCGAAAGATCGAGGTAACGGCAAGGCATCCAGCGGACGTCGCAACGGGCACGGCGATTCGCTGGGCGCGCACTCGCAGCAGGTGGCCCGCCAGTTGGAAGAGTTGACCGGCCTGGAATCGCGACTGACGATTCTGGGACACGTGCAGCGTGGCGGTACGCCATCGCCCTTCGACCGCGTGCTGGCCACCCACCTCGGAACCGCCTGCGCGCGCTACGTGGCCGACGGCGTCACGGGCAGCATGATCGCCGTCCAGGGTGGAAAGGTCGGGCCAGTCGACCTTGGCGACATCGCCGGCGAGCGCAAGACCGTGCCGCTCGATCACCACTGGGTCTCCGCCGCGCGCGACACCGGCGTCGAGCTCGGGGACTAGACCGCGGCCCACGCTCAGGCGATGTCGGCAATCACGTCCTGCACGCGCCCGCGGATGGACTCGAAGGTCTGCGAGATTGGTCCGCGTGCGTCCACCACGTCGAAATCATGGATGCCCGCCAGCTCGCGGAGCTCTCGGATCATGTCCGTCTGATACGCGATATAGGTGGAGTGCGGGTCATTGCCCTTGAGGAAGTCCTGCCCGGACTCCCAATAGTCGAGCGACCCCCCGTGAAGCGTTCGCGGCAGCAGCTGCTCCACGTCCACGTCGAGAAAAATCACCTTGTCCGGGATCGGCGCGAATGAATAGAGCCCGTCCATCCATTCGCGCGGCATGCCCCGCACGCACGCCCGCGCGATGAGCGAATAGAAATAGCGGTCGGCGAGCACCACCATTCCGGCGCGGGCCGACGGCAGGATCACCCGTTCCAGTCGGTCGCAGAAGTCCGTGGCGTAGAACAGATTCAGCGTCACGGGATCCAATCGGTGCCCCGTCTTGGCCCGGTCGATGCCGCGCCCGGCCAGGTCGGAGCGGGTGAGTCCGGTATCCACGGCTGGAAGTCCCATGTCCTCCAGCCACTCCTTGATGAGGCGGATATGCGTCGATCGACCAGCGCCGTCGGGGCCCTCGAAGACGACAATGCGACCCAAGACCTCGCGGTCATGCCATCCGGTGGGCGGCTCGCCGTAGAAGCGCAACACGCGCGCCTGCCGGTTCCTCATCGGCGGGCCCCGAGCGTGTCCAGATAGCGCCCCGTGAGCCCCGATGACCTCAGGGCGTCGGTAAGGCCGCCGTCTTGAATCTTGAGCGCGCCGCCGACGTGGGGCTCCACCAGTTCGCGGACTCGGTGCTGCTGCTCGGTGGGCGGGTCGCTCGCATCGATGGAGATCAGCCCAAATTCATCGAGCATCCGCTCGTACTCGGTTTGGATCATGCCCTGAAACGCTTGGAATGATCGGTTGAGATCGCTGCTCAGCCCAAGGTCCATGCCGGCCTCGTAGAACTTCAGCCGCGCCCGACCGTCCTCGATTCGCCGAATCGCCTCCGGCAGTGGCACGTCGAAGTAGAACGCCATGGTCGGCTTCGGAGCGAACGCGTAGAGGTGGCGCAACCAAACCGGATTGACGCCGCGGGCGGCGTCACGCGCGAACGCCGTATAGATATAGCGGTCGGCAAGCACCGTGGCTCCGGCCTGAAGGGCCGGAAGAATCTGCTCGTAGACCCGGTTGGCCAGGTCCGCGCAGTGGATCAGGCTGAACGTCATGGGGGAAAACAGACGGCGCCGTTTCCCGCGGCGCGTGGTGCCGCGAACGATGGGCGACGAATTCCACTCGCTCGATACCACCAGCACGCCGCGGCTGGTCAGCCACTTGTGGAGGAGGTCGAGCTGCGTGCTCTTGCCGGACCCGTCTATCCCTTCCACAACGAACAGCCGCCCCGGAAATGGGCCCGGCGGCATGCCGCTTTGGTCCGACACGGCCGGCGCGTGGCGAGTCGAAGGCACGGCTGAGGTACCGGCCGGCGCGCCGACGTCTCCCTCCGTGCGGGCGGCAGACCCCGGGCTTCGGCGACTCCGCGCCGCCCATGCCCTCAAGAGACCAGCGAGTCCGGCGAGTCTCACGGCGAGGTCCTCAGGGGCCGGCGAGGGGCTTATATGATAGTCGGCCCGCGCTGCCGGATCGTGGGACAGCGGGGCTTTGTGTGGACAGGAGCAGGCCCGTGCCGGTGACGCGCGAGCGCGAGCACAAACTGGGCATCGATCCGCTCGTCGACCTCAACCTTGACCGAGCGCTGGCCGCCTACGTGACGCGCCACCGCGAACCTCGGCACTTGGTCACCACCTACTACGACACCGCCGACCTGCGACTCCTCCGCTGGGGCTGCACCCTGCGATATCGCGTCGGCGAAGGATGGCTGGTCAAGCTCCCCGTGCTCGATGACGGCACCGCGCTCGCGCGTGACGAGGTTCCCGTGGATGGCCCGGCGGACGTTCCTCCGCACCACGCGCTCACCATCGTTCGGCCGTTCACTCGCGCCCGCCCGGTGGTTCCGCTGGTTCGCCTGGAAACGACGCGCCGGTCCACGGATGTCATCGACGCTCAGGGGCAGGGCCTCGCCGAAATCTCCCAAGACGCCGTGACAGCCTATGCCGGCGGCGCGCTGGCCAAGCAGTTTCGCGAAGTCGAGGTCGAGCTGCAGCCGGACGTTTCCGAGGAGACCGTGCGGGATGTCGTCACACGGCTGCAGGCGGCCGGAGCGACCGTGCCGATTCACGTCCCGAAGCTGCGGCGCGCCATCGAGGCTGACGCCGTGGCGTTTCCCGAGGTCGTCGTTTCCGAACTGGGCGCGCACGCTACGGCGGCGGATGTCATTCGGTCCGCGTTCGCCGAGGCCACGCGGCGATTAGTGCTCGCGCTGCCGGGGGTTGTCTTGGACGAGGATCCCGAAGCCGTGCACCAGGCCCGTGTCGCTACGCGCCGGCTGCGGTCCAACATGCGCACGTTTGGGCCCCTATTGGACGAAGCATGGCGCCGGGCGCTGGGCGACGAGTTGCGGTGGCTGGCTGGGCTGATGCAGCCAATTCGCGACGCCGACGTGATGCTCGAGACGCTCGAAACGGCGGCTCGAACCCTGGACCCCGCGCGCAGCACTCCCGAGTCGGTCCTGGCACGGCTGCTGGTCGAGCGGCAGGAGGCGCGGGAAGAGCTCCTGACCATGCTCCAAAGCGAGCGCGCCGACCGGTTGCTGGATCGCGTCATCGCGGCGTCGTTGTCGCCGCGGGTGCTCGAAGACGCCCATCGCATGGCGCCGCGTGACTTGCGGTCGCTGGCGCGGCGGGCCGAGGCTCGGGTGAGCCGCGCGGCCTCAAGCGTCGACGACGCCACCAGCGCCGACGAGTTGCATCGCATGCGCATCGCGGCCAAGCGCGCGCGCTACGCCGCCGAGGCGGTGGAGCGCTATGGCGGCAAGGGCGTGAAGCGCTTGGCGCGCCGTCTCGCCGCGCTCCAAGACATCCTCGGCGACTTCAATGACGCCGTCGTCGCGGCGGATTGGCTTCGAGCCCGGCCCATGGCTGACCCGGCCGCTGCCTTCGAGGCGGGGGAGTTGGCCGGCACGCTCGACGCCATGGCCCGCGCCCACGCCGGCGATGTGCCGCGCGCGCTGCGTCGGGCGGGATTGGTCTAGGCGGTACGAGTCAGGCGCCGGCCGCGGGCGCGAGTTGCGATCTGCTCAGCGCCCCACGTCCGGCCATTCCACGACCGGTCCCTTGCCGGGCACGAAGGCCCGATGCGGCTGGCCGGGTATCAGGTGCCGCCCGTCCGTGAATCCCTCCGGGCGGTCCGCGAGCGCCGCGATCATTCGCCGGCGCCACGGTTCGAGGTCGTGCTCGGCGGAGAGGTCGTGCAGCTCGTTCGGGTCGGCCGCCAGGTCGAATAGGAGCTCCCGTCCGGTCTGGCTGTGCCAGATGTATTTGTGGGTGGCCGTCACCAGCCAGTGGGTGCCGGTGTCAGGTGTGCGCCAGGTGGCGTGCTCGCCGTGCAGGGCGTCGCGCCACTCGGGCCGCTCGCCCCGCATGAACGGCAGCAGGCTCCGCCCGGTCACGCCGGGCGGAATCGCCACGCCGGCCGCGTCGAGAATGGTGGGCATCACGTCCTGCAGCCCGACCGGCGCGTCGCAGGAAATGCCCGAGAGAAACTCGGCATTCACCTTGCCCCGGCCCGGCTGGGGCGCCATCGCCATGAAGGGAATCCTGGCCGACGCCTCGAACGGCTCCGTCTTCGCGAACAGGTGGTGGTCGCCCAGCATCTCGCCGTGATCGGATACGAACATCACGAACGTGTTGGTCAGCAACGAGCCGCGTATGGCGTTGAACAGCCGGCCAAGCTGCGCGTCGACCTCGTTGATCAGGCCGTAGTACGCCGCCCGGCAGTAGTGCATGGTCAGCGGATCGAGGTTCAGTCGCTGCGAGCCGCCGAGTGGATCGAGCCCGAGCGACGCGCCGGGAGGTAAGGGATCGACCCAATCCCCGATGACCGGCTTAGGGAGATCGAGCGCGGCGTAGCGCTCATAGAAGACCCGCGATGGCGCGAGCGGCGGATGCGGCGGAAAGAACGAAAGGTTGAGGAAGAACGGCGTCGACGGATCGCGCTTCTCCAGGTACTCCAGCGCCCGCGTGACCACCCACGCCGAGTAGCTCAAGCGCTCCGGCAGGTGCGACGGCCGGCCCACCCAGCTGTTGGAGCCGACGCCGTGCGCGGCTTGCAGTTGATCCTCCGGCACCCGCTCGCGCAGCCAGTCCGCGTAGTCGTTGTCATCCCCGCCGATGCCGTCGGCAAGCTCCATGCCGTCGAATCCCCAGCGTCGCCGCCGCGGCTGCAAGTGCAGCTTGCCGATCAAGCGAGTCTCGTAGCCCGCCCGGCGCAGCTCGCCGGGCAAAGTCGCCTCCGGCTGCCACGTCGAGTCTTCGTTCCGGTAGTAGAACCCCACCATCCCGCTCACGTCCGCGGCCTGCCCCGACATCAACACGTGGCGCGCCGGGATGCACGACGGCACCTCGCTGTAGCCGCGGGTGAAGTTCGTGCCGGCGCCGCCGATATAGTCCATATTGGGCGTCCGCAGCACCGGGTGACCCGCGAGGCCGAGGCAGTCGCCGCGCTGCTGGTCGGTGACGATCAGCAAGATGTTGGGTCGGTTCACGTCGGACTCCAGCTGCTGCCGCGGCGCGCTAGGAGTGGTCAATTTCCCAGATCGGCGCGTAGATCGGGAACAGTGTTTCCAGGAGTTGGGCACCGCTGCCGTGCAGCTCGAGCGGAGGCGCCGACGCATGTCCCCCGAAGATTAGCTGCGCCAGCTGCCGGCGGCTCAGCGTAACCGTCTCCGGCAAGCGCTCGGACGTGACTTCGACTTCCCCATCACGCACACGCAGCGACACGGCCTCGCCGGTGTCCTCGCACACCACGCAAACATCGCCGCGGATGCCCGCCGACCGGCGCCCCAGGTGGTTGCGAACCTGGCGCACCAGCAAGCCGAAGTCGTTGACGCGCATCATCTGAAACCCGATGCCGCTGGCCTCCTCCACCGACCGTTGCTGGCCCGGCTTGATGGCCTCGACCACGTCGCCGAGCGCGCAAGGCGTCAGCGGCAGCACGACTTGCAGGTCTTGGTCGGCGGGCCACTCGGCGCGAGCGTGGCGCACCAGCGCCTCCAGCGCCCGATGGTCGCCCCCGCCCTCGACCAGACCCGGCTTGTTCGTTCCCTGCCCAACCGTGAGGTAGGCGGCCACGTCGTCGCCCTCGAAGGCAAGGAGGGTGTGCATCTTGGGCAGGCTGAACAGCACGGCGTACTCGTCCGGGGACCGGGCGATGCGCAGCGGCTCGCGGTCGTGGATGGCGCGGATGGCGCCGAGATGCCCCGCATTTCCGGGCTCGTAGACGGCGACCCGGTGGTGGCTGGGGCGCAGCTGGGTTACATCATCCGCGGCCAGCGTGTACTTCCAGCCCTGCGACCCCACCGCCTCCCAGCCCGAGTTGCGATAGAACGGGAACGTTGGCTCGATCGTCCACAGCGCCGAAACCGGCCAGCCGCGCTCGACCATGATGCGCACGCCGTCCCGCAGGCAGGCGGTCGCGTAGCCGCGATGCCGATGGTCGGGATGGGTCACCGTGCCCCCGATGATGGCCAGCGTGAACGCATCCCCGTCGATGACCACGCCGCGCGGCGCCACCGGCACGTGCGCCACCACGGCGCCGTCGACGCTGATCACGCGCATGTTTTCGCGCCGCGCCGGGTCGAAGATCAGCGGATAGTCCGTTTGCGTGTTCTGGTCGGAGCCTTCGCGGAACACGCGATTGAGCAGCGCCACCACGCCGTCGAATTCCGCGGCGGCGCATGCCCGAGGTCCGTCCACCACTGGATTGCCGGTCATGCGACATGCCGCCGATCGAGCTGCCGCACGGCGGCGCTAGCCCGGCGTGGCGTAGGACATGTCCCAGTCGCCGAGCGTCAGCAGGCGCATGGTGGTCGAGCCGAGCGAAGGCTCGCCCGCGTCGCTCCAGGCCGCAATCTCGTCCCGATGGCCCAGCCGGCGCAGCGCGTCCCAGTAGTCGTTGAACATCACCCGCCCGCCCAGGACCACCGCGTCCCAGGCGAAGAAGTGCGTCACGCCGGCGTCGTAAAGCTGGCGCGCGCCGCGTCGCAATTCGGCTGGCGGCACCTGGCGCGGCATCAGGTTCGGCGCCAGCACGCAGTCGGTGCCGCTCACCAGATCGACGAAGAACTCGATCGACGATGGCTCGCCCCAGGCTTCGGCGGCGCTGTCGAGGTTCGGCGCCGAGCTGTAGGGAATCACTGTGTCCACCAGGCCTTCCGTGACCCATGTGCGAAGGTCGATGGCGCGGTAGAGGTTCTCGGCTTCGCTGCTCAGCACCACCGCCGAGACTTGAGTGGGTTTGCTGCGCCTCAGCTCCTGGTCGGTCGCATCCAGTCCGGCGCGCAGCTCGCGAATGAATGTGGTCAGGAAACCGGCGCGATATCGCAGCCAGCGCTCATCACGCTCGTCCAGAGTGCGGGGGTCCACGCCGAACTGCGCCTCGAATCCCTCCACCAGCGGCGGCTCGTACTCCAGCAACGGCGGGCGGCGATTGAACAGCAGCGCCACGCCATCGACCGGATAGCTCGCCATCTCCCGCAAGAGCGAGATCACCAGTTCCCGCGTCTCGGGGTAGGCGTACGACAGCCGTGGCGCCGGATTGCCGTCGCGTGTCACGCAGCGGAGTTCGGGATGGTCCAGGTAAAACCCGTCGGCGTTCCACGAGTCGTAGATCGGCGCCGCAAAGTGAAAGCCGGCGACGCGGTACGAGGCGTGCAGCTCGATTCCGATGGACCGCGCAGTCTCGGCGGCGACGCGCAGCGGGTCGATCCCCTCGTCGCGAAGGTGCCGCCAGGCGCGCGCGTGCGTGTGATCCCCGACGCGAATGAAGTCCTCCACGCCGTCGGCCGTCGGCATGTGGCCGATGGCCGACGGATAGAACGTCAGGTCGCCGACGGCGCCCTCCCAGTAGATCCGCGCCACGTCCGAGTCGGCGAACGGCGCGACCTCGCGCTGGATCTCTTCGACCGTGAGCGGCCCGCCATTCCAGATATAGCCGTGGGCGTCGTTGTGCGCGAACAGCCGCCGCCGGTCGGTGCGGGCCTCGTCGGCCAAGTGCGCTTCCACCTCGGCCGGTGACAGCGGAACCAGCTTGATATAGGCGATGTTCGCGGGCGTGCAGACGAACGAGCCGGCCTCGTCACCGGACCCCACACGGGGGCTGACCTGTCCCAACTCGATCTGCCGATCCGTGAGGTCCGCAATCTTCCAGAAGCGCTCCAGCAGGTGCTCGGCCTGAAACGTGCCCTCGTCGGGATGCGTCGCCAGGTAGGTGAACGACGGCTCGCCCGTGAGCCGGGCGCGCAGCGCGCGGCTCTCCCCGTGCGTTTCGGCGTAGACGCCGATCGAAATCGCGTGCCAGCCCGCGACATCGAGGGGATAGGTGACGTCGGGCGCCGCGGTTTCGGGACCGGCCAGCAGCATCGTCCCGGCGCAGGCCTCCGCCGTGAACGGCAGCGCGCGCCAGCGCCGCAAGGCAGGCGCGGGGTTCATGGCGTCGGCGGGCAGGCAGCGGTCGAGGTCCGCCAGATACACCGGCGAACCGGTAAGCCAGCGGTCGGTGTGGCGATCCACGCTCGCGCTACCCGGCATCGGCGTACGCCGTGCTCCAGCCGCCCACGCTTCGCAGGTCGGACGAGATCCAGCCCAAGTCCGGCTCGCCGTCGCGGCTCCAGGCCAGCACCTCGTCCACGTGGCCCAGGCGCCGCACCGCGTTCCACATCGGGCGGTAGTTCGCGCGTCCGTGGCCGCCCGCGCAGTCCCAGAAGAACAAGTGCTCGACGCCCGCGCCGTAGATCGTGGCGGCCCGTCGGCGAAAGTCCTCGGGACTCATCCGGCGCGGCATCACGTTCGGCGCCAGCAGGCACGACGTGCCGTCGACCGCATCCAGAAAATAGTCCAGCTCTCGTGCGTCGGACCAAGGCGCCACGGAGCCGCGCGATTCCAAGTCGGAGACGTAGGGAATCAGTGTGTCGACCAGGCCTTCCTGGGCCCAGGTCTTGAGATCGCAGCCAAAGAAGGCGTTGGCGGCCTCGGTGCCTTCAACGACGGCCGACACCGCAATCGGCGTCGACCGCCCCTGCTCGCGGCTTACGTCGTCCATCGCCTGCCGCAGCTCGCGCATGAACTGGGTGAGGACGCGCGAGCGATAGGCCAGCCAGGTTGGATCGCGCTCGTCCAGCTCGCGCGGATCGGCGCCGAACTCGCGCTTGAATCCTTCCACCAACGGCGGCTCATACTCCACCAGCGGCAGACGCCGATTGAAGAGCGGACACACGCCGTCGATCGGGTATTTCGTCATTTCGCGAAACAGGGAAACCGCGAACTGGCGCACACCCTCGTAGGTGTAGGCCATGATCGGCGTGCGCCGGCCCCGGCGGTCCTCGCCGCGCCACTCTGGGTGGCGGTCGTAGAACGTATCGCCAAAGCTGTTGTGGTCGATCGGCGGCGGGTAGTGGAACCCCGAAACTCGCCAGGCCGCGTGAAACTCCATGCCGAGCTCGTGGGTGTGCTCCACCGCGACGGCAAACGGGTCGATCCCCGCATCGCGGAATATGCGCCAGCTCTCGGCATGGAGCCGGTCGCCGCGGCGATTGAAGTCCTGCACCTCCTCGATCGTCGGGATGTGCGCGATCTTCGAGAAGTAGCGGACCTCGTCGCCGCCCCCGGCTTCCCAATACATGCGGCTGAAGTCGGTGTCGCGATAGGGCTCGATCTCGCGGCGAATCTCGTCCGCCGTCGTCAGCCGCCAAACCCAATGGGGCCCGTGGGAGTCGTTGTGCGCGAACAGTCGCTTGGTGTCGGCTCGCTGCCGATCCGCCTCGACATCGGCCGCCTCGTCGTCGGTCAGCGGCACGAGCTTGATATACGCCACGTGCACCGCGCCGCAGGCAAACGACGCGTGCTCGTCGCCGGACTTCAGGCGGGCCGCCGGCTGACCCAGCTCGAGCTGTTGCCCGTCCAGCTCCGCGCATTTCCAAAACAGCTCCGCCACTTCCCGGTGCTCCGGCATGGGCTCGTCGGGATAGTGATCCGCCAGTGAGGGGAGAGTCAGCATCGTCGACACCTGATCGTCGGTGAGCCGAACCTCGAGCTCGCTGTACCGGGCGTGGTGGCCACCAGGATGGCATCGCACGAGTCCAACCGAAATGGCATGCCAGCCCGACGCTTCGAGCGGATAGGTGACGGTCGGCGCGGCGGTCTGCGGCCCTGCCAGCAGCATCGTGCCCTCGAGGTCGTCCGTCGAGTAGGCCAGTTTGCGCCAGTGCCGCAACGCCGGCACGTCGGCAAGCGCCGATGCCGGCTCACACCGGTCCAGGTCGGTCAGATAGGTCGGGGAACGCGAGAGCCAGCGGTCCGCGTAGCGGTCGTGCTCGTCGGCAGCCATGGCACAACCCCTTCCGCCGACCCGCGAGTCGCCGTCGATCCCGCGGGCACCAGTTGACGGGGCAGCCTATCAGACGCTATCTCATCCACGAGAGAGCACTGGAGGGCGCGCGTGGGCACCCAGTTCCTAACCGCCGGCGATCTCTTCGTCGAGGTCGTTGACAACGCCGACTCCGCAGACCCCCCGACTCGGGACGACGCCCGCATGGCCGCGATCAAAGACGGCACCTTTGAAGACGGCCCGTTTCGCTTCGACAGGTTCACCGGCTACAACGGCATCCGACAGCTCTACAGTCGCCACGGCCCGGCGGAGAACATCTTCGGCGTGGGCGGCGGAAGCGGCCTGAATTTCGAGTTTGTCTATGACGCCGACGGCTCGTCGTTTCGGCCACGCTGGATCGACGGACGCCCGGGCGGCGAACCAACACCCAGCGGCCTCACGCGCGTGGACGAATCCACCGTAGTCCTGACCACACGCGTCCAACCACCGCAACGCGTCGACGTGCAGACCACATTCAGAGTCGTACCGCCCCACTACGTCGACCTGGAAACCGTGATGACCCCGCATCCCGGCTCGTTCACCAGCGACTGGGTGGGGCTGTTTTGGGCCTGCTACATCCGCCGGCCCGAGGTCAAGACCACCTACCTTCGGACTCGGACGCCGGCGGGAGGTGCCAGCGACTGGTCCGCGGCGCTGGCCGAGCCCCCGCACGATCCGCGCGCCTTCGCCTCGGAGCGCGAAGCGTCGCTGCTGCCCAACGAGCCCGATCCCGCCGGACGCCTGCTGCACAACATTCGCCCGCTGCGCTACGTCGAGCCGGTGATGTTCGGCCGCTGGCGAAACATGGTGCTGGCGTTGATGCTGCACACGGACGACCATCTGCGATTCGCCATCCAGCCGACCGGAGGCGGGCCGCGCAACCCGGCCTGGGACTTCGGCATCGTCATCAAGCAATGCCATGGCGGCGACGCGTACCGCTGGAGCGGACGCATGGTCTTCAAGCCGGACAGGGGATCGGACGACATCTGGAGCGAGTATCAGCGCTGGATGCAAGACGTATAGACCGGTCCAACGACGACGAGGGTAATAGTCTCTTTACGTTTCACTAGAATTGTATTCGTGACGCCCTTATTGAGTTGAATGACTCTCAGAGTATTCGAGATGATCTGCGCAGTTCCAGCGGGATTACCGAACGGAATAAGCCAATCGTCGTCAACCCTTCGTCATTCCCGCGAAGGCGGGAATCCACGCCCCCGACATTTCGACGTGTCAAACCGAAATATGGATATGTCCCCAGTATTCAATGTGCATTCGCGCAGACAGATTCCGCGCCCCACTGTCTCCGGCGAGTGCCACCGCCCGCGACCCCGGACGCACCGATTACCGTGGGAGAAACCCGCAATTCCTGCGACCCCGGCTGGCCTGAACCAGCGACCGCCGGCAGCCGATCCTGTGCTACCGTGAAACCGGCGGAGGAGTGTAGCTCAGTTGGCTAGAGCAACGGTCTCCAAAACCGTAGGTCGGGGGTTCGAGTCCCTCCACTCCTGCCACGCGCCGAAGTGGCGGAATTGGTAGACGCGCTGGTCTCAAAAACCAGTGAGGTAACTCCTCGTGTCGGTTCGATCCCGACCTTCGGCACCAACACCCGGCCTTGGCCTATGTCGCGGGTTCCGGAATATCGAGATCCATTCCCGGATAAACCGCCTGAGGATCCTCGCCGTCAAATCGCCACCTATTGCGTTCGAAGATGATCTGCCACTGGTGTTGATCGCCATACTCGCGCTCGGCAATGGTCCGCAGCGTCTCGCGCGGCATCACTTTGACGGTGCGGCGGATTGGCCACTCGCTGGGGGCCAATTCCCGTCGAAACAGCTTGCGGAGTCTCATCGGCGCGCACCGGGCGCGATCTGATCGGAGGCCGATAGGCTACCATCGGCCGCGAGAATGAGTCATCGACCACAGCCGCGAGCCGACCGGATCGAATCGCTCAGCGATTCCATGGACCCGCCGGAGTTCTCCGCAAGGCTGTGGGCCGAGGCTGAGGCCAAGCAGTCGTGGGTGTGTCTAGGCCTGGATGTTGTCCTGACGCAACTTCCCACCAACTATCCACGCACGATCGCCGGTGCTCGGGAGTTTCTGCGAACTGTCGTCGATGCGTCCGTCGAACATGTATCGGCATTCAAGCCAAATCTTGCGTTTTATCTTGCGCTAGGCGTCGACGGGATTCGACTGCTCACCGATACGATTGACTACATTGACCATCGCGCCGTGGTGATTCTTGACGGCAAGTTTGGGGATATTCCGGACTCTGTGGAGCAGTACGCTCGCGCGGCATTCGACGAGTTCGACGCCGACGCCGTGACCGTTGATGTCTACGGCGGGTGGGAGACCGTCGAGCCGATGCTCGTCGATCCGACCCGCGGCGTATTCGTGTGGACGCGCAGCAGCAATCCTGGCGCGGATGCCGTGCAAGGCGGATCCCAGGATGCGGATCCGCTGTTCATGCGCCTGGCCGGCGAGATTCATGCGCGAGCGGGCCTGGGAAACCTGGGAGCGGTGGTGGGCGCCACCCGGGCCGACGACGTCCGCCGCGTGCGCGCAGCGGCGCCAACGGCGCCGCTGCTGGCGCCGGGCATCGGCGCCCAGGGCGGCGACCTGGAATCGGTCGTGCGGAACGGCTTTGGCGAGGCGCCCGCCGGGGTGCTCATCAACGCCGGACGCTCCGCGCTCTGGGCCTCGGCCGACGCCGACTATGCGCTCGCGACGCGCGATGCCGTGCGCGAGCTGCGCGACCGTATCAACGCGGCACGGGCGACGTGACCGAGTCCGGGTCGGCGGGCATCCCGCAATTCACCGTCGGCGAAACGGTGCGCATGCGCAAGGCGCATCCGTGCGGCGCGGACACCTGGGCGGTCACCCGCGTGGGCGGGGACGTCGGGCTGCGCTGCACGGGATGCGGGCGCCGGATCTTTCTGGCGCGCCGGGAGCTAGCGCGCCGGCTGCATCCGCAGCGCCGTGCCGGGTCCGCGAGCCCGACCTAGGCGGGCGCTGGGCTGACCGGCCAAGCGCCGAGCACGCGGGCGAGCATGCTGGTCCGCGCGAGTTCCGCGAGCGCTCGCTCCACGTTCGGATCGTCCGGATGGCCGGTTAGCTCGAGGAAGAAGAGGTAGTCGCCGGGCTTGGTGCGTGACGGCCGCGACTGAATAAAGCTCAGATTGACCTCGTGGCCGCGCAGCGTGCCGAGCATGTCGTGCAGCGCTCCGACGCGGTCACGGATGGAAACCAGCAATGCGGTGCGGTCCTGCCCCGTGCGGCTCGCCGGCCGGCGCGCGAGCACATAGAAGCGCGTCCGATTGGCGGCGATGTCTTGAATATGCCGCCGGACGACGGTCAACCCATAGGCCTCGGCGGCGGCCACGGTGCCGATGGCCGCCGTGCCTGGCTGGGCGTGCGCCCGCTGCGCGGCTTCGGAGGTGCTCGCCACCTCGTGCCGGGTCGTGCCGGGCAGTTGCCGTGCCAGCCAGTCGCGGCACTGGTGCAGCGCCTGGGCGTGCGAAAAGACCGTTTCGTACGTGTCCTCGATGGATGTGGCGATCAAGTTGTGCGAAATGGGCACGACCACTTCGCCACAAATGGAGACCTCGTGTTCGGAGAACAGATCCAGGGTCTCCCCAATGGTCCCGCTGGTTGAGTTCTCCACCGGCACCAGACCGTATGCCGCGTCCTCACGCTCCACGTGGGCAAAGACCTCGCGAAACGAATCCGCGGGCAGATAGCTGGCGGAGCGCCCGAAGTGAGCGCGCGCGGCCTCATGGCTGAAGGTGTAGGCCGGCCCTAGGAACACCACCCGCTCGGGCTCTTCGAGACTGCGGCACGCCGAGATGATCTCGCGAAAGATGTCACGAATGTGCGCCGCACTCAGGGGACCGGGATTGAGCGCCGTGACCCGATCCAAGATCGCGCGCTCACGGTCCGGGGAATACGACGGACTTGCAGCCGTGGCTTTGAGCGCGCCGATCTGCCTGACGACGGCTGCTCGCTCGCCTAGCAGCCGAACCAACTCATCATCCGACGCGTCCACCGCGCGCCGGAGCTCATCGAGCTGATCGGCCACAGCCGGCAAGTCCTCCGTCGCAGGTGAGCGGGATTCTAGCACCGCCCTCTTTCACGCTTGCCTTTCCTTTTCCATGGTTTCGAACCTGGCGCCGTCCCCGAGTTGGAGCGCGGCGTCGGCGGGTTTGCAACCGTTTCGGGCCTGTCAGTTCAGGCCGAGATCAGTCGCGGCTCGGGCAAACGCACCAATGGCCTGGTCCAGATCGTCGCGGCTGTGCGCGGCGCTCACCATCACCCGCACTCGCGCGGCGTCGCGCGCCACCGTCGGGTACGCCACGCTCTGAACGAATATCCCGAGGGTGCGGAGCTTGTCGCTCAAGGCGTGCGCCGTCTCCGCCTCGCCCACGATCACCGGCGTGATCGGCGTCTCGCTGCGTCCCATGTTGAGCCCAAGGTCCGCCAGGCCTGCCTTGAAGTAGCGCGCGTTTTCCCACAGCCGGTCCACCCGCTGCGGCTCGCGCGACAGGATCGCGATGGCGGCCCGCGTGGCGCCCACCACGGCCGGCGGATGCGAGGTCGAAAACAGGAAGGGCCGCGCGTGATGGATCAGGTAGTCCCGCAAGGTCTGCGAGCCCGCCAGGTAGCCGCCCATCGATCCAATGGCCTTGGACAGCGTGCCCATCTGCACGTGGACCCGACCCTTGAGGCCAAAGTGGTCCACCGTGCCCCGGCCGCCACGCCCCAGCACGCCGCTGCCGTGGGCGTCGTCCACCATCACCATCGCCCCAAACTCCTCGGCAGCCTCGACCAGGTCAGGCAGCGGGGCGATGTCGCCATCCATGCTGAACACCCCGTCGGTCACCACCAGCTTGCGCGGATAGCCCTCGCATTGCCGCAGCTCGGCGCGCAGCGAATCTGCATCGCTGTGGGCAAAGCGGCGCACGGTGGCGCGACTGAGCCGGCACGCGTCAATGATGCTGGCGTGATTGAGCTCGTCGCTGAGGATCACGTCGTCGCGCCCCACCAGCGAGGCCACCGCGCCCAGATTGGCGGCGAAGCCCGACTGCAGGACCAGGGTCGCTTCCACGCCCTTCCACTCGGCGATCTCACGCTCCAGCGCCTCGTGGATCTCCATCGTCCCGGCGATGGTCCGCACCGCGCCGGCGCCGGCGCCAAACGCATCCACCGCAGCCTGGGCGGCGTCGCGCATCTCCGGGTCATTGGCCAGCCCGAGATAGTCGTTCGATGACATGTTCAGCAGGTCGTCCCCGCCGATGCGAATGCGCGGACCCTGCGGAGATTCCAACACGCGCAGGGGCCGCCAGAGGCCCTTGCCACGAAGGTTCGTGAGCTCTTGGTCGGCAAACGTCAGCGGATGCATGTCCTGCACTCTCGAAAGGCGCGGCGCACGGTCGCTAGCGTACCCCGTGCGCGACGTGGGTCACGGCGGGGTTCGCGGCGAACCAATCGCGTTCGTGGTGAGCCAGTCGAACCACGCGGCGCGCATGGTGGTTGAATGACCCGCCGTCTATGATGCCGCCGCCAGGCCAGTGGCAGAGCAATTCGCCCATGCACCCAGCACGTTCGACCGCCTTGATGTCCTTCAGTCGGCGCGGCGCCCGAAACTCATGACCGCCGACCCTGCCACGATGCTGGAGGCGGCCACCCAGGCGGCGCGGGCGGCAGGCGGCGAGCTCATGCAGCGATTGGCCGGCACGCTCGATATTCGCTGGAAGACCTATCAGGGAGAGACAACGGTCGTCACGGACGCCGATATGGCTGCCGACCGTGCCATCCGCGACGTGCTGCTGGCGCGGTTCCCGGACCACGTGATCCTCTCCGAGGAAGTGCCCCACGACGACTTTCTCGGACCCGACGTCTGGGTCATCGACCCGCTGGACGGCACCGACAACTACTCACGCGGCCAGCCCCAGTTTTGCGTCAGCGTGGCGCATGCGACCCACGGGCGCATCGACGTTGGCGTGATCTTCGATCCGGTTCGCAACGAGCTGTTCACCGCCACCGCCGACGGGCCCGCGGAGTGCAACGGCGCGACAGTGCGCGTCACGGATCGCGACGATCCCGCCATCTCAGCCGTGGCCTGGGCACAGGCCGGCGCCTCGCCGGAGGACTCGAAGCGTCTTCGCGAAGCGCTGCCCGCCGCGGCCGCCATCTTTCATCGCGTCAGGCTGACCGGCAGCGCCGCTCTCGAGATGGCATGGGTCGCCGCGGGCCGCTTCGACGGCGCGCTCCTGGGCAACGTCAAGTGGTGGGACCAGGCGGCAGCCACGCTGATCGTCGAGCGGGCCGGCGGTCGCGCCACCGATGTCTATGGGCGTCCCATGGGACCCGACAGCCGCCGCTGCGTGTTCAGTAACGGACGCATTCACCAGGCCATGATCGATCTTGCGCATGCCCACGGATTGCACTTGGCGTTTCCACCCCCGGAAGATTGACCCTTCGATTTAGCCGGTGCTAGCGTCGCGCGCTCCCCAAAGCACGCTGGTGGCTGGTGCATCCCGAGAATCCAGTTGAACGCCTCGTCATGGCCGTGTTGTCGAATGACGACGCCAACAAGGTCCAGGCGGCGCTGGTTGCCGACGAGTTTCGCGTCACGCGCATCAATACCACGGGCGGGTTTCTCCGACGGGGAAACGTGACCCTGTTGGTCGGCGTCGCCGAACGCGAGGTCGCGGCGGTCATTGATCACATCCGGTCCAATGCTCTCGCCGCCGGCGATGTCGCGTCTGCCGACCGACCCGGCTCCACGATGCTCGTCGTACTCCCCGTCGACATATCGGCGCGCGTCTAGGAAGCCTCCCACTAGACTCCTTCCCCCTGGAAGGAGACCGTTGCCTAACCCTTCGTCATTCCCGCGAAGGCGGGAATCCACCCCTCAGTGAACCTGGGGCGGACACAATGTGTCCGGTCATTCCCAAGCCCGGCTGGACTTTGCAAGGGTCTAATAGAAGGGGGAAGGTTGGGATCGGGGTCAAGCGCTGGCGTGCCGGATGGGGCGATTTGCCGCCCGCGTCGCGAGGAACTGTTCAGACCTACGCCATTCAACAGCGATCGCTCACGGAACTATCCCGCGACCGCAGTAAGCTGGGCTCGTTCGCTCGAACGACTCCCGCGAATCCCCGCAGCGATGAAGCTATCCGGCGTCGGTGGGCGCGTGCTCGCGCGGGCGGCGCTGCTGGCCCTCGCGGCGCCCCTGCTGACGGTGTTGCTGGCACAGGCTATCGGCATGGAGGTTCCGCCCGGCCACGAAGGGCACCGCCACGTGCACCTGGCGACCGGCGACGCGCCGGCTGGAGCCGAGAGCGAGGCGTCCTCGGGCGAATTTCCCGAGGGCGTGTTCGGGCTGCTGGCCGGAGTCCTTCCGGCGCTGCTTGCCGCGGCGCCGCTTCTGATCGTCTCGCGGCGGATCTCGCTTGCGACCCAGCGGGTCTCCGAGTGGGCCCCGCAGGCGGCGCATCCGCCGCCTCGGGCCTAGCCCAGGCGTCAACCACCGTCACGGCAGGCGCCTCGTCGTTTCGCGCCGCCGTGCCCATGCCCTCAGGAGAAGTCACATGCGATGGATATCCGCGCGCGCCGCGGCGCGCGCTCTCGTGGCGGCGATGGTCCTGACCGCCGCCGTGGCCTCGGGCGTGCTGGCCCACGAGGGCCGGGAATCGGCCGGCTACGACCTCGTCGTCGGATTCCTCAATGAACCCGCCTACGAGGGATATCTAAATGCCGTGTTCCTAGAGGTCACCAAAACAGGGAGCCAGGCAGGGGCCCAGGAGCCACACGACATGGCCGGCGGCCACATGACGGACGTCATGGCCCACGGAGGCATCTTCGTGTCCACGCCGTTCGCGGATGGCGACGCCTTCGAGGCGGAGATTCCGCATGACCTCGACGGCATGACGATTCCTTATCACAGCCACCTCAACCCCGACATTGCCGGATTGATCGAAGTCTCGCGCGACGCGCCGGCGGCAGGCCGCGTCGACGTCGAGCTGCACCCAAGCGGCGCCGCGCCACACATGCTGCGCGTCCAACCGGGCGCCGCCGTCGCGTTTCTGAATCGCACCGGTGAACCTCAGCTCATCGCCAGCGGGATGCACACGGATGAGGCCCATGCCGCCGCCGGCCTGAGCGGACCGGTGACCGGCCTGGAGGACACGCTCCAAGTCGAGGTCACCCACATCTCCTCGGGGCAGTCGATGGTTATGGCGCTCGCGCCGCTGTTCGAGCACCCCGGCGCGTACACGGCGGACTTTATTCCGACGCAGCCCGGCGGCTATCGCTTTCGGTTCTTCGGCAGCATCGAGGGTCAGCCGTTCGATGAGGCCTTTGAGTCTGGTGCGAACACGTTCGACGCCGTGCAGTCGCGTGCCGTCGCCCAGTTCCCCGTCGCCCTCCCCAGCGTGCGAGAACTCGAGGGAGTCGTGCGCGGCTCGCAGGCTTCGGCGGATGACGCGCTGGACGAGGCAGCCGGTGCGCGTGTCATCGGCATCGTCGGCATAGTCGTGGGAGCCATTGGCCTTGCGACCGCCGCCGGAGCGATCGCTTTGGCGATTCGGAGTCGCCGTGGTGCCTAGAGTTCGTTATTCCGGCGCAAGCCGGAATCCAGTCCGGTCAAGCCTAGGGACGCCGTGGTTCCGGTAGGGGCAGGTTTCAAACCTGCCCGCGCCTGGTAATGCGGGCGCCTCTCCGAGGCATGACACGCGCGACGCCTCGCCGCTGGGCGTTGGCGGCCGCGCTTGCCGCGTTGCTCGCCGGCGCGGGGCTGGCGCCGGCCGGCGCCCACGCCAACCTCGTGCGGGCAATCCCGGCTGCGGGCTCGACGGTCGATACGCCGCCGCAGGTCGTCGCCGCTGAATTCTCCGAACGTCTCGAGCCGGGATTCAGCCGCATTGACGTCCTGGATGCCTCCGGGGCGTCGGTGACCGACGGACCGAGCCAGGTCGACCCGTCGAACCGGTCTGCCATGCTGGTGCGAGTGCCTCCGCTCGCCGACGGCACCTACGTCGTCACCTGGCGCACGCTGTCGGTGGTCGACGGGCACCTGATCCGCGGCTCCTACGTCTTCAGCGTGGGCGAGCCCATCGACGCCGATCTCGCGAGCGCTCCGGCGTCCGCGCTGGTCCTCAGCCCGGCCGAGCCCGTGCTCCGAGCCGCGCTGCTCATCGGCGCCATGCTGGTGTTGGGCACCGCCGTGCACGTGCCGTTGATCTTCGCGCCGGCCGCGCGTTTGGTCGGGATCAGCGACGCCGGATCGCGCTATGTGGAGCTCGCATGGATTGGCTTCGGTCTCGCCGTCGGCGCCCACGTTGGACTCTTGTTGACCCAGGCGGTGGGCCTCGCGGGCGATGCCGAGGCGGACTTGGCGAGCGCCGTCGGCGACGCGCTCGGGCTGGGACAGTGGGGCTCCCTGTGGATCGCCCGGGCCGTCGTCCTCGCCGGCCTGGCGCTGGCCCTGACGCGAGCCGGCCGCGAACCGCGGCCGCTGCGAGCCTGGCTGCCGGTCGCGATCCTGGCCGCTGGTGTGCTCGTCACCGTTTCGCTGGGCAGCCACGCCGCGGCACTCCTCGAATCCACCGCCGCGGCTACCAGCGCCGATGTGCTGCATTTGCTCACGGCCGCCGTGTGGGCCGGCGGTCTGGCGCCGCTGCTGCTGTCGTTGGTGCACACCCGCCGCGCGCTTGACGGCGAGCCGCGCCGCCGCTTGCTCGGGGCGGTGGTGGCACGGTTCTCTACCATCGCCACGATCTCGGTTGGCGCCCTGGTCATCACCGGGGCGTTCGCCACCTGGATTCAGGTCGTCGAGCTGCCGCGCTTGGCGCGGACCGACTACGGCTGGGCGCTGCTGGCCAAGCTCGCACTGGTGGCGCCGCTCCTTGGCCTGGGCGCCGTCAACCTGCTGTGGACGCGGCGCCGGCTTGGCGGGGATCGTCCCACCGCCGCCGGCCGCTGGGCCTCGCGCCTCGTCGCCGCCGAGGTGCTGCTTGGCGTCGCCGTCGTAGCCGTGGTCGGCCTGCTCACGAGCCTCGAACCGGCGCGCCAGGTTGCGCTGGGCGATGCGCCGGGCATCAATGTGGAAAGTCGCATCGACGACCTCGAGGTGGCGCTGGGCATCCAGCCCGGCACGCCGGGAACAAATACGGCCGCCGTGACCTTGCAGGATCGCGGACAGCCCGTGAACGGTGCCGATGTCGAGTTGCATTTCAAGTTCCTGGACTCCGACATCGGCCAGCGTGACCTGCGCCCGGAGCCGGACGCCGACGGACGCTATGTCGTCACCGGCGACTTCATTGGACTCGTCGGGCGCTGGCAGGCGCTGGTCGTCGTGCGGCGCCCCGGCGAGTTCGATGCGCGCGCGCCGTTCCGCTTCGACGTGACGCCGGGCGGCTCGGCGGCCGGCGGCGCGCCACCGCCGGCCGCGGACGACGTGCGTCGCGTGTGGTCGATCGCCCTAGCCGGGCTGGGCCTGCTCCTGGCGTTCGGCGCACTGCAGCCCACGGCTTGGGCCGAGTGGGTGCGGCGCGGGGTGACGGTCACCGGTTTTGGCGCCGCGGGTGTCGGGCTCGCGCTCCTGATTTCGACTCCGACGTTCACCCCGAGCGCTGCCAGCGCCATCAATCCGGTGCCGCCCGAGCAGAAGTCGATCGACGCCGGACGCGTGCTCTTCGAGGCCCACTGCGTCAGCTGCCACGGTCCGGGCGGCCGCGGCGATGGTCCGCTGGCGGCTGGACTCGATCCGCCGCCGCTCGATTTGACGATTCACGTGCCGCTGCACCCCGACGGCGAGCTTTATGGCTTCATCGAAAACGGCATCGCCGACACCGCCATGCCGGCCTTCCGGGAGACATTGGCCCTGATCGACATCTGGAACCTCGTCAACTACCTGCAGACGCTGCCGCCGTAGCAGACCCTTGCCTACCCCATCCGTCATTCCGGCGGAGGCCGGAATCCAGGTCCGGTCGAATCTGGAGGCGCGCCGGCGGTTTGGCGTCGGGCGGGTCTGAGACCCGCCCCTACCAAACTTCTCAAGGATCACCTTCGGGAAAGGGCCGGCGTAAAGGGGGCGCTTACTCCTCGTTGTTCCCGGCCCAGGCGCCTCGGGCCATGTAGCCGCCGTCGACGCACAGGTATTCGCCCGTGATGAAGCTGGCCTGATCGCTGGCGAGAAACATTGCCGCGCTGGCAATGTCCGCCGGCTGGCCAATGCGGCCGATGGGGTGCGTGCGCCCCCAGGTTTCCACCATGGCGTCCTCGTCACCCGCCGCCCGGGCCTGCGTGCGCAACATGGGCGTATCCATCGAGCCCGGGTTGATCGCCACCACCCGGATGTTCTCCGGCGCATAGTCCAGCGCCATGTTGCGCGTGAGCGAAAGCATTCCGCCCTTGGATGCCGCGTAGGCCGGCACCAGCGGTTGCGATTGCAGGCCCTGCACGCTGGCGATGTTGATAACCACGCCCCCGCCGCGCTCGCGCATCGAGGGAATGGCGTACTTCGACATCAGGAAGCAGCCCTTCAGGTTGACGCCGATGATGCGGTCCCAGCCTTCCTCGGTTTCCGCGTCGAGCTTGACATAAGACCCCATCGGCTGAATGCCCGCGTTGTTCACCAAGACGTCGACGCCGCCGAACGCCGCCACCGCCTGCTCGATGGCCCGCTTGGCGTCGGCGTGGCTGCTCACGTCGGCAATCACGTACTGCGCCGCGCACCCTTCCTTCTCGAGGCTGCCGGTCAAAGCCGCGGATGCTGCCTCATCGATGTCCACCACCGTCACCGACGCCCCGGCCTGCGCGAAGCCGGTGCTGACGCCGCCGCCGATGCCCTGCGCGCCGCCCGTCACCACGACTGATTTCCCGTCGAATGTGCCCACCAGTGCCCGCTCCTTGTGGCCCCCGTGTGTGGGGCCACGATAGCCCGTCTCCCTCCCGCCTAGAATGCCCGCACGCCCACCCGCGGAGACAGGCTCACGTCCATAATCCCGGCGCTGACCGCCCCGCAGCGCATCACGTCGACGCTGTTCGCCGCACAAGCCGCGTTTTCGGCAGCGGGCATAGCCAGCTTCTCGGTGCTGGCCGTCAGCGCGACGGAGTTGGCCGGGGACCCCGCCTATGCGGGCATTCCTGGCGCCGCCATGCTGTTTGGACGCGCGCTCGCTGGATATCCGATCGGGTGGCTCATGGACGCTGCCGGGCGTCGGCCTGCGCTCGCGCTTGGCTATTTCATGGGTGTAGCCGGCGCGGTGGTGGGCGCCCTTTCAATCATGGGCGAGTCATACGCCGGACTGGTGGTGGGAGCCGCCATCTTTGGCATGTCGCGGACGGCTAGCGATCAGTCACGCTATGTCGCCGCCGAAGTGCATGCGCCGCAGCGCCGCGGGCGCATCATCGGCCGCATAGTCTTCGCCGGCACCATCGGGGCCATTACTGGGCCGCTGATCGTCGAGGCGTCCACGAGCTTGGCCGAGGGCGCCGGGATCGATGAATACGCCGGGCCGTGGCTGGCTGCCGCGGTGTTGGTCGGCGTGGCCGTCGCCTTGATCCTCACCTTCGTGCGCCCCGATCCGCGCGACATGGCCATCGCGTCGCCGGTGGTCCCAGTCGTGGCAGGCGGCGGCCTCGACCCGGATGCGCGACCGTTGCGCGAGATCTTTCGCGCCGTCAACGTTCGAGTGGCCGTGCTCGCCATGCTGGTCGGGCAGCTCGTGATGGTGATGGTCATGACTATCGCGCCCGTGCATCTCGACGACCACGGCCACGTGCCCACCACCATCTCCATTGCCGTGTCCGTCCACACCGTGGGCATGTTCGGGTTGGCGGCCCTCACCGGTCGTTTGGTGGACCGCTACGGTCAGATGGCGGTCATCGCGCTTGGCACGGCGCAGCTGGTCGCCGCCAGCGTCCTAACCCCATTCTCCGCCGACCTCGGGGTGATGCTGCTCGCCATGTTCCTGGTGGGCTACGGCTGGAACATGTGCTTCGTCGCCGGCTCGGCCTTGCTGATCGTCGGACTCTCGCCGCGCGAGCGAGGCCGCACTCAGGGCGCCGGCGATGCGCTGGCCGCCGTGGCCGCGGCCACCGGCAGCCTGGCGACGGGCCCGGTGTTCAGCGCGGGCGGGATGAACTGGGTCGGCGTCGCTGCGCTCGCCGGCTCGTTCGTGCTCGTTGCCGTCCTCGCACGACGCGGACTTGGGCGCCGGCGAGCGGTTGGCGCCTAGGCTCCCCTCCGCTCGAAACACGATCGTCCCATCGAACGTATGCGGAGTCCGCCAAGCTGTTTGGCCTGCGCGGCGAGCGCGCACTGCGCGGCCATTGAATGCCCCCGGTCCTGGATCTCCCGCGTCGGGCGGAAATGCCCGAACGCCGGGCGGCCCTTACATCTGCATCCGCAGGCGGTCGATCAGCTCTTCGTCCAGCTCGAACCGCTCGTCGGCGGCCTTGAAGAGATTGGACGAGTACATCGGGCGCCCGTCGCTGCCTTGTCGCGGGCCGTGGATCAGCCAGGCAATGGCGCCCTCGCTCTTGAGGACTTGCACCGCGGGATAGAGATCCCCGTCACCCGCCACCAGCGCTACGTGCTGCACTTGCCGTTTGCTGGCGAGCAACGCCATGTCGAGGCCCAATAGCAGATCGACCTGCTTCTGCTCGAACACCGGATTGCCCCACTCGTCGATGCCGCTCTTGCGGAGATACCCTAGCCGCACCTCGAACCGCGGCAGGTAGCGCAGCGCGTCCTCGAAACGCCGAGAGTTGGAGTAGCGGTCGATCTCTTCCGGTGTGGGCGGGTCACTCTGATACGGGCGGCAGTTGTAGTAGTAGGTGCGCAAGACCTCGATGGGCTCCGGGCTGTGTTCCTCGATATAGCTCTGGATCTCGTCCACCAGCTTCGTCAGGTCGATCCTGACGCCGCCGTACTCGTACTTCAGGATCGACTCGAGGTAGGCGCCATCGATGAAAATCGCCAAGCGGGCCATGGGACATGCTCCGTCCATGAATTGGCCAGGGCTCACGCCCCGGTCAGGCAATCACGACGTGACGTGCGGCGGGATTCTCACCCTGCTGGACGCGGGTCCGCGCCGCGATGCGCGGACCTGTCATCGTTTCCAAGCCGCCGGAACGGATCTGATGATCCGAGCCGGCGCCCGTCCCAGCACCGCCTGCGCGGGTGGAATAGGGCCCAGCCTTGCACGCCCGATCCTAGGGTCGCCGCACATCGGCTGTTTCGACTGTAAGCATAGCCACTGTTGCCCCGAAAACCACGGGCAACCTGTCGCGACGTGCCGGTCGCGGGATGCCGTGCCGGGCGTCTCATCCCCGAACAGAACTAGTGCGTTGCCTGACGCTCGCCGGCGTTCGGGGTACGCGCGGTATCGCCGCCTGTGTGAGGCTTAGTGGGTTTCGGAAGCGACGCGATTGGGGCTTGGATGCGGATCGGCATGGTCACCCTGTGTTCGCTGCGGGGGCGGAAGGACGCGAATCTGAAGAAGATTGAGACGTTCGCGGGGCAGGCGGCCGCCGCCGGGTGCGACCTGGTGCTCTTCCCCGAGTTCTCCGTGCACGGCCCCTGGGTGACCTACGACGCCGACGCCGACGCTGCGGACCTCGAAGGCGAGTCCGAGCCTATTCCCGGTCCCGCAACCGAGCGCCTTACGCAAATCGCCGCCACTTACGGCCTTGCCCTGGGTGCCGGCATCGCCGAACGCGGGCTCGCGGCGAAGCCGTTCAATGCGTACGTCATCGTGGATGCCGACGGCGTGCGGCACGTCCAGCGCAAGCTGCAACCGACCACCAGCGAGATGGACTTCTATCGCGGCGGCGGTGACGACATGGCGCCGTTTGAGTTTCGGGATCTCTCGATCGGCGTCACCATCTGCGCCGACAACGAGTCCCCCGCCATCCATGACACGCTCGTGGGCCTGGGCGCTCGCGTGATCATCGAGCCCCACTTCGACTGCATCAAGGATTTCCAGGATGCCGGAGCCTCATGGGTGGAGATCCTGGACTTCAACCAGCGCGACACGCTCAGGCGCCGCGCCGAGCACCTGGCCCAACGGCACGGGGTCTTCGCCCTCTACCTCGACGCCAAGGACCCGCGCGGCGACTTCGACGAGCGCCCCGAGTGGCCCCATCGGGTCACCGGCAGGGCCGCGGTCTTCGCCCCGGGCGGCGACCTGCTGGCGGCAAACGCCGGCAACGAGGAGTCCCTGCTGGTCGTCGACATCGGGTAGGGGCGGGTCTCTGACCCGTCCGTTCGGGTGGCGTGGATGCCCGCAGGCCGGTTGGGGACCGCGGACGGGCCGGTTGGAAACCGGCCCCTACCGGGGCGTGATCATGTGGTGCAGTAAGGCTGTAGGCTGCGGTCATGTTGGCTCTGGCGAACTGATTGTCCGTGGAAGGGCGATCAGGGTGGCCGCGACGCCGGTCGTCACGGCTGCGTGAATTTGACTATGCGACGCCGGGCGCGTACTTCATTACGGTCTGCACGCACAACCGCGATGCGCTGTTTGGCCGGATCGTCGCTGACCGCATGGTTCGGAACCGCTTGGGCGAGGCTGTGGCCGCTTGCTGGGCGGACCTGCCCAAGCATTACGAGCACGCCGTCCTGGATGTGTTCGTCGTCATGCCGAACCATGTGCATGGAATCGTGACCCTCAGCGACGCCCCAACCGGCGCCTCGGGCGCCCCGTCTACGGTAGCGGGGGGGGGGGGGGGGGGCGGGCCCCGCCCCCCCCCCCCCCCCCCCCCCCCCCCC
>JAPPNP010000041.1 GCA_028873795.1 Chloroflexota bacterium
TCGCCGTGTGGCCCGAGATGCTCATCGAGGCCGCGACGCCGCCGTGATAGGAGCCAATGAAGGAGATGAAGCGGTGGCGGCCGGTCGCCGCCTCGAGCACGCGGGTGGCAGCGTCGTTGGCATCGGAGCCGGAATGGCCGTACCAGACGCGCCGCTCGGCGTCTCCCGGCATGGTTTCAAGCAGCGCCTCGGCGAGGGCGGCAGCCGACTCGTTCGGGTACATCAGCAGGCTCGCGCCTGCCATGTCGGCCATCGCCCTGGTCACCGCCTCGATCACGGCGGGATGGCCGTAGCCGAGACTCGCAGCCGTCGCGGAGGCGGAGAGGTCGAGGATGGCACGGCCGTCGTCCGCCGTGAGGTAAGAGCCGTGCCCGCCGCGCGCCGTCAGCGGGTTGAAGCGGAGCTTCTGAATGCCGGCGATCGCGGTTTCGTCACGCTCGCCGAGCGTCAGGTTCGAGGTCGCCATTCCGTTGTCTCCGTCCTTCCGGCGCCGCGCGGCCCGTGGCTCAGATTGCCGGCAACAGGTGCGAACTCACGCCATGTGTGGCGCGAGCGCCTCGCGCAGGACCGGCGCGACCGCATCGATTCCCGGCGTGTCGGAATGGATGCACACCGTGTCCGCCCGGATGGGCACGTCCACGCCCTCGACCGATGTGACCATGCCGTCCTCGATGGCGCGCAGGGTACGCGTGGCCGCAGCCGCCGGCTCGTAAGGCTCGTGCTGGCGCGTGATGATGAGGTTGCAGTCCCGGTCGTACTCGAGATCGGCGTAGAACTCGGGCCACCAGGGCAGGCCGCGCCGGGTGTAGACGGTGTCGTGCATCGTGCCGGCCTGGCCGATCAGCGGCACGCCGAAGACTTCAGCCGCATCGGCTGCGGCCTCGGCGCAATGCTCGTACTTCGAGGTCATGCCAAAGAGCGCGCCGTGGGGCTTGATATGGTTGAGGGTGGAGCCGGCGGCCTTGAGGAAACCGCTGAGCGCACCGACCTGGTAAATCAGCAGATCGCGCAGTTCGTGGCGCTCCATCTGCATTTCCCGCCGCCCAAAGCCCTGGCGGTCGGGGAGCGACGGGTGCGCGCCGACCTCGACCCCGTGTTCAAGGGCAAGGCGCACGGTCGCGTGCATCACCGACGGGTCCGAGGCGTGAAAGCCGCAGGCGACATTGGCGATGCTGATGAAGGGCATGATCCGCTCATCGTTGCCGAAGGTATAGAGGCCGTACCCCTCGCCGATGTCGCAGTTGATGGTGACCGCCATGTCGGGCTCCCGATCCGCTTCGGCGTGGAACACTGCACGGGCGTGGCCGGGCAGTCAAAGCGCCGCGCGTGACCGAGTGCAGCGCGCCATCGGGTGCGGACGCGACGCAGGAGCCAGGCGACGCCCACAGAGCGCTGCGTCACGAGAGCGGGCGGGGCGCCACTACAGCCGCTAGGCGCGGACGGTGACCGGATCGACGATGTTGAGGCGGGTGATGTAGCGCTGGAAGATCAAGGCCATGATCACGGGCGGGATGATCGAGAGTGTGCTCGCGGCCGCGAATACCACCATCGGGGTAAGCCCGAGCGCACCGATCGGCGACACGCCGATTAGCGCCGGCGACAGGGTTTGCCACTTGCCGCCGCCGGTGAGGATGATGGCGAACAGAAGTTCGTTCCAGGCGAACAGGAAAGCGATGATGAAGGCGGCGCTGATGCCGGGCGCCGCCATTGGCAGCATGACGTACCACAGCACCTTCAGTCTGCTGCAACCGTCCAATCGGGCAGCGCGCTCGACCTCGAGCGGCAGGGTCGCGAAGTACCCCATCAGCACCCACGCCAGGAGCGGGATAATGGCGGTCAGATAGGTGATGATCAGCGAGACCGGATTGCCGATCAATCCGACTTGCCTGAACAGCGTGAAATAAGGAATAAGGATTGCGACCGGCGGCAGGACGCGGGTCAGCAGCAACGCGAACAGGAAGCCGGTCTTGCCGCGAAACTCAAACCGGCCGAACGCGTATCCGGCCAGCGTCGCGATAGCCGTTGCGATGACCGCCGTCGGAACCGCCACAAGTAGGCTGTTGATGAAGCCAATGCCCACCGCTCTGGTTTGGGCGCCGAAGATCGCGTCGTACCCCTCATCGTCCCCGGCCAGCCCGAAGACGCGACGGTAGTTTTGCAGCGTTGGATCCTCGAGCCACTTGACAATGCCCTGGTTCAGTTCGGAAGTCTGCATGAACGAAGCCCACAACAGCCAGAAGAATGGGCCGACCGTCCAGATGCCGACGATGATCGCCGCGATAATGATCAAGCGCTTCTGGCGGCCGTAGTCCATGCCGGATTCAGGCGGCGGGTGCCGCTTTGACCTCGTCGACGGCGCGAGTCACGTGGCGGCGCCGCGACAGCAAGAAAAAGTATGCGCACGCGAGAATCGTCGCGATGATGATGAGAATGAACGAGGTCGCGGAGGCCAAACCGTATTGCGAGAGGTTGAAGTTGAAACGGTAGATCTGCATCGGCAGCACCAGAGTCACGGTCCCCGGCCCGCCGGCGGTGAAGGCGAACACCAAATCGAACTGGCGGAAGGCATCGACGGTCATCACCACCAGAACGATTAGCACCGCGTACCGGATATGCGGCAAGGTCACGTACCAGAAGCGTGCGATCGGACCCGCGCCGTCGATGCGAGCCGCCCCGTAGAGCGCCTTCGGTATGCTCTGCAGCGCCGCCAGGAAGAAGAAAGCGCCTAGCGGTGCGATGTGCCAAACGAAGGCGACGGCGACCCAGAACAGCGCCCAGTCCTCGTTGAGCCAAACGAAGCCCTCCTCGACGATGCCGAGCGGCACAAGGATGCCGTTGAACACGCCCCAACCGGGATCGATCATCATCGTCCACAGCCCAGCGGTCACGATCTCCGAGATCGCCCAAGGCATCAGCACCAGGGCCCGCAACAACCCGCGAAACGGAAATTCCATGTCGAGGACCAGCGCGATCGCGAGCGAGAGCACGAACGAGAACACCGTCACCATCGCTGCGAACCACAGGCTGCGCCACGTGGCGTCGATGACGTCCTCGTTCTCGAGCGCCTCCTGCCACAGATCGAATCCGACGTATTCCTGAGATCGCAAGATGATGTTGGTCTCGTGCAAACTGAGCCAGAAAGAATAGGCCAGTGGCGCTCCGATGATCAGGAGGTGGAAAGCCAGCACCGCTGCCACGATGGCGAACGCGAACTGACCATCGGTCATGTAGCCGCCCCGCAGCGTCATTTGCCTAATGGAGGCCAAGGCTTGCCACCTACTGCGGATAGACCCGCCGTCCGCCTGAATCGAACAAGTAGATCTTCTCCGCAGGCAGAAGGAGCGGGATTGTTTCGCCGACCTTTACGACCCGGTCGGGCTGGGTACGGACCTTGAATAGCGTCCGTGATTCCCCGCTGGACTCATCGAACGAAATATCGAGAAACAGATCCGAGCCCACTGGCTCGGTTGCGAACACGATACCGTTGACCGCGCCACCGCCCCTCGGCGCCTCGATTTCCACGCTCTCCGCCCGGATGCCGAGAGTGACGGCCGGATCCGAGACCGCGTTGTAGAGGGATTCGGGCAGTGGCAAAAAGAACTCTGGAGCTTGGAACCCGTGGGTGCCATTGCGCTCAGCCATTCGGCCTGCGACGAAGTTCATGCCGGGATCGCCAAGGAAGTTGGCCACCATCCTGTTGGCTGGGCGGTGGTAGACATCATCCGGCGAGCCATATTGCTGAATGCGCCCTGCATCCATGACGGCGATGCGATCCGCCATCGTCAGCGCCTCGACTTGATCGTGGGTCACATAGATGAAGGTGGCGCCGAGCCGCTCGTGTAACTTCTTCAGTTCAACGCGCATTTCGACCCTGAGCTTGGCATCGAGGCTCGACAGCGGCTCATCGAACAGGAACACCGCCGGATTTCGAATGACGGCCCGTCCCAGCGCGATGCGCTGGCGCTGGCCGCCCGACAGCTCGTGGACGCGTCGGTTCAGCAACTCACCGACATGCAGCAGTTCGCTCACCTCCTGCACGCGTCGATTGATCTCCGGCCGCGCCACTCGCGCCATCTTGAGCGGGAAACCGATATTCTGTGCGACCGTCATGTGGGGATAGAGCGCGATGCTTTGAAAAACCATCGCGATGTCGCGCTTGTCGGGCGGCACTCGTTCGACCGCCCGCTCAGCAATACGGATGGAGCCCGCCGTCGGAACCTCCAGTCCGGCAATCATGTTGAGCGTCGTGGTCTTGCCGCAACCCGAAGGCCCCAGCAAGACCACGAACTCACCGTTTCCGACGCTCAGGTCGATGTTGTCGACGGCGAGGGTGTTACCAAAGCGTTTGGTAACACCCTCAAGCGCTACCTCCGCCATTGCCGATCGCTGCGGCGGCTCAGGTGTACTTGCTCTGCAGCTTATCCCAGAGTTTGCGCAGTTTGCGCGCAACCTCTTTTGGCGTGGCGTCGCCTTTCAGCAGGAGATCGTTCGAGATCATGTCGTGCATCGGCAACATCCACTCCTCGAACCATGCTGCCTTCAGCATATTGCAGGCCATGGCCCGCGCCCGGCCCTCGTTTTGCCACTGGTACTGTAGCTCGCCGAGTTCGGGGTGCATCCATTTCATGACGGCCGCCTTGGCTTCCGCATCCTCATAAATGGACTCGAACGGCACCTGGAGATTGGCCTTCATCACCCACTTCTTGTGGGTATGGTACACACCCTCATGGTTCTTGTAGCCGAAGAACTGCGCCAGCTTCCACGCCCGCAACAGGTCCTCCTCGCTGCGCTCGCGATTGCGAATGGCAACGAAGGCGTGCCCGACTAGCACAGTGTCTTGGGTAGCACCGGGCATGACCGGGTTCATATTGTTGTAGGGGCCGACGGCGCCCGACTTGTCCCCGTACGAGAACACCTGATAGTCCTGGAACGGATGGAACGCGTGTTTGCCCGAGACCCAGGCATCATTCATCGGGCCTTCCTGCATTGTCAGGATGCCGCGCGGCACCAGACCCTCGTCCCACCATTGCTTCCAGTCCGTCATGACCTTCACGAACATCGAGTTCTCGTCGAAGGTGGCGTTCAGCCCGTCGTCGACCAGGTACTCACCCTCGGAATAGCAGTGTGAGAACAGGTTCCAGGGGATACCGCCCCAGGCATTGTTCCAGTTCATCAACAGCGGTTCCTCGCTGATCCCCCTCTTCTTGAGGTCGCGGCAGATATCGGCGACCTCTTCCCATGTCTGAGGATAGTCCGCGGGGTTCGTGGTACCGCCATAGCCGCCGGCGGCCAGCACTTTCTCGTTGCGATAGAGGCAGCAGGGCCCACCGTTGTAATAGGTGAGCGCCATGAACTTGCCGTCTGGCGCGCGCGAATCGTCCGCTACGCCCTTCTGCATCTCGGATTCGATCTGATCGAAACCGGGTAGATCATCGATCGGTCGGATCCAGCCTGCGGCGTACCACCGCGAGGCCTGACCGCGCCCGGTATAGAACATGTCGACCTGAGCGTTCGAAGCAAGCTGGGTCTCGACCACCGCCGGATAATCGCCGGTGATGACCCGTGCATCGACGTCCTCGCCGTAGGCTTCATTGAAGGCCTCGACGTTGCCAAGCACGATCTCGCTGCCGAACGGCCAGAACAGGAAAACCAGACGATCGCGGGCACGCGCGCGACGGATGAATGGCCCGGTGGAGGCCGTGACTGCCGCCAGCCCGGCAGCGCCCTTGAGAATACTGCGACGGGTCTGACCAGCCGTCAGGATTTTGGTCTTGGGTCGTATGATCGTCATCTTAGAGCCCTCCCGATTGCGCGGTATCCGCGCACTTCCCGAAGCTCTTTGCGGCTTTACGCCGGGATTAGTGAAAAACCCTGCTCCCTTCGACTCGGGATGTCAACGCTTGTCAAGGGCAGAATTGCTGTGCGCCAGTGTGGAGGCGCAAGAGTGCGCTACTGTCTGGTCGTTTGGCTTTCCACGTAGTCCTCGGCAGCGCCCTGTGTGCGGGGCGACGCGCCCCCCGCGCGGGCCGGGCGCCGTTGGTACACTTACCGCGGCGGGATAGACTGGCCGCGACCGGGTAGGCAGGGAGGCCGAACATGGGCGACGGGTTCACTCATCCTTATGTGCCGAATGCGGCGCCGGAGCCGCGGCGAAAGTTGCTGGATGCAATTGGCGTCGGCGACGTGACGGAGCTTTACGCGGCGATTCCGGAGGCGCTGAGGGTCAAGGGGCTGCTCGACCTGCCGCCGGCGCTCCCCGGCGAGCAGGACCTGCGGCGGCATCTCGAGGAGATCGTCGCCCGAAACCAGCCCTGCACCGGGTCATGGCTCAACTTCTGCGGTGCCGGCTGCGCCCAGCACTACGTGCCGGCGATCGTGGACGAGATCGTCCACCGCGGCGAGTTCCTCACGGCTTACGGCGGCGGCACCTACTCCGACCACGGCAAGAACCAGGCGCTCTTCGAATTTCAGAGCCTGATCGGCGAGCTGGTGGGTATGGAGGTGGTTTCGACCCCCGTCTACGACGCCGGCGCCGCGACCGGCAGCGCCGTGACGATGGCCTGCCGCATCACCGGCCGGCGCGGCGTGCTGGTGCCGCAGACCATGAGCGCCGACCGGCGCTTGCAGCTCCAGGGCTTCGCCAAGCCCTTCGCGACGATCGAGACTGTCGCCCGCGATCCCGCGACCGGGCTGATCGACCTCGCAGACCTTCGCGCCAAGGCTTCGGCCGAGACCGCCGCGGTGGTGATCGAGAGCCCGGGCTATCTCGGCCTGATCGAGACCGAGGCCCAGGCCATCGCCGATATCGCCCACGAGGCCGGCGCCATGCTGATAGTGGGCGTGGACCCGATCTCCCTCGGCGTGCTCGCCGCGCCCGCCGACTGCGGCGCCGACCTCGTGGTGGGCGACCTGCAGCCGCTCGGCATCCACATGTATGCGGGTGGCGGCAACGGCGGCTTCATCGCGAGCCGCGACGAGGCGCGCTTCGTCGCCGAATACCCCTCGATCATGTTCAGCATCGCGCCGGCGGTGGAGGGAGGCGGCTTCGGCTTCGCCTGGTCCACCATGGAGCGCACCTCCTACGACACCCGTCACGACGCGACCGACTACGCCGGCACGACCCAGTGGGTCTGGGGCATCGGAGTTGCGGTCTATCTCTCGCTGATGGGGCCGGAGGGCATGGCCGAGCTCGGCCGCGGCATCATGCAGCGCGCCTGCTACGCGGCGGAGCGGATCGCGGGGCTGCCCGGCGTCGCGGTGCCGCACCTGGGCCAGCCGTTCTTCAAGGAGTTCGTGGTCGACTTTTCCGGCACGGGCAAGACGGTCGCCGCCGTCAACGCGGCGCTGCTGGAGGCAGAGATCCACGGCGGCAAGGACCTGAGCGGCGAGTTCCCGGAACTCGGGCAGTCGGCCCTCTATTGCGTGACCGAGCTGCACGGGGCGGCGGAAATCGAGAGACTGGTCTCCGCGCTCGGGGAGGCGGTCCGATGACCGACCGCGTGGGGAGCGGCTTCCACGCCGCGCACTGGGACGAGCCCCTGATCGACGAAATCCCGGGTGACGGCGGACGCGGCCTGCTGCCGCCCAGGGTGGACGACGCCATCGCCGGTGCCGTCGGCGACGTCGCCGCCGCGCTGCCCGAGGGCGTGCGCCGTGCCAAGCCGCCGGCGCTGCCCCAGCTGCCGCAGCACCGGGTGCTCCGACACTTCTTGCGGCTTTCGCAGATGGCCATGGGCTTCGACGTGACGGTCGACATGATGGGCACCTGCACCATGAAATACAGCCCCAAGGTGCATGAGTATGTCGCGCGCCTGCCGGGCTTCGCCGATGTCCATCCCCTGCAGGACCCGGAGACGCTGCAGGGCACGCTGGAGATCCTCTACCGCTTCAACCGCATGATGTGCGAGATCGCCGGCATGGATGCCTTCACCTTCCAGCCGGCAAGCGGTGCGCAGGGCATCTACACCAACGCCTGCCTGATCCGCGCCTATCACGCTTCGCGCGGCGAGGACGGCAAGCGGGACGAGATCATCACCACGGCCTTCTCGCACCCGGCCGATGCGGCGACGCCGGCGGTGGCGGGGTTCAAGGTCATCACGCTCATGCCGGGCGAGATGGGCTTCGCCGAGGTCGATGCGCTCAAGGCCGCGGTCTCCGAACGGACCGCCGGCCTGATGCTGACGAACCCTGAGGATACCGGGCAGTACAACCCGAACATCCGCGCGTTCGTGGACATCGTGCACGAGGCCGGCGGGCTCTGCGCCTATGACCAGGCCAACGGCAATCCACTGCTGGGGGTCGTGCGCGCGGGCGATACCGGCTTCGACATGTGTCAGTTCAACCTGCACAAGACCTTCTCCGCGCCCCACGGCGCGCTCGGCCTCGGCTGCGCCGCAGTCGGCGTCAAGGAGCATCTGGAGCGCTTTCTGCCGCGCCCCATCGTCACTTACGACGGGGAGCGTTACGGCCTGGACCACGAGCCCGGGGAGGGAATCGAGAAGATCCGCGCCTTCCTCGGCAACGTGCACGCCGTGCTCAAGGCCTATGCCTGGGTCCGCAGCCTGGGCGCCGAGGGTCTGCGCGCGGTCGCCGAGACCGCGGTGCTCAACAACAACTACATGCTGCACAACATCAGGCAGATCGAGGGCACGACGATTCCGTGGCCGAAGAACACCTATCCCAAGCTGGAGCAGGTCCGCTACAGCTGGGAGCCGCTCTACGAGGAGACCGGCGTCGCCAGCCACGACGTGTTGAACCGCATGGTCGATTTCGGCGTGCAGCATTACATGGAGAGCCACGTGCCGATGCTGGTGCCGCAGCCCTTCACCCTGGAGCCCGGCGAATCGCTCACCATCGCGGAGATGGACCACGTGCTCGACGCGCTGCGCCGGATCGCCGAGGAAGCCCGCGACACGCCGGAGCATGTGACCGCGGCCCCGCACAGCGCCGCCATCCGGCCGATCGACGGCGACGTGCCCGAGGACCCGGATTGCTGGGCCTTCACGTCGCGCGCCTACCGGCGCAAGCGGGGGAACTGGGCCAACGTCAAGCGGGGCCTGGGCGGCCACGGCGGCGGCTACAGCTGAGCCTCGCCTCATGGGCCGGCTCGCGCTCGGCCTCATCGTCAACCCGGTCGCCGGCATGGGCGGCAGCGTCGGGCTCAAGGGCACGGACACGGCGGCGATCCTGAGCGAGGCGCGCAAGCGCGGCGCAGTGCCGCAGGCGGGCGCACGCGCGGCCGTGGTACTGAACGCGCTCGCCGCCTCACGGCCTGAATTGGAACTGCTTGCGGCTCCCGGCGACATGGGGGAGGGGATCGCGCGAGACGCGGGCCTGCGCCCGATCGTCGTGGGCGCCCCGGCCGACGGAGAGACCAGCGCGGCGGACACACGCGCGGCAGCGGAGGCCATGGCTGCCGCCGGCGCCCGGCTCATCGTTTTCGCCGGCGGCGACGGCACTGCCCGCGACATGGCGTCCGTGCTGGGCGACCGGGTGCCCGTGATCGGGGTGCCCGCCGGGGTGAAGATGCACTCGGCGGTCTACGCCACCAGCCCCCGCGCCGCCGCGGACTTGGCGCTCAGGGCGCTGGCCCAGGAGATCGACGCGCGGCCGCGCGAGGTGATGGACATCGACGAGGAGGCGTTCCGCGCCGGCGCCGTCTCGGCCAGGCTCTACGGCTACCTGCCGGTGCCCTACGCCCCCGACCTCACCCAGAGCGTGAAGGCCGGCGGGGTCAGCAGCGACCGCGAGGCGCTCATGGGGATCGCGGCCGAGATCGCCGGGCGCATGGAGGCCGAACGGCTCTACGTCCTGGGACCCGGCACCACCACGCGCGCGGTGACCGAGTCGCTCGGCCTGCCCAAGACTCTGCTCGGCGTCGACCTGGTGCGGGACGGGGCGGCGATCGGCGCCGACGCGACCGAGGAGGGCATTCTACGCGCGCTGGAAGAGAGCCGCCCCGGCGCCATCGTCGTCACGCCCATCGGCGGCCAGGGGCACTTTCTCGGGCGTGGCAACCAGCAGATCGGCGCGCGTGTGGTGCGCGCGGTGGGTCTTGAGCGGCTGCTCGTCGCGGCGACGCCCGAAAAGATCGCGTCGCTGCGCGAGGGCACGCTTCACGTCGATACCGGCGACCCCGAACTCGACCGGGCGCTTTCCGGCTGGCGTCGCGTCATCACCGGCCGCGGCAACGAGACGGTGTGTCGGGTCGCGGCCTGAGCTGGCTCCTGCACAGTCAAGAGCAATGCCCCCACATCAACCCTGCCCTCTCCGCTCTCATGGGAGGAGAGGGCGCGCAGACTCGGGGTCATTGTTCAGCTCCTCCAAATTGCACTAATCAACGTGTTGCCACGATCTTCGGCGTTGCATCTGCGAGCTCGGCAGACAGGACGGGCAATGGAGCAAGATGCGGCCTGTTGCCGACACTCCTGAGAGCGCATATTCTCCCCAGACATAAGCGTACCTTTATGCCCATTACGCTTAGGTAATGCCAAATCGGGCGCGTATCGTCTCTCCGGTCGAGGCCGAGGTGGACGGACAGAGGCGACCGCCCCGCAACCATAAGTCGACGCGAGTGACCAGACCGACCCTCCGTCATATCGCCGACAAGCTGGGGGTGTCCACGGCCACTGTATCGCTTGCGATGCGGGGCAACGAAAGGATTTCGCAGCGCACGCAGGAGAGGGTCAGGGCGGCCCTGGAGGAATCCGGCTACATCTACGCTCGCAGCGCCGCCAGCCTGCGCACGTCCCGCACCCACACCGTCGGCGTCATCCTCAACGACGTCTCCGACCCTTTTTTCAGTGCTCTGCTCGCGTCGCTGGAAGATGCGCTGGCACAGACAGGCCGCACCGTTTTCCTGTGCAACACCCACGAATCCTGCAGGCGGCAGGCCGATTTCCTCAGGATCATGGCGGAGTACAACGCCGACGGCATCATCGTGTCCCCGGCCATCGGCTCCACGCCGGAGCAATTCTCATCGGAGCATATCCCGGTGCCGCCGCTCGTGTTCGTGTCCCGAGCGTTTACGGACACGGCGTTCGACTACGTCATCAACGATGACCACGAAGCCGGCAGGCTTGCGACGGAGCGTCTCCTCGGCCTGGGCCACCGGCGGATCGCCGTCGTTGGCGGCGACCCCAGCGCCACCCCGTTCCATGTGCGCCTGCGCGGTCATCGAGCGGCTCTGGAGAGCCGATCGGTTGCTTTCGACGACACGCTGGTCAAGCCCTCGCTGCCGACGCGACCCGAGGGATTTCGCGCGGCCCAATGGATAGCAGGGCTCGACCCCCGTCCAACGGCCGCGATCTGCTACAACGATTCGATCGCCGTCGGGCTCTTCCATGGCCTGGTGCAGGAGGGCCTGTTTCCGGGCAAGAACTTCGCGCTCATCGGCCACGAGGACCTGGAGGAGGCAAGCCTTCTCAGCCCACCGCTCAGCGTCACACGGGTTTCGCGCGACGAAATGGGCCGGCGGGCGGCGGCCGCGCTGGTCGAGCGCATCGAGACTCCCGACGCGCCGCCCAAGCGCATCGTGCTGAAGACGGAGTTGATCGTCAGGGGAACCTGCAGCGTTTCGGTAACGCCGGAGGCGTGACGCGCAGACTGCCGCGTGCTCGCCCGGCGCGCGGGTTCGATGCCTGACAGCACTACGGGCACTCTCCCTTGAGCCTGAACTGGGCTTCCCGCAGGATGCAGCCACCCTGCCGGCAGGTGTGGGGGAGGGGAGATGACCACGCTTTCCTGGGGTGTGCTCGGCGCCTCGTTCTTCGCCATCGAGCACATGATCCCGGCGCTGCTGCAGACGCCCGGTCTCCGCGTCCACGGCATCGCGAGCCGCGAGCTGGCCAAGGCGGAGGCGGTGGCGGAGCGCTTCGGTCTGGCGCGGGCCTATGGCGACTACGAATCCATGTTGGCCGATCCCGCCATCGACGTGGTCTTCAACCCGCTGCCCAACCACCTCCACGTGCCCTGGACGGCCAAAGCCGCACGCGCCGGCAAGCACGTGCTCTGCGAGAAGCCCATCGCGGTCAGCGCGGACGAGGCGGCGCGGCTCATCGCCGTGCGCGACGAGACCGGGGTGCAGATTCAGGAGGCCTATGTCGTCACCCATCACCCGCAATGGAAGCGCGTGCGGGAGCTGGTGCGCGCGGGCCGCATCGGCCGCCTGCGGGCGATCCAGGGCTGGGTCAGCTATTGGCTCGATGACCCCGAGAATATCCGCAACAAGCGGGAGATGGGCGGCGGCGGGCTGCTCGACATCGGCGTCTACCCGCTGCTGACCGCGCGCTACGTGTTCGAGGCCGACCCGATCCGTGCCTTCGCCGCCATCGAGCGGCATCCCGAATGGGGGACGGATGTGCTGACCAGCGCGGTGCTGCAGTTCCCCTCGGGTATCCTGAGCTTCACCTGCGGCACGCTGCTCGGCGTCCATCAGCACATGGCGATCCAGGGCACCGAGGGGCGGATCGAGCTGCCCGATCCCTTCGCCCAGTCGCCGACCCGCGAGGCCCGTATCTCGATCCTCGGCCCGCGTCAGATCTGGGAGCCGCTCAACGAGGAGGTGGAAACCCTGGAGCGGGTCAATCAGTACGTGCCGCAGGCCGAGGCGTTCTGCGCGGCAGTGCGGGGCGAGGCGCCGCCGGCGTTTCCACTGGAGGAGTCGGTCAAGATGATGCGCGCGCTGGATGCGCTCGCGCGCTCCGGCGAGAGCGGCCGGTGGGAGGAGGTCGGCGCCTGAGCGCCCGGTGCTGCGGGCCGCGGTCGCTGCCTCCGGCAGCGCGAGGATGCAGACGCTGCTATAACGAGCCAGATCGGACTGGGGCAGGGAAGGGGACATGACCACGGCACCGAGCGAGGCGCTCGCGCTCTACGGCACCGAGCAGGAGGCGCCGGAAGCGCGGACTCTCAGGGCCGGCGCGCTCACGGCCGAGCTCGAGGCGGGCAAGCTACGCTGGATCCGCTACGGCGGCGTGGAGGCGCTGCGTGGCCTCGCCTTTGTCGTGCGCGGCGGGGGTTGGGAGACCTATGCGCCGCAGATCGCCAATTTGGAGATCGAGGAGACCGAAGGCGGCTTTCGCGTGGGCTACGACGGACGCATCGACTCCGCCGACGGGGTGCTCGCCTTCCGGGCCGATATCGTGGCGGAGAACGAGCGGAGCCTGGTCTTCACGGTCGAATTCGAGCCCGAGACCGAGTTCAGGACCAGCCGGACGGGCTTCGTCGTGCTGCACCCGGTGGAAGGCGTGGCGGGCGAGGCCTGCACCATCACCCACAGCGACGGCACGGTGGAGGAGACCG
>JAPPNP010000054.1 GCA_028873795.1 Chloroflexota bacterium
ATGTGTTCACCATGTCCCCGAACATGTGTTCATGATGTCCCCGGTCCGCACACTTCGAGATCGAGGGTGAATGTCGTCGCGACGGCGTAATCCAGGGAGTGACGCGGGGGCGGTCGCAGGGCGTCCAGCAAGAGCTCCCGGGTACCAGGCGCCAGCACGACCGTTCTCCCGCCCGTCCGCCATGTCATTGAGGAGTCGCGCCACGACCCGCCAGCGGAACGTGAGGCGCCAGGATCCGGAGGCTCCGCCCCACTGACGCATGAGCCGGTCATTGCCAAGCCGCGCCTGACCGCGCTTGTGCTGGTGCTCCCGTTTCCAAATCAACTCCCGCGCCTCGTCGTCGCTCGCGAGCCCCGCGCCGCGCTTGCCCCGCGCCAGGCCAACCCAGTCGGTCACGAACGACCGCGTCACCGCCGAGGCTGGGTTCCCTCGAGCTGCGACCAGCGCCCACAGCCCGTTCAGATCCCAGCTGTCGACGTCGCTCGTGTCGAGCTCGGCGCGCCATTCGTCAAGCTGAGTGGCGAATCCCTCCCGGCGTCCGTCGTGCCTTGAAATGTCGAGCTCCTCGGCGCGCTCGGCGAGAAGCACGTTGTAGAGCAGCGCGGCCCCGTGCATGGCGAGGGCGAAGCGGCGAGCTTCATCGAGTGCGTCGCGGACGCGACCGCTCACCGCATCAGCGTCCGGATCCTCCCAGGCGTACCTGCTGTGGTCCGCGATGCGGCTCCGCCGGGCGACCAGGAATTGGAGCAGGGTCTCGGGCACGGCGTTGACAATCTGCTCCGCGAGCCAGGTCGCCTCGTCGCGGGTGAGTGCAAAGTCGCATCGCTCGAAGTCGAAGAATTCAGCTGGGGGCGGGGGGAGCGTGGGCGCCCAGACGGCATTGGAGTGCCCGAGAAACTCGGTCGCGTCGTCTGCCTGGCGCGGACTCTGTGGCAGGCCCACGACTTGGCCCGGCGTCACTTCGCGGCGCAATATCCCGAAGCGCCGCAGGGTGTTCCAGTAAATGCCGGAGGGGAGGTCTCGGACGGCTGCCCCAACGTAGCGCCCGATCAAGCCCTCGTGATCGCCGCCGTTGCGCAGCGCACCGATGAGCTGACGCTCATTCCACTCGACCCACTGGGTGAGCTTGGGGCCGACGTGTCCTCGACGCGCGCCCTCGCGATACAGCCACGGAATGAACAGGAGGTACCGGGCTCGCGTGAGCAGCATCGAGGTACCGGGAAACAGCGTGTTGCTGAGCGCATCGCGAATCCCGCCGATTCCCAGCTCGTCGCGACTCTCGGGCTGCGAGAAGAACTTGATGATCTCGCGGGCTCTTCGCTGTTCAGCCTCGGAGTGATCGAGCCACGCGAGAATGGCCGGCATGAAGGGGCCTTCACATTCGGCTACGCCCGAGAACTATCGATGACTCCCGGTCAAAGCTGCAAGGGCCACCGGCGGCACGACCCTTGAGGGTGCCCCGCCGAGGTGTCGAAGCCACCCCCGCGCTGTTGACCGATAGAGCCGACGATTTCGCCAGTTGCGTCTCGCCAAGTATGTTGGCGGGGCGCTCGCGCTGATCGCATGTGTGGCCTTCGCAAAGCCGGCGGCCACGGGACGGGCTGGTGAATCCGCGATGCAACTGATCGACGACCGGCTGGTTTACTCCGCCACCGATCTGGTGGCGTTCTTGGAGTGCCGGCACCTGGCCAACCTCGAGCGCGCCGTGGCCCTGCGCCACCTCAAGCGACCGTATCGCGACGACCCAGTGCTCGACCGCATGGCCCGTCGAGGTCGCGAATACGAAGCACGGTTCCTGGAAACGCTGCGCGGGGAGAACTTGCGAATCACAGAGATCCGGCCGCCGGACACCGTGTCTCCGTCCCGAGCGATTGGACCCGAACACGACGCCACCCTTCAGGCCATGCGCGACGGCGTTGACGTGATCTACCAAGCCGTGCTGCTCGGCGATCGGCGGCTGGGCTACGCGGACTTTCTGCGGCGCGTCGAGACGCCCAGCGACCTCGGGACCTGGAGCTATGAGGTCTGGGACACCAAGCTAGCGCGCCGGCCAACGGCGCCGGCCGTGCTCCAGATCGGCATGTATTCGGACCTGCTTGGGGCCATGCAGGGGCGGCAGCCGGACCGGATGCACCTGGCGCTCGGCGGCGTTGAGCAGCGAACGGAGTGCCTCCGCGTCGCCGACTTCGCGGCCTACTGCCGCCTGGTGGCGCGCGAATTCGAGGCGATGCTGGACGGTCCCGAACCGGCAATTCCGGTCAGCTCGAAGCCGGAACCGGTGGGGCATTGCGACTTCTGCCGCTGGAGCCAGACGTGTCGGGCTCAGTGGCGTCGGGAGGACGACCTGGCGCTGGTGGCCAACCTGACCTCCCGCCAGCGACGGGCGCTGCACGCCATCGACGTGACCACGCGGCGCGGGCTGGCCAACCCCTCGCCGCCGCTGCCGGACCGGCTGGATGGCGTCAGCCAGGAGTCGCTGGCCGGGGCGCAGGCCCAGGCGGCCATCCAAGTGCGCGGCGAGGGTCACGTCATCTCCGAACGCATCCCGCCCGAACGCGATCGCGGGGACACGCTGGTGCCCGACCGCGGGCTGTGGGCGCTGCCGGAGCCGTCGCCGGGAGACCTGTTTCTGGACCTCGAGGGCGATCCGTTTTACGGGTCCGAGGAGATCGACGGTGTCGATTATCTCTTCGGCATCATCGAGCCGGGACGGGCGGACGCCGCGGGCGATCCGATGTTCCACGCCTTCTGGTCGATCGCGGACGGCACGGTGACGCCGGCGGCCGAACGGCAAGCGTTCGAAGACTGTATCGACCTCATCATGGATCGCTGGGCGGCGCACCCGGACATGCACGTCTACCACTACGCGCCCTACGAGACCACGGCCATGAAACGGCTGGCCGGGCGCTACGCCACCCGCGAGTCGGAGGTGGATCAGCTCCTGCGGGGGCGCGTGTTCGTCGACCTCTACCGCGTCGTGCGGCAGGGCATCAGGGCCTCGGTGGAGAGCTACTCAATCAAGCGGCTGGAGCCGCTCTACGGGTTCGAGCGAGAAGTCGATCTGCGCGACGCGGGCGAGAGCATCGTGGAGTTCGAGCACTGGCTCGAACCCGACGAAGAGACCGACCGGGACGACCTGCTGGAGCAGATCAAGGCCTATAACCGGGACGACTGCTTGTCCACCCACTACCTGCGCGAGTGGCTGGAGGTGCAACGCGCCGCGCTGGTGAAGGAATTCGGCGCTGAGACCCCACCGCGTCCGACAATCCCGCCACCTGAAGAGACCGAGGACTCGGAAGCCCAGCTCGAGGTGAAGGCGCTTGTGGCCAAGCTCACGGCCGACCTTCCCGAGGATCTGACGGACGGCCGGTCGCTCGAAGATCCGACCCAGCGCGGCCGGTGGCTCCTGGCGCAGCTGCTCGACTGGCACCGGCGCGAAGACAAGGCTTTCTGGTGGCGCTTTTTCCACCTGAAGGACGAGCTGACCGACGAGGATCGCGTGGACGAGTCGGACGCGCTGGGCCGGCTCACCTTCGTCGGCAGCCGGGCCGATCCCACGCCTCGATCCCGTTCCACGATCTACCGCTTTCGGTTTCCGCCGCAGGACCACAAGATCGAGGCTGGCGACCGGCCTTGCGATCAGGGCGGAGATTCGGCCGGCGAAGTGTTCGCCGTTGACGATCAAGCCTGCGTGATCGACTTGAAGGTTGGATCGAACCGGGCGGCGCCGACACCGACGTCGCTGATCCCCTTCGAGTACGTCCCCCCGGGGCCAAAGCCGCCGGCCCTCCGAGACCTGGCGGAATGGATCATCGCCCACGGCATCGACGCTCCGGGGCCGTATCGGGCGGCGCGCGACCTGCTGATGCACCGAGCGCCGCGGCTTGGACAGGACGAGAACGCGCCGCTGATGGCGGTCGGCGAGGACGCACAGGATGCGGCCCGGCGATTGGTCCATCTGCTGGATGAGAGCTACCTGGCAATCCAGGGACCGCCAGGCTCCGGCAAGAGCACCGTTGGCGCCGGGCTGATCGTGGACCTGGTCCAAGCCGGAAAGCGTGTGGGCGTGACGGCCAACAGCCACAAGGTCATCGGCGAGCTGCTGGAGAAAACGGCTCGAGTCGCGAGGGAGCGCGGCGTCCCGGTCAGAATCGGCCAGCGGACGAGCTTCCATTCCGATGTGCCCGAGTTCGCCGACGCGGTACCTCTACCAAGAAGCGAAGCCGCGTGCTCGGCTCTCGCCCGCGGAACGCTCGACGTGGTCGGCGGAACCTCCTGGCTTTGGGCGCGCGACCCAGCGGAGGGTCTGGTCGACGTGCTCTGCATCGACGAAGCCGGCCAGATGTCGCTGGCAGACGCCTTGGCCTCGGCGCGCTGCGCCGACAGCCTATTGCTGTTGGGCGATCCGCAGCAGTTGGATCAGCCGTTGCAGGGTGTTCACCCGCCGGGCGCCGAGCGCTCGGTACTGGCGCACGTGCTCGATGAGGCGCGGGTCATGCCGAAGCATCTCGGCGTCTTTCTGGACGGCACCTGGCGCCTGCATCCCAGCATCTGTGACTTCACTTCGGAAGTGTTCTACGAGGACAGCCTGCGCTCGCACCCGGGCCGGGAGAACTTGGATCTGGCCGGTTCATCCCCGTTCGAGGGGACGGGTTTGCGCTTCGTGGCGGTGGAGCACGAGCGCCGCATCAGCGACTCGGAGGAAGAAGCCGACGCAATCGCCGAGACCGTCGACCGGTTGCTCCGCTCGTGCCCGTCATGGACCGATGCCGAAGGAGCGACACACGCGCTCGAGGAAGACGACGTGCTCATCATCACGCCCTACAACCGGCAGATCCGGGAGCTCGGCTCCCGCCCCGAGCTCAGCACATTGCGCATCGGCACGGTCGACAAGTTCCAGGGGCAGGAGGCGCCGATCGCCATCTACTCCATGGCCTCAAGCTCCGCCGAAGAGGCGCCGCGCGGCATGGAATTTCTCTACAGCCTCAACCGCCTCAACGTCGCCACCAGCCGGGCCAAGTGCCTCGCCGTGGTCGTAGCCAGTCCTGGGCTGCTCGCCGTCCGATGTCGCACGCCCCGCCAAATGCACCTGGCGAATGCCCTGGCGCGGCTGTTCGAAATGGCGAGCGATGAAATCCAAAGCTCGCTGAGACTGCCGTAGGTGCTAACGACTTGAGCGCGCCGTCACCCAGGGATCGCTTTCGCGGCTGCCTGCTGGGACTCGCATGCGGCGATGCGCTTGGAACCACGCTGGAGTTCAAACCGCCCAATACGTTCGAGCCAATCGACGACATGATCGGCGGCGGACCATTCGGCCTGACGCCCGGCCAGTGGACCGACGACACGTCCATGGCCCTCTGCCTGGCCGCGAGCTTGATCGAGAAAGGCCAGTTCGACGCCCTGGACCAGATGCGGCGCTATGTGCGCTGGCGCCATGAGGGCTACTTCTCGTCAACCGGCACGTGCTTCGACATCGGCAACACCGTCGCGCAGGCGTTGTCACGCTTCGCGGCAACCGGCGAACCCCTGGCGGGCTCCACCGACCCCCATACCGCCGGAAATGGTTCGCTCATGCGGCTGGCGCCGGTGCCAATGTTCTTCGCCGGCGACGCGTTCGAGGCAATCAGCAAGAGCGCCGAGAGCTCGCAAACGACCCACGGGGCCCAAGAAGCGATAGACGCCTGCCGCTACTTCGCCGGCCTGCTTGTCGGGGCCTTGCGCGGCGTCGCCAAGGACACCCTTCTCTCCGCAGGCTATTGCCCGGACGTCGGTCCTTGGAAGAAGTACTCCTTGGCGAAAAGGATTGCCGAAATCGCCGACGGGTCGTTCAAGCATCGCGAACCGCCGGAGATCAAAGGAACTGGCTACGTCGTCGAGTCGCTGGAGGCGGCGCTCTGGGCCTTTCACAAGTCCCAGGACTTTCGCCAGGGCGCGCTGCTGGCCGCCAACCTCGGAGAAGACGCCGACACCACCGCCGCCATCTACGGCCAGATCGCCGGCGCTACGTACGGGGTCGAGGCAATCCCGGCGGAATGGCGCGCCGTGCTGTCGATGGCGACCGAGATCACATCGATGGCCGATAGCCTCTTTGACCACGCACGGCAGTCGTTCCCCGCGACGTCGCACCCAGGCCATTCGCCTTGACCGCAGACGTCACTGAAGAATCATCCAAGGCTAGGGGTGTGACTGTGCGATTTGTCAATGTCATGGTCGCGGGACACACCGTCGAGCAGGTTCTGATCTACGACGTGGCCGAGGCCGAGGCGGTCTATGGGCGGCCGTTCGATCGCGAAATGGACGAGCACATCCAGATGGGGGTCTTCGCCGTCGATCGCATTGCGGCCGGCGAAACGATGTGGAGGGTCGCATCCGCGACCAGCTACGTCCTAGACGGCAAGTGCATCCGGACCGCGAAGATCGACCATTGCAAGGAAGTTGAGCCCGCCAGCCCGAGCTGGCGCGTCACCCGCGCGGATGGCACCGGAATTCCCCGCGAACCCTGGAGCTGCGTTCCCGGAACGCCGCCGAAATCGCACAAGGACCTGACCGGGGACGAGGGCTGATCAATACCCCGCGCAGAGGTTCACCAGGTTCCGTAGCGCCGAGTCTTGAGTTGCTTTCGCCGGCTATGGGCGACCGTGGCGATCGGCCGCGTCTGAAGCCGGGGACTTTGTGGGCAAGAGCTCTACAACATGGGTGCGGAGTGCGACTATTGGGGATCGAAACTGCGAGCCGCCTGCTCGAAACAGCAAGAACGAACCAGCACCTGGGCTTCTGGACATCTAACAGAGTCGCTTATCCGACTTGTACAATGGTGCCGGAATCAAGTTTACCGAGATTGAAGCCATTGCTAGCGAGAATAGACTTTAGATGAGGATATCCGGTATTGACTTCCCCAATAGCCTGATCAATGCGATACGCAGTGAAGAATTGGTCGTATTTGCAGGCGCGGGCGTGTCGATGGGGCCACCGGCGAACATGCCCAATTTCGCTGGACTAGCGACCGCCATTTCCGCAGGAACGTCGATTGATAGAGCTGAAAATGAAACGCTAGACCGTTTCCTTGGAAGACTGAAAAACGAAGGAGTCGACGTTCATCAGAGAACAGGAGAAATACTGCGCTCATACGGTGATGAACCTACGGATTTACAGCGAGCTCTATTGCGTCTTAATCATTCATATGGTGTCCCTCGAATCGTCACTACCAACTTCGACCTTTTGTTTGAGCGTGCAGCGAAGGAGATCGTTGCTGATGATTTAGATTCTTTTGTTGCGCCTGCACTCCCACTCGGACGGTCGTTCAGTGGCATTGTGCATGTTCATGGCGACCTCAATCAGGTTTACAGCATGGTGCTGACAGACTCTGATTTTGGCCGTGCGTATCTAACCGAAGGGTGGGCACGACGTTTCTTAGTAGATGTGTTTCGTCATTTCAATGTGTTATTCGTCGGTTATAGCCACGACGACACAATCTTGAGCTATTTGGCCAGGGCTTTGCCGCCGGATGACCAAAGAGACCGTTTTGTGCTCACAAGCGATCGGAGTCTCAGTCGGTGGGAAAATCTTGGCGTGCAGGCGATAGCTTATCCGGTATCCGATGGAGGTCACGAAGGCTTGTACCAAGGAGTGGCGGGTCTTGCGCGGTATGTATCTCGGGGCATCCTGGAGTGGAGGCAGCAGATTGAGGCGATTGCGTGCAGAAACCCCGCGGTCCTTGACCAAGAGGAGCTAGACCTTATCGAGGACGCACTTAGCGATATCACTCGCACCCGCTTCTTTGCGGCTGCGGCGACGGAACCTGAGTGGATTGAGTGGATTGACAACCGTGGTCATCTAGATGGTCTTTTCGAGCTGAAGGATCTAGCACCTCACGAGAGTGAGCTAGCCGATTGGCTCGGCAGAAAATACGTACGCGACCATTCCGATGATCTTTTTGCATTGATCGGCAAGCACGGTCAGCGTCTCAATCGCGAGCTTTGGTATAGGTTGGGGTTTCACATCGGCAACCACGGCAATGCACCGGTAACACAAGATGAATTGGTGAAATGGGTCGCGATTCTGCTCGATACCATTCCGCAGGACATCCACAAGTCTCAGTTTCTATGGATTCTTGAGCAGCTCAGTAGGCGGTGTTGTGCGTACGGATTGACCGACAGTTTGATTGGGATATTTCGAGCGATAGTGAGAGTTCGCCCAAGGATTCCGTCGGGGATTGATTCCATGACGGTCGAGCTTACGGGCGATTACCATGAGATAAACACTCTTTGGCAAGACCAATTCAAACCCAATCTAGAGTCAATGTCCGACGTACTGCTCCCGTTTATCGTCGATCAATTGAGAGCCCAACATAGATTATATGAATGGTTTGGACGGGGTAATCGACGAATTGATTCGGCAAGTCTCCGGCGTGCTGCTATAGAGCCACACGCGCAAGACAGGCTCCGCAGTGATGTTGATGCGTTGATTGATGCTGCGCGCGATTGTCTGGAGGAACTCGCAGTTTCCAGTGCGGCCGCAGCGTCATTTTGGTGTGATACTTTGTCGGGCTCTCAAGTGCCATTGCTTCGCCGACTTGCGGTGCATGCACTTACCAAGAGAACTGATTTATCGGACGATGATCGGATTGATTGGCTATTGGCGAATGTGGAATTGCATGATCTTGCGATCCATCATGAGGCCTACCGTGCAGTTCGGCTGGTATATCCGGCGGCGAGTCAAGAATTCAGGGAGCGCATTGTCGATGCCATTCTCGAGCATGAGGGACCGGTCGATGATGACCCCGATGGGATGGTAGCAGCGGCCCGTAACAAATACGACTGGCTCGAGTGGGTCCACCGGGCAATTCCGGATTGCTCGATTGCAAAATCCGCGCTGGACGACCTTGCGTCGGCATACCCGGGCTTCCAGCCACGTGAAGATTCAGATCTCGTGTTCACCATGCAGGTGGGATTTGTTGGTTCCGAAAGCCCGTGGTCGGCCCAGGAGTTGCTGTCGAGGCCTCCGGCAGATTGGCTCAATGAGCTGTTGGAATACGAAGGCACAATGCTAGATGGGCCAAACCGTGACGGCTTGCTGTCTGAGGTCGAGCAGGCTGCCTCTAGGGACTTTGGCTGGGGTGCGTCGCTCGCCGATCTGATGGTCGAATCGAGCAGGTGGGACTGTGACCTTTGGGGAGCACTGTGGGGTTCCTGGTCGGCCGAGCTTGACGAGGAAAAGCACCGGCAAGTGCTGGATCTCGCATACACGCCCGAACTCCTTCGAAACCACACTAGGCCGATAGCTGATTTGGTGCTGTCAATCCTAAAGGACGGGGGACTCCCGTACGCATCGGAGCTGCTGGGCAACACGAATCGTATCGCTATCGCACTTCGCCAACACCTAGGGGAGCACAGCGCAATATCAGGCCGGCGTGATTTCCTATTTCAAGCCATCAATCACCCGGCTGGGATTTTGGCGGAATACTGGTTGCAAAGCCTCGCGGCGTGGCGTCGGTCCGAAGATCCTGTGCCCGATAGATTCTGCGATCCATATTTGGCGGAATTGTCGGCGATAGTGGCAGACAAAGGCTTGCCTGGGACTTTGGAAAAGGCAGTGCTTTGCAGCAGGATAGCCTTCCTATTGAATGCTGATTACAATTGGAGTATGCAGCATTTGATCCCCTTGTTTACAGACGAGTCGCATACAGATGATTTGCAGGCTTCCTGGCATGGCTTTGTATTTGGAAGCGGACTGAATCCACAGGTCGCGGAGGTAATGGAGAGTAGCTTTCTGAGTTCAATTGCTAGAGTTGGAACGATATTTCCCGAGGAGGATCTTCGGCACCTCTTCATTCAACGTATAGCGGCTATGGTGATTTTCTTCGTTGACGATCCGTTGAGCGAATGGATTCCCAAGTTGTTCAGGTATGCAGACACAGCAGAAGACAGACGGCAATTTGTCGGGGCGATAGGTAATGTGCTTCGAAATATGAGCGATGCTAATCAACAGAATCTGTGGGAACGATTTGTTCGGCCATATTGGGAGAATCGCATCCACGGTGTCCCTCCACAGTCTCTTCAGGCCATCGAAGTGCAAGCGATGATGAAGTGGCTGCCGACCCTCAAGGGAGTCTATCCCGAGGCAGTTGAACTGGTTATTCGCACTCCAGGTGCCGTGTTGGAAGACGGCATGCTGCTTTACGTAATCACTCAGGAGAAGGTTTGGGAAGCGTATCCTGAGGCCACCGCACGATTGCTACTTCACTTTGGTGCATTGGCTGGTGGGCAAACGGGCCATGAGTGGTACGGCGCGAAGGAATTGATTGATTCCCTTCTTGGTCTTGACATCTCAGCTGACGCAAGGGCTGGCCTCGAAGATCTTGTGGTGCGGCTGGGGCTTACGTAAGAGTTAGCGGTTGGACTGGTGACAGGCGATTCGGGCGAGGACGTGCTTGTTGTTTGGACTGATCAATATCCCGCATGCAGATTCACCCGATTCCGTAGAGGCTCCCCCTGGTCGAATCTCTGAAGATTGTCCGCGAAGATTGCGTAGATGCGGTCGAGCATGGTGTCGGACCAGCCGGCGTAGTGGGCGGTGAGGATCACGTTGGGCAGCGCCCAGAGGGGCGATTCCGGGGGCAGCGGCTCGGGCGTGGTGACGTCCAGGCCCGCCCCGGCGATGACGCCGTCGCGCAGGGCGTCGATCAGCGCGTCCTGATCGACCGTCTCGCCGCGTCCCATGTTGATAAAGCTGGCCGTGGGACGCATGCGAGCGAACTGCTCCCGGCCGAAGAGGCGCACCGTGGCGGGCGTCAGTGGTGCGGCGTTCACCACCACGTCAGACTCGCCCAGCAGATCGACGAGCCGGTCGGGTCCCAAGACCTCGTACACGAGCGCCGACGAATCGCCACGGTTCGAGTCGGCCAGCGGGTCGAGCGCCAGGTCCGGCAGCGGCGCGAGCGCCGGCGATGCGCCGCCCGGCGTGCGATGCAGGGCGATCACGCGCATGCCGATGCCGCGGGCGCGCCGTGCCAGGGCCTGCCCGACGTCGCCGAATCCCACAATGCCGAGCGTCTTGCCGGTCAGCTCGAACAGGTCGTCGCGGGGTTCAGGCGCGTAGCGCCGCGCCGCCTGCGACTCCAGCGCCTTGGGCAGCCGCCGAGCCAGGGCGAACATCAGCGACAGCGCATGCTCGGCGATCTGCACGCCAAACGCCCCGCTGGTGTTCGTGACCAGTAGGTCCCTCGACGTGAGATCGACCGACAGCAGCACGTCCACCCCGGCGCCCACCGTCTGAATCCACCGCAGGTCACTCGCCGCTCGCAGCGCCGACTCGGAGAGGTAGTTGCCGAAGAGAATCGTCGTGCCCGGCATCGCCTCGGGCAGCGCGTCCAGGGAAAGCTCCCGCACGATTTCCAGCGACTGGTGCGGCAGCGCGGCGCGGACGCGGTCGACCAGGGTTCCGTCGGGGTCGTAGGTGAGAACGATGTGGTGGTCGGGCAAGGCGGAAATCCGGTTGACGAGCTCTCCAGGCGCCGACGCGGCGCCGGCCTGGTGGTCAGGGTAGCGCCGGACGGCCGACGGCCGTGAGGCGGCGATGGGCGCCGTGCCCAAACGTCAACTCCTTAGATTCCTCGTTTCACTCGGAATGACCGTCCGGTGGCTCGTCGGTGGCCCACGCTGCGTGCAGCGTGGGACCGGCCGTCACTCGGTCCCGCTCCGAGTCCTCCGCCACCCGCCGCCGAATCTCCCTACCGGTCATTCCGAACGAACGTAAGGAATCTAAGGACGCTGCGCCATCTCCCCCGCTCCTTAGATTTCTCGCTCCGCTCGAAGTATCTGTGTTCTGACGTCAAGGGTTTTAGGGGGCGGGGGCAAGCTCTTCGATCCAGGGGGTGCCCCGGCGGGCCACCGCGTGGAGGTGCAGCAGGAGCTTGCGCATCACGGCGACCAGCGCCACCTTGCCCGGCTTGCCGCGCTGCCGCAGGCCCGCGTAGAACCGCTGCAGCGCGCCCGGGTGGCGGATGGCGACCATGGCCGCCAGGTACAGCGCGCCGCGCACCGTGCCACGCCCACCCCGAATGGCGCGATAGCCGCGCTGGCGCCCACTGTCGTGCGCCCACGGCGCCAGGCCGACGAGGGCGGTGACGGCTTTCCCGGAGACCTGCCCCAACTCGGGCAGATAGGCGGTGAGGATCGTGGCCGTCACCTCGCCCACGCCCCGCACGCTGCGATAGAGCTGCGCGCGGCGCGCCAACGCCGGGCTGGCGGCCACCGTCTGCTGGATCTCGGCGTCCAGCCGCGCGATCTCCCGATCCAGCCAAGCGAGGTGCCGACGAGTCGACTGGGCCACCGCCGGCGTCAGCCCCTTGTCCCGGCGGTTCTTCTCCTCCGTGCGGGTGTCCACCAGTTGGCGGCGGCGACTCACCAGGTCGCGCAGGGCGACCCGCGCCGGGTCCGGTGGCGGCGTCACGACTACCGGCACCGCCACGCCAAAGCGCGCCAGCACTTGGGTGTCGAGCAGATCCGTCTTCGCCTCCGTGCCGCACACCCGCGCGAACGCCCGCACCCGCGGGGGATGCGCCAGCACCACCGGCAGCCCCACCGCCTGCAACTCGGCGACCAGCGGCCGCTCGTACCCGCCCGTGGGCTCGCACACCGCCATGGTGACGTCCTGCTCGCCCAGCCACTGCCGCAATGAGCGCCGCCCCGCCGCCGTATTCGCAAACGGCCGCACCGGCCCGCCCGCCAGCGACACGTCCAGGCTCGCCTTGCCCACATCGATCCCTGCCACTCGGTCCATCGATCCCTCCCTGGCGCGTATGCTCTTGGGGTCCTCCACACTTGCCTATGCGGGCCTCGAAGCCCGTGTATCTGTTCGGAGCGACACCGCGGCGCGAGGGGTGTCCTACTTCGAGGCGGCGCCGCCAGGTCCACCTGACGCGCCCAATGACAGTCGACGCGCCCCTCGCGCCCACCTCATCACCCGGCCACGTGATGAGGCTGTCGCCAACATACAAATGACATTCGGGAGGACAGCGTCCCTCGACCCGCACCCTGGAGGTTCTTGCGCAACCCCTCCGTCATTCCGGCGGAAGCCGGAATCCAGTCCGGTCGAACCTGGACTAGGCCGGATGCGTGGCAGAGGGACAGTTCGCGAGTCGCTCCCTTCCCCATGCAAGCGTCGCCGCAATGGGGACCAACCACGCCCGATCTAAGTACCCTGCGAATAGATCCGCGAGTGGCGCCGCCGCCGCGCACACTCCGGAGCAGGGGGCACCGATTGATCATCGACACCCAGGTCCACATCTTCGAAAAGGCGCACGGCGTGGAGCGCAGCATTCGGATGCACTACACCTGGCACGAAATGTCGGCCGAGCTGCTGCTCGACGAGATGAACTACGCCGGCGTGGATAAGTGCTTCCTCATCAGCTACACGGCGGAGGACATCTGGCCGGACCTTGGCGACACCTGGAACGACCCGAACGTCAACCGGATCACCAAGGAGTACTTCACCGACGCGATCGCCGCCGCCGACCATGACCGCTTCATCTGGTTCACCGATCACATCAACCCCGATCGGCCGGGATATCTCGACCGGATCCGGGAAGACCTCGACGCGGGGGCCGTGGGACTCAAGATATTTCCCGCCTATACCGGCCACTGGCCGTCCGATCCCGGCCTCTGCAAGGTCTACGAGCTATGCGCCGAGCGCGACGTGCCGATCATCATGGCCTGGGAGCGCTGGAACGATCCGCGCCTCCGCGCCTGCGTGTCCGACTACCAGGAGTTTCTGGACCTGTTCGATCCGGTCGCGCGCGATTTCCCCACGGTCAAGTTCCTGCTCACCCATTGGGGCTGCTTCACCTGGGGCGACCAGTGGCTGGCGAACTGCCGCCCGCCGTTTCCCTCGCTCGATCCCTTCGTGCGGCTGTTGAACCGGCACGAGCACCTCTACACCGACATCGCCGCCATCACGATCTTCTTCGGCGATGAAATCGCGTGGACCAATGGCCGGCTCAAGGGGCCGGAGTGGGAATACCCCTACGCCAACGGCCTCGCGCTGCTGGAAGGGCTCGTCCGGGGCGCGGGCGTGGAGCGCGTGATGTGGGGCACTGACTGGCCCTGGACCGAGGGCCGCTGCACCTACAAGCAGAACCTCACCATGGTCACCACACACGCCGACTTTCTCTCGGACGAAGAAAAGCGGCTCGTCCTCGGCGTCAACGCGGCCAAATTCGCCGGACTGTCGATCGACTGAGCATCGCCGGACCGGGAAGGCTCAGGAGATAGCGGCTACTTCACACGCCCTCGGCGACGACCACGCTGGCGCTGGCGGAGCTGACGCGCAGGTCCTTGATCGCCAGGAATTCGGCCGAGTTCAGCCACGCCTTCGCCTGGTCGACGCTGTCGAACTCGATGACGACGAGGCGGTCGGGAGCCCAGTCGCCGTCGATCACCTCCGTGGCGCCGCCGCGCACGAGATACCTGCCGCCGTGACCTGCCACCGTCGCTCCGACCTTTTGCCGAAACTCGGCAAACCCAGCCTCGTCCGAAATCTCGTCATTGACGATCACGTATCCGGCCATCAGGGCCTGTCCTTTCGTCCGTTGGTGGGGGACGATTCCACCACCCGCAAATCAACCAAAACAGCGAACTACCGCGAGCCATCCACATGCACCGTCACGACATCGATGCCGTGGTACTTCCGGTGATGCACTGAGGATGCATAGTGCCGCAAAAGGCGGAAGGAAATCTCGGCTTCCTCCGGAACCTGGGGCTGCTCGCTCAGATATGCCAGCCGGTCTTGGAGGTTTTCCTCGTCGAAAACGGCCAGGAATTCCAGCTCCATCGCCTCGCCCGGGCGGGCCACGACAATCAAGCGCGGCTCGCCGTCGGCCGCGTAGTCGCTGCCGGCTTGCAGCAGGCTCGACAGCGTCTCCTCGCCGGCGGCGCGCAGGCGATTCGTCGAGGCGTCGTTCCAACCAATCCTCGACGCAAGGTCGACGAGGAATCCGTCGATGGCGGGCAGCGAGGCGGTGCTCAGCGGCACCTCCAGCCGGCGGTGCCGCCGGCTCGACGCTTCGAGAAACAGGGTCATCAGCACGGCGGCGACCACCCCGACCGTCATGCCGTTGCTGAGCGAGGCGACCCAGGACTCGCCCAGCAGATCCGCCACGACATTCCGACTCTCCAGGCCGACGCCGATCGCGAGGGCCACGCCGACGATCAGGGCCTTTCGATGATCGAGTCCGTCCTGGACGACCGTCCGCATGCCTTCCACGAAGAGCAGCCCCATGATCATCAGCAGGAACGCTCCCATGACGGGGCTGGGAATGGTGAGCAGGACGGACGCGACCTTGGGCAAGAACGCCAGCGCGACGAGGACGCCCCCCATGGCGTAGCCGACGCGGCGCGCCGCCACTCCGGTGAAGGTGATGAGCGACACGGTGGACGGCGAGTAGATGATCGTGGGCAGCGTGCCGGCAAGTCCCGACAGCAAGGCGCCCAGCCCGTTGGCGTTGAGCGCGCCCTGGACCACGCGAAAGTCGGTGGCCGGCGGCCGGCGCCGCGACACTTGCTGAATGATCACGCCATCGCCGCTGGCCTTGACGGCGGACACCAGGCTCACGATCAGGAACGCCGGCAGGAATGTCCAAAACTCCACGCCTGGCGTCAGGTCCAGCCCCGGCCATGCCGTCGCATCCGGCAGGTCGAACCAGCGGGCGTCGAAAATCTGCTGAGGGTCGTAGAGCCCAAACGGAGCAGCGACCGCACAGCCCAACGCGATGCCGATGAGCGGGGCCCACAGCCGCCAGACGCCGGTGGCGCGCATGGCCAGCATGACCGCGACCGCCAACGTCGCGACGGCCACGGCGGGACCGGCGGCCGGCGTCACGCCCTCCGGCAGCTCGCCGATTCTTCGGATGCCAATTGACATAACCATCACGGCAATCAGCATCAGCGCCGTGCCGGCGACGACCGGCGTGATGATGCGTCGCAGCAGCGGGAGCCAGGCGGACAGGGCGAACTGCACCAGCGACGCGACCACGATGAGGCTGGCGAGCGTGGCGAGCCCGGCGTCCGGCAGCGCCAGGACCAGGATCGCCAGCGCAATGAAGTGGGGTCCCGCGCCACTCATCAGGATGTGCCCGGCGCCAAGCCGCCCAGCACGAGCCGCCTGCAGGGCCGTCGCCGCTCCGGCGATGATCAGCGCGGCGAACACGGCCCATGACAGGTAGGCGTCGCCCTGATTGGCGGCGCGGGCCGTGATAGTCACGAATAGCACCGTGTTCGCGAGGGTGAGCACCACCCCCTGGAGAGCGACCCCAGTCGCCAGCAGAGGGGGACACGGATCGTTCGGCTCGAAGCGGATGTATTCGTTGACGCGGGCTATCTTCTGACTCGCGATACGTGCGGGATGATGAACGCACCGATAGTACGGCCCATCATTAGTTCGCTGAGCCGAACGCCGGGATGACCCAATGAGTAACGAACCGACCGAGCGCGTCGAGTTGAGAACCGAACGGCTTCTGCTGAGGCCGTTCGAAGTCGGCGACGTCGACGACGTCCTGGCATACGCGTCGGATCCCGAGCTTGCGCGCTTCCTCGACCTGCCCCAGCCCTACACACATGACGACGCGGAGGAATACGTCGCGCGTCGGATCCTCGATGACTGGTCGAGCGAGGCAACGTTCGCAATCGTCTGGGAGCAACGCGTCGTCGGCAGCATCGGCCTGCACATCAATATCCGGGACGAGATGGCGGCGCTGGGCTACGCACTTGCCAGGCCGGTGTGGGGCCTCGGCATCGTGCCGGAGGCTGGGCGGGCCGTCATCGATTGGGGCTTCGAGCGATTTTCGCTTCACAGAATCCACTCACGCGCGGACCTGAGGAACCGTCAGTCGTGGCGAGTCATGGAAAAGCTGGGTATGACGCGCGAAGGCGTGCTGCGGGGGCATCGCCGGATGCGGAATGAGCATGTGGACGACGTCTGCTACGGCATCCTGCGTGAGGAGTGGAAACAGGCGCGCAGCGACTCGGCCTAGCCGCGCCCGAGCCCTGTGCTAGGTTCCGGCCGCAGGCCCGGGCCTGGGAGGCTGAAAATGGACGCCGACTGCCTGCGCCACGCGCTGACCGCGAACGAACACGAAGCCTTCGAGCGAGACGGATATCTGCGTGTCGAGGGCGCGCTGAGCCCGGACCATGCCGCAAATCTCGTCGCGGTGATCGACCGCCTCCATCGAAACGGCCGGCTCGTCGCCCCGGAGACTTATGCCGGCGTCACCAACCGCGTGCAGCACCTGAACGCGGTGGGGCTCGATCCGGCGTTCGTGGACCTCATCGATCACCCCACGACCTTCCCCAAAGTGTGGGGAATCCTGGGCTGGAACATCTTCCTGCACCAAACCCATCTCATGCTCACGCCGCCGGAGCCGAGCGACGGTCCGCGCGGTCCTGGCGGGTGGCATCAGGACAACGGCCGCCGAACCTTGGACATGCCCGAGATCGAGATTCCGGCGCGGCTGTCGCTCAAGGTCGGCTACTTCCTCACCGATGTATCCAGACGCGACATGGGCAACTTCTGGGTGGTACCCGGAAGCCACCGGCGGCGGAGCATCGAGGTCAAGCCAGGCGACGGCGGTCTCGTTCCGGGCGCTGAACCGGTGCTCCTGCGTGCCGGGGACGCGTTGGTCTTCGATGCCCGCGTGTGGCATAGCGGGAGTTCCAACTATTCCGAAACCACGCGCAAGGTCTTGTTCTTCGCGTACGGCTACCGCTGGCTGCACTCGGACAACGTGCTGCCGCCCGATCATGAAGCGCAAAGCACAACCGACCCAATCCGCCGGCAGCTCCTTGACATAATCGACACTCCCGCCGGGCGCATGGCGATCTCCGACGAAACCGTCCCGCTACGAGCGTGGCTAACCAAACATCAGCCGCAGCTCGCCGCGCGGTATGAGTACTAGCAAACCCCCGATCGAATCCCTTCTCCCGGGAAGGGAGAACTTTGCGTAGTCCTCCGTCATTCCCGCGAAGGCGGGAATCCACCCTTCATTGAACCTGAGGGCGGATGGTATTCGCACGGTCACCCTCAAGCCTGGACGGGATTCGGGGAAGTCTCCTGGAAGGCGGAAGGTCGGAGCCTGCCCCGTACTCGATACTGTGCAGACCGAAGGTCCCAGCCGGTCCCTTGCGAATGAGACGCTTGCCGCCATCACGCCCGGGTCCTGACTCCCTGGCCGCCCATGCCTGATGCCACGCTGCCGAGCCACGCCCGGGCAGTCATCGTCGGCGCCGGCATCGCCGGCTGCAGCGTGGCCTATCACCTGACACAGCTTGGCTGGCGCGACATCGTGGTCGTGGACCAGGGACCGCTGTTCGAAACCGGCGGCTCCACGTCCCACGCACCGGGGCTGGTATTTCAGATCAACGCCTCGAAGACCATGACGAGCTTCGCGCAACACACCGTGGACCTGTGGACGCGAATGGAGCTCGACGGCGCTCCCTGCGCCAAGACGGTGGGCAGCCTGGAGGTGGCCTGGACACCGGAGCGGCTGGCCGACCTGAAACGCAAGGTCGGCTATGGCTTGAGCTGGGGGGTGGAGGCGCACCTACTCGGCCCCGCCGAGGCGCGAAATCTCTTCCCGCTGCTTTCCGAGCGCATCCTGGGGGCGATGTTCGTCCCGTCGGACATCCAGACGCGGGCGACCCGGCCTGCCGAGGCGATGGCGCGCGAGGCGCAGCGCAACGGCGCGGCCTTCCACGGCCACGTCGAGGTGACCGGCTTCGGGACTTCCAACGGCCGCATGGCCCGAGTGCAAACTACTCAGGGCGACATCGCCACCGACCTGGTGGTTTCCGCCGTCGGCATCTGGGCGCCGCGACTCGGCGGACTGGCAGGCGTGCCCATTCCGCTGTCGCCGATGCAGCACCTCTATGCGGTCAGCACGCCCCTCCCGGAATTGGCCGGCAGCACCGACGAGATCTCGCTGCCGATCGTGCGCCACCAAGACAAGGCGCTGTACTTCCGCCAGGCAAGCGAGGCCATGGGCATCGGCTCCTACCTCCACGAGCCGCTGCTGGTGGACGCGGAGGTCATCCGCGCGCATGGGGAGGACGCCATCCCGCCGGCCGAGATGCCGTTCGCACCGGATCACTTCGAGCGAGGGATGGCGGCGGCGCGCGAGGTGATTCCCAGCCTCCAGGGCGCGGGCTTGACGCGAAAACTCAACGGCATGTTCTCGTTTACCAATGACGGCTTTCCGGTCCTCGGTGAGTCGCCCGACGCGCCCGGCTTCTGGTCGGCGCAGGCGGTGTGGATCACGCATGCCGGCGGCGTGGGCCAGGCAGTGGCCGAGTGGATCGTGAACGGCGAGCCCGCCATCGACCTGCGGGAGTGCGACATCCGGCGCTTCCATCCGCACGCGCTCAGCCGCCCCTACGTGCGGGCACGTGCCGCGCAGCAGTACCGCGAGGTCTACGACATCATTCACCCGCGCCAGCAGCCGGCCAGCCCTCGCAACCTCCGCCTGACGCCATTCGCCGCTCGACAAGGGGAGCTCGGGGCGGTCTTCTTCGAGAGCGCCGGCTGGGAACGTCCCCAGTGGTACGACGCCAACCGGGGCCTGCTCGACACACTCACCGTCCCCGGCGCATCGCGCTCCGGCTGGGAGGCGCGTGAGTGGTCGCCCACGGTGGCGATCGAGCATGCGGCGACCCGTCAGCGAGCGGCTCTGTTCGACCTGACCCCGTTCGCCAAGTTCGAGGTGACCGGCCCCGGCGCGCTTGGGGCGCTGCAGCGCCTCGCCTCCAACGAGATGGACAAGCCGGTCGGCTCGATCACCTACACGCCGATTCTCACGCCACGCGGGGGCGTCAAGTGCGATCTGACGGTGACGCGGCTCGGCACGGAGCGATTCCTGGTGGTCACCGCCGGTTCCACCGGGCCGCACGACCTGGATTGGATCCGGTCGCATCTACCGGAGGACGGATCGGTCAACGTGGCCGACGTCTCGGCCGAACAATGCTGCGTCGGCCTGTGGGGACCGAACGCCCGCGACGTGCTGCGCCGCGTATGCGAGGACGACGTGAGCAACGCCGGATTTCCCTACCTGACCGCGAAGCCGATCACCGTGGCCGGAGTTCCGGCGCTGGCGCTGCGCATCTCCTACGTCGGTGAGCCTGGTTGGGAGATTTACGCGCCCGCGGAGCACGGGCTGCGGCTTTGGGATGCGCTCTGGGACGCGGGCCGGCCGCTCGGTCTGATCGCGGCGGGCGGCGGCGCGTTCGACTCGCTGCGGCTCGAAAAGGGCTACCGGCTCTGGGGCAACGACATCCACACGGAGTACAACCCGTTCGAGGCCGGCCTGGGATTCGCCGTGAAGATGAGGAAAGGCGAATTCATCGGCAAGCAGGCGCTCAGCGAAACCAGGGCGCAGGGTCTGACGCGGCGGCTGTGCTGCATGACCCTGGACGACCCGAGCCGCGTCGTCATGGGCAAGGAGCCCATCTTGGACGGCGATCGCGTGCTGGGCTATGTGACCAGCGCGAACTACGGCCACTCCATCGGCCGCGGCATCGTGTATGGCTACCTGCCAACTGGCCCGGCAGCGGCTGGGACCAGGGTGGATGTCCTCTACTTCGGCGAGCGCCTCACGGCGACGGTGGCCAACGATCCGCTCTACGATCCGGACGGCAGCAGGTTGACGGCGTGAACCACACTGACGCTCTGGCGGCTGGCGAGATGCCGCATCGGTGCAACGACCGACGGCGACTGGAGGTCCTCGGATGACGCAAACGCTGGTGATCGACGGACTCAAGCCGCGTCGCGTGCCGATCAATCTGCGGCAGAGCGGCAACAGCGACGCGCGAATGCTCATCTCCACACGCGTCAGAAAGTCTCCCTGGTGGCACCTGTCAAAGGCCGCGGGATGTTGGGCTTACACCACCTACAACCACATGTACCACCCACGCGCCTACATCAAGCCCGAGGACGGCGGGCTGCTCGAGGAATACCGCTACCTCACGCAGCACGTCAGCATGTGGGACGTCGCGGTGGAGCGACAGATCCAGGTCAAGGGCCCGGACGCCGCCGACTTCGTCAACCTGCTGATCACGCGCGACGTGCACGCGCTGCTGCCGCCGATGCAGGCGCGCTACGTGATCCTGTGCAACCAGCACGGCGGTGTCATCAACGACCCGGTGCTGCTGCGGGTCGCGGAGGACGAATTCTGGTTCAGCATTTCGGACTCGGATGTCCTGCTTTGGGCGCAGGGCGTCAATGCCAACGCCGGCTACGACGTCGACATCAACGAGATCGACGTGGCCCCGGTTCAGATCCAGGGACCCAAGTCGGCCCCGCTGATGGAGAAGGTGTTCGGTCCGCAGGTGCGGCAAATCCCCTACTACGGCCTGCTGCACGCCACGCTCAACGGCCATGCGGTCACGATTTCTCGCACGGGCTTCTCGGCTGAGATCGGCTTTGAAATCTATCTGCACGACGCCATGCGCCACGCGGATGACGTGTGGCCGCACATCCTGGAGCAGGGCGCGGAATTCAACCTGCGCGTCATCGCTCCCAGCCACATCCGACGTCTGGAGGCCGGCATCCTCTCCTACGGCCAGGACCTGGACATCGAGAACAACCCATATGAGGTCCGGCTCGGCTGGCAGGTGGATCTGACCAAGGACAACTTCATCGGCAAGGACGCGCTGGCCAGGATCAAGGCCGAGGGCGTGACCCAGCGGCTGGTTGGGTTGAGGGTCGGGGGCGATCCGATCACCTGGTACAACGAGGATTTCTACCTGGTCCAGGACGCCGAGTCCGGCCGCGACGTGGGCTACGTCACCAGCGCCTTCTGGTCGCCAAATGTCGGGTCGAACATCGCCCTGGCGGTCATGCCGCCCACGCACTGGAAGCGTGGCGCCCGCGTGAAGGTGCAGCTCCCGCAGGATGGTCCCGTCGACGCGGAGGTGGTGCGAGTGCCCTTCGTCGACCCGACCAAGGAGCGGCCAAAGACGGCCCTTTGACAGGCGGCGGATTCCGGCCCGCAACGGAATGACGGAGGGGGCGGTCCCTCACCCCGATCCCCCGCCCAATACGGGGGCGGGCGGTTCTTGCCGTGTGTTCGCTAGCAGGCCGACCAGGTGGCCGAGCAGCCGTCGTCGAACTTGGCCCCGACGGTCACCGAAATGATCTTGATCTCCTCCTGCGGAACGGACCCCTCACCGTCAGATCCCTCGGCAACCGGCACCGCCTCGATCTTTTCCAGGGTAGCGACCGATGGTTTGTGTTCGTCCTTCAGTTGCCCGAACAGCGTGAAGTCTGGCGGCAGGCGGTCTTGCGCCGTGAGGTCATCCAAAATGATGAAGAACTGGGAGCCGTTGGAGTCGGGCGTGCCCTTGTTGGCCATGGCCAGCCCGCCGCGGATGTACGGCCGCTGGGGCGGCTCGATCTCGAATGAGTAGCCCGGCCCACCGGTGCCCGTGCCAGAGGGATCGCCGCCTTGCACCATGAAGCCGGGAATCAGGCGATGGAAGGTTACGCCGTCGAAGTAGCCCTCGTTGGCGAGGAAGATGAAGTTGTTGACGGCCAGCGGCGCCTCTTCGTGGAACAGCGCGAAGCTCATGCGCCCATGGTTGGTGGCAATGATCACCCAAGGCTCACCCTTGGGAATGTTGTCCATCTCCGGGTAGGCGTTGTAGGGCCCCCCCTCGGCTGATTGAGTCGAGACCGTCGAACCGGTCGAACCGGTCGAACCGGTCGATCCCGTCGTGCCTTCGCCACAGGCGGCTAACACAAGCACGAATACCAACCCGACCAAGATTGCCCGCCACATCACGCACCAACCTCCGCAAGTCCGCAGCAGCGGGCATTGTCCCAGAGCACGGCGCGGCCTGAAAAGCCGCCGCCGGTCGGATGTTTGGCCCTAGCCGGAAGACTCCTCAGCGGGGACAAGCTCGCGCCGACCCTGATACAGCCCCAGCCCGATGACGAACAGCGCCAGGGCGCCGATCATCTGGAAGACGTTGTTCACCAGCAGCAGCGTGACGGTGTCGAGGCCGGGAGCGAGCAGCGCAATCAAGAAGTTGATGATGGCGCCCACTCCGATGATGACCAGAACGTAGGACGCGAGCTTGAAGGCATTCAGGCCGCTGAACCGTCCGGCCAGCCCAATCCCGGTCAGGGCCGACGCGACGGGATAGAGCCACAAGAACCCCATGAGCAATCCGGCAATGTCGATCTGAACGTCCAGGGCGAATTGCGCGAGCTGCGCTTGCGCTTCGGCGGACTCGGCCGAGTCCAGGCTGCGCTGCATCAGGTAAATCACCATGTGTCGCTGGGCCAGGCCAAGAACGAATATGCCCCAGCCGAACAGACTGGTGACGACCCCTAGTCGCAAGGCCGTGCTCGCCAAGGATCGCTCACCATTGCCGAGACGGTAGAGGGCGACGAAGCCGTAGGCGTAGAACAGCATGCCGAGGATCAACAGCATCGTCATCACGTGCCCCAAGACGGCTTGCTCGCCTAGGGGTACGATCGCCGCGGCGAAGTCCGTTTGGTCCACCGGGCTCACAAAAGGACCGCCGGGAAAGAACAAGCCCGCCACGATGGTGAGGACGACGCCCGCCATCAGGGCGAGACCCGTGCCTTTGTTTCCGATCAGCATGCTTGAGTTCACGGTCCTCATCGCCCTTTCCTGTGCGCACGATGCCAGCGTTGCACGGGCATACACTAACAGGCCAATTCGGATTCGCGCAATCCGGCGAAACGAACCAATATAGAGATAAGTTTACAATTGAGCGCAATATGTAAGAAGTGCTATTCAATTGCTATTGCGGCGACTTCACAGGCCATGGTAATCTCAAGAAAGGTGTGAGTTTTTGCTTCGCACTAACCCCGCATGACCAAAGATACGTCCTTCCCGATGTGCTGCTCTGCCGCGACTGTCGGCGTGCATGCGACCCAAAGCATTGCGGTGGCGACGATCGCAGCGCATCGCGGCCGGGCGGCCATCTCCATGCTCGTGGCGGCAGTGGTGCTGATCGTGGTCAGCGGGTGTGGTGACGCGGAAGAGCCGCCGTACGCTTCTGAAGCATCGCCGGTCGCGACCACCGAAGCCACTGAAGTCGCGGCCGTCGAGACCGCGCAGCCCGCCTTTTCCGAGACAGCCCTCGCGGGCGAGAAGCTGTTCAACGCCAATTGCGCCCTCTGTCACGGCGAAAGCGCCGCGGGCACCACGCAGGGCCCGACGCTCATCGACCGGATTTACCATCCCGGCCATCACTCGGACTTCAGCTTCCGCCGCGCGGTGGCCCAAGGAGTCCGGCAACACCACTGGACATTTGGCGACATGCTTCCGGTCGCGACGGTCACGGCCGACGAGGTCGAGCAAATCATCTGCTATGTCCGGGAACTCCAGCGCGAGGCTGGCATATTCGACGGCGATAGCTTCGCCACGGTGTGCTGATTCACGGCGCGCGGTCCAACGTCGAGAGATCATGTCGGATGCGGCGAGATCCATGCCGTCGGAAGCTCCCATTGCCGGAAGTGCGGCGCCGGCGCTCGATCCCTGTGCCGATGGACCGCGTTGCGCCAATCCTCGCCTTGTTCGCACTCTTGGCTGCCCTGCTTGTCGCCTGCGGCCCGGATCAGGGCGAAGCTTCGCCAAACGCCGCCGCGGCGGTGCCGGCGCCTCTCACCGGACGCGAGCTCTTCGCGGCAAACTGCGCCACCTGCCATGGAGCCGAGGGTGAAGGTCAACCCAACTGGCACATCGCCAACGACGACGGCACCCTGCCGGCCCCGCCCCTCAACGGCGACGGTCACACCTGGCACCACGCGGATGGGTTGCTCTACCGCATCGTCAGCCAGGGCGGAGCCCAGTTTGAAAGCCCGAGCGATCCCAGCTTCAAGAGCGCTATGCCGGCGTTCGAAGACCGCCTGAGCCACGAAGAAATCATCGCCGTGCTGACATACGTCAAGAGCCTGTGGGGCAACAAGGTAAGGATGGACTTTTCCATCCGCGAGTCACAGGCATTGTTCAGTGAGCGAGACCCGTTTCCGCCTCAGAGCCCCTAGCAAACCCCCTCCGCCATTCGCGAGACGGCGGGAATCCACCCTTCATTGAACCTGGGGGCGGACAGCATACGCCCGATGTTCCACAAGCCCGACCGGGTGTTGCAGAGGTCGCCGAAGGCCGGAGTCTAGGAGCCGCTGAGGCTATTGCCCGACGGGTAGGGGCGGTTCGCGAACCGCCCTGGTCCACTAGTTCAAGTGTCTCCCTCGCGGGTATCGATCGACGGACTGTCGCACCAGCTTGGGACACATGGCGCCGATCCCCACGGCCGCCGCTAACCGGTCGGGGAAGACCTAAGGAACGGCGGGCGCCCCCAACACTCGGAAACCCAGATTCTCCGCCGTGCGCTCGGCCACCGGCAGCACCTCGATGACGACGTGGGACACGCCCACCACGTCGCCGTTGGCGTCAAAGCTGTAGTCGTCGCCGATGGCCCCGCTCCAGGTCAGGTTGTAGAGACAGTCCCGGAAGCCGTCGGCGTCCTGGTCGTCGTTTGTCTGGCGCAGGCACTCGGCCGCGATGTAGACGCCGTCGTAGGCCGAGCCCTGGAACCAGGGCCAAGGCGCGATGCCGAAGCGGGCGTTGAAACTGTCGAGGAACTTTCGGCCGATATCGGTGTCCAGGTCGGGATTGGGGACGACGGCCTTGAGTCCGGTGGCGGCCTCGCCGGCGATGTCGAGGGAGTTGGCCCCGGTGGGAACCACCTCGGAGTAGATCGGGCCTTCGTAGCCCAGTTCACGGACCTGCTTGATGATGGTTCCGCCGGAGACCTCGCCTTGGGCGGCAATCAGGAGGGCGTCGGGAGTCTCGGCGAGCAGCTTTGTCAGCTGGGTGCGGAAGTCGATGGCCTCTGTGGGGTAGCTCTCCGCCGCGACCACCACGCCGCCCAGCTTCTCGAATTGCAAGACCGCCGAGCGGCGCGCGCCCTCGGCGTAGTCGGTGGCCTCGGTGATCGTGCCGATCGCGCGAATCCCGTCGGTCCACATCGTGTTGCCGATGTCGGCGCCGACCTTCAGCGAGTTGATGGCGGTGCGGAAGATGTAGTCGCCGGCGTCGCTGATGTCGGGGCTGGTGGAGGATGCCGAAAAGAGGACGACGCCCTCCTGCTCCGCCAAGGGCGCGACGCCAAGCGTGGCCCCGCTGCACGTCGCGCCCAGGATGATCTTGACGCGTTCCACGTCCGTCAGCCGCTTGTACGCCGTGATGGCGTCCGCGGACGTGCACTTGGAGTCCTCCACGATGAGCTTTAGCGAACGCCCATTGATGCCGCCCGCGGCGTTGATCTCCTCCACCGCGATCAGCTTGGACCGGGAAAAAGGAATGCCATAGGACTCACCCACGCCGGTCAGCGAGTCCAGCGCGCCAATCACGAAGGGCTCCTGCGAGGAGTCGGCCTGACCCGATGCGCCCGCGGCGGCCGTCGACGCGGGCTCGGCGCCGGGGGTCGGTGCCACCTGCTCGCCGCACGCAAGCAGAAGCACTACCGTCAGGGCGAGAAAGGCGAGGGTCTTGCAGGACATGGAATTCAAGCCAGACTGCGTTCGCCCATGTTCAGCCCGCTACTCGGAATCCATGGTACGGCGTCTCAATTGCCCCTCGCGTGGTCTGGACGCCCGAATAGCGGGCGACATTGAGACCGTCATTCCCGCGACGGGAGACCTTTGCGTAACCCCTCCGTCATTCTCGCGAAGGCGGGAATCCACCATTCAATGAATCTGGAGGCAGTTGGGATGCGCACGGTCAGCCTTCGGCAGACTGAATTCTGCAAAGGTCTCCGAAGAGAGAACTCTGCATAACCCTCCGTCATTCCGGCGAAAGCCGGAATCCAGTCCTCGCTCCACCTGGAGCCGCCCAGGGTGCTCCGCGCTATCCCGAGGCTGCCTCGGATATGCAAGAGTCTCCAAGGAACGGATTACCCAGCCAACTCCCGTACCTTCGGAACAATGACTCTGAACATGCGCTCGACTTCAGCCTTCAGCCACGCTTGGTAATCCGGCCACTTATCGCGGTCTTCTAGCTCCGCATCCGTCCGAACCATGACCCTCTTGATGCTCTCGGATTCCCACGGTTGCCAGTGGTATTGCTGCCCGGCGTCGCGGTGAATCAGGTCCGCTGACTCGGCTAGCCCGTCGAACCTAGCTTGTCGATCGCGACCAAAGAACTCTAGGGCAACCCGCAACTCCCCGACCGAAAATGCCTCTCTGGCGGAATTCCATGCTGTGAAGAACGAAACAACTCTGATACCCGAGATTCCTACGCCGTGTGTCATGTACGAGTGCGGCCTCGGCCTACCGCACGGAACATCTCCTTCGGCGTCCATGAGTTCTGAGAAGCCTGCCCAAAACTCAAGCTGTATGGCCTGAGTTTCGCTTAGCTCACCGACTGACCCAGTTCCGGCTTGCACTGTCTTCGCCCAGTCATTCGGCTGCACGACCACGTTAAACCGCGGCGCGGGCCGCGAGTCGTCGATCTTCAACAGTTCAATCTCGATTCCGAAGTAGGCGTAATCCCGTGCGGTGCTGGCGTTCAAAAGATCCAGGGCAGCTCGATGCTCGTCGCGGAATTCCTCGGCAATCCAAACCACTGTCCGTGCATTCAGCCCTGCCGCGTAGGTAAGCAGCTTGCCCAGGTGATCGTGGTCGGTGCGTGCGTATTGGTTCTCGATGACAACCCACGATTCGTCATCGTCTCCTCCGTCCAAACGACGGCAGAGGATGTCCGCGCTGAATCCTCCAACTGCTTGCTCGATTCCGTGCGGCTCCAGCGTCAGGCCGAGCGCCTCGCCCAATCGCTCCAAGTTGTCGGATTGCGCCAGCCAGGGTGTGAAATGCTGTGCCTCTTCTGCCCAGACGGTGCGCAGAGGGACGTGCTCAAGTTTTGAAATCGAAATGTCCGGCATGGTGGATACTCCCGAACGTGCCATGTCTCGTCGGCAGATTCCCAGTCTGTTGATGGTGGGACACTTTATCTCGCCTGTTCACGGACCAACGCCTCGCGACTTCGCTAGAGTGCGGCTGGCGGAATGTAAGGGATTGCAGATGGCGGTGGGGTGGATTCCCGCCTCCGCGGGAATGACGGAGGGGCGGAGGTGACGGGGCCGACGTGACGCACTCCCGGAGTTTCGAACCACGATTGAAGGTGCGGGCATGATGGCTGCAGCAGGCCGCGACGCGGGCGACGCCATCCCCGAAATCGGCGTCGGCGTGGTCGGCACCGGCTTCATGTGCCAGGCGCATGTGAATGCCTTTCGCACGCTGCCCTACATGGCCTACCCGCCGCCGGCCCGGCCCAGGCTGAGAGCCGTCGCGAGTCGGAAGCGCGCCAACGCCGAGGCGGCCGCCGGTCGCTATGGCTTCGAGACGGCCCATGCGGACTGGCGCGAGATGCTGGCCGATCCGGCGATCCAACTGGTCGACAACTGCGGACCCAACAACATCCACGCCGAGGTGAGCATCGCCGCTCTCGACGCGGGCAAGCACGTGCTGTGCGAGAAGCCGATGGGTCGGAACGCGGCCGAATCCCGGCAAATGCTGGACGCGGCCCGTCGCGCTTCCGGCAAGCACATGGTGGCGTTCAACTACCGCTTCGTACCCGCCGTGCGCAAGGCGCGAATGCTCATGGAGCAGGGCGCGCTGGGAGAGATCTTTCACTTTCGCGCGCGGTACTGCCAGGACTGGCTGGCCGACCCGGAGTTCCCGCGGGTGTGGCGGCTGCAGCAGGCGCTGTCTGGCAGCGGCGTCCTGGGCGACCTGGGATCGCACATCGTGGACCTGGCCCGGTTCCTCGTCGGGGAGCCGACGGTGGTGAACGCCCGGCTCAAGACGTTTGTCTCAGAGCGACCGCTGCCGGAGAACCCGGATGAACAAGGGCCGGTGGACGTGGACGACGCCTTCGTGGCCTTGGTCGAGTTCGACAACGGCGCCATCGGCACGCTCGAGGCCACGCGATTCGCCGTGGGCCACCGCAACGCCAACATGTTCGAGATCAACGGCTCCAAGGGCTCGCTCGGATTCAATCTGGAACGGCTCAACGAACTCGAGGTGCACTGGCGGCCGGACCCGGCGTCGAACTCCCAGGCGGGATTCCGCAGCGAGTTGATCACGGAGCCCGACGACCCGTTCATCGAGTGGTGGTGGCCCGTGGGACATATCATCGGCTGGGAGCACACCTTCGTGCATCAAATCCACCACCTGCTCGACGCCATCGTGAACGACACCGACGTGGCGCCCTATGGCGCGACGTTCGAGGACGGCTGGCGCTGCGACGTGATCCTCGAAACCATCACCAGGTCCGCCGCGGAAGGCGGATCCCCCATCGAGATCGAGTACGCCCCATGAGAATCGGCGTGGTGACGGTCTTGCTGCGCGACCTGCCGCTGCCGGAGGCCTTGGACTACCTGGCCTCGATTGGCGTGCAGGACCTGGAGATCGGCTGCGGGGCCTATCCCGGCAACGAGCACTGCAATGCGCAGGAGCTGTTGGCCAGCGACGAGAAGCGCGCGGAGTTCCAGGAGGCGATTGCGTCGCGTGGGCTCAAGCTGAGCGCACTGGCCATGCACGGAAATCCCATTCATCCCAACGCGGAGATTGCCGAACGACATATCGTCGAGGAACGCGACGCGATTCGGCTGGCCGAGAAGCTGGGAGTCGAGACTGTCGTCGGCTTCTCGGGCTGTCCCGGCGATCACGAGGGCGCGAAGTATCCCAACTGGGTCACCAATGCCTGGCCGCCCGACTTTCCGGCGATCCTGGAGTGGCAGTGGGAATCCAAGGTGATTCCCTACTGGCGCGAGTCGGCGGCGTTCGCCCGCGACCACGGCATCCACAAGATCGCGCTGGAGATGCACCCGGGCTTCGTCGTCTACAACACCGAGACGCTCATGCGGCTGCGCGACGCGGTGGGGCCCGAGATCGGCGCCAACCTGGACCCGAGCCACCTCTTCTGGCAGGGCATCAACGTGCCGGAGGCGATTCTGGATATCGGGCGCGCGGGCGCGCTGCACCACTTCCACGCCAAGGACACCCGCATCGAGCCCACCATCGCGCGAAAGCACGGCGTGCTCGACACCAAGTCGCTCGCCAATACGTCCGAGCGCGCCTGGATCTTTCGCACCGTCGGCTATGGCCACGGGGCGGACGTGTGGCGCGACATCGTGACGGCGCTGCGCACGGTGAATTACGACGGCCCCCTGAGCATCGAGCACGAGGACGCGCTCATGTCGCCGCGCGAGGGCCTGGAGAAGGCCGTGCGCTTCCTGCGCGAGATCATCATCGAGCAGCCCACCAGCGACGCGTACTGGGCCTAGCGATGATTCTGGCGGCCGCGCTCTACACGATCCGACGTGAGGTGCCGTCGCCCGCGGCATTCGCCGGCGGACTGCAACGGCTGCGCGACATCGGCTATCGAGGCGTCGAGGCGGGGGGCGTGCCGTTGTTGGAAGGCCCCGATCCCGCGATCTCGGCGCGCGACCTGAAGCGCATGTTGGATGACGCCGGGTTGCAATGCGTCGGCGCCCACGCGCGGTGGCGCGAGATCCGCGACGACACCTCGGCGGTCATCGATCGGCTGCAAGAGCTCGACTGCCCCATCATCAGCGTTCCCGCGTTCATCGACGAGTTCGACCGATTCGAGCCCGCAAGCTACGCCACGTTCGCCGGTGAGGCGGCGCTTGTGACGCAGGTCCTCGGCGAGCACGGCATGCGCCTGGGCTATCACCATCACGCGCACGAGTTTCTGCGCTTCGGCGCCGACCGCCGCACGATGTTCGATGTGCTGATCGACGAACCAAGTCTGGCCATCGAGATCGACGTCTATTGGGCGGCGTTCGGCGGCGTGGACCCGGCCGGACTGATCGAGCGCCTGCCGGGACGGGTGCCGCTGCTGCACTGCAAGGACCTGGAGATGATTCGCGACGCCGAAGCCGGCGCGCGTCCCTTCTTTGCGCCGGTCGGCGAGGGCAACCTGAACTGGGACCGCATTCTGGCCGCCAGCCAAGCCGCCGGGACCGAGGCGTGGGTCGTCGAGCAAGACCAGTGCTTGCGTGATCCCTTCGACTGTCTGCGATCCAGTTTCGAGTTTCTGCAAGCGCGCGTTCCGTCGTCGCACGCTTGATGGATCGGGTGAATAAAGCGGGACGGGCGGGTCGCAGACCCGCCCCTACACATCCAAGGAGTGCACGGCATGGCGGGTGAAATCGGCATCGGCATCGTGGGCGCGGGAGGGGTCGCCAGGGGCGCGCACGTGCCCGGCTACCTGAGCATGCCGGACCGCTGCCGCATCGTGGCCATTGCCGATATCGAAATCGAGCGCGCCCAACAGCTGGCGGCGCAGTTCGATATCCCGCACGTCTTCGACAGCTACGAGCAGCTGCTGGAGGTGGACGAGATCGACGCCGTGAGCGTGTGCACCCATTCAGACTTCCACGCGCCGGTGGCCATTGCCGCGCTGGAGTCCGGTCGCCACGTCATGACCGAGAAGCCGATGGCGGTTGATTTGGCCAGCGCGCGCGCCATGGTGGAGGCGTCGCACAAGGCCAAGCGCATCCTCGCCGTGGACTTTCAGACGCGCTTCATCCAGCAGACCCAGACCATGAAGCGGTTCGTCGACGCCGGCGACTTGGGCGAGATCTACTTCGCCCGCGGCCGCTACGTGCGGCGACGAGGCATCCCGGGACGCCAGGCCTTCCACACCAGGGCGCAAAGCGGCGGCGGCGCGCTGATGGACATCGGCGTGCACATTCTCGACACCGGCTTGTGGCTCATGGGGTTCCCCACTGCCGTGTCGGCATCGGGATCGACATTCCGCAAGCTCATCACTCAGGAGGAATTGTTCAATCCCATGGGCGATTGGGATCGGTCGGCGACCGACGTGGACGAGAGCGCGGTGGGGCTGATCAAATTCGCCAACGGCGCGGTCATGACCCTCGAGTGCGCCTGGGGAATAAACGTCGGGGAGACGGACTTCGGCATCACCCTGGCGGGCGACAAGGGCGGCGGCGAGGTGCGCTTCGTCGAGGCGCAGCACGCCGCGTCCGGCTCGCATCCGGTGCGCGTGTTCAAAGACACCGGCGAGATGCTGGTCGACCTGATTCCGAGCTCGGATTCGGCGGTGCAGTTCCACTCGTCAGGCGATCCCCCCAAGCCGCACACGCTGTCGATGCAGAACTTCGTCAACGCGATCATCGAGGGCACCGAGCCCCTGGTGACCGGTGACCAGGGCCTGATCACCAGCACAATCATCGACGCGATTTACCGGTCGGCGGAGACCGGTCATCAGGTGGACATAAAGCCCTAGAGCGCTTCGCCAAGCGCGCGTCCGGTCCCTTCTTTGCTCTGGTGAGACCCTCGCGTAACCCCTCCGTCATTCCGGCGGAAGCCGGAATCCAGTTCGGTCAGCCCTGAATGTGCGCTGTTTGGGGTAGGGGCGGGTCTCAGACCCGCCCGTCGGGCCGGATCGGCCTCCTAAACAGGCTGTACCCGAAGCGAAGCGTTTCCGGATAGCGATTCCCAGAGTCGAACGCCAAGAGCGCGCGCCGCACCTCGGCGTCGAAGCGCTCGACATCGTGCCCGAGGGCGCGTCGCGAGAACCTCGCGGTGGAGCGCAGATTCCCCAGGACCGAATCCACCGTCCAGACGTGGGGATGCGGAAAACCGAAGGTGCCGACGTGCTCGAAGCCGTGGCCCGTCAACACGACGCGCTCGGTGTCGGCGCCACGAGGCCGCGATGACGGCTGCTGGCTCGAGAGTTTCGTGGTGACGTCCGATCGCGCCCACGGCCGAACGGCCGCTCGCAAGACGTCATGCCACGGCTCCTGGCCCACCATCGGGCTGAAACACCCCAGCGTCGACAGGCAGCAACCGGGCGCGAGCCACTCAAGGGCCCCTTTGGCGACCAACTGCTGATCCAGCCGGTGAAAGGCCTCGCCGATGGCGATCAGCTCGAACGAGCCCGGCGCGGCCTCGACCTCCTCGGCCCGCCCGACCATCCAGCGGATGTTCGTCAGTCCCTGCCGTTCGGCCCCTGCCCGCCCAACCTCGATCATCTCCGGCTCCTGGTCGATGGCCCAGACTTCGCCGAAATGCCGCGCGAGCGGAAGCGCCACCCGCCCCGGACCACACGCCAGGTCCAGCAGGCGTCCTTCGCCCGTGACTCGGGCGCGCTGCCGGAGATCGTCGAGCAACTCCTCCGGATAGGCAGGCCGAAATCGCGCGTAGTCCTCGGCAGTGCCCGAGAAGAGGTCCGTGAGCATTCCTGAGTCCATGGGTCGAACTCGACGTTTGTCCGATCCCGATTGGCTCATGCTCGATGCCGCCGCCGTGCTCGCCTGGACGGCAATCTTGGCATCTCCAACCGGGCGCGCCCGCCGGCGCCGGCGTAGCGCCCTGCGCGGTCAGGCGGTCGATGCGGCCAGCAGGCGTCCGCGGGCGGGCGTTGAGGCAGGGGCGCCGGCGAGTTGGGCGACATGCCACAGGGTGGCTTGGTTGGCGGTGACGACGGGCTTGCACAGGAGGTCTTCGAGGTCCTCGATGACGGCGGCGGTGCGCAGGCCTGTGCAGCTGATGAAGATCGCATCGGTCTCAGGCGTGTCCAAGTCTTTCGACACGACATCGAGCGTCTCTGCGGGCTCAATGGCCTCGATGTCGCCGCGCCGATTCAAGCCGACCAGGTTGACGACCTCGAAGCCAGCGGATTCGAGGTAGGCGCGCAGCCGCTTGTTGAGCGCGTCGACATGCGGCGAGAGCACGGCCACCCGGCGCACGCCAAGCTCGTGCAGCGCCGCAGCCGCGGCAGCCGAGGTCGTGGTGGCCGGTATGCCGGCGGCGGTGCGCATGTCTGCCACGATCGCCGCGTCGCCGTCGGGGCCGAGGACGTAGCTGCCCGAGGTGCACCCGTAGGCCACGGCCAGCGCGCCGCGCTCGGCCAGGCGTCGCGCCGCGCGGCCGATGCCCGGACCGCGCGGGAGTTCTTCCACGTGCGCTAGCGTGATGCCCTCGGGGCCAAGCTCGGGCGCGGAGTCCACCGGTTCGATGTCGAGCGCGAGGCCCGGCGGAACGAACAGCTCCAACTCAGCAAGATGCCCCGCCTGCACGGCCTCGGGCCACACGATGCCGATGCGGCACGCGCCCATTTCGCTAGCGCTCGATGAGGACGCGCTCGCCGTGGGTCAGCACCTCACACCCGTCCCTGGTGATCACGCTGGTCTCGCTGAAGGCGACGCCGAACTCTCCCAGCCGCCGCACGGCGATGGGGTGATGGAACACCATGCCCGGTTCGAGCACCGTGTCGTGATCGCGCTGGATGAACCCCGTCGCGTCGGCCCAGTTTGGCGGAAATCCCGCGCCGATGCCGTAGCCGAAGTTGCCGTGAAACACCAGGTCGTCGCCGGCCGCGGCGAGCGCGTGCCAGCCGATCTCGGCCACGTCGCGGGCGACTGCGCCCGGTCGCAGCGTCTCCAGCACGGCGTCGAGGGCGGCGGTGCAGGCGTCCGCCGCGCGCCGGACCTCGTCGGACGCCGGACCGATGGTCAGCGTGCGCATCTGCGGCGCGGTGTAGCGCTGGTGGCAAGCGCCGATCTCGAGCAGGACGTTGTCTCCCGCTTCGAGCGTGCGGCGCTTGTGGGTGGAGTGCAGGATGCCCGAGCGGCGACCGCTGGTGACGATCGGCGACAGGCAGGGATACTCGCCGCCCGCGCGCGTCATGGCCGCGTACGCCGCGCCGGCGACGTCCCCGTCCGTGACTCCGGCAGCCGCAGTCTCCACGGCGGCCTCGGTGGCCGCCCGCGTGGCCAGCGCCGCCCACCGGATGTGTTCGATCTCGGCGGGTGACTTCAGGCGCTTGAGCTCGATGAACAGCTCGCTGGCGCTGACGAACTCGGCCCCGGGCAGCGACTGCTCCAGTCCGGCGCGAAAGGCCGGCGTCTGCCCCCAGTTGGCGTCGTCGGCGCCGATGCGGCCGCGTTCCAGTCCGTGCTCGGCCAGCATGGACGCGGCGTAGGCCGGCCGGTCGCTTCCGGGCGGATAGCCCCGCAGGTCCTCGAACCAGACGCTGAGCCAGGCGCTGCCGAACTCCGGTGGGTCCATCGCGATGGCCGGCTCGCCGTGGCGGGGCAAGACCAGGCAGGCGGCGCCGTCCACGGCGAATGTCTGAAAGCCCGAGAGATAGAACACGTTGGCCGGGTTCATCACCAGCAGGGCATCGAGTCCGGCGGCGTCCATGGCAGCGTGGGCGCGTCGCAATCGGCCGCGGTACTCGTCGACGGAAAATGCCAGCTCTTTGCCGACACCCTTCAAGTCGTCGGCCGGGAACTGTCCGCCGTCAAGGCTGCGGTGGATTCGCATGGCTACCTTCTCTGGGGAGCCCCACACGGCATCGTAGGGGCGGGTTTCAAACCCGCCCGTTCCCCACGCGGCAAGGACGCTCCGTGGGTCACCGAGGAATCAGCCGACCTGGATTCCGGCGTTCGCCGGAATGACGGATCGGTACGCGGATAGTGTGGGGTGATTGGCAAGGGTGGCCTCCGCCACATCAGCGGTACTCGTGCGGACCCCACGGGGCGTTGTAGTAAGTGGCTATGGCTCGTCCTGGCGGCGCCACCGCGTCCAGCCGCTCGCGATCGTCGGTGGTGACCTCAACGCTGATCGCGCCCAGGTTCTCCGCCCACTGCTCCGGGGTGCGTGGACCCACGATGGGGCTCGTGATCCCCGGCTGCCGCATGTTCCATGCCAGGGCCAGCTGGCCGGGCGTGCAGCCCTTGTCGTCGGCGATGGCCGTCAGCTCGTCCACCACGGCAAACGCCGGATCGGTGAAGAGGCCACGCTGGCGCTGAGTCTCGACGCTGCGCTCGTAGCGCGATCCGGACGGCGGCGACGCGCCGCGGGCATACCGGCCCGTCAGGAATCCGCCCGCCAGGGGCGCCCAGGGAATAATCCCGATGCCGAAGTTCAGCGCCATCGGCACCAGCTCTCGCTCGATGCGCCGGTCGAGCAGGTGATACGGCGGCTGGTCGCAGATCGTGCGATTGAGTCCCAACTCGCGTGAGATCCACAGCGACTCCACCACTTGCCAGGCCGGGTACGTGCTCGTGCCGACGTAGCGCACCTTGCCGGCGCGAATCAGGTCGTCGAGCGCGCGCAGCGTCTCGTCCAGCGGCACGTCCGTCACGGGCCGATGCACCTGGTAGAGGTCGATGTAGTCGGTTTGCAGGCGGCGCAGAGAGGCCTCGCACTGCTCGATGATGTGGCGGCGGCTGTTCCCCTGCGCGTTTGGGTCGTCGTCGTCCATGGGAAAGTGGACCTTGGTGGCCAGCACCAGGCGCGAGCGTCGGCCCGACCCGCCGAGCGCCTTCCCGACCATGGTCTCGCTGGTGCCGCGGCCGTAGGAGTTGGCCGTGTCCATGAAGTTGACGCCGGCATCGAGCGCGCGGTCGATGATGGCCTGCGTCTGGTCTTGATCGGTCACCTGGCCGAAGTTCCAGCAGCCCAGACACAGCGGGCTGACCCTGACCCCCGTGCGACCGAGATTGCGGTACTCCATGGCCCAGTCTCCCCGTGCGCGCCGTTGCCGCTAGGGCGAGTGTGTCACGCCGTCCGGCGACGCGCAGGCTGACGCACCCTGGGCGACGTCCGGGCTGGCCGCCGGAACAATCGGCGAATTGCCGTCTGCTTCAGGTGTAGTCGCCGGGATCGGCCACGACCAGACCTGGTCCTTGGGGATGGGCTTCCACGACGTTGGCCGCAAGGTGGCGGCCTTTCGGGACGTCCGCCTCTTCGAGCCGGCGAGCACCGGTGGTCTTTACGCCGCGGGCGCCCGCGGCTGATAATCCAGCGTCAGCGCGGGATGCTTCTCAAGCAAGGACAAGATCCGATGCCGACGCCTTCTCCGAACGTGCCGCAAGTTGCGCCCTTGACGGCCAGTCAGATCGCCCAATTCAAGCGCGACGGCGTTCTCGTGCTTCCGGCGGTGCTCGACCCCGAGCTTTGCCGCCGCGCCCGGGACGACATGTGGGAGACGATTGCGGCGGACCTGCCCCGCATGAAGCGAGACGATCCCTCGACGTGGGGTCCGATCACTGAAGAGGAAACCGCCGGCTTCAGCACCCGGCGTCCCGCCGACGGCGGCGAGCCGCTCTTGAGCGGCAAGGGCTACCGGTTGACTATTCGCAATGGGTCTGAAGATCTCGCGCTCGACCTTGGTCCGCGGGCGGCGTGGCAGGTCGCCGAGCAACTGCTCGGGAAGGACACGGTGGTATGGCCCGCCGGTCAGGACCAGTCGGGGTTTGCGACGGGCCCCTGCTTTATGGACGACGGCGCCATGGAGAGCCTTGCGAGTCACCTGGGCCGGCAGATCGAGAATTATCGGGAAGCCGCGAGTTACACGACGGAGGACTTGCGGGTGCCCAAGACCGGACCGGTGTGGATGAACGGACAAGGGACACGCGGCCTGTATTGCACGCTGCCGAACAGCCCCTCGCCAGGGCCGAACTGGCGCGGCTCCCATTCCGACGGCCCGTGCTACGGCAGGACACGCCTACAGTTCGCCGCCTACATCGACGACCTTCCGCCCGCCTCCGGCGGCTTCACCGTGTGGCCGGGCAGCCACACGCGGATTTGGGAGCAGCAGTGGAAGGCCTTTCATGAGCACGGGACGACGCACACGGGCCAGCGCGAGCAGATGCGCATGGCGGGGGGCTATGACGCGCTTCCAGACCCGCTCTTCGAACAGATCAAGGCCGATACCCAGCCCTTCGAGACGCATGGGCCGGCTGGCACCTTGGTCTTGTGGCACACGAAGATTCTGCACATCCCCGGACAGAATCAATCCAGCGACGTCATCCGCCAGGCCACGATCTACGGCTATCTCAAAACGCTAGAGTCGCTCTCCGATGCGCTGGCGATGGACGATGACGGCGGCGGCATCTGGCGCGACTGGTCCGATGAGGTGCGCGCGATCGACGAGCGAAGCTAGACGGGGAGAGAACGCTCGCGGAGAAGAAAGGCCGCCTAGCACGCCCTGGATAACGGCCTTGCGGTGCGCCAGGCCGGTGGCCTGACATCCTGGCCGCCGCGGGGGCTGGATTGAGCTGTCGCCATGCCCGGGTAGGAGTCGCCGTGGGGCAATGAGTGGCGCCCATGGCGGGTGATCGCTCCCGTGGTGCCGAGCGCTACCCCGAACCGCGTAAAGTGGACCCCACTCGTTGCCGGCGGAGTCGCCACATGGCAATCACCAAGCCCAACGGCCGGCGCGAGGCGCTCGGCCGGGGCTCCTATACGTTCCCTGGTCTCACCGTGCAGGTCGAGCGCACGGAGACTCTGATTCCCGTGCATGAGAATCAGTGCCCCTGCGGCTTCCTCTTTCAGCTGGCCAATGGTGAGTTGGTGGTGGGCGGGCCACGCACCGTCGAGCCCGAGCTCACCTGGCGCCGGTCGCGTGACGGCGGCGAGACGTGGTACGCCGCGCCCGCCTGGCCCAGCTTCTACGTGCACCAGTTCGACGACGGCGAGCTGCTGCACGTGGGAACGCCCGGCGAACCGTGGCTGACGCGCGGCGACGCGCCGGGCGCCTATCGCTTTTCGATCCATCGCTCACACGACAACGGCCAGACGCATGCCCCGGAATCGGCGCTGATCTCGGGTGTTCCCGAGCTGGCGGTGGAAGACAGCGAGAAATGGGGGCGGCACGTCTGGGCGTATGTGGATCACGGCCTAGTCGCGCTCCGCGACGGGAGCCTCCTGGCCACCGTGCTCGGGAAGTTCGCCGGCGACGTCAAGCATCGGGTGTTCGTCATTCGCTCGGACGATCGCGGAGCAACCTGGCGATTTCGCGCGAGCGTGGCCTTTGACCTCAACCCGACCCACACGCACCACATCGAGGGATTCACCGAGCCCGACTTGCTGGCGCTGCCGAACGGCGACCTGCTGTGTTTCATGCGCACCGGTGGGCGATACGAGGGGCGGCACACCGCGCTCGCCATGAGCCGGTCCGCCGACGACGGTCACTCGTGGAGCGCTCCGGAACCCGTCGCCGACCGCGGCGTCTTGCCCAAGGCCTGCCGCATGACGAACGGCGTGCTCGCCGTGATCTATGGCAGACCTGGCGACTGGCTCGCCTTCAGCCGCGACGACGGCCACACCTGGATGGGGCACACCTGTCTCAACCTGGGCACCCAGGCCTGGGACTGCGGCAACTACGATTGGGTGATCGAGGTGGCGCCCGACACGCTGCTGGCCGCCTATGCCGAGACGGACCGAAACGACCCGCGTCGCAGCGCCATTCTCGGAACCTGGATAACCGTGAAGCCGACCTAACCGGTTCTGGTCAGCGGCCCGAGTGGGGTTGAAATCCCCTCGGCTGGCTAGCGGGCGACGCCGTGGCGATGGGCCGGATCGATCACCCGCCGCACGCGGGCGGGGAACAGGCTCACGATGCGCGGCGCCATGTGGCGCATGCGCCTGGCGATGTGGCGACGCAGATAGATCATGCTGACGACCATGGCGAGCAGCGAGCCGAGCGCGGCCATGGCGCCCAGAGCGCCGCCAAACATCAGGCCCGCCAGAGCGCCGTTGGCGGCGCCAAGCGGCACCACATCGACTCGGGTATAGAACGACTTGAAGCCAAAGCCCCAGTCCACGCCCCAACCTTGGGAAACGTCCATGCCGGCGACCATGCCGGCGGTCGCGGCCACCGCTAGGCCGACGCCGAGCGCCCAGGTCACCCCGGCCACGTTCTTGAACAGCAGGCCCCAGACGAGGCCGAAGCCGATGAAGCTGAAGACTGGGATGTGCACGGTCATGTTGAGGTTGTAGAGATCGCCCTCGTCAATGACTTGGGGGGCGGTGAATACCAGCGGCATCCAGATCGCGGCGATGATCGCCCCGATGACCAACCCGACCTTGAATCCGCCCCATCCGCGCAGCCAGTCGGTGACGGTCTTGTTTTCGGCGAGGTCGTAGAGCACCGTCGGTGCTTTCCTATGGTCCGACGCGTGCGAGCACGGCGTTCGCGCCGACCGTGTGCGGGCGATGCATCAGCCACGCACTCAACATCTGGGTGTCGGCAACCGTGAAGTGAGGACGACTAGCTGTCGCTGCCGAAACGGTAGGCCGGATCGATCACCTGCCGAACCCGCACGGGGAACCGGGCCACGAGGCCGGGTGCCACGCCGCGCATGCGCTTGGCGACGATGCGGCGAATAAACAAAGTGATGGCGATCGCGGCGCCAAACGCTAGGAGGATGGTGGTGGCTGCCACGGCGCCGAGATGGATGAGCCCCTTGACCGCACCGACGGCAAACCCCTGTGGCTCGACGTCGATGGGGTTATAGAACGTCTTTACGCCGAATTCCCAGTCCAGGGACCAGCCCAGGCCGGCGGCCAGTCCTTCGGACATGCCGGCGCCGACGCCCATGACCAGGCCGAAGCCAAGCAGCCAGGCAACTCCAGCGGCCAGGCGGAATAAGAGACCCCAAATGACGCCGGCGGCGAGAATGGCGGCGATGGGAACCGGTATGGCCATCGAGAACCCATAAAACTCGCCCACGTAGAACAGCGGCGAGGCATATGAAATCGCCAGGTAGATGATCGAGACGAAGGCACCGATGTAGAGCCCAACCTTGAACCCTCCACGGCCGCGCAGCCAGTCGGTGAGCATCTTGTTCTCGGCAAGGTCGTAGGGCACTGGCGCACACCTCACACTCTGAGCCGACGGACGGGCATCGGCGCCGAAACCTAGCCGCTATCGTGCCACGTCAGGCAGGGGCGCTGCGATTCCCGCGCCATAACGCACGCCTGCGGCCGCTGTGCGATCTTCAGTCCGCGCTGCCGGCTGCCGAGGGAAAAAGGCCCATGCCGCTGTTTGGAGAGCTCAAGCGTCCGGCGGATGCGGGCGAAATCCGATCGCTGACCTTTGACGAAACCGAGTTTCAGCGGCGGCATGCGGCGCTGCGGACCGCCATGGCGGAAGAGGGCCTGGACGCGCTTGTGTGCACTTTCGCGCCCAGCGTCTGCTATGTCAGCGGCTACGAGACGCTGGCGTCGTTCGTGCCGGCGTTCCTCATCGTCGGAATCGACCGCGAGCCCACGCTGCTGGTGGACGACTTCGAGGCCTTCAACGCCATGGTCTCGAGTTGGGTCGAGGACGTGGTCACCTATCCGTGGTCGGAGGACCCCGCCGGTGCGCTGGTCGAAGTCTTGCGCAATCGCGGTTGGGCCAACGCGCGGCTCGGCTGGGAGCACCATCAGCACGGCGGGGCGCACCAGAGCTATCTGCACGCGGCGGAGTCGGTGGGCGGCTCGTGGAGCTACGTCCACTGGCTGGTGGACGGGGTGCGGGCACGGAAGAGCGCCGCCGAGATTGCGGCCATTCGGTCTGCCGGGGCGATCACGCCGCGCGGATTCGACGCCGCCAGGGCTGAGCTGCGCCCCGACGCGCCGGATACGGCCGTCGCGGCGGCGGCCTACCAGGCGCTGGTGGGCGCGGGCAGCGAGCGCATGTCGATTCAGCCCATCATCACCGCCGGCCGAAACTCCGGCATTCCGCACACCACGTTTGGGCGTTCGCGGCTCACGCCCGGCCATCCGGTGATTCTGGAGTGGGGCGCCTGCGTCAAGCGCTACACCGCGCCCATGATCCGCACCGTCGTGATCGGCGAGTTGGCCGATCCGGTGTGGGACGCGATGTACGCGGCCTGCGTCGCGGCGGTGGAACGGACGATCGCCGGCATGCGGCCCGGCGTGTCCACGCTGGAGCTAGGCGAGCACGCCACCGAGCCGCTGGCCGAGCTGCCGTCGCGCGTGTTCAGGGACGGAAATCGCGGGTATTCGGTGGGCTTGAGCTTCGAGCCGGACTGGATGGACGTGCCCGGCTTGCAGATTTGTCCCCGCAGCGGCCGAACCGAGCGATCAGTGGCCACCTACCCGACGCTCGAGGAGGGCCACGTGTTTCACGTGCGGGCGGTGACGCGCGACGTGGGCCGTGCGGGCGTGGGCGTAAGCGAAACGGTGGCCGTCACCGCCGACGGCTGCGAGGTGCTCACCGACTACTCGCGCCACCCGATTGGCCTCAGCTAGCGAGGGGGTGTCCGTGCGCTATGTTGCCGCTTGGCGGGCGATTGAAGTCCAGGACTAGTGAGCGCAATGGACACAGCACGGATCGGGGTCGTCGGCACTGGATGGTGGGCCACCGAGGCGCACATTCCGGGGCTCATCGAGCATCCGCTGGCCGAGGTTCCGGCGCTTTGCGATCTGGACGCGGCACGCGCGGCGCGGGCGGCCGAGCACTACGGCGTAGCCTCGGTCTACGACGACCTCGACCGCATGCTGGCGCGGGAATCCCTGGACGGCGTGGTCATTGCCAGCAGCAACGCCACGCATTTCGAGCTGGCGCGCCGGGCCATCGATGCGGGTCTGCACGTGCTGATCGAGAAGCCAATGACGGAAACCGCGCCCGAGGGCCGGGTGCTGCTGGAGGCCGCCGAGCGCGCCGGCACCGAAATTGTCGTCGGCCACACGTTTCATTACACGCGCCTGGCGCGGCGCGCCCGCGAGTTGATCACCGGCGGAGCGATCGGCGAGGTCGAATTGGTCCATAGCCTTTTCGCCAGCTCCGCCATCCAGCTCGTGCGGCAGCCGGACGTGTTCGAGGGCTGGGCCTTTCCGGTGCACGGCCCGACCGGACAAAACTTCAGCGCCCACGGGCAGGGGCAAAATCAGCTCACGCATTCGGCGGCGCTGGCGGCCTTCGTGATTGACGACGGTCCCGAGTCGGTCCACGGGTATATGTCGAATCTCGAAGTGCCCGTCGACGCGGTGGACGTGCTGAGCGTGCGCTTCACCCGCGGCGCGTTGGGCACGCTGGCCAGCGTCGGGACCAAGCCCAACGACGACACCCCCCACAACGAGCTGCGCATCTTTGGCTCCAAGGGCTGGATGGAGATTGACATGGAGCGGGCGCCGCTGCTGACGCTGCACCGCTACGACGGCGGCGACGAGCAGCTGCGCGAGGACGACCCCTCGATGCACTACCCGCTGCGGGCGCCGGCCCGGAATCTGGCCGACGTGGCGCTCGGCCGCGCGCCGAACCTGTCGCCCGGATCGATCGCCCAGTGGTCGGTGGAGATCGTCGACGCGGCCTATCGCTCGGCGGCCAGCGGCGGGCCCGTGACTATCGCGGAGCTCTATCGAACGGCGTAGTATGCGTTACGCCGTCCCGGTTTGGAATCCCGAATGTTGCCGTCTTGTCTCTCCGAACGAATGTTAGGAATCTAAGGGCGTTGCGCGTTCTTCCCACTCTTGGATTCCCCGCCTACCGCTTATTTCGGTCTCAAAGTTAAGCGCCGAACATGCCAAGAGACTCCCGCTCCCTCGGTGTGAGATTCCTCGCGCCGCACCCCCAGTGCGGCGATCTGAGGCGCAACTAGCTCCCGATGAACGCTGATTCCGGGTAGAAGTCTCGCCAGGCCCAGTCGAACGAGGATGTCCACGGCACTGGGCTAAGGGCTTGGCCCGCCAGCGGGCCGCTGAGCGCCAGACCGTTGACCGCGCTCCAGACTGTGCCCGTCTCGTGATCGCGCAGGGTGTCGTCGCCCGCTGGGTCGAAGTTCAGCACGCGGTTCGCCACTCGACGCAAGTAGGCCCGCACGGTGCCTGTGGCCTCATCGACCCAGACCAGCACGGGCTCATCGCCGACCGTCAGCTGCACCAATCCCGCGACCCGCGCGTGGCCGAATTCGACCGCCGCGGCCGCGTCCCCCAGGGCGAGGCCGACTACCCAGTTCTCGCGAGGCGTCGCCAGGACGAGGCGCGGACCGCTCAGGCCGTTGGCCAGCACCCGCGCGTCGGGATGGCGCGCGCGGAACCCGGCCCAGGTGTCAAGGGTCGAAGGAATTTGCGTGAGGGTCGCACCTCGAAGCTCGCCGACCAGGGCCCGGCCAATCGGCTGGCTCCAGATGCTGCCCGTCGAATGGTCGAACCACGTCATGGCGGTCTTGTACAGCGCGCCCTGATTGCCAAAGACCAGCGACTGGCCCTCGAATCGCCGGTCGTGCACGAGACCGGTGTAGCAAAGCGGTCACCAGGTGACGAGCACCGGCGTGCCGCCGACGACGTCGTTGACCATCTCGCGCCGGTTGAGCGTGGTGACCGGATAGGCGCGGGCCTCACCGCCGATCACGAGTCCGATGACCAGCTCATCCGGCTGCAGCGGCGCATCGACGGCGGCAACGAACTGCGGCGCGTAGATGGGCGGGATGGCGTCGCGGCTGAGGCGCTGGTCGTAGGCCGAATCGAACATCATCCGCTCGTGCGGATCGGGGAGGTCCTGCGGCGGCCGTGCGACTCGCGAAGCCTCCGGCGAGCCGCGAATCGCCCACACCAGGGCCAGCGCACCCACTGCTGCCAGGGTCAGCCCGACTGCGACCACTGCCGCGATTCCTAGTCGACGCCGCATGCCGTTTCAAGCCGATGCCCGCCGACGCACACGCGGCGGGCGATGGGACCGAGGCTCAGCGCAGCGCGACCTGCAGCGCCTGGGCGATGTCGTCCACCGGAATGAAGGTGATGTCGTCGTGGATTCGGGGCGGAAGCTCGTCGAGGTCGCGCTCGTTGCCGCGCGGCAGCACCACGCGGCGCACGCCGGCGCGATGGGCTGCGAGCACTTTCGGCGCGACGGCGACGGTGGGCTCGACCCGACCGTCCACCGACAAGCTCCCGGTCGAGGCAAGCTCCGGGTCAACCGGACGATCGCGTGCCAGGGACACGATCGCGATGGCCACGGCAAGCGCCGCAGCGGCCTGGTCGTTGCTCAAGGTGCTGCGTGGCACCTCGACGTGCATGTCGAACTCCTGCAGGAAACGCGCCGAGACTTGAAGATCCGACAGACGCGCGCGGATGGCCGCGGTGACGACCATCAACTCCCTTGAGACATCGGCGCCATTCGTGTCGAGCATCGATATCCGACCTAGCCCGGGTATGAGGGCATGGCCGAGCCCGGGCATGAGCACCGCCAACACGACGCCGTGCCGACCTCCGTGCTCATCAATCACCAGTGCGGCGGTATGGCCGCGTCGTTGCGCGCGGCGGTCGCGACGCTCAGGAAGGAGCGGTCTGCCGGCAAGATCGAACAGGTCTTCGCTCGCGATGACGCTCGGAGTGTCGGCACGCTGCACGCCGGCGACCAGGGACCGGCGGACGATGCGCCGTAGCAGGTCGTCCAGTCGAGCGACGCCTGCCTCGTCGGTGTAGCTCCGGATCAGCACCAGAAGGGCGTTGCCGTCAATCGTCAGGTCGGTGGGGGTCAGGCCATGGTCGGCCAGCGCCGCAGGCATCAGGGTTCGCCGGGACAGCTCGGTTTTCTGATCGATCAAGAAGCCGGGTAGCTCCGCGACGTCAAGCCGAGACAGGTCGTCCGCCGACAGGGATTGGGTCCAGCGGCAGGTGACGATGATGAGCGTGTGCGAGAGATCGAAGGGAACGTCGAAGAACGGGTCGCGGACGCTGGCGCGCCGGTGAGCGTCGGTGAGCCGCGCCAGCAGTGTGCCGATGTCGGCGCCCCATCGTTCGGCGGCGCGGTCGAGTCCCGCCAGTACAACCACGGCCTGGTCCGACTGCGCCTGCTCAACGGCGCCCATGAGCGCACCCGGCTGGCCGCGGCGCTGCCAAATCTCCGCCGCCGCGCCGAGTTGTGCCAGGTCAATGACCTCAACTGGTCGGTCAAGCACCCTTGCAATGGTTCGCGCGACAACCGTCTTGCCCACTCCATCGGGTCCGTGCAGGCAGAGGAGACGCTGCGGTGCGTGCGACGGTTGGGCGGCTGTTTGGCGGGCGTCGTGCGCTGTCACATGTTCGGCAATGGTCGCAACGGCTTGCGGCGGCGCGAAGTGCTCGGACTCCAGGGCGCTCCTGAGCGGGGCGATCGCGAGGGGTTTCGCAGGGCCGCGTGTCCAGGGCAGTCCGATGGCACGCGTGAGGCTTGCGCTGTCCGCCTTGGAATCATCCAAGCGTGCGGACAAGGCTTGGGCCGCCTCGTCGGGCAAATCGGCCTCGGCGAGGCGAGTCCGCAGGTCGGCTGGATCCACCGTGCACTCCACCCCGGCGACACGCACGTTTGAATCATAGCCGGGTCTGGCGGCTGGTCGTCGGTGAGAAAGCCCGCATCCCGGCGCGGAAAGCCATAATCGGTCCGCGAACGCGCTGCCCTGGCGCGCGGGATTGACTCGCGGCTGGCGCGGCGCGAAGATCGAACCAAGAGGCGGGCGTTTTCCCGGCGGTGAGGTTTACCGTGGCTGCAGCACAGATGTCTTCGAACGAAGTCGATGTCCATGAGGCCAAGGCATTGGTCGAGAAGGACGAAGTCCGGGTGATCGACGTTCGGACCCAATTTCCGTTTCCGGCCATGCCGGGGGCGGAGTATGTGCCGCTCGAAGACATCCTGGCGCGGCCGACCGAGGCGATCCCCACCGACAAGCCGATTCTTTTCATCTGCAACGTCGGTCAGACCAGCGGCGTCGCCACGCAGATGGCGACCGCCCTGGGTCTCAACCAGGCCTACAACATGCAGGGCGGCATGGAGGCCTGGGAAGCCGCCGGCTATGACACCGAGGAGCCACCGGACGGACACTAGGGCCGGCCGGGCATGCGAGAGGTCTAGGGAACGAGGGTAGGCGAGTGTTCAACGTCGAGCAGGTTCAACGATATAGCCGGCACATGCTGCTGCCGGAGGTTGGCGTCGCCGGTCAAATGAAGCTCTTGGACGCCAGCGTCGTGGCCATTGGAGCCGGGGGCCTCGGTTCGCCGGTGCTCTATTACCTGGCCGCCGCCGGCGTGGGCAAGCTGGGCGTGGTGGACTTCGATGTCGTCGACCGCTCCAATTTGCAGCGGCAGATCCTGCACCGCGAGGACCGCGTGGGCCTGCCCAAGACCGGGTCCGCGGCCGAGACGCTCACCGGGCTCAACTCCGACGTGGAAGTGATCGAGCACAACGAGCCGCTGACCTCCGAGAACGCCATGGAGGTGCTGGGCGACTACGACGTGATCGTGAACGGCTGCGACAACTTCCCCACCCGCTACCTCGTCAATGACGCCGCCTACATGCTGGGCAAGCCCGTGGTCGACGGCAGCGTGCTGCGGTTCGAGGGCATGTCGACGGTCTTCGTGCCCGGCGAAGGCTGCTATCGCTGCCTCTACCCCACGCCGCCGCCCCCGGAAATGGCGCCGAGCTGCTCCGAGGCCGGCGTGCTGGGCGTGCTGCCGGGCCTGGTGGGTCTCATCCAGGCCACGGAGACGATCAAGGTGATCTTGGGCACCGGCGACACGCTCGCCGGACGGTTGCTGCTGTTCGACGCCCTGGCCATGGAATTCCGCGAGCTGAAGCTGCGGCGAGACCCCGACTGCCCGCTGTGCGGCGATTCCCCCACGGTCACCGAGCTGATCGACTACGAGGAATTCTGCGGCTTCGCCGGCGGCGACCGCGCCTCGCAGCCGGTCGAGGCGGGAGTTGCGGGGTAGGAGCGCGCTCCCATGCTGCACGCAGCATGGGCCACCGGATCCTTGCCATGACCTCGCCTGACGCCTCGCCGCCAAGCACGGCCATCGATCGCGGCATCTACGTCATGCCGCAGTTCGTCACGTTCGAGGTGTCGGATATGGCCGCGGCGCGGCGCTGGTATGTGAACGGACTCGGCTTCGTGGAGCTGGCCGTGCTTCCGGGACCGGACGGCGACCCGGTGCTGGTCCACCTGCGCCGGTTTCGCTATCAGGATGTCTTGCTGGTGCCGGGACGCGATCCCGAGGAAAAGGCGTCGGGCGTGCGGGTCTCGTTCGCCGCCGGGGACGAGGACCTGGATGCGCGGGCGGCCTCTGCCTCCGGCGAGTCCGGCGGCGTCGTCGAAGGGCCGACCAGCACGCCGTGGAACACACGCGATCTGCACTTCCAGGACGCCGACGGCCACCTGGTGGTGTTCACCCAGCCGGACCTAAACGTCGACATGGACTCGGAGTTCGCGCAGCGAGTGCGTGACTCGGTGCAAACGACCGACTAGGTCGGCCGAAGTACCGTTCGTGGTGAGCCTGTCGAACCACGAACGGTGCTGCCTCACCACCAACGGCGCCGCTCGGTGGCCCGCGCTGCGTGCAGCGTGGGACCGGCCGGAGTCATATCTCCCAGGCTGCCTGCAGCCTGGGCCACTGGGCAATGAGCCCCGGAAATGTCATTCCGAACGAACGTGAGGAATCTAAGGACGCTGCGCCGTCTCCGATGCCCCTTAGATTCCTCGCTGCGCTCGGAATGCCCAGATGAGTGCTTACACGTGATAGATGTAGAGATCGCGGTCGGTCAGCGGCAAATCGACCCACGCCCCGCCCTGGCGGTGGCTTTCGGCGATGGCAAAGCAGGCCTCGGTGACGTTGTGCGCCTGCTCGATGTGATTGAGCGTGGGCCGTCCGGTTTCGTGGGATTCGATGAGGTCCTCCAGGCACGCCACGACCGAGCTTGACTTCTCGACCTCGGGCAGCGGCTCCGCGTGCCACTCGCGGTGGCGCGTCGAGTCGGTGGGACGGTTGACGCGCAGGGACAAACCCTCGGCGTTGTTGAGCGTGCGCACCACGCCCTCGGTCCCGACGATCTCGAACTCATGCTGGCCGGCGGGGATGCACCACGCCTCCACCCCGTTCTCGAACGCCAGGTGATAGGTCGCCATGGGGTCGTCATCGAGCCTGCCGTCCACGATCTCGAGATCGCGGGGATGAAGCTCACCGCGCACGCGCGTGATGCGGGGATCGCCGAGCAGATAGGACAGGGCATCCACGCTGTGGATGTGGCCGTGAAGCAGACTCCGGGCGGGGAATTGGACCCCGGCCTTGGGCTCGCCGATGCGGCCCTGGTCGATCAGGCGCCGCGCCGCGCCGAAGGTTTTCGAGAACCGGTTCAGCACCCCTGAGTTGAACACGGTGCCCTGCGCCTGGCAGGCCGCCAGCACGGCGTCGGCCTCGCGGGGCGAGCAGGCGATGGCCTTTTCCAGGTACATCATGGGCACGCCGGCGTTCGCCACCCGCACGGCCAGCTCCGAGTGCACGTCGGCCCGGGTGCAGATGGCGACGAGGTCGGGCTGCTCCTTGGCGATCATCTCGTCCAGGTCTTCGTAAACCGCGGGCACACCCCAGCGATCGCTGAAATTGGCGCGCTTCTCGGGCAGCAGGTCGCATCCGGCCACCAGATCGAGTTGCGCGGCAGCCTGACAGGCGCCCGGCAGGCCGTAGGGCAGCATGAAGTCGCGCGACGGCGGAATCTCGTCGTCGATGGTGTTGCCCATGCGGCCCAGGCCCAAGATGGCGGCGCGGTAAGTCTTCATGTCGATCTCCTGCTGAGGTAGTCGCCTTCGCTGCCCGGTATGGTGCCAGCCTCAATCCGGCGGTGCGCGGTCCAGTGACTGGATGAATCCTGCCGTCTCCGCGACGGCCGTCGCGAGATGACCAGCCGCCGTGTGGCCGGACCGCTTGCGCGGGACGAACGAGTGGTCGCCGTCGGCCAGCCAGCGGACGCGGATGGCGTCGGACAAGCTGTAGCCATTGACTTCATCCTTGGAGCCAAATGCGTCGCGCTCGCCCTGCACGATGAGCGTCGGCGTGCGCAGGCCGGCCAGGTGCTCGGTGCGGAGCCTCTCCGGCTTGCCCGGCGGATGAAAGGGATAGCCAAGGCACACGAGTCCCCGAACGCCGACCGCGTCGGCGATGAGGCTGGCCATGCGGCCGCCCATGGAGCGCCCGCCGATCACCAAGTCTCTAGCTCCGCCCAGGGCGTCGATGACCTCGTGCCAGGTCTCCAGCAGCACGGCCTGCCGGTCGGGCGGCCGGCGGCTGCCGCCGTCGCGTCGCCGTCGCATGTAGGGAAACTCGAAGCGAACGACCTGAATTCCGGCGCCGGCCACTCCCGTGGCGATGGCCTCCATGGTCGGGCTGTCCATGGGCGCCCCGGCGCCGTGGGCCAGCACGAAGCGGTTGGGAGCGTTGGCTGGTCCGTCGGTGAGGAAGGACAGCTCGCTCATGCCGACTCAGACCAGGCGAATCTCAGCCGAGGTCAGGGCATCTCGGAATTCGTCGAGTGGCAAGTTTCCGTCGGTCATGACGATCGACGATGCGATCGGCGTGTGGCCGCCGGACCCGACGCTGAGCCGCATCGGTCCATGCCGGCGCGGGGTGTCCACGCCGCGGGCGCGAGTTTCGGGGAAACCCCAGAGGTTCACGATGTCCGCGGCGTCGGCTGGCAGATCGACGACGGCTTCGTGGGTGCGGTCCATGATGCCGCGGATGCCCTCCCAAAACTGCGCCACGTAGCGCGGGCCGTGCGAATCGGTGTATTCCCAGATGAACAGCCGAATGTTGTCGGCCAGGGGAATGTTCTGCTCGACCACCTCCGACTGCAGCAGCACCGGGCCTTCGGCTGGGTTAATGAGATCGAATCGGCGCTCGATCGGATTCGCCAGGCCCATGGCGCGCCCAATCTGGATGGGGAAGCTCGCGGCGCAATAGCACCAGTCGCCGCCAAAGGCTTCCATTTCCACGGTCGCCGGGTCGAATTCGAGCCCGCGGCTCTCGGCCTGGGACATGAGATCCAGACCCCAGGCCTTGGCCTGCATCCAGCCACGAATCTCGGTCTGCAGCAGCCCGCCTGGGGGCAGATTGGAAGCGGCATCGCGGGATGCCCGGTCCAGCCTGAGCTCGTCGGCGGTGAGCACCCGGTCGACGAGCCCGCGGTTGCGAATCGCCGCCCGCTGGTCGTCTTCCACGCCGTCAAGAAAGCTGCTGCCCAGCGCCCGTTCCTTGGCCTCGGCCCCGCCCTCGACGCGCGACGCCATGGACCGCCGACCGAGCCGCGCGTCGGCGTATTCGATGATCTCGTCGGCGGCCTCGAAATGCGTGGGGAGAAAGTAGAAGGCCTCGTCATCGCCCGCGGCGTCGATGATGCGCTGGTAGTCCCGCTGCAGCCGCACTTCGAGCGGATACGCCAATGGAATCCGCTCAACGAATTGATTCCACTTGCGATCCATGCGCTCGCGGTTGTCGGGCGGCAGCGCCAGCCAGGTCAGAGAGTGGACCGAGAGCCAGATCTTGCGCAGCTGGGTCGCCATAGGAGCGGCCTTCAAGTCGGATCGACGCATCGCGGAAGCGCGAAGGCGATCACCGTCCGCTGCGATTATGCCCGGCGGGTCGGTCGGCGAGGCCGAATGGGGCCCTGCTCGGTGTGCGGGCACCCCTCGTGGCCACCGGCGCTTACTATGCCTCCGGCTGTTGCCGAGGTGTCGTCGCCATGCAATGGATCGCGCTGCCGTCGCCGGATGTCGAAATGCGGGGTCTGGTGGGTGCGCCGCGGGCGCTGCTCCATCGGATTCCGGAGGAGCACCGGGACAGCCTGCCGGCCGACACCTGGGAGCGCTCGGAGATGGCTTCGGGCGTGCGGCTGGTCTTTCAGACGAACAGCCCGCGCGTGGCGCTGCATTTCGAGTACCTGCAGCGACCGAGCCGCGCCAGCAAGGTCGACGCCTACGTCGACGGGAAGTTTGCCGGCACGGACGGCGGTGACGACGCCGGGCCATGCACCGCCGATCTCCTTCAGGGCATGACGGGCACTCATGATGTCGAGTTGCACATGCCGCCCTACTCCAAAGTGCGGCTCAAGTCGCTGGGTCTCGCTCCCGGCGCCAGCCTGGCGGCGCCCGCCTCGCGGCCGTCGCGATTCATCACCTTCCACGGCGACTCGATCACGCACGGCGCCGTCACGACGCGGTCGGGGCTGGCCTATCCGTCACGGGTGGCTCGTGCGCTCGGCGCCGATTTCATCAACCTGGGCTTCGGCGGATCGGCTAGAGGTGAGCCCGGCATGGCGCGAATCGTGGCCGACCTGCCGGCCGACGCGATCTCGCTCTATTACGGCATCAACACCTACGCCATCGGCCATCCTGGACCGGAGGAATTCGGCCGCATCTACGCCGACTTTCTCGAGGTCGTGCGTGCCTCACATGGGAAAACGCCCATCGTGGTCATCACACCCACCTGGTATGTCCCGGAGCTGAACCAGCGGAACGCCGCCGGCGCTAGCGTGGAGGAGTATCGGGAGGTCATCCGGCGCGTAGTGAGCGCCCGCGTGGCCGCGGGCGATACCAACCTGGTTGTGCTGGAGGGCTGCAGCCTCATCGGCTCCGGCGACGAGTCGCGCCTGGCGGACCTGGTGCATCCGAACGACGAGGGCTTTGCCGCGATCGCCGCTGGGCTCACGCGGTTGATCGGCCAGGCGTGGGGGACGGCCTAGACTCCCGCGTCCGTTGTCCCTTGTATCAACCCCTCCGTCATTCCGGCGGAAGCCGGAATCCAGTCCAGTCGAATCTCCAGGCACGGCGGACGCTTGGCGTGCGGGCAGGTTTGAAACCTGCCCCTACGGCATTTCGCACAGGTCTGCATTCGCGGGAAACGACGGCGGGGCTTCGTGCGGGTGAGCGTCCAGTGCGGCGCTCAATCACCCATTCGGATATCGTGACGCGCAGGACAGCGAGACACGGAGCCTGAGCCATCAAGTCGAAGGATGAGTTCGACGCGCGGTTAGTGGGGCCGTGCAACTCCGTGCCGACGATCTTTCACGAAGACGGCACGATCGACTACCCGTCCATCCGCAAACTGATCGACTTCAGCATCGACGGCGGCTGCGATGTGATCATGCTCACCTGGGGTGACAGCTTGATCTCGCTGCTCACCGACGACGAGGTCGCGGAGCTGCACCGGGTCGTCATTGACCAGACCGGCGAGCGCGCGGTCACCATCGCCTGCGACAACATTTGGGGCCGCAACAAGGCGGTCGAGTTCGGGCGCTACGTTCGCGAGCTCGGCTTCGACGTCTACATGGTGCGCCCCGCCGAATGGGCCAAGGGCACGGCGGAGTCGCTGGCGGAGTTCTACACCGCCTGCGGGCGCGAGTCGCCGGTGATGTTCGTGGGCGACGTGCCGCTGCGCACGCTCGAGCTCCTCGCCGACGACCCGAACATGTGGGCCTTCAAGGAAGACCTGGGCCTCGACTACGCCCACGAAATCATCATGCGCTGGGGCGACCGCTGGCCGATGATCGGCGGCGGCGGGATGAAGCGCCACCACCTGTTGTGGGCGCACGGCCACTGCGACACGTGGCTCGACGGCTTCTGTCGCACCTTCCCGGCGGTCTCCCAGGACTATTGGCGCGCGCTTCGGCGCGGCGACATCGCGGCGGCCTGGGCGCAGGCGATGCAATACGAAGTGCCGCTGCGCGCCATGGCGCAGCGCGTGCGCTATGGACCCGACGGCTTCGTCAAGCATGCGATGGTGGAGGCTGCGGGCGTGGCTCCCCGCTGGCGACGCTCGCCGGCGGCCAACCCGACGGAGGAAGAGATGGACGAGTTGCGAGAGTTCCTGGCTGGGCTCGGACCGCAGACACAGCCGGTGCCGGCATGAAGTCGCCCGACGAGATCCGCGGCCTCATGGAGGGCCCCTGCCTCTCCCTGCCGACGGTGTTCACACGCGACGGAGATGTCGATCACGAGGGCATGCGCAACGTCATCGACGTGGCGCTGGACGCCGGTTGCCAGATCGTGATGCTGACCTGGGGCGACAGTCTGGTTTCGCTGCTCACCGATACCGAGCTGGCCCAGGTGCATCGAAACGTGATCGAGCATGTAGGCAACCGAGCCGTGACCATCGGCTGCGACAACCAGTGGGCGCTGCCCAAGGCGCTGGAATTCGGGCGCTACGTCGAAGCGCTCGGGTACGACCTCTACATGGTGCGCCCGGCCGACTGGGCCAAAGGCACGCCGGAAACCCTGGCCGAGCACTTTCGGGCCATCGCCCAGGTGACCCGGGTGATGCTGGTGGGCATGGTGCCGCTGCGCACCTGCGAGTTGATCGAAAACGTGCCCAACGTGCTGGCGTTCAAGGAAGACCTGGCCATTGACTACGCGCACGAGGTGCAGATGCGCTGGGGCGACCGCTGGGCCATGGTCACCGGCGGCGCGCACAAGCGGCACGTGCTGTTCCATCCCCACGGCCCGCGGGCGTGGCTGGACATCTTCATCCGCTTTCACCCGCAGCCGACCGTTGACTACTGGAACGCGCTCAAGCGCGACGACACCCGCACGGCCTGGGATATCGCCATGCGCTACGAGCAGAAGCTCTGGGACCTCGCCGCGCAGGTCCGCTACGAAAAGGACGGCCTGTTCGCCCACGCGCTGCTGGAGGTCTACGATGTCGCGCCGCGCTGGCGCCGCTCACCCGCACCCGATCCGACCGATGAAGAACTCGACGAGCTGCGCGACTGGCTGCGCGGCATCGGCCTGATGTAGCCGCCCGGAGGTTCCCAATGCGTGACCACGACGAAGTCCGCGCCCTGCTCGACGGCCCGATCAACTCGCTGCCCACGATCTTCACCGAGTCCGGCGAGATCGACTGGGACGGCACGCGGGCGGTGATCGACAAGTCGCTCGAAGGCAACTGCAACGTCATCATGCTGACCTGGGGCGACAGCCTCATCTCGCTGCTCACGGACGACGAGGTGGCGGAGCTGCACCGCGTGGTGATCGACCATGTGGACGGCCGCGCGCTCACCATCGCCTGCGACAACCAGTGGGGTCTCAACAAGGCGATCGAGTTTGGGCGCTTCGTGCGCGAGCTGGGATACGACCTCTACATGGTGCGTCCGGCCGACTGGGCCAAGGGCACGCCGGAAAGCCTGGCGGACTACTACAAGGCTTGCGGCCAGGTCGCCCCGGTGATGTTCGTGGGCGACGTGCCGATCCGCACGCTGGAGCTCGTGGCCGATGACCCGAACATGTGGGCCTTCAAGGAAGACCTGGGCCTGGACTACGCCCACGAGGTGCTGATGCGCTGGGGCGACCGCTGGCCGATGGCCGGCGGCGGCGGCATCAAGCGCCACTACGTGCTGTGGCCCCACGGCAACTGCAATTCCTGGCTGGACGTGTTCATCTACTGCAATCTGCTGCCCCAGAAGCTCTATTGGGACGCCATCAAGCGCGACGACCTGCCTGAAGCCTGGCGCCTGGCGCGGCACTACGAGCAGCCGATCTGGGACCTGTGGCCGGTATTCCCCGCCGGCGGCGACGGCCTGGTGCACACCATGATCGAGGTCTGCGGCGTGGCCCCCCGCTGGCGCCGCTCACCCGCCCCAAACGCCACCGAGGAGGAGATGGAACAGGTGCGGGACATGCTGCAGGGGTTGAAACTGCTGTAGGGGGCACCGAGAGCCTGCGCCACCGGGCAGTGCCCATCAGTCGTCGTCAGGCGCTGCGGCGCGCTGCCGGCTGAGGATCAGCAGAATCACGACAACCGGGGCAAGCACCAAGGCCGAGCCTAAGAACCCCGCGCGAAGCGAGATCCCAAGAGCGACGGCGCCGAGCGCCGGACCGGCAATGAGCTGCCCAGCTGCATTGGCCTGCGCGCCCACCGATAGCATCGTGGCTCGAACCCGCGACGGAATCACTCGATTCTGCAGCACGCTTAGCAATGGGCCGCTGACAGCGAACAGCGGCCCGCGTAGCCACAGCATCGCCAGGGCGAGCCCAAGATTCGTGGCGAGCGCGAACGCGACCAGGCTGCCGATGTAGGTCGCCTGCGCGGCCACTAGCACGAGGCTCGTGACGCGGTCATTCGACGTATCGAACTTGCGGCGGGCGACTTCAGTGGCAGCGAGCGAGAGCCCCCGCCCCACATAGCCGCTGAGGCCGAACCAGGCTACGGGGTCCAGCGGGCCCAGCGGCGGCAGCGTGATGGTCTCCAGCAAGAACGGTGTGACCAGGCGGTCGGGGATTTCGCTGGACGCGCCAAACAAGAACGGCACGGCCACGACAAGGAGCAACGTGCGCTGGCCTCGAACGAGACGTAACGCCGTCCGCAGCGTCGCGCCCATCGTCTTGAACGTTTGGCGCCGGTGCGCCGGCACTCGCGTGAATCCCCGTTCCGGCATCGTGAATGCGAGGAATGCCGCAAGCCCCACAAACATTGCGCCACCCACGACAACCGGCAGTGCCCGCGACACGCTTGAGAGCGCAACAGCCAGCGAAATACCCACGAGACCGCCAATCAGATACGCCTGCGTACCGCGCAGAAGCGCTTCGCTGAGTCGCTCCTGCCCGACCTCATCGGCGATCCAGGCCGTGGTTGCGCCGCTGATGAAGGTAAATCCGAGCCCCCACACCACCTGGGCGGCGAGGACGCCCGCGAACAACGGGATGGCCCCTTCCACCACGAATCCGGCGCCCATGAGGGCGAATCCGACCAAGATCGACAAGCGCCGGCTGTAGACATCAGCGACAACGCCGGTCGGCACTTCGAACGCCAACGTCGTCGCTTCGAGCAAGGTGCCGACTAACACGAGCTGCAGGGCATTCAGGCCGACGGTTTCGACCTGATAGACCAGGTTGGTGGTCACTACGGTGGTGAACGCCAGACCCTGGACGCCGGCCATCGCAATGGCGAGTGAATAGGCAGGGAGACGCTTCATTGAATGCCACCCGTCGTTGCTACCGAGAGCCTGGACATGTGCGGATGAATGACGCTCGGTAGTCGACGCTGGCTTGACAATGTGTGCGGCAGGTCACGGTCGTCGCTGCGTGAACGCCGCGACCGGACGGAAAGCATGGACATAGATGGACTCCAATCCCAAGTACATGAGGTGTTGGACAGGAGCCCGGGGCGCAGCTCGGCCGCGTGCGTTAGCTTCTAGCGCCTCGACCGATGGTCGCGATCGAGGCGCGGTGAACGGACGGTCTACTTACCGCCTGCGCATTGCCCTGCGGCAAGGACTGTTGCTAGCGGGCGACCTTTCGCGTCGCAAGGCTCGCCAACAATTGGAAACTGCTCGCGAGGGATGCCATGTCGTTGCGACTCCTTGCGAATCGAAGTCCAAGCCTGAGCTTGGAGCCACTTGGGCCAATGGTGCCAGCGGTGTTCGTCAGCGGCAACACCGGGTCAGCATGGTCGGCAGCGCCGATGACTGGCGGCCCAGGCTGTCTGGGCGCAATTGCTGCTCAAGATCGTCGAGTTCCCTTGGGGACCGGCGGGCGATACATCAGCGCAATCGCTGCCGCGGAAATCATGAACACCGCCTGGACGAGAAAGCCGACGCGCCAGCCGTCGAGGAAGGCGTTGGTGGTGGCGGGGTCCGAGGCCACGGCGCTGACGCTGGCCTCGGCGCCGGCGTTGGCCATGACGGCCGTGACGATGGCGGTGATCAGGGCCAGGGCGACGATGCTGGCGATGGTGCCCGCCAGGTTCATGAACGCCACGGAGACGGTGTAGACCCGATCGGGCACGGCGCCGAGCATGGCATTGGTGCTGGGCGAGGTCACCAGCGAGAGACTGGCGCTGTTGACGACCAGCACCAGCACGATCACGGCCAGAGGGGTGTCCGATCCGAAGCTCGCCAGCGCGAGAACGCTGACGAGGCCCACCAGCGGTCCGGCAATCAGAAACGGACGCGGCGTCCACCGGTCGGAGAACCGTCCGGCGAGCGTGGCGACGAGGGTATAGACGGCGAATCCCGGCACGAGGATGAACCCCAGATCGCGCGCGCTGAAGCCCAGCACGCCCTGGATGTAGAACGGCACCAGGAATCCCCCGCCGGACAGGCCCATCAGCAGCACGATGCGGGCGCCCAGCGGCGTGACCACGGCGCGTCGCCGTAGGAGTCGCAGGTCGAATACCGGATGGGGCGTGCGCAGCTCCCACCAGACGTAGGCGCCGCCCAAGACTGCGGCGGCTGCGATGGAGCTCCAGACCAGCGGCTCGGTCCAGCCGATCACCGGCCCCATCGTCAGCCCCAACACCAGCGTAACCGCGATTCCGGCGATGGCGCTCGAGCCGAACCAGTCGAACCGGCCCGGCTCGTCGCCGGATTCGGGCGACCGACCCGCTTCCAACACCAGCCAGGCGCCGACCGCGCCGACGATCGCCGGTAGCGCCAACGCGTGATAGGCCCAGCGCCAGCCGCCCGCCTCAACGACGATGCCGCCGACCGCCGGCGCCACCAGGGCGCTGAATCCGACCGTGGCGGAGGAGAGTCCGAGCACCTTGCCGCGCTCGCCCTCGGGGAAGAGGGTGACGGCGATGGCGATGCCGTTGGCCCCCACGATGGCCGTCGCCGCGCCTTGCAGCAGGCGCGCCGCGATCAGTGATTCGAGCGACGGCGCCCAGCCGGCCATGAGCGAAGCGGCGGCGAACAGCGCCATGCCGCCGATAAAGAACGCGCGGCGGCCCAACCGGTCGGCCAGGTAGCCCGCGGGCATGACCACGGCGGCCGTCGTCAGGGACACGGCAATGGCGACCCACTGCACCTCGGCCAGGGTGGACCCGAAGTCCGCCGCGATGCTGGGCAGGGTGACCGTGGCGATGTTGTGCACGATCACGCTGAGAAACGTGCCGATCAGGATGACGCCCAGACCGCGCCACTTGGGATCGCGCACGAGTTGCGACAGGTGCGGCCGGTCGCTGTTTTCGTCCTCGGATGCCGCCGCGTCGTTCACCGACGGTCGCCGCTCACGCATAGTTCGCGCCAGGCGATTGATGGTGCGATGGGGCGCGGCGTAAGGTACACCAACGTTCACCGGGCAGGAGGCGCGAATGTGCGGCCAACGCCGGTGAGCGTTGCCACGTCCATGCCCGGCCGATGGCCGTCGCTGTGACCGACCGTTTCGGCGACACGTGGCTCAACGGCACGCCGCGCTACCTCACCGACCTGGATCGCAGCGAGCCGGCAGCGGCCATCCGATCCTCGCCCGAGCTGCGGCACTGGCGCGCCATGTCGTACCGAACGGACTCGCTGCGCGGCACCATGCTGGCCGCGGGCCTCGAGACGGCGGCGCCCACGGTGCGCTATCCGCTCGACGCGCGCGGGCCGCACGCCATATCGGTCGGCACCGTGCCGCTTCGGACAGCCGACGAAGGGCTGACGCTGGGCCTGTCGCTCAAGCTGAGCGGCGACGACACGTTCTCGCTACTGGCCATGAATCCCTACCGGCGGCCCGACCACGGCGTCGATGTCGTCGAGCTCTACTGGAAGATCGCGGACCTGACCGGCCAGCAGCTCGACATCGGCCAGGTGAGCGCGCGAGTCGGCGAGGGCGATGGGCCCGGAGCACTCGCCTGCGCGGCGGCGCGAGTGGTTTACATAAAACTCATCGCGTTGACGGACGCCGAGATCGCGGACTGGCGCGCGGACCAGACCCGATCCGACACCAGGCGCCTCTTCGCCCACAACGACGCCCACTTTCCGCACTACCAGTTTCGGCTCACAACGCCCGGCGATGTGCGGAGCGAGTTCGAGCCGTACCACGAGAGCGACTTTTCACGGATGTACTGGGAGGCCGGGGGCGGCGACCTGATGTCGTATTTCACGGCCATCGGCAGGCGGCACACGCTGGACGGGCTGGAGGACTATGGCCGCCGCGGCGATCGCCTGCACGCTGAAAGCTGGCGGGTGTTCCGCGACGAGGGCGTCGACCCGTTCGAGGTAGCGCTGGCGGAGACGCGCGCGGTTGGGCTGGAGTTTCACGCCTGCTATCGAGTGGCAGGATTCCACTACCCGCCACCGCTCGACCATCACAACCACGGCGACACCTATTTCCAGCGGCATCCTGAGTTCTACGGCGAAGACCGGGCAGGCAACCGGACGCCGCGCATCTCCTACAGCTATCCGGAGGTACGCGAGTTTGTCGTCTCGCTGCTGCGCGAGATCGCCGAGCGACCCATCGACGGGGTCTGTCTGCTCTACAACCGGCGCCCGCCGCTGGTGGAATACGAGCCGCCGTTGGTCGACGGATTCACCCGTGAATTCGGGTGCGATCCGCGGACGCTGCCGGAGGACGATCCGGACTGGCTGGCTTACCGCGCGGCCACGCTCACGCAATTCATGCGCGACGTGCGCGCGGCGATGGACCAAGCGTCGCAGGGTCGGCGGCGGAGGCTCGCGGTCTCGGCGATCGTGGCCGCGTCCGAGGCGGAGAACTTGATGCAGGGCATCGATGTGGCGGCCTGGGTGCGCGAGGGCCTGGTGGATACGCTGATTCCCTACAGCGCCCGCACCAACTATCGCCCGTTCTTCAACGAGCCCGGCGGCATGGTGTGGACAGATTCCGAGCAGCTCGAATTCCTGGTGGAAACAGTGGCGGACTCGCCGTGCGTGGTGGCGCCCAACGTGATGCCGCGGTCGATGCCGCCGGAGGACTATCGGCGGCAGGCGGCAACCATCTATGCGGCGGGGGCTGAGCATTTGTTCTTCTGGGATTCGGCGGGCGGCGGGTGCCGGGCGAACTTTGGGCACGAATGGAACGCGCTGCGGCGGTTGGGCCATGTAGACGAGATCCAGGCGTGGATCGAAGCTGGTGAGCCCGAACTGCCGCGTCCGTCGATGCCGCTTCGCGAATGGGCCGGATGGGATCTTTCGTACGTGACTCCGGGATAGGAAGGTGAGCGCCATGTCCGATGCCATAACCGACCGTGGATTCCGCGCGGCGCCGCGCTTCGTGGCCGATTTCGACCGCTGCACGCCGTCCGACGCGCTGGCAACGGACGCCACCCGCGGCCACTGGCAGACGCTGTCGTTCGAGGCCGAGGGGGTCTCGGGGACGATGCTCTTCGCCGGACCGGAAACGCTGGCGCCGGATGTGACCTATCCGCTGCGGGTCGACGGCTGGCACGCGATCTCGGTGGGCGTCCATCCGACTGCGGGAGGCGAAAGCGACTTCGCGCTGGTCCAGGTGATGCTCAGCGGCGATTCCGCATTCTCGACGCTGACCTGGAGCACGGAGGGCCACCACCTGCGCCGCAAAGAGCTGCAAGAGATTTTCTGGAAGGTCGCCGATCTCACCGGCCAAGAAGTGGTGTTCTCGCAGTTGCACCGGCGCATCGATTCCGGCGACGGGCTGGGGTCGGTGCAGTCGGGCTCGGCGCGCATCGCCTACCTGAAGCTGGTGCCGCTGGCCGACGATGAGGTAAAGGAACTGGTTGGTGAGCGCACGTCGGGCCGGGACCGCCGCCTCTGGGCCCACAACGACGCGCACGGTCCGCACTACACCTACCGCATGACGACCGCCGAGGAGGTCAGGCGCGAGATCGAGCCGTACCGCGACACGGACTTCAGCCGCATGTACTGGGAGTCGGGCGCGGGCGATCTGATGCGCTATTTCACGAAGATCGGCCGCACGGCCACCGCGCACGGGGTGGAGATGTTTCCGCGCGTCGGCGATCGCCTGCTGGCCGAGAGTTGGCGCAGCTTTCACGAGCAGGGCATCGACCCGTTTCAGGTGGCGCTCGATCACACCCACGAGCTGGGAATGGAGTTCCACGCCGCCTACCGGCTCGCCGCCTGGACCTACCCGCCGCCGATGAACCAGGAGTATCTGGACGGGTATTTCCAAGACAATCCCCAGTGGCGCTGCCTGGATCGTGACGGGCGCGAGCTGCCGCGCATGTCCTATGCCTTTCCCGAGGTGCAGGACTACTGCCTGGCCGCGCTGCGCGAGATGGCCGAATTCGACCTGGACGGCATTTGCCTGCTGTTCAACCGCCGCCCGCCGTACCTGATGTACGAGCAGCCGCTGATCGAGGGGTTCGCCGTGAGTAACGGCGCCGATCCCCGCGAGTTGCCCGAGGACGATCCGGAGTGGCTGGCCTATCGAGCCGGCGTGCTGACGGAGTTTATGCGCCGGGTGCGACAGGAGATGGACGCCGTTGCGCGCGAGCAGGGCCGGCGGCGCATCGAGCTCTCGGCCTGCGTGCAGGGCCTGATGGCGGAGAACGTGCTCTTTGGCTGCGACGTGGCCACCTGGGCGCGGGAGGGGCTGATCGACGCGCTGATTCCCTACAGCGCCGCGCCGCTGGCGATGCCGACCGACGAGGACACCTGGTCGGCGGCGGAGCAGCTGACGCCGTTTGTCGAGGCCACCAGCGGCACCGCCTGCACACTGGCGCCAAACGTGATGCCACGCCACATGAGCCCCGAGGACTTCCGGCGCAAGGCGCACCTGATCTACGGCACCGGCGCCGAGCATCTGTTTTTCTGGGACTGCGCGGGTCCGGGCGGACGCGCCAACTCGCAGCCGATGTGGAACGCGCTGCGGCGGTTGGGTCACCGCGAGGAGATCGCCGAGTGGGTGGCGGCCGGCGAGCCGGCGCTGGGCGATTGGACCGTGCCGCTGCACGACCTCGCCGGATGGGACATGACGGTCATCGCGCCGGGATAGTGGGCGAAACCGCCGGCCTGGACCAGATAGAGAGCGCGTTCAACCGCGACTTCAACCACTGGGACATATGCCTGCCGCCGGAGGCCATCGCATCCCGCCAGGCCGGCCGAATCGTCGAGAGCGGCTGGACCATCTGGTACACGTTCGGGTCTGACGAGGGCGACGAATACCTGGACTACTACGCCAGCCACCGGATGACCAACGACCGGCACGTTCGCCTTTGTGCCGATGGTCGTGTCGAAGGACTCGAGGCAGTGATCGACATGCACGTCGTTCCGGAGGATCCCGAGGAAGCCGCCCAGGCCCAGGCCGACTTTTACGCGCGCAACCGGGCCGTGCGGCGGATGCTGGATGCGAAGGGATTCACGCTCGACGGTGTCGTGCATCCGAGTGTTGCGATCAATCACTACTTCCTGACTGGTGGAGCGGACGATGAGGGTGATTCCGAACCCTAGGGCCGGCTGGAGCGGTTAGGGACTGCCGTCGCCTTGCGGTCGCATCCGCTCGCTGAAGAGCGCGTCGGTGAGATTTGCGCCTTCAAGCACGGCGCCGGTCAGGTCCGCGCCGATCAGCTCGGCCCCGGTGAGATTTGCATCGGTCAGATTGGCGTTGTGCAGCAGCGCGCCATCCAGATTCGATCCCGAGAGATCCGCGTTGGCTAGCTGCGCGCTGCGCAAGTCGGCGTTCGTGAACGCGGCGCGAATCAGCTCGGCGCCGCTGAAATCGGCGTGCTGGAGGTTGGCCCGACGGAATCCCACGGCAAACGTCTGCATATCGGACACGATCGCGTGCGAGAAGTCACCATCGTCGAAGACCGAGGCGCGCAGGGTTGCACCGCGAAAGTCGGCGCTGGTACCGAATTCCTCGTACCCGGAGAAGTCGGACCCCATGAGCAGGGTGCCCGACACCGTCACGTCGGTGAACACCGCGCCGCTGAAGTCGGTGCGGCGAAACTCGGACCCATACACCTGCATGCCGCTCAACTGCGCCTGGGCGAAGTTGGAGGCGTAGACGTCCGTATTGATGATCAGCGCATCGCGCAAGACTCCGCCCGGCATGTCCACCCGGATCATGCTCGAGTTGGTGAGTTCGACGTTGCTGAGATCCGCGCCTGGGAGGCGGGTGCTATAGAACCGCGCTCGGCTGAGTTCGGCGCCGTGCATGTCGATATTGGCCGCGACGGCGTTGTCCAGTTCGATCCAGGAGGCATCGACGCTTCGCAGGCTGGCGTCGCTGAGGTCGGCGTTTTGCAGATTGGCGCCGGTCATGTTGGCGTCGTCGAATCGAGCGGCGATCAGCCGGGCCTCCCGGAAGGTGGCTCCATAGAGGTTGGCCTCCGACAGATCGGCGCCGTCCAGCGTGGCGTCGACGAAATCGGCGAACCGAAGGTCCGTGCCGCTGAGGTTGGCGCCGGACAAGTCGGCGCCGGAGAAGTTTGAGTCGCGCAGAAACGCACCAGCAAGGTCGGCGTCGGCAAGGTCGCTGTTGGGGCAATTGGTGGGCTCGTCACGCCAGGTCACCGTGAACTCTGACTGAATGGTGCAGGCGCCCACGACCGTGAACGGCTGGCCGATCACCAGTCCCACGGCCAACACGGCAATGGCAAGAACCGCCAGCGCAAATGTCAGGTAGGCGGCGACAAATGCCGCGGAGCGGCGAATGGGCAGCGGATTCCTCCCCGGCGGCAGCGCCGCACCGGTCAATGGTAGCGAGACAGCGTCAGTCGTAGCGGAAGGGTGCTCACTAAGTGCTGATTGCAGGCGTTACCAGGGCTGCCGCTCCACCGGCTCCAGCAGGACCTCGCGGCCGGTCGCGCTCGAGCGCTCGGCGGCGAACAGGATCTCCATGATGTGACGGCCATAGGCGCTGCTGGCCGGCGGGCGGTCGTTGGTCGCGATCGCCGTGACGAAGTCACGGTACTGCTCGGCAAAGTCGTTGATAGGCTCGATATCTAGCTCTCGCCAGTCCCCGTCCTGGCCCACCCGGACCATGCCGCCCGGATACTCGGCGGTGTCGAAGTGCACTTGCAGGCGGCCTTGTGTGCCGTGGACGTCGATATAGGCGGTGTCTTGGGCCCCGCGCGAGCTGGCCACCGAAACCACGACTCCGGCCACGCCGTTCGCATACCGGATGAGTGCCGTGGCGGTGTCGTCGCTGTGCATGTAGTGCATGTGGGTTCCCAGGACCGCTTTCACGGACACGGCCTTGCGACCGACGAGGTGCGTGACCCAGTCGACCATGTGCACGCCGTTGCCCATCCAATTGCCGCCGCCCATGGAGCGGGTCAGATAGCAGCGGTCGAGGCGCTCATAGGGGAACCTGGCGCTGACGAGGGCCAGCACCTGGATGACCGGCCCAAGGGCATTGGTGTCCAAAAAGGCCCTCGCCGTGCGCAGCGCCGGTCGGTATTGCCCGGTAAGGCCAATCTGCAGCAGCCGGCCGCTGCGTGCCTCGGCCTCGATCATGCGATCGCACTCCTCCATGGTCACGGCCATGGGTTTCTCGACCAGCACGTGCTTGCCGGCGTCCAGGGCTTCGACCGTCACGCCGGCATGGAGGTGGTGCGGCAGGAGGATGCCAACGGCCTCGACGTCGGGATCGGCCAGCAGGTCGCGGTGGCTGGCGAAGACCCTGGGAATACCGAAAGTCTTGCGGTGCTCCTCGCGCCGCTCGTCCACCGGCTCCGCCCCGGCGATGCAGGTGGCGAGGCCCTCGGCTTCGAGTGCGGCGAGGCCCTGCAGGTGCCTGGCCGCGATGCCGCCTAGCCCAATCAGCCCAATTCGTAGCATTCGAGCGACCCCGGGGGGAACGGGGCGTAAGTGTACGCGCGACTATGCGTGCGGAGGATTCCGCTCGGGGGCTGCCGCCAGCGCGCCGCTGGGCGTGTGCGCGTAGCCCTCGCCCGCCGGCACGTCGAACACCAGGTCGAACACCAGGCCCAGATCGGTGTCCAGGTTCACCCGCACCGTGTCGTCGCTGACGTTGGCCGTAGCCGGATCGACGCGCTGGGTCACGTAGGCGAAGTCGGCGAACTGGGTGAGGGGATAGGCATAGCGCAGCCATACGCCGCGATGCAGCACCGCGCCCCGTCCCGGCTCCAGCAGGAAGGCCTGGGCGGCATCGACGTCCGGGCCCCCGCCTGCGTCGTCCGGGGCGACGACGATCGCGCTCACGCCGCTGACGGGAATGAGCGTGACGGTGCTTTCCGGGTGCTTCTGCAGGAATTCGCAGCGGTTGCCGCGGTAGTAGTACCGCAGGCTGCACATATGGGCCGCCTTGGGGAACTCCAACTCCTTGTGCACCCAGAGAAAGCCGAGATTGCCCGGCGAGCGGTTCAAGCTCGGGGCGTCGGCCGTTTCAGGCGCGATGACCGCGCCGAACGGGCGAAATGCCTCTTGTTCAAGTGGACGGACGGCGAGGGGGCGCACGTCGAGGTCGGACACCGGTGAATCCTCGGGCGGGCGGCGCTCGGGCACCTTGCCACAGATGGGCCGCGGGGCGCCTAGGCGGAGTCGTCGATCGACGCGGGTCGGACGGGGCGTCCCTCGGCGGCGGACCGGCACAGGGCGATGTGCGTGCGCATGGTGCGCAAGACCTGCGCGGCGCTCACCCACGGCTCACGGCCCTCTCGGATGGCCTGCAGAAAGTCGGCGCGGGAGGCCAGGAACGAATCCGGCATGAGGGAGTGGCGCAGGGGCAGCTCGACCACGAGGCCGCGCGGGGTGTGCGGTCCGTAGCGCAGCGCCGGGCGCCGCATCGTCGCCGGCGGCGGCGCGCCGGCGTCCTGCCGGCCGTCCACGCTGGCGCGCTCACCCACGGCCACGAAGTCCATCTGGCGGCGGTGCCGCGTGGCGAAGTCGAAGAGGATCGTGGCGTTGGCCCCGTCGGCGAACCTGAGCGTGCTGCTGAACACCGAGCCCACCCCGTCGACCCGGCGGCTCCAGTGCGCGTAGACCTCCTCCGGCTCCTGCTCGAACCACGTCAGTAGCGTGTCCGCGGCGTGCACCACGTTGTCGTAGGCCGCGTCGAACGCGTTGGTGTGCTGGCGTCCCACGGCCGAGTGGTAGAGATACGAGGCCGATATGAGCGGCCCCGTCACGCCGGCCTGGATCAGCGACCGGATGCCGTGGGGCACCGGCGCGAATCGCGTGTTGTGGTCGACGGCGAGCGTGACGCCGCCGGCCTCTGCCGCGTCCACCATTGCGCGGCACTGGGCGTAGGTGGCGGCGAAGGGCTTGGCCATGAGCACGTGGATGCCTCGGCGCGCCGCTTCCTCAACCGCGGCCACGCGCGTCGGCGAGAGCCCCACGTCCCAGCGAATGTTGACGTCGACCACGTCGAGATTCACCGCGTCGAGCATTTCCCGGAAGTCCGCGAAGACGCGCTCGACCCCCCAGCGGCGTTGTACGGCCAAGCGTGCTTCAGGGTCCGGATCGCTGGCGGCCACCGGCGTGATTCCGGCTTGGCGGTAGGCCGGAAGGACCGAGTTGTGCACCACGCGACCGGCGCCGATGAGCCCGACGCGCAAGTCTTGCGGAATCGGCTTGCCGAGCGCGGGCGGCGTCAGCGGAACGGCGGCGACTTCTTCGAGCGAAGCCGGCGGCGGCGTTTCCGGTTCCTGGAGGATCACTCGAGTCCTCGCAGGAGCGGTCGCACGTAGGCCGCGGCTTCCCGCACGCCCTCGGCATAGTCCTGATACGGATCCTCATTCTCGAGGCTAAGCGCGCCGGAGTAGCCAACCTCCCGCAGTGCCTCGAAGAACGCCGTCCACACATCGTCGCCATGGCCGCGGCCAACGGTCCGGTGCACCCAGGCGCGCGGGGCGTCGGCCCCGAATGGCCGCCCGTCGAGCACGCCGGCCGTGGCGACTTCGCCGCCGATGAGCTGCGTGTCTTTGACGTGTACGTGCGCCACTGAGTCGCCCAGGGCGCGCACCACCGCGACGGGGTCCATCCCCTGCCAGAAGAGGTGGCTGGGATCGACGTTGGCGGCGATGACGGGACCAACCGCGTCTTGCAGCCGCATAAACGTCGGGACGTTGTAGACCAGGTGTATCGGGTGCAGCTCCAGCGCCACGCGCTCGACCCCGCGGCTGGTCGCGTAGCCCGCCAGGTCGCGCCAGAGTCCCACGGCCGCTTGCCAGTGACGCTCACGCAACGCCACCGACTCCTCGGGCCAGGGAAAGCTGACCCAATTCACGGTGCTGGCCGCCGGCCCGTCTGCCCCCGTGCCCGACATGCTGATGACGGTGCCGACGTCCAGCAGGCTGGCAAGCTCGATGGTGCGCCGGATGAGCCGCCGCGCGCGCCCGCCGATGCGCGGGTGCAGCGGCATGCCCGCGGCATTGAGCGCCGCGATCGAAAGCCCGCGGTCGGCAATCATGGCGCGCAAATCGCGCCGCAGCGGGGCATTTGCCACCAAGAGCTCCGCCGCCGCCGGCTGGCCGGCCTGCGTAATCTCGACCACCTCGGCGCCGATCTCGGCCGCCAGGTCCAGGGACGCCTCGAACTCCGAGCGCGTGACCGTGGAGCGTTCCCAGCGAGGCTTGGCCGCGCCGGCGCTCGGCTCCACGTCAATGCGGCCATGCGACGCCGTGAACAGGCGGACCAGCAGGCCCAGCCGCATGCCTATCGCATCTTTCGAGGATTCAGCGGCGGACTAGGTTCCCGGACTCTGCACGTCGATCACCGCGCGGCAGATTCGCTGCGACGGCAGGCCGATGGTCCCGAGCTCGCGGGTGAAGTCCGAGTCCGAGTAGATCACGTGCAGCCGGTCGTCCCGGTACATCTTGGAGGTGTAGGAGCAGCCGCCGCGCGTGTGGAAGGCGAAGGGCGTCTCCCAGTGCTCGCCGTTGCCGTCCAGACTCAGCATCACGTGCGTGACCTGCGGGTGTCCGTAGGCCCCGCGGCCGGAGGCGCAGGCGAGGATGCCGTTGGGCAGCAGCGTGAGCCGGGGCTTGACGGCCTGCCAGCCGGTGTTGGTGGGCTCGGACCAGGTGCGGCCGCCGTCGGTGGAGCGCGACTGGAACATCGGCGAGTAGCTGCCGGTCCGCATCACGCAGAGGATGTCGCCGTTGGCCGTGACGGAGAGATCGGCCTCGTCGAAGCCCTCGTCCACGGCGCGATCGGCGTGGCCGTAGACGGGCTTGAGCTCGCCGGCGTCGAACTTGTGCACGAAGTCCCAGGTGTAGCCCTGGTCGCTCGAACGAACGATGAAGACGCCGATGCGCGTCTTGCGGATGCGTCCCCGGGTGTCGGTGGACCACTGGTCGGCCGGCAGCAGGTCCACCCACTCCAGCGCCGTCAGGTAGTCGCCGTTGTCCAGCTCGATGAGCGAGCTGTACGACTGGTACGAGGCCCGCTCGAACGGCAGGTCGCGCACCTTGAAGGTGTGTTTTTCCAGCGGCTCGCCGGCCTTGGACCATCGCCGCCAGAGAAACGTCGGGCTCTCGATTTGCCCGACCTCGTGGTACGAGCCTGAGGTGCGATCCTTCCAGCGCTCGGCCAACTCCACCGTGTCGTGGTCGATGTACACGATGGTGTCGTCGCGCGGGTATCCCAAGACGCCGGACGCGAACTCGATGCCCTGACGACCGGTGTCCGGGTGGATGTAAACCATGGGGTGATCGTCGGGCGCCTTGCGCCAGGTGGCGCCGGCGTCATCGGAGACGGCGACCTGCAGCGGCTCGTGGCCGCCGTGACGTCCCCCGTGATAGCTCAGGAACATGTGGTCGCCTTCGAGCTCCACCAACCCCGGGAAGTTGATGACCGAATCCGTGGTCTCGAACCAGGTGTCGATGCGCTCGACGGAGATCGACGCCGTGCGGCCGTTTCTCTCGTAGGTGGCCTGCCGCAGCATGGATGTGACTCCAGTTCTCGGGCGCCGAAATGCTAGCCCCAGGGGTGTGCGCGTGTCGAACCTCGAAGCGTGTCCCTGCGATTCTGCGCCGACATCCGGAACCGAGCCGCGGGCAGGTCATTTCCTGCGACCGAGATTGGGGCTCTAGATTCCTCGCTGCGCTCGGAATGACAGGCGGGGCCCTGTGTGCGTCCGGAAATCCGCGCTTCGAGACGCTGCTTAGCTGTCGTGGAGGCGCACGTCGATCACGGCGCGGCGGATGCGCTGTGAGGGCAGGTTGTGCGTGCCGAAGGGTCGGGTGAAGTCGGAGTCGGAGAAGACGACGTGCAATTTCCCGTCGCGAACCAACGTCGAGGTATAGGAGCACCCCGGACCGGTGTGGAAGCAGAACGGCGCTTCCCAGTGATTGCCGGTGCCGTCAAGGCTGATCATCACGTGGGTGACCTGGGGATGGCCGTAGGCCCCGCGGCCGGCCGCGCAAGTGAGCACGCCGTTGGGCAATAGGTTCAGCCGTGGCTTGACGCCTTGCCAGCCGACCGGATGCGGCGTTCCCCAGGTGTGCCCGCCGTCGGTGGAGCGCGTCTGCCACATGGGGGAGTACGAGCCGGTGCGGTTGACGCACAGGATGTCACCGTTGGCGGCGACGACCAGGTCGGCCTCGGTGAGCCCCTCGTCGACGGGTCGATCGCTCACGCCATAGACCAGCGGCAGCTCTTCAGGGCGGAACGCCGTGACGAAGTCCCACGTGCGGCCGCGGTCACGCGACCGGACGATGAACGTCGTCATGGTGATTGCCCAGCGGTGCCGGCCGTCGTCGCGAATCTCGTCAGTCTTCCTGGGTGGGCCGACCTGGGCCTCCATGGCGGCGAGCAGGCTGCCGTCGTCGAGGTCCAGGATCTTGGCGTAGGTCTGGTACGAGGCGGTCTCCCACGGCAGCCCGTCGATCTTGAACTCATGCCTGTCGATGGGGTCGCCGTTCGAGCGCCAGGTGCCCAGGCGAAAGGTCGGGTCGTCCTCCTGCATCACCAGGTGAAACGGTCCGACGTGCTTGTCCCACGTGCGCCGGTTGGCCTCGACCGTGTTGTGCTCCAGCCGCATGATCGTGCCGTCGCGGAGATATCCCAGGCTGCCGCCGCCGAGGTCCATGCCGGGAGGTGGGTCGCCCCAGGTCTCGCCGTCGTCGGTCGAAAAGGCGTCGCGTTTGGGCTCCACGTCGGCGATGGCGTGCTGCGAGCGGCTGAAGCGCATGAAGAGGCAGTCGTCGGCGAGCTCGACGACATGGGGAAAGTTGAGGATGACCTCGGTGTCTTCCTGCCAGGTGTCGATGCGCTCGACGCTCAGGGTCGCGGTGCGCTGGCCGTCGCTGTAGGTGGCGGACTCGATCATCGGGATGAACCTCCTGCGCGGCAGCGTGCCGGCGGGTTTCCGTGGCGCGGCCGGTCAACCATCGAGAACGGAGATGTCGAGAACGGCCCGGCGAATGGTCTGCGACGGCAGCTCGCCGGTGCCCATCTCACGGGTGAAGTCGGAATGGGAGTAGACCACGTGCAGCCGGTCGTCGCGCTGCATGGTCGAGGTGTAGGAGCAGCCGGGTCCGGTGTGGAAGGCGAACGGCACTTCCCAGTGACGCCCGGTGCCGTCCAGGCTGAGGGTCACGTGGGTCACCTGCGGGTGCCCGTAGGCCCCGCGACCGGCGGCGCAGGCCAGCACGCCGTTGGGCAGCAGCTCCAAGCGCGGCTTGACCCCTTGCCAGCCGGCGTTCACAGGGGTCGACCAGGTGCGCCCGCCGTCCTCGGAGCGCGACATATGCATCGGCGAGTACGACCCGGTGCGGAACATGCAGAGGATGTCGTCATTGGCGAGCCTGACCAGGTCGGCCTCGTTGAAGCCTTCGTCCAACCGACGGTCGCCGGGGCCGTAGGTCGGTTTGAGCGCGTAGGCGTCAAAGGCGTGCACGAAGTCCCAGCTCTTGCCGCGGTCGCTCGAGCGCACGATGAAGACGCTGGTGATCGTCTTGCGCACGCGGTTGGGCAAGGTCTGCCATTCACTTTCCGGCAGGATCCTGACCCACTCCAACGCCGTGAGGAAGTCGCCGTCGTCAAGCTCGAGCAGGCGCGAGTAGCACTGGTAGGACGCGCGACGCCACGGCATACCGCGCACCTTGAACGGGAAGCTCTCGATCGGCGTGGCGTCGGCGGTCCAGCGATGGAAGCGGAACGTGGGGTCTTCCTCCTGGAACTGGTCGTGATACGGCCCGTGCGCGCGGTCGTAGCCCACGCTCAGCGCGTGCTCGGTGCTGTGGTTGATGCGCACGAAGGAGCCATCGCGCAGGTGTCCGGTCACTCCGGAGTCGTGGGTCTCGTTGATGAGGCCGGTCCGCGCATCGCGCGAGAGCAGCGGAAAGTCGTTGGGCAAGCGGCGCCAGGTGGCCCCGGCGTCGTCGGACAGGTAGGCCCACGTGGGTTCCTCGCCGCCGTGGCGGCCGTGGTGAATGGTCATGAAGAGGCGGTCGCCGTCGAGTTCCACGACGCCGGGGAAGTTGATGATCGACTCGTGGTCTTCCAGCCAGGTGTCAATCCGTTCGACGGCGATCTGGACCGAGCGCCTGCCGTCGGTGTATGTGGCGCTTTCGATCATGCGTGCCTGCTTTCAGTCATTGTGGGTTTCGACGCTGATCACGGCGCGCCGAATGCGCTGCGAGGGCAGGTTGTGCGTCCCGAACGGTCGTGTGAAGTCGGAGTCGGAGAAGACGACGTGCAGTTTCCCGTCCCGGACCAACGTGGAGGTGTAGGAGCACCCCGGACCGGTGTGGAAGCCAAACGGCGCTTCCCAGTGGTTGCCGGTGCCGTCGACGCTGATCATCACGTGGGTGACCTGCGGGTGACCGTAGCCGCCGCGGCCGGCGGCGCAGGTGAGCACGCCGTTGGGCAACAAATTCAGCCGGGGCTTGACGCCCTGCCAGCCGACCGGCGCGGGCGTGCCCCAGGTGTGGCCGCCGTCGGTCGAGCGCGTTTGCCACATGGGGGAATACGAGCCGGTGCGGTTGACGCACAGGATGTCGCCGTTGGCGGCGACGACCAGGTCGGCCTCGGTGAGCCCCTCGTCCACGGGTAGATCGCCACCGCCGTAGACCAGGTTCAACTCCTCCGGTCGAAAGGCGGTGACGAAGTCCCACGTCCGACCGCGGTCGCGCGACCGGACGATGAAGGTCGTCATGGTGATTGCCCAGCGGTGCCGGCCGTCGTCGAGAATCTTGTCGGTCATCCGCGGCGGGCCCACTTGGGCCTCCATGGCGGCGAGTAGGCTGCCGTCGTCGAGGTCCAGGATCTTGGCGTAGGTCTGGTAGGAGGCGGTCTTCCACGGCAGCCCGTCGATCTTGAATTCCAGGCTTTCGATGGGCTCGCCGTTGGAGCGCCACGTGCGCACCAGAAACGTCGGGTCGTCCTCCTGCATCGCCAGGTGGAACGGGCCCGCGTGCTTGTCCCACGTGCGCCGATTGGCCTCGACCGTGTTGTGCTCCAGCCGCATGATCGTGCCGTCGCGGAGGTAGCCCAGGCTGCCGCCGCCGAACTCCATGCCCGGCGGCGGGTCGCCCCACGATTCGCCGTCGTCGGTCGAAAAGGCGTCGCGATGGGGCTCCTCGTCGGCGATGGCGTGCTGCGAGCGGCTGAAGCGCATGAACAGGCAGTTGTCGGCGAGCTCGACGACGTGGGGAAAGTTGAGGATGACCTCGGTGTCTTCCTGCCAGGTGTCGATGCGCTCCACGCCGATTCGCACCGAGCGCGAGCCGTCGGTGTAGATGGCGCTTTCAATCATGCGGGCCGGCTTTCAGTCATCGTGGGTCTCGACGTTGATCACGGCGCGCCGGATGCGTTGCGAGGGGAGTTGGTTGGTGCCCATCTCGCGGGTGAAGTCGGAGTGCGAGAACACGACGTGCAGCTGGCCGTCCTGGACGAAGGTGGTGGTGTAGGAGCACCCCGGGCCGGTATGGAAGGGGAACGGCATCTCCCAGTGACTGCCGGTGCCGTCGAGGCTCAGGATCACGTGGGTGACCTGCGGATGCCCGTAGCCGCCGCGTCCCGAGACGGCCGCCAGCACGCCGTTCGAGAGGAGATGGAGCCGCGGTTTCACGGCGGGCCAGCCCATGCACTCGGGCTCGGTCCACGTATCGCCGCCGTCGGGGGAGCGCGTCTGGAAAATCGGCGAGTACGAGCCGCTACGCATGATCAGCACCAGGTCGCCGTTGGATGCGATCTCCAGGTCGGCTTCGTCGAATCCCTCGTCGACGGGCCGGTCGTGCGGGCCGTAGACCTGCTCGTGCTCCCAAGGATGGAAAGCCGCCGTAACTTCCCAGGTTTCGCCGTTGTCGTGCGAGCGGATAATGCCCACCGAGAAGCGCATGTTGAAATGCGGGCGGCCCCGGCGGTCCACGCCCGGCAGGCGCGGCGGTGCGCCCGCCAGCACGCCCACGGCCGTCAGCAACTCGCCGCCGCCGAGCTCGAGAATCCTGGCGTAGTTCTCGTAAGACCCAGTCTCCCAGGGCGTGTTCTGCAGCGTGATCAGGCGGTTTTCCAGCGGTTCGCCAGAATTGCTCCAGCGCCGCCAGCGCAGCCTGTGGTCGGCCGTTTGCATGATCGCGTGCAAGGGACCATCGCGCCGACTCCATTGGCGATGCTCGAGATCGGCCTGGTGGACGTCGATGTGGGTGATGGTGCCGTCTTGCATGTAGCCACGGTTGCCGCCGGCGAAGGTGAGGTAGTTCTCGCCGGTCAGTGGGTGCGCGTCGAGGAACGGGCTGTCGAGGCCCAGCAACGTCCAGGTGGCGCCGCCGTCCTCGGAGAGAAAGGTGCGCAGCGGCTCGCCCTCGAAGTCACCGTGACGGGCGTGATTGGCGCTCAGCACCAGCCGATCCCCGTCGAGCACGACGATGCCCGGAAAATTCACGATGGTGTCGGTGTATTCGACGAACGTGTCGATGCGCTCGACCGAGATGGTGGCGCGTCGTCCGTCGCGTGCGTAGGTGGCCGTGGTCAGCATGGGCCTGAGCTCCTTCGAGCCCTGGCGGGCTGCGGAGGCGTCGTGACCCGAGTACACCACGCCCGCACGCGCCGCGCGAGTGTCGCGAGTGCGGCGCGTGGCACCCGGGTAATCCAATCGTCCAGGCGCTGGCGGGTGGCGGGCCGTGTTGCCGGTCGGCGCACCTATTGAGTAGCATGCCCTTGCTCGGGGAACTTGCGCAGAGCGGACGCGCAACGCAGACACCGCGCTTCGGCGTGAAGGGATGACATGACCCAATACATCATCCGTCGCGTTCTCATCTCGATTCCGCTGCTGTTCTTGCTGTCCCTGACGTCGTTCATCGTCTTCCAGCTCGCGCCGGGCGACCCGATTCAGGCGTTGATCGATCCCGAAGAAATGCTCTACATGGGGCCCCACGACATCGAGGAGCTCCTCAAGGAGTACGGGCTCGACAAGCCGGTGCCGGTGCAGTACTTCCTCTGGCTGAAGGAAGCCATCCAAGGCAATCTGGGCTACTCCATCCAGACGCACAATGTTCCTGTGCTGGAGTTGATCCTCGACCGGCTGCCGCCGACGATCAGCTTGATGACGGCCACGGTGGCGGTGGGATTGGCCCTTGGTCTGCTGTTCGGCGTGATCTCAGCCCTCTACCAGTACTCGCGAATGGACTACACGCTCACGATCAGCGCCTTCTTCATGCTGTCCGTGCCCGAGTTCTTCTTCGCGTTGATGGGCATGTTCATCTTTGCGGTGACCTTGGGGTGGTTCCCGACGTTTGGCATGTGGACGCCCGGTGGCGAGACCGGCATTAACTGGGACTTGCTGCACCACGCGGTGCTGCCGGTGTTCGCGCTGGCCATGAACGATATCGCCGGCCTGATGCGATATGCGCGCGCGTCGGTGCTCGACACCATTTCCGCCGACTTCGTGACCACGGCCCGGGCCAAGGGCCTGAGCGAGCGGCTGATTCTCTGGAAGCACGTCTTCCGCAACGCGCTGATTCCGATCGTCACGCTGATCGGTCTCCGGCTGCCGGTGCTGTTCGGCGGCGCGCTGATCGTCGAGACGATCTTCCGCTGGCCGGGAGTCGGTTTGCTGGGATACACCGCACTGTTGCAGCGCGACTACCCGGTGATCATGGGCGTGCTCATCATCTCGTCGGTCATCACGCTGGCGGCAAACCTGCTGACCGATATTGCCTACGCCTGGGTTGATCCACGGGTCCGCCACTCATGATCCAGCATCGAGGGGCCGCATGAGCACTGAGAGTCGAGCCATGGACGAATCCGGCGCTCAGCCGAGTACGCCCATTTCCCAGGCGGCTGCCGATCTTGCCGCGGAAGAGATCATCGAGCTTCCGCCGGAGCTTTCGCCGTTTCGCCGAGCGTTTCGGCGCTTTCTCGCCCATAAGCTGGCTCTCGCGGGGTTCATCTGTCTCACGGTGATGGCGCTGCTGGCCGCCACCCAGGCGATCGTGTCGCCGTTCGATCCCGAGAAGCCGCACCTGTTCAAAGTTAACCGTCCCCCGGACACCGTCAATTGGATGGGGACCGATCAGGTCGGGCGTGACGTATTCAGCCGGATTCTGCAGGGTGCGCGCGTGTCGCTGTCGGTGGGCATCGTCGCGGTCTCCATCTACGTCGTCATCGGCTTCATCATCGGGTCCATCTCGGGACTCGCCGGCGGCTACGTCGACGATGCATTAATGCGCTTTACGGACTTCGTGATGACCTTCCCGACGTTCATTCTTATCATCATCCTGGCGGGTATTACTGGTCCGAATATTTTCAACATCATGGTAATCATCGGAATCTTCGGCTGGCCGGGCCTGGCGCGGCTGTTCCGCGGCAACATCCTGGTGATGCGCGAACTGGAATACGTGATGGCGTCGAGTGCGCTGGGCGCCAGTCAGCGGTACATCATCGTGCGGCACATTCTGCCGAACATCGTCGGTCCGGTGACGGTGGCGATTACCCTGGGCGTGGCCGGTGCGATTCTCGCCGAGGCAGGGCTCAGCTTCCTCGGGTTCGGCGTCACCGAGCCCGCCGCGAGCTGGGGCTCGATGATCAACGCCGCGCGCGGCATCGCCTTCCTGGCCGGCTTCCCCTGGCTGTGGATCGCCCCGGGCGCGGCGATCAGCCTCGCGGTGCTCTCGATCAACTTTATGGGTGACGGCCTGCGCGACGCCTTCGACGTGCGTGGGCGCAGCCAGTCCGGCGAGTAGCCGCAACGCCTAGCTGTTCGACCGCCGGGATCTGAAAGCCCCCCGGCCGAGGTCAATCGGCGTCCGAGACTGACGCCCTTTCAGCCTGAATGTTGTCTGGTTGCCGCGTCGCCCTTCCGTGGGGCGGCGACGGCGATCAGCCGGAGGCGGAGCCCACCAGCCCCAGGCGCTCGAGCTCCGGCTTGACGCGTTCGAGGTCGGACTCGTCCGCCGACGTGTGCGGCAGTCGCAGGTGCCGCGACGCGATGCCGTTCAGCTCCAGGCACGCGCGCCAGAGCGATTGCCACCCGCCGGGGAATGCCTTGCCGACGCGGACCACCTTGGGGTGGCCGGACAAGTCGAACAGCGGCGTCTCGATCTCCCGAACCACGCGCGCCGCGTCGGGTATGTCTCCCGACTGGAGTGAATCCCAGAACCGCCGGCCGACCTGGGGCGCGAAGCTGGTAGACCAGTCCATGAAGCTGCGGCAGCCATAGGTCCACTGCAGCATGTGGCGCCCGAGCTTGCCGCCGCTCATGAACTTCCAGTGGCCGTCGAACTCTTCGATTGTCTGCACGGCGTAGGCGTCCGTGCCGTCTTCCTTCATGCAGCAGATATTCGGCTCGTCCACCAGCCGATGCAGCATTTCGTGCGGGGGAAAGCCGACGATCATCACCGGCATGACCGCCGCCACGGCCTTGTAGTGAGCCGCCATGCCCACGGGATCGCCCAGCTGACCGGACGGCGCCGCCATCACCACGTCGGCGCCGACCTCGCGCGCGTAGTGCGCGAACTCGACCGACTGGGTCGTGGCCCAGAGGCCGGTAGCGGCGACGACCATCGCGCGCCCAGCCGTGCGCTCGACGACGAAGCGCGTGATATCGGCCACTTCCTGCTCGCGCATATAGGCGAACTGGCTGTCGCCGATCGTGAGCAGCGCCACCTGAGTGCCGCCCGCGATTCCGGTCTCGATGATGTTGGCGACACCGTCGTAGTCGATCGGGCCGTCGGCCAGAAAGCTGGTGGGAATGGACATCACCGGACCTTCGAGTTGCGTCTTGATCTCGTCGGGCGTCATTCGGTGCGGCTGGGCCATGCGCGGCTCTCCCGGCGGGCGATTCCGCAGCGTATCCCAAGGATTCGTCGGCCCGCTGGTAGGCTTGCGCGCCGCTCGCCGGTCTCAATCCTCCCAGGCAAGGAAGACCCGATGCTCGCTACCCCCCGCTACCGCGCCGGCACCAGGCTCGGGCAGATCGTCGAGCTCCCCGACGGGCAGTTCTTCACGCTCACCGCCGAGGGCAAGCCGCCCTTCCAAGAGACGCTGGGGGGCGCGGCTTTCGACGATCCGTGGACGCCGGAGCGCCTGCTGATGCGACGCGGTCGCGGCATCCCCATTGTCTGGTCCGAGCCGGAGGTGGTGCACACCATGCCCGGCAGCGCGGGGCTCTGGACGCTTGGTCGCGCCCTCGTCGACCGCAACGGCGATCTGCACGGAATCGGGATGCGGTTTCTCAAGTGGCCCAAGGACATCGAGCGGCCGGGCCGCGACGAAATGCGCTGCGACGTCTTTCACGTCGCGTCGCGAGACGGCGGCGCTACCTGGGAGCCCCCGCACCGCGTCGACTACGGGCGTGAGTACACCGGCGCGCTGCTGGGATTCACGCAACTCTCGAGCGGACGGCTGCTGCTGCCGCTGCACTTCTACGACTTCGACCGCGAGGCCGGAAAAAACGTGGCGAAATCCTGCTATTCGGACGACGGCGGGCGCACGTGGCACGCCGACTCGACGGAACTGCCGGTGCCCTCGGGCGGGCGCCACAGTCACTCGGGGGCGGTCGAGCCGACGGCCGCGGAGCTTGGCGACGGCCGAGTCTGGATGGTCATTCGCACCCAATTCCGTCGGCTCTACGAGTCGTTCTCGAGCGATGGCCGAACCTGGAGCCCGCCGCAGCCGACGCGCTTCCGGGCGCCCAACTCACCCTGCTCCGCCGCGCGCCTGGCCGACGGCCGCTTGATGCTTGTCTGGAACAACACCCAGGGCCCGCCCTTCGGCGGCGAGACTCGCCAGGTGCATGCGTCGCGGCACGTCATGAACGCCGCGGTGTCGAGCGACGACGGGGCCACGTGGCAGGGCTACCGCGAGTTCGCGCGGCAGATCGACCACGACAACGTGGACGACCAGGTGAGCTACCCGATCATCAACCCGCTGTCGGACGGCCGCGTCCTGGTCCAGTTCGCCCACGTGATTGCGGGCTGGCGAAGAGTCGAGACCGACTACGTGGTCTTCGACCCCGACGTGCTGACCGAAACGACCGACGCCGACGATTTCACCCACGGCCTGCGCGGCTGGTCCACCAACGGCTGCGGCGGGGTGAGCGTGGCCCACGAGGCTGGCGAGGCCATGCTGCGCTTGCAGCGCGTGGACGAACGGCCGACGGCGGCTGAGCGGAACTTCCCCTTCGGTCCGAAGGGCGAGTTGCGATTCGAGATTCGCCGCGCCGCTGACGCGATTGGCGTCGACCTCGTGCTGGACGAGGCGTTCTGGCGTCCGAACGATCGCCGCGCGGACGGCGCCGTGGACGCGTCCCTGGGCATCGCGGAGTTGCCGGCGGGAATATGGACGCCGGTAACCGTGGCCTGGGACATCGGCCGCGGCGAAGCGATCGTGAATGCCAACGGCGCCGAGCGCCGGTTGCCGATCCAGGGCGACGCGCCGGGGCTGTGCTACCTCACCCTGTACGGGCGCGCGCCGGGTCCCGAGCTTGCCGGAACCGACGTGCGGCGACTGACGGTCGAGGTGACGCCCGAGTAGCTCCGGCCCGTTGCCTGGCGCGGCTCCCTGCCGCCGCTGGCGCTACCATGCGGCGATTGGGCGTTGCCGGGAGTGAGCCATGTATTCGACCACCCCACCGGAGCTGACGGCGGTATCGCACTGGCCGGCCCGTTGGATCTGGACCGACGGCGAGCCCAAGCCGCGCAACTGCTATCTCATGGCCCGGCGGACGTTCGAGCTTGAAGGCGATGCGTCCCAGGCCGACCTGCACATCTCCGCAGCGGACCGCTATGTGCTGTGGGTCAACGGAAGCTATCTGGGCCGAGGACCAGCGCGCAGCGATCCACGGCGCAAGAGCTATGACACGCACGACGTGGCGGCGCACCTGACGTCGGGACGCAACGTCATCGCCGTGCAGGTCTACCACTACGGCATCGAAGGTAGCCGCGGCACGGGCTGGGGCAGCAGCAGCGGTTCGTCCTACTCGGTCGGTGAGAGGGCGGGGTTCTGGGCGCAGCTCGATCTCACCCTGGACGACGGCTCGGCACAGACCATCGGCACCGATTCGGACTGGGTGCTGCAGCCCGCAAAGGGCTGGCGCACCGACGTCGAGCTCATCAATAGCCTCGTGGGCTTCATCGAGGTCTACGACGCCGGGGCCGACCCGGCGGATTGGATGGATTTGGACTTCGACGACGGCGATTGGGCTCACGCGGTCGAGATCACCGGCAACGACGTGGAGTGGTTCGTCTTCGAAAAGCGTGAGATCCCGCAGATGGAAGAGCGGATGCTCTATCCGCGCGAGGTCGTGGACGTGGGCGAGACCATCGACCTGGGCCGGGCAGGCCAGATCGACATTCCCGAGTTGCTGTACAGCGAGCCGCACCTGCCGTTGGCGAACGCGATTGCGGACGAGGTGTCGGCGACGCTGACGCCCGACGATTCGACGGCAACGCTCCAGAGCGTATTCGCCCCCGGCCAGGGGATTCGCGCGCCCTTCGTGGTGGTGGACTTCGGCCGGCAGCTTTTCGGCTATCCCCGACTCGAATTCGAGGCGCCGGCAGGGGCCATCCTGGACGTGACCTACGGCCAGCAGCTGCTGGGCGGACGCATTCCGGCCGCGTTGCGCTATGGCGACCGCGTCATCACCCGCGAGGGCCGCCAGACCTGGCAGGTCGGCGAGTATCGACAGTTCCGCTTCCTGCACGTCACCGTTCGAAGCCGGCACGAGCCGGTGCGGCTCCAGTCGATCGGCCTGAACGAATACCGCTATCCGGCCGACATCCGCGGGCGCTTCGAGTGCTCGGACGAGGTGCTGACCAAGGTGTGGACGGCGTGCGTGGACACCATGGAGTCGCACATCGAGGACACGCTGGTCTGCGACTCCTACCGCGAGCGCGTGCCCTGGAGCGCCGGCGACGGCAGCCACGGGGGACGCTTCACTCACGTTGCCTGGGGCGACCTGCCGGTGGTGGACCGCTACTTTCGCCTGTTCACGCTGAGCGACCGCGGCGACGGGAACCTGATGATGGCCTTTCCGCCCAGCTTCTGGCCGACGCACGTGAATCAGCATTTCATGCTGCAGTGGAGCACGCGCATTCGCGAGATCTACCTCTACGGCGGGCGTCGCTGGGTGCTGAAGGAGCTATATCCCAGCGTGCGGAAGCAGCTCGATTGGTTCGTCCCGCACCGCGACCGCACGACCGGGCTCCTGACCTGGGTGCACCCGCTCTATCACATCGATTGGACGCCCAACGACTTTCGCGGGGCGAGCATCATCACCAACTGCCTGTACGTGGCGAGCCTCGAGGACGCCGCGGCGCTTGCCGACGAAGTGGGTCGGGACGACGACGCCGCGCGGTGGCGCGAGATCGCGGGGCAGGTGCGCCCGACGGTGCGGGAGAGGTTCTGGAACGAGTCGCGCGGGCTGTTCGTCGACGCGGTGCGCGACGGCGCGCAATCACCGGTGGTGAGCGAGTTGGGAAACTCGCTCGCAGTCATGTACGGCGTGGCGACGCCGGAGCAGACCGCGAGCATCGCCGATCACCTCGCAAGCCCGCCGGAGGACATGGTGCCGACGAGCCCGCTGTTCTACGGCTACGTCGCCGATGCGCTGATGCTGGCCGGACCGCGACCCGGCGGGACTGAGCGGCTGAGTGAGCGCTACGCCTACATGATGGGCGCGTCCGACCAGCCCACGATCTGGGAGGGCTGGGACAACTTCACGGCCGGCAACGGCATCGTGCGCGACGAGCAAATGGCCACCTGGGCCACCGAGCAGCGCGTGCGTCCGGCAGGCGTCCGCAGCCTGGTGCATAGCGGCGGGGTGCTCACGGGCACCGTGCTGTTGGCGCGCGTCTTGGGCGTGGATCCCACCGGTCCCGGATTCTCGACGTGCGAGATTCGGCCACGGCCCGGCGGTCTGGAGTGGGCGCGGGGCGTGCATCCCGCGCCTCAAGGAGATATCGAAGTGGCGTGGCAGCGGCGCGATGGCGCATTCGAGCTTCAGGTCACGGTGCCCGACGGCGTGGCGGCGGAGGTGGTGCTGCCGCGAACGGATGCGGCGCAGACCGAGGTGGTGATCGACGGCGCCGCGTCGTCATTGGACCGCCCGCCGGCGGGCGTCGAAGTTGCCGCGGACGCGGTCACCATCGCGGCCGTGGGCGCCGGTGCGCATGAATTTCAGCTCCGATCCGGGAGCAACTAGCAGGAGCAGCCATGGCGAGCCAGCAGCGACCGAATTTCCTGTTCATCACCACGGACCAGCAACGCTGGGACGCCATGGGTCACAACAACCCGCACATCCGCACGCCGGCCATGGACTCGCTGGCGCGCGACGGGATGCGGTTCGACCGCGCCTATCCGACGAACGCCATTTGCATGCCGGCGCGGGCAAGCATGATCACCGGACGCAGCCAGCGCGGACACCAGGTTTTCGACCACGCGGTGAACATGAGTGAGTCGATTCCGGTGCTGGGCGATTCGCTGCGCGAGGCCGGCTACACCACGGCGCTGATCGGCAAGGCGCACTTCAAGACCGCCGACCTCGAGGACGTGCTGCCGGACGAGCCGCCTCCCGGCGCTCCGGTCAGCGACGACGATGGACTGTGGTACGGGCCGTATTTCGGCTTCGACTACGCGGAGATTCACACCGGCCACGCCTACCCCGCCGGCCATTGGCGGGTGTGGCTGGAGCGCAATCACCCCGAGGGCCTGCGGCTCTGGCGGCAGGATCAGGCGCTGGAGGAGCCGAGCGGCGCCTTCGCAAGCTGGAAAAACTCGATCCCCGCCGAATGGCACTACACCCACTGGACAGCCGACCGCACCATCGAGTGGCTCCGCCGGCGCGACGACGATCAGCCGTTCTTCCTCTGGATGTCATTCGCCGACCCGCACCAGCCGTTCGCCCCGCCGCGGCCCTACTGCGACATGTACGACCCGGCGGCCATGCCCCCGGCGGTGCCGCGAGAGGACGTGAGCCGCAAGCCGCCGGCCTATCAATGGGCTCGGGACGGCCTGCCCTACGGCGGATACAACACGCACGCTGGGTGGTCGGGCGACCACTTCGGCGAGATCGTGGCCCACTACTACGGGCTCACGACCTTCATCGACGATGTGATGGCGCGCGTGCTCGAGGAGTTGGACCGGTTGGGTCTGCGCGATTCCACGCACGTCGTGTTCACCTCGGACCACGGCGAGGGGCTGAACGACCACGGCGTGGCGGCGAAGCCGATGATGTCCTACGAGGCCGTGAACCGCGTCCCCTTCCTCTGGCGGCACCCGCCAACGGTGGCCGCTGGCAGCAAGTACGACAGCGTGACGACGCACCTGGACATCACGCCCACCGTGCTCGATCTTGCCGGGGCCGAACCCCTGCTCGGGATGGAAGGCCGCTCGTTCGCGCCGCTCCTGCGCGGCGAGACCGACACCCACCGCGACGCCGTGATCGTAGAACGGATCACCGTGATGGGCGGCGGCGGCCGGCGATTGCTGGACTCGAAGCAACCCAGCCGCGGTCCGAGGGTCGGCAGCTGGCCGGTCAATCACGACCAGCCGTTCGAGATTCGGGTCAAGATGCTGGTGACCGACCGATGGAAGCTCTTGCACTACGGCGGGCAGCCCTACGGCGAGCTCTACGACGTGGTCAACGACCCGGAGGACATCAACAACTTGTGGGACGACCCGGAGTACGCGGACGTGCGGCGCGAGCTGACCGACCGCCTGTTGGCGGAGCTGATCGACTCCGAGCTGGGCGACGCCGCGGCGATTCGAAAGTCGCAGGCGCTCGGCGGCGCGTTGCGCGATCAGCGCCTGGTCGAGGGCCAGCCCGAGGCGCGCGCCTCGCTGGAGGGTCGCACCCGGGGAATCTAGTCGAGAACCCAGTAGACCTTTGAACAACCGGGGCCAGATGGCGGTGTCCGCGGCCATCGCGCAGGAGTGGTCAATCAACCTCCACCCAAAACTCCAGCCGTTGACCCCCATCCCAACCTTCCCCCTGCAAGTGTCCAGACCGGACACATGGTGAACAGGTGTTCGGAGACA
>JAPPNP010000036.1:0-5477 GCA_028873795.1 Chloroflexota bacterium
CCTCTTTGATCACTTCCTGCGTGACGATCTTCTCGACGACTTGCGCCTCGCCACATGCCGCCAGCACTGCCGCGCCTGCCGCGCCGAATAGTCCGGCGGACGCACCACGCAACAGATTGCGGCGGGTCATGACTCGCCCCGCAACATGCTTCATACAAACCTCCCCTTGCCGCCGACATGGCGGCATGCACCGCTCCGCGGACCGTCCGCGGCGGCGGCTTTGCAGCGGCGCATTATCCATCATTTGGGAAACGCCGCGAACGGCAGGAATACCGGATGGCACGGCAGCCCTTCTAACTCACGGCATTCGCCACACCTTGCGCGAAACGGTCCCGGCGTCCGCTAGAACCGGCCTTCGTGAATGCGCCGGAGACCGGCCCAGAGGGCGTCGTCGCCGGCGACGCGTGCGTCGGTGTAGATGCCAAAGCCGTCGGACCCCGACGCGACCATGGCCCGAGCCGCCCCGACGATGCGTTCGACAACCGCCGGCACGGGATCGGTGGCAGGCGCGTTCGAGGCAATGGCCGTGGCGCATATCCGACACCGATCGCCAACCAGGCCGCGCACGGTGGCCACCTCCCGCTCGATGCGCGCGACATCGGCCACCCAGGAGCCCGTGTCGTTCGATGGGTCGCTCGGCGGATAGAGCGGGTCGTCGAGAAAGAAGCGCGGATAGAGCGCGTCGACCAAGCCCTCCTCGACCCAGACCGGCCAGTCAAGACCAAGCTTGTAGGCCTCGTCGGGTCGGGCCCAAATGCCCTCGGTTGCCGCCGCGACCTCCACCGGCCGCCCCAAGACGTCCAGGTCGCCTCTCAACTCCCGAAAAAACTGCGTCACATAGTCCGCCCGCAGCCGCGCCCAGGCCGGGTCGTCCGCGGGTACCGATCGCGGATCCACACCAAACCGCCGACGGTACTTGGCAAGCGCCGGCTCGTCGTATCCCAGCGGCCACACGCGCTCGCCGGCTGCCAGGACGGGCAGGAATTCCAGTTGCACCCCGTCGGCCCCAAAGTCGCGGGCGAAGGCCACCAGCTCACGGCGCGCATAGGCCCGGACTTCGGGGTGCGCCAGACCCAGATAGCCCACGTCGTAGCCCAACACCGGCTCTCCGACGTCCCACTCGAGCCAGCTCCGACCGTCCCGGGCCTTGGACATGAACTCGGGGTGCTCGACGGCAAACCGGGGGACTCGACCAACAGGCTCGATGACGCGCGGCACCTGGTGGCGCGATCCGGCCCAGACGCCGGCAAGTCCCAGAATGCTGTAGGCATCGACCCGAAGGCCGGCGGCGTGAGCTTCCGCGATGCGGCGCTTCAGCAACGCCGCGCCGGCGTCGGTCTGCTCCGGCGCGCCGAAGTCGATGTGGTCCGAACCGGGCGGACGCTCACAGGCGACCCACGCGTGGCTGTCAAGCACGCCCTGGGCGTAGTACACAAGCTTTCCGACCCCGGCGGCGGCGCAGGCGGCGGCGGACGCGTGCGGGTCCACGAATTCGATGTCGACCATAGGCGGTCACGCTAGCACGCGGCGCCGTAGCGTCAGACCCTCCGCGTTGACGTCGTCGGGCATCCGGAGTCAGCGGAACGCGTGGGGCTCAGCCGTGCGCCGCTCCGGCGGGTTGATAACGACCGGCACCCAGGCCACCCTTGCGACGGGGACGCACGCCGGCAATGGTCCCGGCGGCGCGGCGGCGCTCAGTGGTGATGGTGGTGCCGGTGCCCCGGCGGTCCGTTAGCGCTCGCCGGGGCGGCAGCTTCTCCACGCCCGCGGCGTCGCCACCGGCGCACGGCGGTCCAGAGGTAGGCCAGGCCGAGCAGGCCCAGGGCCGTCAGCACGGTGGCGCCGCCGGCGGAAGCGTCGACGTAGAACGCGATGGTCAATCCAACGATGCCGCTGAACACTCCGGCGGCGACGGCCGTGACCATGGCGACCCGCAGGCCGCGCGCGAGGCGCAACCCCACCATCACCGGCACCACGAGCATGGCGCCCACCAGCAGGACGCCGACGACTCGCATCGACAAGGTGATCGTGGCGCCGGTCAACACCGCCAGCGCCAGGTTGAGCGCGCCGGTCCGCACCCCGTTGACTCTCGCGAGATCGTCGTCGAACGCGATTTGCGCCAAATCGACAAAGAACACGCCGACGAACAGCACCACGGTGACCGTGATCCCGGCGAGGAGCCACAGGTCCAGCGGAGACACGCTGAGAATGGAACCAAACAGGAACGAGAAGAGGTCGACGTTGAAGCCGCCGGCGATCCCGATGACGACGACGGCAAACGCGAGCGAGCCGTAGAGCACCACGGCCAGGGCCATGTCGCCCGGCAGCCGACCGCGCGAACGCAGCTGCTCGACAACGATGGCCCCAAGCGAGGCCGCCGCCAGCGCCACCGCCGAGGGAAACGTATTGGTCGCCAGTCCCACGGCCACGCCCATCAGCGCCACGTGCGCGAGCGTGTCCGCAATGAGCGAAAAGCGCCGCAGCACGACGAACATTCCGAGCGTGGGCGCCAGCATGCCCACGAGCACGCCGCCGGCGAGGGCGCGCAGCATGAACTCGTAGAGAAAGATCGACGGCATGACTAACGGTGTTCGTGGAGCGCGTCATGCACCAGCACGTCGACGGGCGCGCCGTAGAGCATGGCGATCTCCGTGCTGGTGAGCTCGTGGGGCGGCCCGTGACGGACCAGCGTGCGGTTCAGACACGCGAGGGTGCTGGCTTCGCGCAGCATGGCCCCAATGTCGTGCGAGACGATCACGACGGTGATGTTGCGCTCGCGATTTAGGTTGCGCAGGACGGCGTAGAGCTGCTCCTCGCCCGAGACGTCAATGCCGGCCGCGGGTTCGTCGAGCACGATCAGCTCGGGCCGACGCACAAGCGCGCGGGCCAAGAGCACGCGCTGGTGCTGGCCGACGGAGAGTTGCGACAGACGCCGTCCCTTGTAGGACGCCATGCCCACCGCCTCGAGGGCCTCCATGACCTCGGGGCGCTCGGAGCGATGAAACAGCGCGAGGGGGGAGATGCCGCGATAGGCGCCGTGGGCCACCGTCTCCGCGACGGTGATGGGAAAGTCGCGCCAGGTCCCGGCGATCACCTGCGGCATGTAGCCGACGCGGTCCCAGTCGGCGAAGTCCACCGCATCGCGTCCAAAGAGCCGCACGTCGCCCGAGAGCGGGCGGAGCAGACCGAGGGCGAGCCGGATCAGCGTGCTCTTGCCGCTGCCGTTGGGGCCCAAGATGGCCGCCAACTCCCCGGCATGAATGGTGAGCGACACATCCTCCACCGCCACCGCCTCGCCGTAGGCGAACGTCACGCGATCCCACTCGATGACGGGACGCGATGGCAGCTTGGAGCACGTCATTCACATTCCAAGGCGATCCTGAGGTTCGCAAGATTGTCTCGCATGAGTCCGAAGTAGTCGCCGTGCGCCTCGAGCTCGTTGTCCGTCACGCTCGCGATGGCGTGGATGGACAGCAGCTCCACACCGGTCTCGCGCGCAACGGTCTGCGCGAGGCGGTCGCTGAGCACGGGCTCGACCAGGACATGACCCAACTCCAGCTCCGTCACCCGGTCGGTGACGCTCGCAAGACGCTGGGGCGAAGGCTCGACATCGGCCGATAGTCCGGCAACCGAGATCTGCTCCAGGCCGTATTGCGCGGCCAGATAGCCGTAGGCGGCGTGCGAGGTCACGAAGTGATCGTGCCTGCACGCGTCGAGACCCTCCGCGAACTCCTGCTCCAGGGCGTTGAGCTCGGCGATGAGCTCGTCCGCGCGCTGCCGGTAGCCGTCGGCGTTCGCCGCGTCCGCCGAGACGAAGGCATCGCGGATGCGCTCGACCTGAAGGGCCGCGAGCGTGGGACTGAGCCACATGTGCGGGTCGAGGGCGCTCTCTTCGCCCTCGTGGTGGCCGTCCTCGTCGTGGTGTTCGTCTTCGTCGTGGTGGTGCCCTTCCTCGTCGGCGTCTTCATCGTGGTGTTCGCCTTCGTCCTCGTCGTGGTGGTGCCCTTCCTCGTCGGCGTCTTCATCGTGGTGTTCGCCTTCGTCCTCGTCGTGGTGGTGCCCTTCCTCGTCGGCGTCCTCGTCGTGGTGCTCGCCTTCGTCCTCGTCATGGTGGCCGTCTTCGTCGTGGTCGCCTTCTTCCTCACCGTGGGTGTGAACTTCGCCCTCCATGGCCCGCGTCGGGTCGGCCGCCTCCACGACAATTGCCGTGAAGTCGTCCCCAATGGCGTCGATCGCGCCATCCATCCAGGGCTCGAGTCCGATCCCGTTCATCACGATCACGTCCGCGTCGCCAAGCGCCAGCAAGTCGGATGCGGTGGGCTCGAATCCGTGGGCCTCGATCCCCGACCCGACCAGCACCTCGACCTCGGCCCGGTCACCGCCGACACGCTCGGCGAAGTACCCCAGCGGATAGATCGTGGCGACAACCTGGAGGCGGTCGGACGCGCGGTCGCTCTCTCCGCAGGCGGTGAGAATCAGCGCTCCGAGCATGGCGACGATTGCGATGCGGAATCTCATTGACCAGGCTCCGACGGCGACGGCTTCTCGACACATAGTGTCACCCCAGGGCGCTCCACGCGAAAATGCATGGCTGGCGGCGCCCTAGCCTTCGTTTCGCAGAACCTCCGAACCGGTCCGGCGTGCGCCGGCCGCATCTACTCGAAGCCGCCGTGCTCCAGCGGTCGCAGCCCTGACGGAAGTTCCGAGCGACACGTCACCCATCGCCACCGGCGCGCCGTGCGCGGGGGTCACATGATTTCACTCCAAAGGAGGGCTGGCGGCCGCGTCGAAGCCATCATTCGCACTCCAAGGCGAGCCTGAGAGCCGCCAGGTTGTCGCGCATGAGACCGAAGTAATCGCCGTGCGCCTCGAGCTCGTTCGCCGTCACGCTCTCGATGGCGTGGATGGCGCGGAGCTCGATGCCGGTTTCGCGGGCAACCGTCTGCGCGAGGCGGTCGCTGAGCACCGGCTCGACCAGGACATGCCCCAGGCCCAGATCGGTCACGCGGTCCGTGACACTCGCGAGCCGCTGCGGCGAGGGATCCACTTCCGGGGAGAACCCGGCCAGCGCGATCTGCTCGAGACCGTATTGCGCGGCCAGATAGCCGTAGGCCGCGTGCGAGGTCACGAAGTGCTCGTGCGTGCAGGCGCCGAGGCTTTCCGTGAATTCCTGGTCCAACTCCTCCAACTCGGCCATTAGCTCGTCCGCGTTCTGCCGGTAGGCGGCGGCGTTGGCCGCATCCGCCGTGATGAAGGCGTCTCGGATGCGCTCGACCTGTCGCGCGGCCATCGTCGGGCTGAGCCAGAAGTGCGGGTCGAGCCCGCCCTCCCCGTGGTGGTGATGGCCCTCCTCGTCGTCATGGTGGCCTTCTTCGTCCTCGTCGTGATGGCCTTCCTCGTCATCGTCGTGGTGGCCTTCCTCGTCCTCGTCGTGATGGCCTTCCTCATCGTCGTCGTGGTGGCCTTCCTCGTCGTCG
>JAPPNP010000036.1:5577-11319 GCA_028873795.1 Chloroflexota bacterium
TCGTCGTGATGGCCTTCCTCATCGTCGTCGTGGTGGCCTTCCTCGTCGTCGGCGTGGTGGCCTTCCTCGTCGTCGTGCATATGGACTTCGCCTTCCATAGCCAGCGCCGGGTCGGCCGCTTCCACGACGATCGCCGAAATCTCGTCTTCGACAGCGTCTATCGCCCGTTCCATCCATGGCTCGAGACCAATTCCATTCATCACGATCACGTCGGCGTCGCCGAGCGTCCGCAATTCGGACGCCGTGACCTCATAGCCGTGCGCCTCGACGCCGGGTTCAACGAGCACGGTGACTTCAGCCCGGTCGCCGCCGACACGCTCGGCGAAGTACCCCAGCGGGTAGATCGTCGCGATGACCGTGAGGGGCTCCGAACTCGAGTCGCCGGGCGCTGCCGCTTCGGTGGCAGCGGGCGTTGGGGTCGCAACGGCCGCGGTTCGCTCAGACCTCTCGTCGCTTTCGCCGCAGGCCGTAGCCAGGATCAGCACGCCGAAGAGCGCGGCGAGCACGATGCGGAATCTCACAGACGGACCTCCGATGGAGACTTGCTTACCGACATAGCGTCGCAATATACATCTATTGACATACAGTCGCAATAAAGCCCGTTGTTGGAGAGACTGCCTGGGTTGGTACGCCGCCAACTCGTGGTCGAGGCGTTGCCCTCTACGGAACATCCGTGGAGCTGGCGACGCGCCGGCCGTGCAGCTACGCAGCACATCGACTATCGGGCGGCCCTACATCCGAAGTCGCGGTCTGAGCGGCCAGGTGGACTAGGTCGCTCGACGTCCCTCGCCGTCGGCCCAATCGATCCACACGGTCATTGGCGTCGGGCCGCGATTGGACCAGGCATAGAAAGGAATAGCCGTGAGGTCGGCGCCGTCATCGCGACCGGCGGCGGGACCCTGGAGTACGTTCACGCCGCCCAAGAGATCGGGGCGGTCGTGCGGCAGAAACGCCGGCACGTCCGCCGCCTCCTGATAAAGCGCCTCGGGTTCGGTCTCCGGCGTGAAGGGCCGAATGGCCGCGCCCGGCTCGACCGCCAGATTGCGAATGCCCGTCGCGGGGTTGTCGACGCCCTCGAAGCAGTAGAGCAACGGCCCGCGCATGAGAGCCGTCTTGCCGCGGAATTCCTCGGCCCGCGGATCGGCCTCCATCCCGACCACCGGCATCGGCAGATCGAGCGTGATCACGTCGCCGGCGGTCCAGGTGCGCCGCAGCGCGAGATATGCCCCTCGGGTGATTGAGTCGGCGACCGGCTCCCCGTTGACAACGGCGCGCGCGCCGTCGCACCAGCCGGGAATGCGCAGATGCACCGTGAACTCCCCGGGCTCCGCGACGTCGAGTTGCAGTTCGACGCGCCCGCTCCACGGGTAGGTGGTGCGAACGTCCACGCCGATCGGCGAGCCGTCGGGCAGGTGCCAGTCCATGCGGCAGGCGTCGTACAGGTGAACCCACACGCCGTCGTCGGACGTGGTGAACATGTAGGACGGCACCGAGGGCATGAGCCGGACCGCGTTGGCCCCGCAGCAGCCAGTGGCCGGGTTGCCCCATTGGTTGCGGGCCGGATGGTCGCCGTCCGACAGCATCGGGCACAGATAGAACCAGCTGCGGTCGTCGAGGCCGACGTGCGGGAGCAGGCCGTTGTAGAGCGCTCGCTCGAGTTGGTCGGCGTAGGCGGCGTCCGGGTCGAGCATGAGCATGCGCCAGCTCCACATGACGTTGCCGACGCTTTCGCACAGCTCGAAGCCGTGGTTGATGTGGTCCAGCACGTTGCCGAGGGCGCCCTCGGTGAGGGCGAAGGGCTCCGCCGTGATGCGCTCGGGCATCCAGTGGTCGACCGCAAGGTGCCCGGTGACTTGCAGCTTGCCGCGCATCATGTCGCGCCAGATGGCGTGCAACTGGGCATGGAGCGCCGAATCGTGTCGCTCCGCCAGCAGATCCGCCGCTCCCCCGGGCAGGTAGGTCTGCCGCACGACGTGGCAATTGAAGTGCTCCCAGCGGCCCTTGCCGGTATGGGGGCCGATCTCCGGTTCCTGCTCCATGAGCAGCGCGGTGAAGTGCGCCGCAAGCCGGAAGATGCGCTCTTCGCCGGTCGCGCGCCAAAGCTCCACCAACGCCATCTCAATGCACGGATGCTCCGCAAACTCGCGGCCCTCGTACTTGGCCGCGACGGCGTCCGCAACGCGGACGGCCACGTCGAGGAAATCGGTTTGCCCGGTGGTCCGGTGATGCGCGACGGCGGCCTGGATCAGGTGACCCGGCGTGGCGAGCTGATAGGAATTCTCGAAGTCGTCGCCGTAGTACGCGGACCAGAACTCGTCGCTGTCATGCGCGGCCACGATGCCGGTGACCAGCTCGTCCATGAGCGCGCGCAGGTCGGGGTCGTCCACGGATTGCAGCGTGAAGGCGCAGGCCTCGACCACCTTGGCGACCGCCGCACGCCAGGAGTGGCGGATGCGGCGGCTGTTGCGGCCCTCGAAGCTGGCGCGCATGGTGTCGAGCGCGCCTTCGATGCGCGACGGATCGCCGGTGCGCGCGAAGTGCGCGAAGGCGCGGAACGGCGCCACCTGTCCGTCCTCGTCGAGCCAGGCAAGGAAGGCGGCGATCCCGGCGGTGCGGTTGCCTTCCAGGCGCGGCTTCCAAAAGCCGTCGCCCATCGTGACGGCGTGAATCGGCACGGGACGCAGTCGGGCACGGGGGCTGTCGGTCGTATCGACCGCCCCCGCCAGCCGCCAGCGCGGCTCGGTGGTGCGTCCGGCGCTACTCCCAGGCAAAGCCGTAGAGTCGCGATCGTCGCAGATAGAACTTGGCGGCCACGTCGTCCCGCGGGGCCACGCTGCCGCCGGACCAGCGCGCCGGCTGCGCCTTGGCGTCGCCCTCCCAGGCCACGTAGTCCTCGCGACTGAATCCCTCGATCGCGTTGCCGTCGGGATCGAGCAGCTCGACCGCAAGCTCGCCCGGACCAACCGTGGAGGTCGCCGCGTTGAGCAGCAGTTGCTTGCCTGCCGCCGGCAGCGGGTGGGTGGTGAGCGTGCCGACGTTGACACCGCCCGAGGCGGACACCGCCGCCCAGTAGCGGTCGAGCTCCCAGCTCGCGCGGCAGAGCGCGCCGTTAAAGATATGGAGCGACGGCTGGTCCGAAAAGATGTCGCCGTGGATGCCTTCGAGCGCGCCGTAATACATATAGACGCGGCCCTCGTGCTCGATGAAGCTGTGGGTGGGCCAGAGCATGCCGCCGCCGTAGTCGCCGAGCGGCGTGTTGTCGAGCGTGGGGCGGCGCGCCGGGCGCTCCCAGATACGGCGGTCCGCGCTGCCCGCGAACTGCCAGTTGATCGTCTGCTCGCGCAGGTTGTAGCAGCAGAGCAGGCCCAGGTGCCCGCCCTTGACCTTCAGCGGGGCCAGCTCCATAAATTGCAGGTCCTGGGCGTCCCTCCAGTCGGGCTCGATGATGACCTCGATCGGCGACCAGTTCGATCCGTCCGGACTGGTGCGACGGCCGATGACGCGGCGGCCCATGGGGAAGCAGTCGTAGGGGATGGCGCCGCCGGGATGCATCGTCGTGCCGACCTTCTGAATCAGCTCGTAGCCCCCGTCCTCGGACTTGAAGTAGGCCGAGTGGTCGGCCCCGCCGATGGGCGTGGTGTAGGGCATGATCATGCGGTTGCCGATGGTCATCACCTCGAGCAGCGGCCCTTCCTCGGCGTTCCAATGGATGCCGTCGGATGAGAAGTAGCGATAGACGGCCGTCGGGTGCCGATCCTCACCGGGCCGGCGGGCGATGCCGGGGATGAAGTTGGCCCCGATCCCCTCGGGTCGCCCCGGCACGCGCATGGCGAACATCTCGTAGCGCCGCTCGGGCTCCGCGTCCGGGTGGATGAGCACGGATGCGAACTGCGACGCGCCGCCGGAGTCGTGGTCGAAGATGATGTTGGACTTGGGATAGCCGGGCTGGGGGGAAATGTCGAGCTCGGGACGAGTCCAGTTGACGCCGTCTTCGGACTCGCAGTAGGTCAGGCGCCGGAAGGCCTCGAAGCGCTCCTCGCCGGCGGGCGTCGAGAGATGCCAGCCCTTCCACAGCCCGTCGATGGGGTCCTTGACGAAGGTGCCGTGGGCGAACACCGACCCGCTGTCCCAGGGGAAGTGCGGCTCGAGCAACGGATTGGCCGGATCGGGGACCGCCGGCTCAACCCGAAACGCGAGCGTGTCGCAGTCGGCGATGTCGTCATTGAGCAGCATCGACAGGCAGTTGGTCCGTGGCATGGCGCTCTCGCTCGCTGTGGGCGATGCCGCGCTGCATTGTCCGCGCGGAGGTGGCTGAGTCTAGCGGAACGGCGCGCGCACGGTGGCTCCCCGGCGCCGGGCAGATTCAGGCAAGGACCGCTGCCTGCTACAACTACGACCCGACCACTGGCCCAAGCGCGAGGTCAGCCCCCTGGCGAAGGAGTTGACCGGTCACGACACCATCTGAGCGCCGCGGCGCGCTGCGCGAGGTATGCGCACTCTTTCTCAAGCTCGGCGTGCTGGGCTTCGGCGGGCCGGCGGCCCACATCGCCATGTTCCGCGAGGAAGCGGTCAGCCGCCGCAAATGGCTCTCGGACCAGCGGTTCATGGACCTGGTGGGCGCGACCAGCCTGATCCCCGGCCCCAACTCCACCGAGATGGCGATTCACTTGGGGCTGGAGCGCGCCGGGTGGCGGGGACTGGTGGCGGCGGGCGCGCTGTTCATCCTGCCGGCCTTCCTGATCGTGACCGGACTGGCGTGGGTCTACGTCGAGTTCAACGAAACGCCCGCGTTGCAGTGGGCGCTCTACGGCATCAAGCCGGTGGTGATCGCGATCGTGGTCAACGCCATCGTGGGACTGGCCAAGACCGCGCTGGGCAAGGTGTGGACGCTGGTGCTGGCGGTCGGCGTGCTGACGCTCTACATCGTCGGCGTCAACGAGCTGATCCTGCTGGCCACGGGTGGCGGGATCGGCCTGCTCGCCCGAGCCCGGGAGTGGCCTGGACCCGGAGGCCGCGCGCTGTTCGGCCTGCTGCCGCTGGGCGCGATGCCGGCTGCCCTCACGGCGGCCAGCACGTTCAGCCTGGGGCACCTGTTCCTGCTGTTTCTCAAGATCGGCGCGGTGCTCTACGGCAGCGGCTACGTGCTGCTGGCCTTTATGCAGGGCGACTTCGTGGACCGGCTCGGTTGGCTGACCCAGCAGCAACTGCTGGACGCGGTGGCGGTGGGCCAGATGACGCCCGGCCCGGTGTTCACCACCGCCAGCTTCGTGGGCTACATCCTCGGCGGGTGGTCGGGGGCGGTGCTGGCGACGGTGGCGATCTTTCTGCCGTCGTTCGTGTTCGTCGCCATGCTGAACCCGCTGGTGGCGCGGGTGCGCGCCGATCGGCGAGCCAGCGGATTCCTGGACGGCGTGAACGCGGCGGCGATAGCGCTGATGATCGGCGTGGCGGCCACATTGGGACGCGCGGCGATCGTGGATGTCTTCACGGGCGTGCTGGCGGCGGTTTCGCTGGCGCTCGTGATCCGCTACCGCACGACGGCGACCTGGCTGGTGCCGGCGGGGGCGGTGGTGGGGGTGATTTACCAGGTGGTCGTTCAATAGCGCGCCTTCGTGGGATAGACGGACGGGCGAGCGCCGCCAGGACTCGACAGGCGTTGTGCCCAGTTTTCTGCCCCTTAGATTCCCCGCTGCGCTCGGAGTATCTGTGTTCGGATGTCAAGGGTTTTAGGGGGCGGGGGCG
>JAPPNP010000006.1:0-69668 GCA_028873795.1 Chloroflexota bacterium
GTCCCGGATGACGCCGGGTTACTGGTCGAGTCCCATTAGGGGCGCCCCTACAAGACACTCCGCGGTGGCGCGATGGAGTGGGTCGGGCGGCGGATGTCGTACCGTTCGATACGCAGCTCGCGAATCGCACGCATAGCACCGCGGACGAACGTCACCGGTGGTCGGAGGTTGGGTCGGCATGGGCGCTGAGGTCAGGCGGCTGAGCAACTGGATCAACGGCGAGTGGGCGGACTCCGCCGGCGCCGATCGCCTGGACGCCGACAATCCGGCGACGGGCGAGGTGATCGCGAGCGTCCCGCTGTCCACCGACGCCGACATCGACGCGGCCGTGCAGGCGGCCAAGGCGGCCTTCCCGGCCTGGCGCGACACCCCGGCGGTCGATCGCGGACGGGTGCTCTTTCGGCTGCATTCGCTGATGCGGGACCGGTTCGAGGAGCTTTCCCGCACCGTGACCATCGAAAACGGCAAGACGCTGGAGGAGGCCCGTGGCGAGGTGCTGCGCGCCGTCGAGAACGTCGAGGTGGCGGCGGGCATTCCCACCCTGCAGCAGGGCTCATTCTCCAGCGACATCTCGGCCGCCATCGACGAGCACTCGATCCGCGAGCCGCTGGGGGTGTTCGCGCAGATTGGGCCCTTCAACTTTCCCGCGATGGTGCCCTTCTGGTTCGCGCCGTTGGCGGTGGCTTGCGGCAACACCTTCGTGACCAAGCCGTCGCCCAAGACGCCGCTGAGCCAGACGCTGCTCACCGAGCTGACGGCGGAAGCGGGCTTCCCGCCCGGCGTGATGAACCTGGTGCACGGCGAAGGCGAGCAGGCGCAGGCGCTGAGCGCGCATCCCGACGTGGCCGGCGTGTCGTTCGTCGGCTCGACGCCGGTGGCCCGAGCGGTGTACGAAACCGCCACGCGTCACGGCAAGCGGGCGCAGTGCCAGGGCGGAGCCAAGAATCACCTGGTCGTGCTGCCAGACGCCGACCTGGACGCCGCGATTCCCAATATCTGCGGCTCGACCTATGGCTGCGCCGGGCAGCGATGCCTGGCCGGGTCGGTGGTGGTGACGGTCGGCGACGTGCGCGAGGAGCTGACGGAGCGGCTGGTCGAGGCGACCTCGTCGATTCGATTGGGCGACGGCCTCGATCCGGACACCGGCATGGGTCCGGTGATTTCCGCCGAGTCGCGCGACCGCGCGTTCGCGTACATCGAGCAAGCGATCAATGACGGCGCTGAAATGCTGCTGGACGGGCGCGGCGCGACGGTCGACGACCTGCCGGGCGGCTACTGGGTGGGTGCGACGGTGCTGCACGAGGTGACGCCCGACATGCCCGTCGTGCGAGATGAGATCTTTGGGCCGGTGGTGGGCCTGATGCACGCCGACACGCTGCAGGACGCCATCGACATGGTGGAAGCCAGCCCGTTCGGCAACGCGGCCACGCTCTACACCGACAGCGGCGGCGCGGCGCGGGAGTTCACCCGGCAGGTCAACGTCGGCAATGTCGGCATCAACGTCGGCGTGGCGGCCCCGATGGCCTTCTATCCCTTCGGCGGACGCAAGCAGTCGTTCTTTGGCGACATCCACGCCCAGTCCACCGAGCTGGTGCGGTTCTACACCGACCCGAAGGTCGTGATCACGCGTTGGCCGGGCAAGTCGGACGGCCGGGACCCGTGGGACTGAGCCACCGGGAGCGTCCGCATGGCGCATGAGTATCGCCATTCCGGCGAGCGGCACATCCGCGACAGCGCCTACCTGGAGCGCATCCACCCGGACATCGGTCCCGTGCTGCTCGGCATGGAGGCCGAGGCGGATCGCGACGGCCTGCCGATCACGGAGCGCCCAAGCACGCGCCTGCTGTCGCTGGTCGTGCGCGCGATGGGCGCGCGGCGGGCGCTGGAGATCGGCACCAACATCGGCTACTCGGCCATTGCCATCGCCTCGGCGCTGGCCGACGGCGGCGAGCTGGTCACGCTGGACATCGATCCGGAAATGCACGAGCGGGCGCGCGTCAACGCGGATCGCGCGGGCGTCGGCGACCGCGTGACGCTGGTCACCGGTCCGGCGCTCGAAACGCTGGCCGGGATCGACGGGCCGTTCGATTTCGCCTACATCGACGCCGACAAGGGCTCGTATCCGCAGTACCTCGACGCCGTGGTGGAGCGGCTGCGCCCCGGCGGCGTGGTGGCGCTGGACAACCTGCTGTGGCTGGGTCAGGCGGCGCACGAACCGGAGGACAGCGATTTCCATCGCGCGTCGACGCCGATCATCCGCGCCTTCAACGAGGCCTTTCTGGCCGACGCGCGGCTCGACGCGACGATCGTGCAGGTGGGCGACGGAATCGGGCTGGGCGTGAAGCGCGGGTAGGGGTCCTTGGTCAGACCGCAACCGCTTGACCAGTTGGTGCATCACTCGCTGATGAGTTGCAGCGGGTCGTGGCGACGCGGCGGCCGTGCTCGATGGCTCTAGATTCCTCGCTGCGCTCGGAATGACAGTTCGAGAGAGCGCGAGATTGATCACGCGGATCAGGTGAAGCCCACGTCGCATGATTCGACCGTCTGTTGACTGAATGCGGCAAGGCGCGTAGCGTCACGCCGCGGAACGTGCGTGCCTGAAGAGGAACGTCTCGATGCTGACCAATCGCGCGAAGCAGCGGCTCGAGAGCGGCAAGGTGGCGCTGGGCGTCAGCTGCGGGATGGGCGCGCCGTTTCTCGCCGAGGTGCTGGCGCGCGCGGGATTCGACTGGGTGATGGTCGACAACCAGCACGGCATGTGGGACCGGCAGTCGTCCTCCCTGGCCATGATGGGCGTGCGGGCCGGCGGATCGACGCCGATGGTGCGCGCGCCCGAAAACGACTACTACGCCATCGGCCGTCTGCTCGACGAGGGCGCGCTGGGCGTGATCGTGCCGATGGTGGACAGCCGCGAGGAGGCGGAGCGGGTGGTCCAGGCCTGCCGCTATCCGCCCATCGGCTGGCGCTCGGACGGCGTGAGCGGGGCGAGCGTGTACGGCCCCAGCTATCGCGAGCGGGCCAACGATGAAATCCTGGTGGCGATTCAGCTCGAATCGCGCGAGGCCATCGAAAACGCGGACGCGATCATGTCGGTGCCGGGAATCGACGCCTGCTGGCTCGGGCCGGCCGACCTGGCGAACTCGCTGGGTCACGCGCGCAATACGCCCGAGCACGACGCGGCGGTGAACGAGATGATCGCGGCCTGCAAGCGCCACGGAAAGGCCGCGGGCATTGCCGCGGGCTCCGTGGAGCAAGTGGAGAAGTGGGTGGCGGCCGGCTGCACCTTCGTCAGCGCCGGCGGCGACAAGATCTACGTGGGAACCAGCGCGGCGGCGGAGTTCAACGCCCTGGCGAGCTTGCGGGAGTAGCGAGAAATGGCACGAATCGATTCATTGACCAATCCCGTCAAGGCCAAGCTGCGCCGCGGCGAGGTGGCCCTGGGCGTCGGCATGGCGCTCGGCAGCCCGAACATTGTGGAGTTGCTGGCGCGGCAAGGATTCGACTGGGTGCTAATCGACAACCAGCACGGCACGTGGGGACGGGAGTCCACGTCAGCGGCGTTCATGGCGGCGAGGGCCGGTGGCGCGGTGCCCATTCCGCGGGTGCTCAGCAGCGAGTACACCGCCATCGGGCATCTGCTCGACGAGGGCTGCACGGGGATCGTGGTGCCGATGGTGGATTCGCCGGAGGAGGCGGAGCAGGTCGTACACGCCTGCAAGTATCCGCCCGCGGGCGGCCGGTCGCTCGGCGCGGCGGGGGCGATTGCGCAGTGGCCGGAGTACATGAACCGCATCAACGACGAGCTGCTCATCATGGTGCAGATCGAGTCCAAGCAAGCCGCCGAGGCGGCCGACGAGATCATGGCGGTGGACGGCGTCGACGGCACGTGGGTCGGCCCCGCCGACCTCGCCGCGTCCATCGGTCACGCGCAGGGAACCACCGAGCACACCGATTGCGTCGTCGGCGTGTTCGAGGCCTGCCGGAACCAGGGCAAGATTCCGGGCATCTCCGCCGGTCCCCCTGACTCCGCCAAGCGCTGGATCGAACACGGCGCGCGCTTCGTCACCCTGGGCGCCGACGTGCTCTACGTGCTCCAGGGCGCGCAGGCCGAGCTCGAGGCCTTCGGCCGCGAGCCGGGGCTGGGGGACTGGTCGTAGCCGAAGCGTTTGCGACCCTTGGTTCCAAGGGTGTTCAACCGAGAATTTAGGCGCCGTTCGTGGTGAGCCTGTCGAACCATGCCGCTTCGGCAGGCTCAGAGCCTGCCCCGTGCTTGACATGGGGCCGAACGGATAGCTGCCGCTCCCCCGACATCCGAACCTGAAGCTAGCCACTTCATGACACCTGGGAGCCAGGGTCCACGGCCGCTGACGGTCGACGAGGTCCGCAGGCTCCTTCAGGCAATCGCTGAAACACCTGAGACGGTAGTCCCGATCCACTTGCTGCGACATGGGACGTGCCGGGCTTACGCCACTGGCGATGCGGCGGCGTTGGACGCGGTGGTCGTGCAGGCCGATTGCCTGCCGGAAGAGCCGTTCGGGCTAGGGACCAATGCGCAGGGGCTCTGGAACCTGCTGCGCGGCATTGACGGTTGGACGTGCGTGGAAGTTGCGCCGACGGTGGCTCACCGGCTGGGCGCGCTGATAAGCGAATACAAGGGAAAGCGCGTCCGGTTCTACGAGGGCGTCTATCACACCCTCACCAAGCCGGCGGCGGTATTCGAAGATTCGGCGGTCCGGCACCTCAGCATCCGTGACGCCGGCCTGCTGGCCGCCTACGGATTGCACGGCGGAGACTTCGGCAGCTTGCCGAGGCTGCTGCTCGATGGTGTGGTCGCGGGCGCGGTGGTGGATGGCCAAGTTGTCGGAACGGCCCACACCAGTGCCGTGACCGACCGATACGCCGACATCGGGGTTGAAACGCAGGAGGCATGGCGCGGCCGAGGATTCGCCACGGCCGCCGCGTCCATCGTGGCGATGCGGGTCCAAGAGCAAGGTCGAATTCCCGTCTGGAGTTGCGGCGAGGACAACATGGCGTCGCTTCGAATCGCCCGAAAGCTGGGATTCGAGGAGGTTTCGCGGCTCACCTATGTAGTCAAGGTGGCCTGACCCCAAACGCAATGGCTCCCTCCGCGAAAAGGGGCATGCTCTCACCTTTCTCATTACCCGAGGTGTTTGCATAGACCTGAACGGGCGGGTCTCAGACCCGCCCCTACGCCAGGTTTCCAATGCGCCGCCAGACTCGACCGGACTGGATTCCGGCTTTCGCCGGAATGACGGACGAATTACGCGAAGGTCTCCTTCAAGGTGAACGGCATCTTGTCCAAAGTCCCTTAGGGAATCAGCAGCAGCTTCCCGGTCGTGGCGCGGCCTTCGAGGTCGGTGTGGGCTTGCGCGGCGTCGGCCAGGGCGTAGTCGCCGTGAATCTTGAGCTCGAGCGAGCCGTCCGCGACCCAGCCGAGCACGGACGAGGTGCGCCACGCGAACTCTTCGGGGGTGATGAGGTGGTGCCCGAGGCTTGGGCGCGCCAGGAATATCGAGCCCTTCTGGTTGAGGACCTGCGGGTCCATCGGCGGCACGGGTCCGCTGGCGGCGCCGAAGAGCACCATGTAGCCGCGCGGCTTGAGGCAGTCGAGGCCGCGGTCGAACGTGGCCTTTCCGACGCCGTCGTATACGACATCCACGCCCGCGCCGTCGGTGAGCTCGCGGACCTTGGGGAGGAAGTCCTCCTCGGCGTAGTTGATGACGTGATCCGCGCCCACGTCGTGCGCGACTTCCGCCTTGGCGGGCGTGCCGACCGTGGTGATGACCTCCGCGCCTGCTTTCTTGGCCATCTGAATGATCAGACGACCGGCGCCGCCGGCGCCCGCGTGCACCAGCGCGGTGTGGCCGGCGCGCAACGGAAAGCTCGACGTCGTGAGGTAGTGCGCCGTGCAGCCCTGGAGCATGACGGCGGCGGCGGTGCGGGTGTCCAGCGCTTCCGGAACGCGCACCAGCCGGTCGGCCGCGACGGCCTGCAACTCGGCATATGAACCGATTTCAGTGCCGTGCGCCACGCGATCGCCAGCCTCGAGCGTGGTCACGTCCGACCCGACCTCCACCACCACGCCGGCGCCTTCCATGCCCAGCGTGAACGGGGGCTCGACCGGGTAGCGGCCGGTGCGCTGATAGGTGTCGATGTAGTTCACCCCGGCGGCCTCGGTGCGCACCAGGACCTCGTTGGGCGCGGGCGTCGGGTCCGGGATGTCTTCGTAGCTGAGCGCCTCGATTCCGCCCGGCGTATTGACGCGAATGGCTTTCATGGGTAACTCCTCCACAGCACGAAAACGCCAGCATAGGACGCGGCGCGGCCGGGCAGGGAGGCGCGTGCCTTATATTCCGGCCCGTGCGCATACCCCACGTGCTCCAAACGCTGCGCCCGCTGATTCCCGGCGTGTACTTGCCGGCGTTTCTGATGTTCTTCGGCGTGGGAATGCTGACGCCGACGCTGCCGCTGTTCGCGGCGGAATTGGGCGTGAACTACACGCTGGTGACGCTGGCGGTGGCGGTGACCGGGCTGGGGACGCTGCTCTGGAACGTTCCGGCCGGTCTGCTGCAGGCGCGCTGGAGCGAGCATCGCTCGGCGATCGTGGGATTGCTGGCGGTGGCGGCGGCGACATTGGCGATGGGCTTCACGCGCGACTACGCGCTAGTGGTGGTCTTTCGCGCGCTGGCGGGGATCGGCATGGCGACCTGGACGATCTCGCGCATGTCGCACCTGGTGGCCGCGGTGCCGCAGCACCACCGAGGGCGGGCGATGTCGCTGTTCGGCGGGATCATGCGCATCAGCCTATTTCCCAGCCCGGCCATCGGCGGCGCATTGGCCGAGCTGGTGAGCTACGAGGCGTGCTTCCTGGTGGCGGGACTCTTTGCCGCCGTCGGCGTGCTGCCGATGCTGCTGATGCGAAACCGCGTCGAGCGGCCGCTGGGCAGCGTGCCGGCGCGGCACGTGGCCCCGTCGAGCCTGTGGGCCGTGCTGCGGGAGCACTGGCGCGATCTGGCGACCGCCGGCACCGGGCACGTGCTGGCCTCGGCCGTCCGCGCCGGACGCCAGGTGATCATTCCGATCTACGGCGCGTTCGTCCTCGGTCTGGATGCAGCCGAAATCGGCGTAGTGGTGAGCGCCTCGGCGGCCATCGACATGACGCTGTTCCCGGTCGCCGGCTACGTGATGGACCGGTATGGGCGCAAGTTCACGAACGTACCGTCCATGTTCATGCTCGGGGCGTCCATGGCCGTGCTGCCGCTGGCGCAGGACTTCGTGGGATTGATCGTGGTGGGGCTCTTCGCCGGCGTGGCGAATGGATGGGGATCGGGCGCCATGCTCACGCTGGGGTCGGACCTCGCGCCCCGGGAGTCGCCCGGCCCGTTCCTGGGCGTCTGGCAGTTCATGGGCAACACCGGCATGACCGGCGGGCCGCTGATTGTCGGCGTGGTGGCGGATGCGGCGGGTCTGGACCTGGCGCCCTTCTACCTGGCGGCGGCGGGATTCGCCAGCGGGCTGATCTTCCTGTTCCTGGTGCGTGAGACGCACCGGGTGCGCGAGAAGCCGGCCGCGGCGTCGGCGTAGGTGGCGGCTTGGCGTCACTCGGTGCGGGCGGGTCTGAGATCCACCCCAAGCCGGACGCTCAGTCCCACGCTGCACGCGGCGCGGGCCACCGATGTCAATTCGAGCGGAGCGAGAAATCTAAGGGGCAGGGAGAAGGCGCCGCGTCCTTAGATTCCTCACTGCGTTCGGAATGACAATTCTTGGGCGCCACGGCTGGCGTTTCGAGCGGAACGAGGAGTCTTGGACGACTGGCTCCGGCCGCGAGATTGAGTGCTCTGGATTCCGGCTTTCGCCGGAATGACGAAGGCTAAGGCGGCGATCTCCGGCTAGCGGGGCATGACGGTGGCATGGCGGGTGGACATGCGCTCGAGCCGCTCCGGATCGGGTTCGGGCAGGCCCTCCGTGGCCGGGGCGAAGGTGAGGTCGGGCTCGAGCTCTAACGCCGGCGCCGCCAAATCCTGCCGATAGAACTTCGACGATGGGAACAGGTCGCCCGGATAAGTGAAGTTGGGCAGCGTGGCCAGCTCGACGCAGAGCGCCGCGCCCACGGAGCTTTCGAGCATCCCGCCGATCCACACCGGGATGCCGGCATCGCGGCAGACGTCGTGCATGGCCACCGAGTTGGTGAAGCCGCCCGCGCGGCCGGGCTTGATGTTGACGTAGTGGCAGGCGCCGATGCGAATCGCCTGCTCCACCATTTCGAGGTCCCGGGCGGACTCGTCCAGGCAGATCGGGGTCTCGATCCGTCGAGCCAGCTCCGCGTGGTCGAGGATGTCGTTCCAGCCGAGCGGCTGCTCGATGAAAGCCAGCCCGAGATCGTCGATGGCCTCGAAGGTGTCGAAATCGTCGAGGGTGTAGCCGGAGTTGCAGTCGATGTGAATCAGGTGGTCCGGAAACGCCGAGCGCACGGCGCGCAGCATGTCGACGTCCCAGCCGGGCCGCACCTTGAGCTTGGTGCGCGGGAATCCGGCGTCCACGGCCTGCTGCATGTTGCCGAGCAGCATGTCGATGGAATCCTGCACGCCGAAGTCGGCCCCGGCGATCACCGGGCGCGTCTCGCCGCCGAGCAGACGGTGGACCGGCGTGCCGGTGATCTTGGACTCGAGCGTCCACCAGCAGAGCTCGATGGCCGCCTTGGCGAAGCCGTTGCCCTTGGCGAAGGCCAGCCGCTCGTGCAGGTCCCGGGCGGTGTCGTACTCGCGCCCAACCACGTGCGGGCCGAACACCTCGGCCGCCAGGTAGAACACCCCGCCCGCGCACTCGTTCACGTAGTGCGGAGCGAAGAACGGGGTCGCCTCGGCCCAGGCCTCGCAGTCGCCGCTGGTGGCCTTCACGAGCACCGAGTCGATGTCGTGGTCCTCGCCGTAGGCGGTGCGCCAGGGGTAGATCAGCGGCATCCGGACGTAGTAGACGTCCAGCCGGTCGATGCGCATGCGGGCCTCCTCTGGCACTCATGGTGACGGGACGGGGCACGGGATGCAATTGGAAACCCACGACGGGACGCGGGGGAGCGTTGAGGCCGCGCTAGAGCGTGCGGCGTTTGCGGAGGGCGACCGTCGGCTTGGGCGGAGCCGCCACAGCGCCCTCCAGCCGAATTTGCGGCAGCCAGCGCAGCGGTCGCGGCAGCCACCAGTTGCGCGACCCGAGCAGCTTCATCGACGCCGGCACCAGGATGGAGCGGATGAGCGTGGCGTCGATGGCGACGGCAACCGCCAGCCCGAAGCCGATCTGCTGGAAGACGACCAGATCACCCGAGGCGAATCCGCCGAACACCGCGACCATGATCAGGGCGGCGCCGGTGATGAGCGCGCCGGTCCGCCGCAGCCCAAACGCCACCGACTCGGCGTTGTCGCCGGTGCGGTCGAAGCGCTCCCGAATGCGACTAAGGAGGAAGACGTGGTAGTCCATGGAGAGCCCGAACAGCACCGCGAATAGCAGGATCGGCACCCAGGCCTCGATGGCGCTGACCTTCTGAAAGCCCAGGAAATCGGCGGCAAAGCCCATCTGCGAAACCAGCACCACCAGGCCGTAGGCGGCGCCCACCGCCAGCAGGTTCATGAGAATCGCCTTGGCCGGCACGATCAGCGAGCGGAAGACCACGAGCAGCAGGACGAAGCTGATGCTCAGGACGATGCCGAAGACCACCGGGGTGTATTGCGTGGCCACGTCGAAGTAGGCCACGTTCTGGGCCGCGACGCCGGTGATGTAGGCCCTGGCCTCGGCGTCGGCGAGGGCCCGCGGAATGACCTCGTCGCGCAGCCGACGGACGGCATCGGCGCCCGCCGCGCTGGTGGGATCCGCGACCAGCGGCACGGTGATGAGCGCGGCCGAACCGTCGCGGCTGAACTCGAGGCGTGAAGGGCCGAACTCCGGGTCGTTGCCCAGCGCGGTCTGCAGCCGAGCGATCGCCGCCTGCACCGCGGCTGCCTCGGTGTCGCCTTCGACGACGATCCGCGCCGGCGAGACCAGGCCGCCGAGGAACTCTTCCTGCAGCACGGCAAGTCCGTCGTGCGTCCGAGTTTCCGGCGGGAGGCTCGAGAGGCTGGAGGAGCCCGTGTTGATTCCAAGGTTGGGCACCGCGGCGGCGACGAGCAGCCCGCCGACAATGACGAGGCTGACGATCGGCCGGCGCATGACGGCGTAGGCCAGGCGGTCCCACAGCGGCCGTCCGCGCCGGCGCTTGGCCATGGCGGCGAGGCGCCCGAGCAACGGAACGCTCAGCGCATCGACGCGGTCGCCCATGAGGCTCAGGACCGCCGGGAGCAGCGTGAGCGCGGCGAACACCGCCGCGGCGACCACCAGGATCGCGCCGGCCGCCAGACCCTGGAACACGTTCACCGGAATGATCAGCAGCCCGAGGAGGGCCACGATGACGACCAGGCCGCTGATCAGCACCGCGCGGCTGGCCGTGGCCCCCACGGTCGTGATGGCCTCGATGGTGTCCAGGCCCGCGCGGCGCTCCTCGCGGTAGCGGGAGACGACGAACAGCGAGTAGTCGATGCCCACGGCCAGACCCATCATCGTGACCATGTTGACCACGAAGAACGAGAGATCGAACACCTGGCCGATCAGCGCGGTGGCGCCCAGGGCGATGACGATCGCCACGCCGGCCAGCACGATCGGGAGCAGCGCCGCGGCCAGCGCGCCAAAGACCAGCACCAGGATCAAGAAGGCGATCGGCAGGGCCACCAGCTCGCCCTTTTGCAGGTCGCGCTCGGCGATCTCCCGGAAGTCCTGGCCGCCGGTGGCGCGGCCGGTCACGTAGGTGCTGAAGCCCGCGGTCTCCACGGCGTCGACCACCGCGTGGACCTGATGGACGTTGACGATCGCGTCCTCCAGCCCGCCGCTCATGAGCACCGGCAGCAGCAGCGATTGCCGGTCCCGCGATACCAACGAGGGGTCGCCCGTCTGGTAGTAGCTGAACACGCCCTGGACCGTCGCCGGACCGAGCGCGGCGAGGTCGCCCTGCAACCGCTCGACCGTGGCGCGGAACGACGGCTCGTCCACCGTGCTCGACTCGGCCCGCACGATCACCAGCTCGGTGATGCCGTCGGGACGGTCGAACCGTTCGGCGATGATTTGATCGCCGAGCGCATAGTCGGGGTTGTTCGAGATCCGTTGGTCGGTCGTGAGCGAGCCGCCGAGCTGCGTCGCCACCAGCGCGCTCGCGGCCGCGAGCATGGCTGCCCAGATGCCGACGGTGCGCCAGGGATGACGGGCGCAATGGGCGGCGAGCGCTCCGAGGGACAACTCCGGAGTAGGCGGCATGCCAACGCGAAGATCCCGGACACGCCGCAGGAAACGCCTCATCGATCCGCCGCCGACCCGCGCTCGATCAGGCTTGGTTCCACCTAGGTCCTGTCTACGCCGGAGCCGCGCACGGCGGGCGCCAGACGAGAGGCTGCGCCCGAGGGCGTGAGCATCGCGTTTCTCGAATCGCTCCGGGCGGCGCAAAGGGCCGCATGCTAGGTGCGATCAGTGTGTCCCGCGCGCGGACCGGGCTTGTGTGAGTTCCGCGACGCGGCAGCGGAGCGCGCGGCGCTTGTGTAAGAGAACTTACATTAGGGTCAGGATGCCGAGTCTTGACCGAGTGTCAGCACTTGCCGCCGACCCGCAGCCGGTAACTCGGACCTCTAGATTCCTCGCTGCGCTCGGAATGACGGGTCTCCGGTGGCCCGCGCTGCGTGCAGCGTGGGAGCGGCCGTCCCCTCACCCTATCCCTCTCCCCGTGGGAGAGGGGACCGGACCGGCCACGGCCGAGTCTCTCAGGCTGCCCGCAGCTTGGGGCATCGGGCGCGCAGTCTGGACCGATTGGCATCGCATTCAGTCCGGATGGAGAGGCGTGACCCGTTGGGGCGGGTTTCGAACCCGCCGGTTCGACCTGAGGACTCTCGCCTAGACTGGCTTGCCGACGTGCACCATCAGCACCTTCCGCGGTGGCCCACGCTGCGTGCAGCGTGGGACCGGCCGTCCCCTCACCCTGTCCCTCTCCCCGTGGGAGAGGGGACCGGACCGGCCACTGCCGAGTCTCCCAGGCTGCCCGCAGCCTGGGCCACCGGAACGGAAGATTTACACCGGCTTCCCGCCGTGGACCATGAGCACCTGGCCGGTGGCGAGGCGGTTGTGGACCACGAAACCCATGATCGCGTCGGCCACGTCCTCGGGCTCGCAAATGCGCTGGAGGTAGGTCCCCGTGCGCGCGCGCTCACGACCGGTGTCGGCATAGGCCGGGTCGGGATGGTCGAAGTGCCACTCGGTGTTGATGAACCCGGGCGCGACGCAGTTGACCCGCACGTCCGGGGCCATCGCGCGCGCCAGGGTGCGGGTGAGGCTGTGCACCGCGGCCTTCGAGGCGCAGTAGGGGATCGAGCTGCCCGAGTCGCCGATGCCGGCGACCGACCCCACGTTCACCACCACGCCTTCGCCGCCGGCGCGCAGGTGCGCCGCCGCCGCGCGGGTGACGTTGAACAACCCCTGCACGTTGGTGGCGAAGATCACGTCCCAGGCGTCGTCCTCCACGCTGTCGAGGTCCAGGATGTCGCTGAATCGCGTCGTCGCCGCGTTGTTGATGAGGATGTCGAGGCCGCCCAGGGCGGCGACCGCGTCGGCGACGAGCGAACGCGCGGCCTCCGGTGAGCTCACGTCCGCCGCGATGGGTACGGCCGTCACGCCGTGGGCGCGGGCCTTGTCCGCAACCGCGTCGGCGCGGTCCTTCGAGCGCACGTAGTTCACGGCGACCGAGGCGCCGCGCTCGGCCAACATCTCGACCGTGGCGGCGCCGACGCCGCGGCTGCCTCCGGTCACCAGGGCGCGTTTGCCGCTGAGCGTCATTTCGGAAACTCCTTCGATCCGCCTCGTCCGAGCGGCATGGTACGCGCCCGGCGTTGGCGGCAGGCCCATCGCCGGGTGAGAATCGGGGGCCGCTCGGACCGCCGCGCGGCTCACCGATGGGTCACCGCGTGCCGAATCGCCTCGCCGCCGAGTCCAGCCCCTACCTCCTACAGCATCAACTCAACCCGGTGGATTGGTATCCCTGGGGCGAGGAGGCGCTGACAAGAGCGCGCGACGAGAACCGGCCGATATTCCTGAGCATTGGCTACGCGGCCTGCCACTGGTGCCATGTGATGGAGCACGAGTCGTTCGAGGACGAGGACACGGCGGCCTATCTGAATGAAAACTTCGTGTCGATCAAGGTGGACCGCGAAGAGCGGCCCGATCTGGATCAGATCTACATGAGCGCGGTGACGGCGATCACGGGGCACGGGGGCTGGCCGATGACCGTGTTCCTGATGCCCGACGGGCGGCCGTTTCACGGCGGCACCTACTTCCCGCCGGAGCCGCGCTACGGCATGCCGTCATTCCTCCAACTGCTGAAGCAGGTGTGGGAGGCGTGGGTGATCCGGCGCGACGACCTGGACAACGGCGCGCAGCAGTTGGTCGAGGCGCTGCAGCGGGTGCAGGCGGGCGCGTCGGCGAGCGAGCTGACGGAGCAGACCCTCAATCAGGCCAGCCGCGTGCTGACGACGACTCACGACCGGCAGCACGGCGGCTGGGGCGCGGCGCCGAAGTTCCCGCAGCCCATGGCGCTGGAGTTCTTGCTGCGGCGGCACGTGGCGACGGGCGAAGGCCTGCTGCTGGACGTCGTGGAGCGCTCCCTGACCAAGATGGCGCGCGGCGGCATCTACGACCAGCTCGGGGGCGGATTCCACCGCTACAGCGTCGACGCCGAGTGGCTGGCGCCGCACTTCGAAAAGATGCTCTACGACAACGCTCAACTGGCCCGGGTGTACCTGCACGCCTGGCAGATCACGGGCAATCCCGAATACCGGGAGGTCGTCGAAGCGACGCTGGACTACGTGGCGCGCGAGATGACGCACCCGGGCGGCGGGTTCTTCAGCACGCAGGACGCCGACTCGGAAGGCGAGGAGGGCAAGTTCTTCGTCTGGTCGATCGATGAGGTGAATGAGCTGTTGGGGGACGACGCGCCCCTGTTCCGCGATGCGTACGACGTGTCGCGGAGCGGCAACTGGGAAGGCAAGACCATCCTGCGGAAAGTGCGCGACGCGGACGTGCTGGCGTCCATGCACGGTGGTTCGGTCGAGGAGGTCGAGGCGCGGCTGGCGGCGGGTCGGGCGGTGCTGTTCGAGCGGCGGGAGGGCCGCATCCGACCCGGGCTGGACGACAAGGTGCTGACGGCGTGGAACGGCTTGATGCTGGCGACCGTGGCGGACGCGGCGCGGGTGCTCGACCGCGACGATTACCGCGATCTGGCGGTGCGGGCCGGCGAGTTTGCGTGGCGCGAGCTGCGCCGCCCCAACGGCAGGCTGTGGCGCACCTGGCGCGATGGACAGGCCAAGCTCAACGGCTATCTGGAGGACTATGCCTATCTCGCCTCCGGTCTGGTCGAGCTTTACCAGACGACGTTCGACCCTCGATGGTTCGAGGCGGCGTGCGAGTTGTCGGATGCCATGCTGGCGCACTTCGTCGATCCCGCGGGGGGCTTCTTCGATACCAGCGAGGACCACGAAACGCTGATCACGCGACCGAAAGACGTGCAGGACAACGCCACGCCGTCCGGCAACGCCATGGCGGCGACCGTGCTGGCGCAGCTCGCCGCGCTGACGGGCGAGGCCCGATATGCCGACGCGGTGGCGCGGGCGCTGCCGCTGGTCGGCCGATTTGCGGGGGAGCACGCCACCGGGTTCGGACAATGGCTCTGCGCCGCGGACTTCGCGCTCTCGGGCGCCCTGGAAGTCGCCATCGTGGGCGACCTGCAGGATCCGGGGACGCGCGAGCTTATCGACACCGCGTTCGACGCCTACCGACCGCGCCAGGTGGTCGCGGCGGCGGCGCCTTCGGCGTCGCCCGCCGTTCCGCTGCTGGCCGGACGCCAGGCGCTCGAGGGGTCGGCGACCGCCTATGTGTGCCGCAACTTCACCTGCGACTTGCCGGTCACGGACGCCGCCGGCCTCGCGGCGCAACTGTCCGGATAGCGCCGGGTCGGTAGGATGGGGCAAATGCGCGCTCGGGAGCTGCGATGGACGTTCTGCGAATAACGCCGCGGGGGTTCTGCCACGGCGTGGTCGACGCCATCCGCCTGGCGCAAGAGGCCGGCCAAACGCACGAAGGCCCCGTGTACATGCTGGGCTACCTGGTGCACAACGCCCACGTGGTGCAGGAGCTGGCGCAGTACAACGTCAAGCTCATCGACTTCGACGATCGGCTGGCGGGCCTTGACCAGATCGAGGGGGGCACGGTCATCCTCACGGCGCACGGCGTGTCGCCGGCGGTGAAAAACCGGGCCATGGACCGCGGGCTGACCGTGATCGACGCCACCTGCTCCGACGTCTACGTGACACACGACTTGATCATCGACCTGGTGGACAAGGGCTACGAGATCATCTACGTGGGCAAGCCGGGCCATCCCGAGCCGGAAGGCGCCATCGGCGAAGCGCCCGACCACGTGCACCTGGTCTCGTCGACGGACGACGTCGCCAACCTCGACCTCAAGTCGGAGTACATCGCCGTCACGACGCAAACGACGCTGAGCGTGTGGGACACCGAGGACATCATCTCCAGCATTCTCGACAAATACCCGGACGCCGAGGTGCACAACGACATCTGCCTGGCCACCCAGGACCGCCAGGAGGCGGCGGTGGCGGCCGCCGACGAATGCGACCTGGTGCTGGTGGTGGGAAGCTCACGCAGCTCCAACTCGAGGCGCCTCGTCGAGGTGGTGCGCGACATCAAGGGCAAGCCCGCGTACCTCGTGGACACGGTCGAGGAGATCGACCTGGAGTGGTTCGTGGATACCCAGCGCGTGGGCATCACGGCCGGCGCGTCAACGCCCGCGCGCCTGACGCGCAAGGTGATCGAGTTCGTGGAGGCCTACGAGCCGGCGGTCACGGCCGCCAACGGAGGCGGCGGCGAGGACTAGAGCCGCTCGGACGAGCCGGCCTGCTCCGCTTGCGCGTTGAGGTCATCGACCACGAACGGCAGCAGCGGCACGCCGAGTTGGCGCGACTCATCCAGCCGCTCCCACTCGATCTCGCCGGGCACGAAGATGCGCGACGTGCCCTCCACGCGCGGCGCGTTGTGGAATAGCCCAATCTGCTGATCGACCAGCGCCGTGAACGCATCCGGCGGCATAAAGGCCGCGACGTCGATGGCGTGAAACCAATGCCCGGTGTCCCCGTGGCTCCCGTCGGGCTGCGGTCGCCCCACCGCGGGCCCAAAGCTGGCCCCGGCCAGCACTCCGGCCAGGAGATCGACCACCTGCGAGAGGCCGATGCCCTTCGGGCCGCCGATGGAGACGCCGGCGCCTTCGGCCAGATCGGCCGGGTCCGTGCTCGGGCGGCCGTCGCGGTCGAGAATCCAGCCCTCGGGCACCTGCTGCCCCAATCGCTCGGCAATCGCCACGCGCGAATTGGCCGAGACCGACATGGCCATATCGAGCACGATGGGGCGCTCGCGCGCCGCCGGAATGGCGAAGGCGATGGGGTTGTTGCCGACGATGCGCCGGCGACCGCCAAAGGGAAACATCGTGGGCCCGGCATTGGTGGCGGCGAACCCGATCATCTGGTGCGGCAGCGCCATCATGGCGAAGTGGGCGGCCGCGCCGAAGTGATTGCTGCGCTTGGTGAAGCCGGTCGCCGCGCCGTTGGCACGGGCCTTCTGAATGACCGCCTGCATGGTGAAGTGGCCCGCCACCGCGCCCGGTGCGCGATCACCGTCCACGTGCACCGTCGCCGGCGTCTCGCTCACGATGCGGGGCTGCGCTTGTACGTTCGTGGAGCCGCGGCCGATCTCCTTGCCGTACTTCGGCAGCATCACGTGGCCGTGCGTGCGGACGCCGCGCATGTCGGCGGCGATGAGGTTGTCGGCCAGGATCTCGGCGTGGTCGGCGCTCAGTCCCAACCCCTGCAGCAGCGCCAGGTCGAAGCGGCGCAGGTCGGCTTCGGGAATGCGGACATATTCGTCAGACGGCATGGCGTGGCCGATTCGTGCGCGAGCGGGAAGCCCATGGATCGTACGTCAGGCGACCACCGGCCTCGGACCCGGCGTGCCCACGGCATGATTCCGGCGGCGCTGGGGCGTCCGCCCCGCGGATCCGGCGGCCGCCGGGCAAGATTGCTACGATCGTCGCCGCCGATCCGACCAGGACTCCGCCATGCCCGCGCTTGACGATGCCGCCATGGAAGCCGTGGTGCAGGCGCTGTACGCGCATCCGAACCGCCGCCACGCGATTCCGGTTGACTCCGAGGATGCCGTGGGAAATCTGCGGCTGGCGCTCGAGGCGACGGTCACGCGCCTGCACGGCAGCGACGCGATGTGGGGCCGCGGCGTTCGGATCGAGGTCGAACGCGACGATGACGGCGTGCCGCATCGCGCCTGGCTGTGGCGCGGATTGGTGGGTGGCCAGCGGCCGATGCGGGACGGATTCAGCAGCGAACCGCGTCGAGTCCGCGCCTAGCAACCACGCGTAGACACTGCCGGCGCCGCCCGCGCTAGGACGATTCGGTTTCGAGGGCGGCGAGCGCGTCGGCGGCCTTGCGCTTCTTGTCCGGGTCGGGGTCCCGGGCGACGATGCGCTGCAGCGTGGCGCGGGCCTCCACGCCGCCTCGGGCGGCCACCTCGAACGCCATGGCATCGCGCTTTTCGTTGTACTGCGGGTCGAACTCACCCAGGTTGAGGTCCCAGTCGCGCCAGTAGTACTGGTGCTGGCCCGGCGCCCAGCCCTCGTAGATCTGCTCCCACGTGACGTCGGGGTCGTGCGGATTCAAGCTGCCAGGCAAGATCGGATCGGCGATGCGCTGGAAGCGCAGGTCCACCGACAGGCGCAGCCGCGACCCCGTGGCCGGCGCCCCGCGATGGACGGTCATGCTGTGGAAGAACAGCACGTCGCCTTGCTGAAACGTGCCCCCCACCCAGGACCCATGCAGCGGGTCCGAAATCTCCGTGCCGCTGGCGCCGAGCGCCGGGACAAAGTCAAAGACGCCCTTTTGGTGCGATCCGGCGGCGATCTCGAGACCTCCCATCTCCAACGTCAAGTCGGTGAGGGGAAGCCAGGCGGTAATGGTGTCGGCGGCGCCCTGAATGGGCACGAAGTCCTGGTGCGCCGGCGTGGTGTAGGCCGTCCGCTCGGGGAATATCACGCGGGCGATGAGGCGCGGTTGCGGCATGACGGTGGCGTCCAGGACACGCTCCATCAGGTCCATGAGCTCCGACCGGTGCTGCAGGGCGTGAAACGCGGGCACGCTGTAGAGCCGGTTGTAGACCCTCTGGTATTCGGGCTCGGGCTCGACGGCAAAGGCGCTCAATTCCGCGATCTGGTCGGTCTCGGGGCTATCGGCAGCGATCCAACCGGAATCTCGCAGCACGGGAAGGAATTGCCGACGCAGGTCTTCGACCACGGGCGGCGGCAGCAGGCCCCGAACGAACAGGTAGCCGTCGCGGTCGAATCGACGGCGGACCGCATCGGCGTCGCCGGCGATTTCGGTGGCGTCAAAGAAGGGACGGACGTCGCTCATGGTCGGACTCTCAGGAGCCGTGTCGTCGTGCGTGAGTGTAGCGAGCGCCGACTCCAACGCCGCGGCACGCGCTACCCGGTGTCGGCGTCGAGCGCGGCGAGCGCCTCCTCGGCCCTCAGTTTCTTGGCGGGGTCGGGGTCACGGGCGACGATGCGCAGCAAGGTGGCGCGGGACTCCACGTCACCCTTGGCGGCCAGCTGGAATGCCATGGCGTCGCGCTTCTCGTTGTACTGCGTGTCGAACTCGGCAACGTCGAGGTCCCAGTCGCGCCAGAAATATTGGTGCTGCCCCGGCGTCCAGCCCTCGTAAATCTGCTCCCAGGTGACGTCGGGGTCGTGCGGTCTAAGGCTGCCCGGCGCGATGGGATCGGCCAGCCGCTGAAACCGCAGGTCGACCGACAGCCGCAGCCGAGCGCCCGTGGCCGGCGCCCCGCGATGCACCGTCATGCTGTGAAAAAACAGCACGTCGCCCTGCTCGAAGGTGCCGCCCACCCACGCGCCGTGCAGCGGATCGGTGATCTCCGTGCCGCCGGCGCCCAGCGCCGGCACGAAATCGAACACGCCTTTTTGGTGGGTGCCGGCCGCAATCTGGAGTCCACCCATCTCCGGTGACAGGTCAGTGAGCGGAATCCAGGCCGTGATGGTGTCGGCGGCGCCCTGCACGGGCACGAAGTCCTGGTGCGCCGGCGTGGTGTGGGCCGTGCGATCCGGGAACAACACCCGGGCGATGACGCGCGGCTGCGGAATCACGGCAGCGTCGAGCACCGCGCCAATGAGGTCCAGCAGCTCGGCGCGGTGCTGCAGGGCGTGAAACGCGGGCAGGCTGTAGAGCTGGTTATAGACCTTCTGGTAGGCCGGCTCGGGCTCGACGGCGAAGGCGCTCAGCTCGGCGACTTGGTCGTCCGCCGGGGAGTCTGCGGCGATCCATTCGGCATCGCGCAGCACGGTGAGGAATTGGCGGCGCAGGTCTTCGAGCAGGGGCGGCGGCAACAGGCCGCGTACGAACAGGTAGCCGTCGCGGTCGAAGCGACGGCGGGCCGCATCGGCGTCGCCGGCGATGTCGGTGGCGTCGAAAAAGGGACGAACGTCGCTCATGATCAGACTCTCGGGAGCCGTGTCGTCGTGCGTGAGTGTAGCGAGCGCCTTAGGCCGGGAGAATGTCCAGGGGCGGCACGCGTACCAGCAGCCCGGCGTCGGACGCGCGGCGGTAGAGCTCCGCAAGACCGGCGGCGCCTCGCGTCCCCATGTCGCGAGTCAGATCGTTGACGTACATCCGCGTGAACGCCGCCGTGAGGTCCGAATCAACCTCGGGCGCAAAGCTGCGGGCGTAGGCCAGCGCCGGCTCGGGATGCGCCTCGGCCCAGGCGATCGAGGCGCTCAGGGCGGCCGCCAACGCGTGCTGTTCGGCCTCGCCGAGCCCGCGCCGTACGACGTTGAGCCCCAGCGGCAGCGGCAGACCGGTCGAGGCGAACCAGCGCTCGCCCAGGTCGACCTGCTTGGTCAGCCCGTAGTCGGCGTAGTTGAGTTGGCCCTCGTGAATCACGATCCCAGCCGCCACCGAGCCGTCCCGTACGGCGGGCAGCACGTCGGCAAAGGCCATCTCGACCGGCTGGAATGGCGGAAGGAATATCCGGCTGAGGAGGTAGGCGGTGGTGTGCTCGCCGGGTATCGCGACCCGCGCGCCGCGAACGTCGGTCTCGGCGCCTCGGGCCACGACGATCGGGCCATAGTTGAGGCCCATGGACGAGCCGCACGCCGTGATGCGGTAGGCGTCCGCCACATAGGGATAGGCGCCGGCCGACACCTGGGACATGTCGAGGTCGCCGGCGAAGGCGCGTCGATTCAACGCCTGGATATCGGCGTGGACTTCGGCATAGCCGTCGGGGTCGACGCCCTCGATCGCGACCTTGCCGTGGGCCAGCGCGTAGAACATGAAGGCGTCGTCGGCGTCGGGGCTGTGGCCCACGGTCACCCGGGTCATCTCAGGCTCGCGGTCAGACGCCGGCGGGCGCCCCGTCGAACGTGCGCAGGATCTCGTAGAAGGTGTTGCGCTGGGCGGGGACGAAGCCGGCCTCGCGGATCATGGTCTGGGTTTCGGCAATGCTCGTGCGGGCGTAATGCCCGGCTTCTTGCATCACGTTTTCCTCGAACAGCGTGCCGCCAAAGTCATCCGCGCCGAAATGCAGCGCCACCTGCCCGACCTTCTTGCCCTCGCTGAACCACGACGCGTCGACGTGGTCCACGTTGTCCAGGAACAGGCGTGACGCCGCCAGGATGCGCAGGTAGCGATTGGCCGACGCTCGCTTGCCCTTGAGCTTGCGTCCCAGCGGCGTCCCGCCGGGGGCGAAGCTCCAGGGAATGAAGGCCGTGAAGCCGCCCGTCTCGTCCTGCAGGTCCCGCACGCGTGAGAGGTGCTCCACCAGGTCGTCGTCGGTTTCCACGTGTCCGTACATCATCGTGGCGGTGCTGCGCACGCCCGCCAGGTGAGCGGCGCGATGGACGGCCATCCACTCGTCGGCGTCCATCTTGAGCGGGCTGATGGCGTCGCGAACACGGTTCGTGAGCACCTCCGCGCCGCCGCCGGGAAACGTGCGCTGGCCCGCCGCGAAGAGCGCCGCCATGACCTCGTCGTAGCTCAGTCCCGAGACCTTGGCCATCTCGTAGACCTCGGGCGCCGACCAGAAGTGCGGCGTGAGCCCGGGAAACCGTTCGCGGGTGGCGCGCACCATGTCGGTGTAGTAGTCGAACGGCAGCTCGGGATTCAGCCCGCCCTGCATGAGCACGGTGGTGCACCCCATTTCGACCGCCGCCGCCATGCGCTCCAGCATCTCGTCGACGGTGTGCGTGTAGGCATCGGGCGCCGTGCTGGTGTGGGGGCGGTAGAAGGCGCAAAACGAGCAGTAGGCGTCGCAGAGGTTGGTGTAGTTCAGGTTGGTGTCGACCACGTAGGTGACGATCGATTCGGGATGGCGCTGGAATCTGACCTCGTTGGCCAGCGCGCCCAAGTCGATCAGCGGTGCGTCGCCCAGCAGGTAGGACGCGTCGGCGGTCGAGAGCCGCCGGCCCTCGCGCACCTTGGCCTCGATCGCTTGCATCATGCGGCATCGTGCCGGACGCCGACCTGCGCATCCAGCTCCCGGAAGCGATCGACCGCCGCCCAGGTTCGCGGACCGAAGCGATATTCGAACGTCTGGAGATAGCGGCGAACCGCCGCGGCGTCCAGCCCGCAATCCGGCCGGCGCGCGGCCAGCGCGCCGAGATCGGCGAGGTTGGTCGTGAGCTCCCGATCCAGGTAGTCCACGGCCGCGGCGACGCTCGCGGCCGCCACCCCCGCGCGCTGCATCCAGGCGGCGAACACGAAGGGCAGACCGGTCCATTCGTGCCAGGCGGCGGCCAGGTCGGTGACGTGGGGATAGCGAGAATCGTGCGGCGACTCCAGGAGCGCGCGGTCGCCGATCAGCAGGAAGGCGTCGGCGGGCGCCTCCAACGACACGAGCTGGTAGCCGCCGACGGCGAAATACCGGCGCAAGAGCACGCTGAGCAGCCGGGCCGACGTCGCCGTATCGTCGATGACGCCGATGCGCCGGCCCCCGAGGTCCGCCGGCGGAACCTTGGAGAAGAGGAGCACGGACTTGGCGTCGGCCTGGGTGGCGATGCCCATGTCGCCCACCGGCTGGAACAGGTCCGGATGGTCGAAGGCGGCGACGATCGGCAGCGGGGCGAAATCGACCTGACCGCCGCGCACCAGGTCGATCATGGCCCGGGGCGTGGCGGTGCGGGCCTCGGCGCGAACGGGATCATCGCCGAAGAACGGCTCCGTATTCAGATAGGGGATGCGCCCGAGGCTAGGCAGCATGGGTGCGCATGACGGTGTAGGTGGCGTTGCGCTCCACCGGCGCCTTGCCGGCCGAGCGGATGAGCCCCACCAGCCGCGTCCGGGCCACGCCGACCGGGCTGTCGGCCAGCGCCGCATGCGCGATGCGCTCGGTGCCGATGGTGCCGTCGAGGTCGTCGGCGCCGAAGTTCAGTCCGATCGAGGCGGTCTCCTCGCCCGTCATCACCCAATAGGCCTTGATGTGCGGAAAGTTGTCGAGCATCAGCCGGGCGGTGGCGATCATGCGGAGATCCTCGATGGCGCTGGCGTGGCGCGGCACGAGATTCGTGGTGCCGAGCTGGTATTCGAGGGGAATGAAGCACAGGAACCCGCCGGTGACGTCCTGCGCCTCGCGCAGCCGCGCGAAGTGGTGGACGCGCTCTTCGAGCGTTTCGATGTGCCCGTAGAGCATCGTGGCGTTGGATTGCAGACCCATGCGGTGCGCCAGGTGGTGAATCTCGATCCAGCGGTCGGCACCAGCCTTGCCGCGGAATAGCTCGCGTCGCACACGCTCGGAGAAGACCTCCGCCCCGCCGCCCGGCATCGAGCTGACGCCGGCGGCCATCATGCGCTCGAGCACCTCCGCGTCCGACAGCTTGAACCGCTTGTGGAAATAGTCGACCTCCGCCGCCGTAAAGGCCTTGATCTGGACGGTGGGCCGCTCGTCCTTGATCGCGCGCAGCAGATCCTCATACCACTCGAACGGGATGTCGGGATGGTGGCCTCCGACGATATGCACCTCGTGCACGTCGGGAGGAATCTGGCCCAGGATTTCGGAAATCGAGTACTCGTAGGCATGGTCGTCGCCGCGCTTGGCCGCGAAGTCGCAGAACTTGCACGACAGCACGCAGATGTTCGTGGGATTGATGTGCACGTTGAGCGTGAAGTAGACCTGGTCGCCCGAGCGCCGGCGGGCCGCCCAATCGGCGATGCGTCCCAGACCGACGATGTCCGGCGTCTGCAGGCAGCGGAGCCCGTCGGCCTCGCTGAGCCGGCGCCCCTGCTGCACGCGCTCCCAGATGGGCTCGAGCGCCGCGTCGCGAAAGCGCATGTCGGGGACCGTCGCCACTTCAGGCATGGGCCGGAATCCGGTCCGCCGGAAGCTGGTTGATGTCGATGCCCACGCTCTGGAGCAGCAAATGCCGCAGCGCCGGATAGGTCATGTGCAACGGCCCGCGGTCGGGGTCGTGCAGCCAGCGGACGACGATTTCGCTGATGGCCCCGAACCAGGCGGTGGCGATGAGGTCGGTGTCGCAGGGTTCGAGGGTGCCCTCGGCGACGGCGGCGTCCAGGTGCCGCCGAATCAGGGCGGCGAACTGCTGCCGCACGAAGAGCAGATCGTCGCTGAAGGCGCGCCCCGCGCCCGCGACCTCGACCAGCGTGACGCGCGCCAGCGTGCGGTGCTTGGTGAAGATGTCGATGACCGACAGCAGCGCGGCGTCGAGCCGGTGGATGGCGGTGGGCTCGTCGACGAGTTCCCGCTCGACGCGCTCCACCAGATAGGACGCCAACTCCCGCACCAACGCGCGGAAGATGGCCTCTTTGCTCGGAAAGTGAAAGTAGGCCGTGCCCTTGGACCGTCCGGCGCGGGAGACGATCTCGTCAACCGCGGCGCGGTGATAGCCCTTTTCGCCAAAGACGTTGAGGGCGGATTCCAGCAGCGCGCGCCGCGTGGCGTCTCGCTTGGATCCGCGACGGGCTCCCGGCAGGCGGAGTTGCAACGGTCGATCACCAGAACTGACTGGTCGGTCAGTTTGGCCCAGGTTGGATTCCGGCGTCAACTGACGGTTCGGGGCTACACCCGAATGCGGGCGAAGTTCATCCGCAGCGGCGCGAGGGCGTCTCGGTTGAGGATCACGGTGGCAGGCATCGGGTCGCGCTTCTGAACCGGCATGGCCCACGCGCCAAACCGGTCGCCCAAGACGGTGGCGCGGGTGGTGACCCACATGCGGCCGCCGTCGAACGGCGACAACAGCATGGTGCCAACGGCCTGCTCGCCGCCGGACAGCGCGGCGGCGAACACCAGCCCCACCTGTGCGGCGGACACCGCGCCAAACGCGGAGTCCCAGACCTGGGCCATGAACTGGCGCTCGATCATGCCCGCCGCGGCGCGGCGCGGATCGTTCACCTTCACGCCTTGCGCTCGAATGCTCGCCTCGGCGGATGCGATGAGCGTGTCGCGCGACTTGAAGAACTGGTCCCGCGCCGCCTCGATGCGCGTGCGGTAGGCCTCGGTCGGATCGAAGGGCAGCAGCACCACCAGCGTGGCGGGAATGTTTCGCGGGTCGACGTCGAGCGCTACCTGCACTTGATATGGCGGCCCCGTGGGGGCCTCGGCGTCCTTGGGGGCGTCGGCGGACGCCGGCTCGGATTCGGCGGCTGGAGCGTCGGCAGCCGGCGGCGACTCGGGCTCCTCGGGGGCTGGACGCTCCGCGGCCGGAGGAGGCGAGGGCGCGGACGGAAGCGGCTGCCCGCTCGGACCCAAGAGCACGGGCCGCTTGTTCCTCGACTGGGCCACGGCATCACTTCCCGCTAGCAGTGCGGGGCATGCTACCGCACCCATGGTGACGGACGACCCCAAGCCATCACGCGCGGCGTATTCTTGGACGAACGTCGCAGCCGACGGGTCGTTGCGACGGGCGAGAGAGGAGACGGTCCGATGGCGCTGCTGCCGATGCGCGTGCTGCTCGATCACGCGGCCGCCAACGACTACGGGGTCGCGGCCTTCAACGTGAACTTCATGGAGCAGATCCAGGCCATCATGGAGGCGGCCGACGAGGCCGACGCGCCGGTGATCATCCAGGCCAGCCGCGGCGCCCGTGAGTACACCAACGACCTCTACCTGCGGCACCTGATGCTGGCCGCCGCCGAGCTTTATCCGCAGGTGCCGATCGCCATGCACCAGGACCACGGCAACAGCCCCGCGACCTGCGCCAGCGCGATCGAGCACGGATTCACCAGCGTGATGATGGACGGGTCGCTGGAGGCGGACGGCAAGACCCCGGCTTCCTACGAGTACAACGTCGCCGTGACGCGCGAGGTAGTGACGCTGGCCCACGGCAAAGGGGTGACCGTCGAGGGCGAGTTGGGCGTGCTGGGCAGCCTGGAGACCGGCATGGGCGACCAGGAAGACGGGCACGGCGCCGAGGGGCCGATCGATCGCGAGCAGTTGCTGACCGATCCCGAGCAGGCCGAGGATTTCGTGGCCGCGACCGGCGTTGATGCGCTGGCGGTGGCGATCGGCACGAGTCACGGGGCCTACAAATTCAGCCGCAAGCCCGACGCGGGCGTGCTCGTGATGGATCGCATTCGGGACATCCACCGCCGCCTGCCGAATACCCACCTCGTCATGCACGGCAGCTCATCGGTGCCGCAGCACTTGCAGGACGTGATCAACGCGAACGGCGGCGAGATGCGGCAGACCTACGGCGTGCCGATTGCCGAAATCCAAGAGGGCATTCGCCACGGCGTGCGCAAGATCAACGTCGACACGGACAACCGCATGGCCATCACCGGCGCGATTCGCAAGGTGTTTCACGAGGACCCGAGCGAGTTCGATCCGCGCAAATACCTCGGGCCCGCGCGGGACGCCATGAAGCAGGTGTGCCTGGCGCGCATGGAGGCGTTTGGCATGGCCGGCCAGGGGTCGCGTGTGCCGCACGTCGGGTTGGACGCGATGGCCGGCGAGTACACGGCGCTGGTCTAGCCGGTCGCTGCATCCCGGTGCGGATTACGCGGGAGACGCTTCAGGAAATCCGCGCCTCCGGCCGGGCCGCGGCCCGCGCCTGGGCGAATGGCTGTGCACGTGAGGCCTTGGACACGATCGGCGCGGCGGCAGGCGTGCCCGCGCTCGAGAGCCCGGGCACCGGCGTCATCAGCCCTCAGGCGGCGACCCACCTCGGCCACGTCATCGCCGAGGCGCTGCGCGGCGACGCGGATTCCAGCGGAACGACGCTGGCGCTGGCGGCGGCGCTGCTGGCGTCACCGCACCCGTCCCTGCGGATGGTCGGCCCGCACCTGCTCACGCCGCTGGCTCGAGAGTCGCCCGCCGACGCCGGCCGCATGATCCAGCTCGCCGACGTCTGCGCCGACGCCTCGACCGCGGCCGCCCTGGCGATCCCACTGGCGGCGGCCGTGGCGCGCGACCCGTCCACCGCGGTCGAGCTGGGGCAGGGCGCGGATACGCTGCCCCAGCAACTGGCGCTGCAGGCAACTCGCCAAGCCCTGGCCGCGAGGGATTAGGAGATGCCGCGGGGGTTGCCGGACACGATTGACGAAGCCTCGCGGCACACGCCGCCAACCGACTAGGCGCCGCCTCCCCGCGTCGCGCCAAAGCCGTCGGCCAGGGCGCGCAGAGCCTCCCAGGGATAGATGCCCGTGGCGTGGCCGTCCGTCCAGGTGAAGGTGAGCGCGTAGTGTCCGACCGGCGCGATGCGCACCGCGCCGATGTCGGCCGGGACCGTATCCGGATCGAGCTGCGGTGCGCCCGTGATTTCGTTGACGCACACGGCGCAGCCACAGGCCAGGCGGATCTCACGCAGCGGCAGCGTTGACTCGGCGCCGTCGGCCCAGGTGATGCCCAGCGCCTGCTCACCCACCCGCCGTATGCCGGTCGCCGTCGTCGCGGCGCTGGTCATGCCGGGCGGGCGTCCGCGCCGTTGCCTGCCGCGCGCTCGACGAACGAGCCGATCTCGTCGGCCAGCGTCTCCGCCAGGGCCTGCGTGCCGGCTTCGGCCAGAATCCGAAACGCCGGCTCGTCGACATCCGGCACGACGACCGCGCGCTCGCCAGGAGCGCCGATGACGACGCCGTCCAGCGGACCCTCGTCGCGGCGCCGGCTGTGGCCGTTGAGGCGCCGCATGACGGCCCCGCGGCGTTCCCAGTCCACGCGTACCTCACGATGGGCGACGGTGAACGCCGGCAGCACCGCCACGTAGGCGCTCACCGACCGCTCGGCACCGGCCAGCCCGGCCACGAGTTGGATTACCGTCGCCATGGGGTCGGGGCCGGCGTGTAGCGACGGGAAGCCGAAGGCGTCGCGTCCGTTGATCGTCAGCGCCGCGTCGCGCTGCATCGCCGCGCGCATCATGGCGGCGGCGTTCGTGGGCGTGCGATGAGGCGCAAACCCCAGGTCCGCAGCGTAGTTGAACACGCTATCCGGCACCGTGACCGGGAGCGCGACCGTGCCGGCAAGCCCGGCATCGCGCAGCACCGCCACCACTAGTCCGGCCGCCTCGAGTGCGTCCAGCGCCCGGCCGCGCTCATCCGTAATCCAGACGCGGTTGCCATCCGCATCGATGAGGGCCCCGAACGCCGCTCCGACGGCCGGCACGATGCGCCCAAGCCGGGCGCGCCGCGCCTCCATATCGGCGGGCGTGGGCAGGGCCGCGCTGCTGGACGAGGCGTCGATGGCCGTCTCGCGCACGCCCAGCCTGGCGAGCAGCGGCGGCAAGACTTCCCCGCAGGCGCCGCCCATGTAGTCCACCACGAGTCCCAGCGTCCGTTGGAGCGGTTGCGGAATCTCGCTCAGCAACGCATCGCCGTACTCGCTCACGGGATCGGCCAGGGTGATCTCCGCGATCTCGGCGGCGCCGACGCGGCGGAAGTCCTCGCGGCTGAACGTCGTTTCGATCTTGCGCTCGTCGCTGGGACGAATATCGATGCCGCGCTCGTCCAGAAAGCGCACATCGATGGCGTCCGGGTCATAGGGCGAGCGGCGAATGTGGATGCAGCCGGCGGCGTCGAACTGCTGCGTGGCGAAGCGCGCCACGGGAAACGGCATGGCGCCGATGTCGACGGTTCGGACGCCGACCGACGCCAGGCCGGACATCAGGGCGCGCTTGAACATGCGCGCCGGGCGCGTCTCGTCGCGGTTGGCGGCCACCGTCGAACCGGGGGCCAGCGACGATCCCCAGGCGGACCCGAGCCGCGCGGCGAACTCCGGGGTGAGCTCGAAGTTGGCCAGCCCCGCCACGCCGCCGTGCACGAAGATGGTGCGACGCGCGCGGCTGCCGTGGACCAGGTTCCGGTCGATCACCACGCGGTCTTCCACGAACTTGCGCGGCCAGACGCTGATGCCGGCGCGCACGTTGACTTCCGCGCCGAGCGTGGTTCCATCGCCCACCACCGCGCCCTGGCCGACGGCGGCCGCGCGTCCCAATCGACAATGGCGACCGATGACGCAGCGATCCAGATTGGCGCCGGCGCCGATGTAGGCGTTGCTCAGCACGGTGGACTCGTGCACCTCGGCCAGCTCGTCCACCAGGGTGCGGTCGCCGATCATGGCCGGGCCGCGCACGAGCGCGCCGCCGCGCACTTCAGCCTCCCGGCCAAGGTAGACCGCGCCCTCGATCCGGGCCGATGGGTCCACGCGAGCCGTGGGGTGAATGGTCGGGCGGGTTTCGCTAAAGCCGGGCGCGCCGGGCACGCGAACCCGACCGCTGACCAGGTCGGCATTGGCCTGTCGGTAGGCGTCCAGCATGCCGACGTCGGTCCAATAGCCGCCGGCGACATAGCCGTAGACCGCCTCACCGCGCCGCAGCATGGCCGGGAACACGTCCAGGCTGAAGTCCACCTCGCGTCCGGGCTCGATGTCGTCGAGCGCCGACGGATGCAACGCGTAGATGCCCGTGTTGACGGTGTCGCTGAGCACCTCGCCCCAGGAGGGCTTCTCCTGAAACTGCGTCACCCGGCCCTCGTCGTCGGTGATGACCACGCCGTATTCCAGCGGGTTTTCCACGCGGTAGAGCAGCAGGGCGGCTTGCGCGGACCGCTCGGTGAAGAAGCGCGCGAACGCGGAGAGGTCCGCGTCCGTCAGCGCGTCGCCGGAGATCACCAGGAACGGCTCGTCCAGCACGTCGCGGGCGAGCGCGACGCTGCCGGCGGTTCCCAGCGGTCGGTCCTCGTGCGTGTAGGTGATGTTGACGCCGAGTTCCTCGCCGGAGCGGAAGTAGTCCTCGATGACCGATCCCAGGTAGTGCAGCGAGATGACGATGTCGGTGATGCCGTGGTGCTTGAGCAGCCGCAGGATGTGCTCGATGGCCGGGGCATGGCCCAGCGTGATCATGGGCTTGGGCCGCTCGAGGGTTAGGGGGCGAAGGCGCGAGCCTTCCCCGCCGGCCATGACCACCGCTTTCATGCGGGACGACCCGCGGCGCGATGGGATTGGCACTCCAGCATGCGGAACCCGGTGGCGCGGACCTTCATGCAAGTCTAGCGGCTGAGAGCTGTGGGGCTATGCGCAATGCGAAACCCTTGCGTAACCGTTCGTCATTCCCGCGAAGCCTGTCCCCGCGCAGGCGGGGAGCGGGAATCCACCCCTCATTGATCCTGGGTGTGAAAAGGATGTGCCCGGCGATCCCCAAGCCCGGCTGAATTCTGCAAAGGTCGCCAATGGCCGGGAACCATGGTGACAAGCACGGCCCGTCCCGCCGCGGCGCCGCGACCACGTCCCGCGCTAGCCGGCGTCCGCGGCGGCCTCACGGTCCGCGGGCTGCGCGGCTGCCAACTCAGCGTAGATCTGCGTCGTCGCCAGACTGGCGTGCCCGAGCAGCTGCTGCACCTGCCGCACGTTCCCGTCCGCTCGGAGCCGGTGCTCGGCGAACGAATGCCGCAGCGTATGCGGCGTGATGTGCGCCTTGATGCCGGCGCGGCGGGCATAGGTCTTGACGATCAGCCAGAACCCCTGGCGCGTGAGCCGCGCGCCGCGGTGATTGAGAAAAAGCGCCGGTTCGTCGGCGCTTGGCTTGAGTCTGGCGCGTCCGGCCGCCAGGTAATCCTCGACCGCGGCCAGGGCCCGTCCGCGCAGCGGCACGCGGCGTTCGCCGGCGCCGTCGCGCGCCAGGGTGATTGTTTCCTCGGCTCGATCCACGTCCGCCAGGTCCAGCGCCGCGAGCTCGGACACGCGCATGCCGGTGGCGTAGAGCGCCTCGAGCATGGCGCGGTCGCGCAGATTGTCGGGCGCCCGACCGCTGGCCGCCTCTTGCAGCAGCCGCTCGACCTGGGCGCGGCTGAGCGTCTGCGGCAAGCGCTTCTTGACCCGCGCGCCGTCCAGTCCGGCGGTGGGATCGCTGCTGACCACGCCCGCGCTCAGCAGGTAGCGATACAGGGACTTGAGCGCCGCGAGCTTGCGCGCCTGCGATGACGGTTCGTACTCGCGCTGCACCAACTCGTTCATGAACTGGCGCACGAAGGCCGGAGGCACGCTCCACGAGCCGCGTTCGGCGCGAGCCATGTACTCGCGAAACTGGTTGAGGTCGCTGCGATACGCGGACAGCGTGTTCGCCGACAAGCCACGCTCGACGCGCAGATGTTCGACGAAGTCCTCGATCGTGGCGTCCATCACACCGCTTTCAGGGAAATGGGGGCATCTCGAGGCGGTGGTCCGAGGGCCCGCGATCGTCTCCCCGCAGGCTAACCCCCACGGGGATATTATGTTAACACAAGCGCGGGCGGGCGGCGTGCGAGCCGTGCATACAATTCCCCGACGTTCGGCGGAGGATCGGCTGTGCGCGTGACCCTGGCCTATGGGACCACCGGCCTGCCCGTGGACTTCCGACGCCCGGTCGACGTGATCGAACCGGCGGGCCGTCGGCTGGTCGAACACCCGCAGGTGGCGCTGCGAGACGCGCTGCGCCAGCCGATCGAGTCGCCTCCCTTGCGCGAGATTGCCGCGTCCGGCGATCGTGTCGCCATCGTCATCAGCGACGTCACCCGCCCCGCGCCCAACCGCGCCATGGTCCGGGCGCTGCTGCACGAGCTGGCACACGTGCCGCGGGAACAGATTCTGCTGATGATCGCCACCGGCCTGCACCGGCCATGCACGCAACAAGAAATCGAGGGCATGCTCGGCGCGGATATCGCCCACGGCTATCCGGTCATGAATCACGACGCGGCCGACGAGGACGCGTGCCGCGAGATTGGGCGCACGACGTCCGGACGACCGGTGGCCATCAATCGCGAGTACCTGGACGCGGATGTGCGCATCACGGCGGGGCTGATCGAGCCGCACTTCTTCGCCGGGTTCAGCGGCGGCGCCAAGCTGGTGCTGCCGGGCGTGGCCGCCGCCAAGAGCATCATGAGCAACCACGACGCCACGCTCATCGGCGACCCGATGGCGCGCTGGGGCCAACTGGCCGGCAATCCCATCCATCGCGAGCAGCGCGAGGCGGCCCGCCTGGCCGGTTGCGAGTTCACGCTGAACGTCACGGTGAATCCGGCGCGTGACATCACCGGGATTTACGCGGGAGCGCTGGAAGCGGCGCACGACACGGGCTGCCGCGAGCTGGCCCACGAGGTGATGCGCGGCGTGGATGAACCCTATGACGTGGTGGTGACCACGAACGGCGGGTTCCCGCTGGACCTCAACCTGTATCAGGCCGTGAAGGGCATGGATGCCGGCGCCCAGGTGGTGCGCGCCGGCGGCCACGTGGTCTGCGCGGCGGAATGCCGGGAGGGCGCCGGCCACGGGGCGTTCGTGCACATGCTGCGCGACCACGAAGCTCCGGCGGACATGCTGGCGAGCATCGTGACGCCGGGGCATCACCAGGTCGACCAGTGGCAGAACCAGATCTTCGCCCGCGTCTTGGACCGAGCCACGGTGCACCTGCACGCCGACGGCCTGGACGATGCGGCGGTGCGCGAGGCCTTCTGCGAGCCGTGTCCCGACATCGCCGAGCGGGTGGAGGAGCTGGCCGGCAGCGGGGGCCGGGTGTGCGTGCTGCCGCGGGGCCCGGAAACGATCCCTTACGTGGAGAACCCTTCGTAGTCCCTCCAGCCGAGATCGGCAAGTAGGTTCTGTTCCTGCTCCCTTGACGACGACTTTGCAGACTCCGGTAGGGGCGGGTCTCAGACCCGCCCGGCGCCAAGCATCCGGCACGCCACCAGATTCGACCGAACTGGATTCCGGCCCCGTATCGAGTACGGGGCAGGCTCTTCGCCGGAATGACGGAGGGGCTACGCAAAGGTCCCTTGAAGGGGGATCACTAAAGCTCAGAGACCAGGTCCGATCCCCTCTCCCTGAGGGAGAGGGTTAGGGTGAGGGGGATCCGGGGCTCATTCGCAAGGTGTCGACCATCTATTCGAGAATCTCGACGCGCAGGCGGCCTGAGCCGCCGGAACTAGCGCCGGCGCAGCAGCCGCTGGACCTCGACGCGCAGGCAGCGGTCCTGTACGGCCGTCAACCCGCCGGCTTCGGCAATCGCCATCGCCTCGTCATTGCGAACGCCCTGCTGCAGCCAGAGCGCGCCGGCCCCAATCTCGACCGCCGCCCGCGCAATGTCCGCGCAGTATTCGGGTCGCCGGAACACGTTGACGATGTCCACCGGGCCTTCGATCTGCCCGAGGTCCGCGACCGCCGGCGTGCCATGTACGGCCGTTTCGTTGGGATTCACGGGCACGATGTCGAATCCGTTGGCCTTGAGGAACAGGGCCACGCCGTTGCTTGGGCGCGCGGGATTGCTCGAAAGCCCGACCACGGCGATGCGGTGGCTTTGCTCGATGATGTCGCGCAGGTCGTCGTCGTTCATGGCGGGCATGCTCCGTGCCTCGATTCTCCAGCGACTGCCGGCGCCGCCGTGTGTCATCAACTACGAACGGCGCGCCGGCCCGGATCCCGCGAGCCGTCCGCCGCCGCGTGTCGGGGCGTGCAACGGGTAGACTGCCAGCGACGCGGCGCGCGCACCCGACGAGAGGTTGTCCCCGTGGCTGACGAGCCCCACGAGCACATCTTCCAAGAGATCTACCAGAGCGATACGGTCGCGATCTCCGAGGAGACGACCCACCAGACGATTACCGTGGAACTGTTCGACCGCGGCGTGGTCATCCACATGGAACGCGACGAAGCGCTCGAGTTGGCACGGGCGTTCACGGCCGCCACCCGCTATCTCGACGAGACTTAACGCGAGTTTGAACGGCGGGAGCGCGGACTCCGCGCTTGCCCATTGAGCCAGCCACGGGTCTTGGATAGAATTGGCACTCGCCCGGTTCGGCGACCACCCAACCAAGCACGCGCGATCGCGCGACGCCGTCCCGGAAAGTCAGCGTGTTGTACGGAGGAGATCTGAATGTCTGAAGTGGCGACCAAGGTCCGCCCGATGGGTGACCGCATCCTGATCCGCACCGTGAGCCGTGAGGAAACGACCAAGAGCGGGCTGGTGCTGCCGGATACCGCCAAAGAGAAGCCCATGGAGGGCGAGGTGCTGGCGGTCGGCCGCGGCCGGACGACGGACGACGGCACCGTGATTGAAGTGGACGTGAAGGTAGGCGACCTGGTGCTGTTCGCCAAGTACTCGGGCACCGAAGTTCGAATCGATGACTCAGACCTTCTCATCATTGCGGAGCGCGACCTGCTGGCGGTTCTCAGCTAGACCGCCGTTCCGCGGAGGCCAAAGCGGTCGCTTCCCCTAGCACCGCGCGGCCGAAGCTCGTTCGCTTTGGCACGCCCGCTCGCGAGGCATTGCGAGCGGGCGTGGACCTTGCCGCCAACCTGATCGGGGCCACGCTCGGCCCCGGCGGGCGCAACGTGGCCTACGCACGCCGGATGAGCGTGCCGCGGCTGACCAATGACGGGGCAACCATCGCGAACGAGCTGGAAGAGGTGCGCGACCCGGTCCTCGATCTCGGTCTGCAACTCATGCGGCGCGCGGCGCAAACCGCCGACGACGCCAGCGGCGACGGCACGACGACCGCGGTGGTGCTGGCCCAGGCCATCGTGCATCGGGGCCTCTACAACATCGCGGCCGGCGCCAATGGCATGCGCCTGCGCGAAGGTTTGGAGCGCGGGTTCCAGGCCGCGACGGCGGCATTGCGCGACCTCGCCCGTCCGGTGGAATCGACCGAGCAGCTGCGGCACGTGGCGGTCGTCTCGTCCGAGGACGAGCCGCTGGGAGGCCTGATCGCGGACATGGCGGCGGCCGTCGGTCCCGACGGGATGATCTTGGCCGACTACCACCGGGGTACGGGACGACTGGAGGCGCGCTACATCGACGGGATGCAGATCGATCGCGGGTGGCTCTCGCCCTTCTTCAACGAAGGCGGCAGCCGACTCCAGGTCTCGCTGGAGCAGCCGCACGTCCTGCTGACCGACCGCGACCTCGATCACGAGCGCGACCTGGTGCCGCTGCTCGACAAGGTGCGCCGGGGCGGGCACGCCACGATCCTGATATTGGCGCGGAACGTGCGCGACCGCGCCCTGCATTTCTTGCTGCAAAACCTGGCCCAGGGACGGATCAACGTCATCGCCGTCAAGGCGCCGTCGTTCGGCGTGGAGATGCGCGAGATGCTGGAAGACGTGGCCGCGCTGACGGGCGCCACCGTGGTCTCGGAGGGCTCGGGCGCGACCTGGGACGACGTGCCGCTGGAATGGCTCGGAAGCTGTCGACGCGCGGTCGTGAACCAAACGACGACGGTGATCCTGGAAGGCGAGGGCCGCGAGGCCGAAATCCGCGACCGGCAGCGGCAATTGCGGATGCAGGTGCAGCAGGCGCGCACGGATGTGGATCGCCGACGGCTTGAGCGCCGCGTCGCCCGCCTGGGCGAAGCGGTGGGCCAGATCCGGGTTGGCGGCGTCACCGAGCAAGAGCGCCGGGCGCTCAAGGACAAAGCCGACGATGCCGTGGCGGCGGTGCGCCACGCGCGCGAGGCCGGGGTGGTGCCCGGCGGCGGCGCGGCCTATCTGCGGGCCCAGGACGCGGTCGCCCGCGAGGCCGAGAGCCTCACCGGAGACGCCGCCACCGGCGCTCGCACGCTGCACGACGCGCTCGACGCGCCCATCCGCCGCATCGCCAGAAACGCCGGTGAGCCGCCATCGGTGGTCCTGGATCGCGTGCGTCGCATGGACCCGTGGGGCACCTGGGACGCCGTGCGGCGCGAATACGTCGACGCCCATGCCGCCGGGCTCCTCGATCCGCTGGCGAACAAGATCTCCTCCCTGCAAGCCGCCGTCAGCGTGGGCCAAATGGTCCTCACCACCGACGCCATCGTCTGCGAGAAGCGGTCGGTCCCGGTTCCAAGAACCCCACGCGCCGCCGCCGCGCGAGGTCCCTTCTAGCAAATCTCAGACCAAGTCCCGATCCCGTCCGTCACCGCGGCGTCCGCCCCCCTCTCCCGCGAGGAGAGGGCCGGGGTGACGAAACTGCCCCCTCCGTCACTCCGGCGAAAGCCGGAATCCAGCCCCCACCCTGCCTGGACCCGCCCGCCCGTATGCCACGATGACGCCGCGCGCCGCACTGCCACCTGAGACAACCCCTGCTGTCCGAACCATTCGACTTCGAACCTGCACTGAGCGCCGCCGGGCGCCGGCGTGGGCGCGGCAGCGCCATGGTTACGCCGGGGCGTTCGGCCGGTCCCGGCGTGGCGGACCTCACCGTGGGTCAGCCGGCCGTCGACGCGTTGCCGCTGGACGAGATGGCGGAGGCGGCGCGAGCCGCGCTTCCTGGCAATCCCAAGGCGTTGCTGTATACGCAAACCGAAGGCGCGGTGGAGCTGATCGACGTGGTGCGGGCCAAGCTGCGGCATTACGAAGGGCTGGACCTGGCCCGCGACCAGATCGCCATCACCAGCGGCTCCAGCCAGGCGCTCGACATTGTGCTGCGGACGTTCACCGAGCTTGATGGGCCGTTGGCGATGGATGAAGTGTCGTACGGCGCCATTCCCGCGCGCCGCCTCACCAGTTGCGTCGACCACATTCCGTTCGACGACGATGGGCCCCAGCCGGAGGCGGTCGTCCGCCATGCCCGTGCGCTCGACCGGCCGTTCGTGTTCTACACCATGCCGACCTTTCAGAACCCGATGGGCCTGACCGTCGGCATGGCGCGCCGCCGCGAGCTGCTGGAGGTGTGCCGCGCGGAGGGCGTGCCGATCCTCGAGGACGACGCGTACTACGAGCTGCGCTACGACGGCGAGCGCGTGCCGTCGCTGCTGGAGCTGGACGGCGGCAGCGGCCTCGTGGTGCGGACCGGCACGTTCTCCAAGATCCTCGGGGCCGGCATTCGGCTCGGCTGGATGGCCAGCGCCGCGCCGCTGATCGACCGGGTGCTGCGGCTCAAGCCGGATGGCGGCACCAGCCCGTTCGCCTCGGCCATTGCGGCGCGGTTCATGCAAGACCACATGGAGACGCAGATCGCGCGGGTGCGGGCCTTCTATCGTGAAAAGCGGGACTTGACCATGCGTGCTCTCGACCGCCATCTTCGCGGTCGGGCGACGTGGCGGACTCCGGAGGGTGGATTTTTCGTGTGGATCACGTTCGACCCGTCGTGGGACGTGCTGGCGATCGTGCGTGAATGCGCCGCGCGCGGCGTGCGCATTCGCAGCGGCGCGGATTTTCGCGTGGACCAGGACCCGCGCCACTCGGTTCGGCTGGCGTTCAGCCACGCCGAGCCGCAGGCGATCGAGCGAGGCGTGGAAGTGCTCGGCCAGGTGGTGGCGGAGCAACCCCACACCCCAGCCCTCTCCCGCAAGGAGACCCTTGAGTAATCCGGGCAGGCGAAGACTGAGCCTGCGAATCCCGTCCGCCCCCAGGTTCAATGATGGGTGGATTCCCGCAGCCGCGGGAATGACGAAGGGTTACGCGAGGCTCTCCCTTCGCGGGAATGACGAAGGGGTTATGCAAGAGTCTCCTCAGGGGCAGATGGAGTCGGCCGGAGGAATGACGGAACCGCAATGACCCGCCACTCGCGCATGGACCACCGCACGATGCTGACCTTCGCCGCCGACGTCATGGCCGCCGCCGGATGTTCGCCCGCGGAGGCGGCAAGCGTCGCCGACGTGCTGGTCGAAGCCGACCTGCGCGGCTTGTTTTCGCATGGCGTCATGCGGTTGACCCTCTACACCGATTGGATTCGCGAAGGCCGCATGCGACCCGGCGCCGAGATCCGGGAAGTGGTGTCGGGACCGGCGGTGGCAGTCCTGGACGCCGACGGGGCGCCCGGCCCGGTGTCCGCCGCCCGCGGCGTCGATCGCGCCGTCGAGCTTGCCCTGGCGGGGGCTGCGGCGTTCGTGTTCGTCAAGAACGGCACGCACTTCGGTCCGGCGGCGCACTGGGCGCTGCGCGCGGCCGAGCGCGACTGCATCGGGTTTTGCTCCAGCAACGGCGGCGGCGTGGCCGGCGTGCTGGCGTTCGGCAGCCGGGACGTGGCGCTGACCAACGGTCCCATCGCCTGGGCCCTGCCGGGCGCCAGGCATCCGGCGCTGGTGGCCGACATGGCGGTGGGCGCGGCCGCGATGGGCAAGGTGCGCGTGGCGCGGGCCGCCGGCGCGTCGATTCCGGACGACTGGGGCGTGGATGCCGCCGGTCGTCCCACCACCGATCCCAACGCCTTGGTCGACCTCCTGCCGTTCGCGGGACCCAAGGGCTACGGACTCGGGATCGTGACCGAGACGCTCGCCGGCATCCTGGCGGGGGCGGTGGCCCGCGTGAACCGCAAGCCCGACGATCCGCAGCCGGTGGGGCAGGTCTTCGGCGCGATCAACATCGCGGCGTTTCGGCCCGTGGCGGAGTTCCAGGCCGACGTCGACGACGCTATCGATCGGCTGCACGCCATCCCGCCGGCGGAGGGTTCCGACGGCGTGCTGGCGCCCGGTGAGCCCGAGTGGCGGCGGCGTGAGCAGTCGCTGGCGGACGGAATCGAGTACCCGGACGGCCTGCTGGAAGACGTGGCCGTCACCGCGCGAGGCCTGGGCGTCGCCCCGGCCTGGAGCTGATCCCTTGGGCGCCGCGACACACACCACCTACGACACCAGCGGCCCGCGGGTCGGGCGCGGGGAGCTCGAAGCGTTCGCGGGCGAGCTGCTGGAAACCGTGGGCGTGGACCCGCCGGGCGCCGCCCTGACGGCCCGGACGCTGGTGCACGCGGACCTGCGCGGGGTGCATTCGCACGGTGTGCGGATGTTGCCCCTTTATCTGAGGACGCTCGCGAACAACGCCTTGAATCCCAGGCCGACGGTGCGGGAAGTCAGCAGCGGCCCCGGCCACGCGACGTTCGACGGCGACAACGGGATGGGCCAGGTCGCGTCGGAGATTGCGATGGGGCGGGCGATCGAGCTGGCGCACGAATCCGGCGTGGGCATGACCATCGTCGACAACACCGGCCACTTCGGCGCGGCGGGCTATTGGGTCATCATGGCGGCGGAGGCGGGATGCATGGGCTATTGCGCCAGCAACCTGCGCGGCCCCGTGCTCCTGGCGACCGGGGGGCGCGGCGGAGCCGCCGGCAACAACCCGCTGGCCTGGGCCTTCCCCGGCAGGCGTCACCGTCCCACGGTGCTGGACATGGCCACGGGAGCCGTGGCGCTGGGTAAGATCGCGGCGCTGGGCGAGGGCGGATTCCAAGCTCCCGAAGGCGTCGCGGCGGATGCCGAAGGCCGGCCCACCCGCGATCCGGCCAAAGTCGCCTTCGTGGCGCCGGCCGCGGGTCCGAAGGGATACGCGCTGGCCGTGGTGCACGACGTGCTGGTGGGCGCACTGACCGGCGGCGGTTCGGCGCTGCAGAAGGAGCCTTTGGTGCTCGGCGGTCCGCTCGACGGCGGGCTGTTCTTCATGGCCATGGACATTTCGGCGGTCATGCCGCTGGCGGACTTCGCCGCCGCCATGGACGCCCAAACCGACGCGGTGAACGACCTCCAGCCTGCGGAGGGCGTGGATCGGGTGAGCATGCCCGGTCAGATCGAGTGGGACCTCTACGACGAGCGCGTGGCGGGGGGCATTCCGTTTCCGGCGGGCGTGCTCGATCCCCTGGCCGAGGTCGCGGCGCAATACGGCGTGGCCGCGCCGTGGGTCGGATAGGCGCCGTGGCCCGGATCACCCACACCCTCTCTCGCCGACAGACCCTTGCGTAGCCCCTTCGTCATTCCGGCGGAGGCCGGAATCCAGTTCGGTCGAGCCTGGACGCTCGCCGGATGCTTGGCGTCGGGCGGGTCTGAGACCCGCCCCTACCGGATTTCGAAACGGTCTCCCTTGCGACCAAGGCGACTCAACCAGAGGTTTTCAATTGCCGGAGATTTGCGATGAGTGGCACACGCACGGACGCGACTCTTGATTCGGTGCTGGGGGCGATCGGCGATACGCCGGTCGTGGAGCTGTCGCGTCTGACCAAGGGTCTCCCGGGACGGCTGGTGGTCAAGCTGGACTATCTGCAGCCCGGATTCTCGAAGAAGGACCGGGTGGCGCTGCGCATGATCGAGGACGCCGAGGCCAGCGGCGCGCTGCGGCCGGGACAGCCCGTGGTTGAGCTCACCAGCGGCAATGCCGGCACGGGCTTTTCCATCGTGTGCGCGATCAAGGGCTATCACTTCGTGGCCGTGATGTCGCGCGGAAACTCTGAGGAGCGGGCGCGCATGATGCGCGCGCTGGGGGCCGAAGTGGTGCTGGTGGACCAGCTGCCCGAATCGACGCCGGGCAAGGTCTCGGGGGCTGACCTGGACCTGGTGGAGGCCGAAGCCCAGCGCATCGTGCGCGAGCGCGGCGCGTTTCGGCCCGACCAGTTTCGGCTGCGCAGCAACTACCGCGCGCACCGGGACACAACCGGTCCGGAGTTGGTGGCGCAGACTGGCGGCGCCATCGACGCGTTCTGCGACATGGCCGGGTCGGGTGGAACCGTGGGCGGGACGTCGGCGGCGCTCAAGCAAGCCATCCCCGGCATCAAGTGCTTCGTGGTGGAGCCTGTGGGCGCCGCAGTGCTGGCGGGCAAGCCTATCGTCAACGCGGATCACCGCATCCAAGGCGCGGGCTACTCGCGGTCGGAGCTGGCGAACATTCCGTCGGAGGTGGTGGACGGTTTTCTGACCATCGACGACGAGGCGGCGACGGAAACGACGCGGCGGCTCGCGCGCGAGGAAGGCATCTTCGCCGGATTCTCGTCGGGAGCGAACGTTTCGGCGGCCCTGGAGCTGTTGCAAGGCGAGTTCCAGGGCGGCACCGTGGCCACGATCATCAACGACTCGGGACTCAAGTACCTCAGCACGGACCTCTGGGACTAGACCGAGCGCCGGTGGCTGATCGACCGTGAGTCGTGATCGGCACGCATCTGCGACACAATGGCAGCCATCGACATCGAGCGGGCGGTGAGACCGCCCGCAACCCATCCGAGACCCAAGGAGCAGCCACGATGAGCATCAACCACCGAGACGACCGTCCGATCATCGACATGGGTGACGGCATACAGCGGCGCACGATGGTGTGGGGCGACCGCATGTTGCTGGCGGAGATTCACATGGAGACCGGCGGCACCGTGCCGCGGCACGATCACGTGTACGAGCAGATTGGGTACTGCATCAGCGGCAGCCTCGAATTGGACGTGGGCGACGACACGACGGTGGTCGGGGCCAACTCGTCGTGGGTGATTCCGGGCAACGTGCCGCACGGGGCGCGGGCGCTGGAGCCGTGCTTCGTCATCGAGATTTGGAACCCGGCGCGCGACGACTACAAGGACTAGCGCCGGCTCTAGTCGCAGTGCCCTTCATGCCGACTGAACCGGCGTCGCGGCGGATGGACGCGGCCGCTTGAGCACGCGCGGCGGTGTCACCGCGCGCATGTCGCGCGCGACGATCGAGATCCTGCGCGACAACCTGACGCTCATACCCTTCGTCACCGCGGGTGGGCTGGCCGCCGCGGGCTTCCAGGTGTTCCTGTCGCGCACCCTCGAAAAAACGGTCTACGGCGAGACGTTTGTCGTGCTCGGGGTGCTTTCGGTGCTGGGGGCGTCCACCCTGGTCATCCAGACCGTTATCGCGCGAAGCAGCGCGCGGCTCTTCGCGTTGGAGCGGCTGGCGGATATGCGCCTGGCGGCGTGGACCGCCGGCCGGCGGCTGACCATTGCGGCGATCCTGCTCACCGCGATTCTCGCCGCGCTCACGCCGCTGCTGGTGCGTGCGCTGCAACTGACGAGCCCGTGGCCCATGCTGGTGGCCGCGGTCGGGGCCGGCCTGGGGCTGGTGGAGCCGCTGTTCCGCGGCATCACGCAAGGGGCCAGGGACTTCGTGGCGCACGGCGCCGTCGTGGCCATGCATGGGTTTGGCCGGCTGGGCGTCGGTACCGTCGGCGTGCTGGCCGGGGGTGGATCGACCGGCGCGCTGCTGGCGGGTCCCGGAGGCGCACTCGCCGCCATAGGCATGGGGGTGGTCGCGCTGCGACGCCTGCTGCGCGGCGATTCCGAGCCGGCCAACGCGGCGAGCTCAGGCGAGCCGGCGTGGGTGCACATTCGGGTCGGCCTGATCGTCACCATCATGGTCGCCATGCTGCACCTGGACGGCCTGGCGATGCGCGTGTTCCATCCCCCGGACGTCGCCGCCGACTACGCCGTCCTCGCGGTAATCGGCCGGATGGTGTACTGGAGCGGAATCACGATCGGGCTGGTCCTGCTCCCCTTTGTGGTCCAGGCCGCCACGCGCGGCGAGGACTACGTGCGGGCCTACCTGATCAGCGTGGGCCTGATGGTGTTCGCCGGATCAATCGTGGCGGTGGTCGTGCTGCTGCGGCCCGAGTTCGTCTACAACGTGGCGTTTCGGGACGAATACACCCTCAACACGACGCTCCTCCCGCTGTACGTAGCCGCCGCGGCGATGCTGGCCATCGCCACGATGACCGCGAGTCTTCACATTGGGGCGTCCAACCTTCGGGTGTGGGCGCCCCTGGCGCTGCTGCTGGCGGCGACCCTCATAGCATTTGGCCTGGCGCACGAGAGCGCGCGGCAAGTGGTGACCGTCATCCTGGTGGCGGACGCCGTGGCCTTCGTCTACCTGCTCGGCGAAGCCGCGCTGCTCACCCGGCGAGCGCCCGCGTAGGGGGCAGGCTCTTCGCCGGAGTGTCGGAGAAGTCGGGATTGACGGGTTTGGCAGGCATGTCATTCCGAACGCAGTGAGGAATCTAAGGGCGCTGCGCCGTTTCCCTGCCCCTTAGATTTCTCGCTCCGCTCGAAATGACAAGGAAGGAACGCGCGGAGGTCATGGTGGCGCGGGCGGCGACGGTGGGGTGGATTCCCGCTCCCCGCCTTCGCGGGGACAGGCTTCGCGGGAATGACGGAACGGGGGCGTGGTTCGACAAGCTCGCCACGTACGGAGGGGGACGAGAGCCTACTCCGGCGAGCGGCCGTAGTCGTCGGAGAAGCGCACCACGTCGTCCGGGTGCGGCGTGGACACCTCGAGCACCCGCACCGCGCCGTAGGGGGCCGCGAAGCGATGCACCGTTCCGGCGCGCACGCGGAAGGCCTGGCCGGGTTCCATGTCATGCGTCTGCACGGTTTCCGGCGTCGGGCCCACCGTCAGGGCCAGTTTTCCCTCGAGCACGTAGATCGTCTCGTCCTTCTCCACGTGCGCTTGCAGGCTCAGCCGGTGGCCCTCGCTGATCTCGATCACCTTGCCCAGATAGTGCTCGCAGTTGGCGTAGATGACTTCGCGCCCCCAGGGCTTGTCCACGATGGTCACGTCGTCAAACGGCGCGCTCATGGGATCCCGGCCGCGGCGCGCCCGATGTCGAGCAGACGATCGACGCGATCGGCGGACGTCGTCTCGCAGTAGATGCGGAGCAGCGGCTCGGTGCCCGAGAACCGCACCAGCAGCCAGCTCTCGTCGGCCAGGTAGAACTTGAAGCCGTCGAAGTCGCCGCGTCGGGCCACGGACGTGCCGTCGATAGTCTCGGGCGTCCACGCCTCCATGCGGGCCATGATCGCCGCTCGATCCTCGGCCGGAAAGCGCAGGTCCAGGCGACGGTAGTGGTACTCCCGTCCGAGCTTCTCGAAGAGCATATCGACGAGGTCGGACGGGGACTTGTTTTCGCAAATCATGAGGTCGAGGAAGAACAGGCCGGCGACGATGCCGTCGCGCTCGGGCATGTGCAGATTGAATACATAGCCGCCGCTCTCCTCGCCGCCCATCACCGCGTTGGTGTCGCGCATGGTCGGGGCCACGTATTTCATGCCCACGCCGGTCTCGTGCACCGGCACGTCGTAGAGCCGCCCGAGCCGCTCGAGCATGGCGGACGTGGTGAGCGTCTTCACGAGCGGCCGGCGGTCGTCGCGGTGCTCCAGCATGTAATAGGCCAACAGAGCGATGGTGCGGAGCTGATCCACGAACTGGCCGTGCTCGTCGACCACGCCCAGCCGGTCGGCGTCGCCGTCGATCGCCAAGCCCACGGCGGCCCGCGCCTCGCGGACCGCATCGCCAAGGGCGTCCGTCTGCGGCGGAATCGGCTCGGGTCGCGCCAGCCCCGGAAACGCCGGGTTCCACTCCGGGTGAATCTCACTGACCCCGAGCTTGCCGCCTTGCAGCAGGCGCGGCAGCCAGCCTGCCCCCGAGCCGTACATGGCGTCCACGACCACGCGGAGGTCCCGGCGCCGCAGTCCGGGCAGGTCCAGCAGGTTCGGCACGTGCCGGAGATAGCTGGACCCGGGATCGAAGGTCCTGACCTGGCTGGCCTGAGGCGGGCCGAGGCTGCGAATCGTCTCCGGCCTGACGCGGGCGACGGCGGCCTCGACCTTTTCCAGGCTCGCGGGCGGCAGGGCGGCGCCGCTGGCGGTGCGGATCTTGAAGCCGTTGTCGCTGGGCGGATTGTGGCTGGCGGTGATCATCACCGCGCCCGCCGCGCCCACGCCGGCAATGCTGAACGCTGCGACGGGCGTGGGGCAGGGCCGGTCGACCAGGAACGCCGGAATGCCGTTGGCGGCCAGAACATCGGCCGCGGTGCGGGCGAACTCGGGCGACCCGAAGCGACGGTCGTAGCCGACGACGATGCCGTTTTGCCAGGACCACTCGCGGCGCACGAAGTGGGCGAAGCCCTGAGCGACGCGCCGCACGTTGGCGAACGTGTACTCGTCGGCGATGCCCGCCCGCCAGCCGTCGGTGCCGAAGCGGATGGTCTCGTCGGTCATGGCTGCCTGGGGACGGCGCGGCTCACGCGACGATTGGAACGGACGAGGCGAGGCGCTCGCGCACTTCGGTCAGGCCATCTCGCAGCGAGTCGTCCAGGGTCCGGCTGACGCGCCACCCGGTATCGCGAGCGATCAGGGACGGGTCGCCGACCGCCACCCGGCCTTCCGCCGCGCCCGAAGCCAAGCGCTCGTCCACATCGGCTCGAATGCCGGCGACCTCGATGAGGCAGTCGACCACCGTGCGCAGCGGCGTGGCCAGCCCCGACGCGACGTTGTAGGCGGCCCCGGCCCGGCCGCGCATCGCCACCGCCTGCATGGCGTCGGCGGCGTCCCGCACGTCCACGAAGTCCAACGTGTCGCGCAGGCTCAGGGTGCGAATCACCGGCGGGGCGCCGTGGTCGAGGATCTCGGCCGCCTGCCTGATTTGGGGGGCGGGGAAATACTCCTCGGGCCGGCCAGGACCGATGACGTTGAAGAGCCGCAGCCGGACGATGTCGAGCCCGTCGGAGCGGTGGTGCTGGGCGGCCTGCAAATCCGCCGCAGCCTTGGTGACGGCGTATACGCCTTCGGGTCGCGGCGGATCGTCCTCGCGGATGGGACGTTCCCAAGCGTCGCGCCCGTATTGCAGCGCCGAGCCGACGACGATCAGGCGCGCCTCCGGCGCAAGCTCGCGCAGGGCGAGGATGACCCGCAGCTGCCCCAGAACGTTCACGTCGTAGGCGGCCATGGGGTCCGCCTCGGCCTGCCGCGGATCGGCAATGGCCGCCAGGTTGATCACGACCGCCGGCTGGGTGGACCGGATCGCCGCCTGAATCGATGCAGCGTCGCGCAGGTCGAGCTTGACGTCGGCGTCCCCGCCACGATCAGCGGCGATGATGTCAGCGCCGGCCGCCTCTAGGCCCGCGACGAGGTGCCGGCCGATGAACCCGTGAGCCCCGGTGACCAGCACCCGGGCACCGTCCCACGAGCGCTCCCCCGCGCTCACGCCCTGTGCCGGGACGCCATGATTTGGGCGTGCGCCAACTCACTCTCTACGAGCTCCATGTCCGCATCGACCATCAGGGTCACGAGCTCTTTGAAAGTGACGCTCGGCTCCCAGCCCAGCTTTTCGCGAGCCTTGGTCGGGTCGCCGATCAGGCGATCGACCTCGGCCGGCCGAAACAGGTCTTCGCTGGTGTAGATGTGATCGCGAGCGTTCAGCCCAAGATGTGCGAACGCCAGCTCGGCGAACTCCTCGCCGGAGTGCGTCTCGCCCGTCGCCAGCACATAGTCGTCCGGCTCGGGCTGCTGCAGCATCAGCCACATGGCCCGCACGTAGTCGGGCGCGTAGCCCCAGTCGCGCGTGGTGGTCAGATTGCCGAACGGCACCTTGTCGATGATTTCGTGGTGCACGCGGGCGGCGTTGTAGCTGATCTTGCGCGTGACGAACTCGAGCCCGCGGCGCGGCGACTCGTGGTTGAAGCAGATGCCCGAGCAGGCATACATGTTGAAGCTCTCGCGGTAGTTGATGGTGATCCAGTGGGCGTAGAGCTTGGCGACGCCGTAGGGACTGCGCGGGTAGAAGGGCGTGGACTCGCTTTGCGGCCACTCCTGCACGGCGCCGAACATCTCGCTGCTCGAGGCCTGGTAGAAGCGAATGCCGGGATCGACGGCGCGCACGGCCTCCAGCATGCGCGTGGCGCCCAGGGCGGTGACCTCGCCGGTGAGCACCGGCTGATACCACGAGGTCTGCACGAAGGATTGCGCCGCGAGGTTGTAGACCTCGTCGGGGCGGTGCTTCTTGAGAATCTCGATCAGCGAGTACTGGTCGTGCAGGTCGCCCGGTTCGAGCGTGATGTCGTCCTGGATGTGCGCGATGCGGCCGTTGTTCTCCGTGCTCGTCCGGCGCACGATGCCCACGACGTGGTAGCCGCGTTCGAGGAGAAACTCGGCCATGTAGGAGCCGTCTTGACCGGTGATTCCGGTAACGATGGCGGTCGGCATCAGTGGCAATTCTCGATGCTCGGTTGCGCTTTCAGTGTACGCGCCCCCGGGTGCGGCCTCCGGTTAGGGGCTAACGGGATTTGGAAACTCCACGCCGACGGCGGCGCCGGTTTCGGTGAGAGTGGCGATGATGTCGTCGGTGAGGGGGCAGCCGTTGGCCTCGCGGTCGGCGGCGTTGGCGGCCTCGATATCGCCCGGGGCGAAGACCTGTTCGAATCCCGGCCGCCGGGCCACGGCGCGCATGGCTGCCAGGGTGCCGGCCACGCGCGACTTGAACTCCTCCAGCGGCATCATGCGCGCCACGTCGACGGCCAGGAAGCAATGGCCGACGCGCTGGGGACGGTCCTTGTGCTGCCAGTACATGCTGCCCACGTCCACCGTGGAGGCGGCGCCGGAGAGGATGCCAGCCATGACGTCGATGAGCAGCGACAGCCCGGCGCCCTTGTAGCCGCCCAGGGGCAGCAGCGAGCCGCCGTCGAGGAAGGCCGCCGGGTCGGTGGTGTCGTTGCCGTCGGCGTCGAGCGCCCAGCCCTCCGGGATCGGCTCGCCGCGACTCTGCGCCAGGAAGATGTGGCCGGCGGCGACCTGCGTGGTGGCCATGTCGAGCACCAGCTCGTCGGGCGGATCGGTGGGCATGGCGATGCAGATGGGGTTGGTGGAGACGAACTTCTCGCTGCCGCCCCAGGGGGCGACGATGGCTTCGCCGTTGGTGAAGGCCCAGGTCATCAGGCCGGCCCGCGCGCCGCGCAGCGCCCAATAGCCCTGCGAGCCGTTGTGGTTGGACTCGCGAATGCCGGTCCAGCAGGCGCCGTTGGCCTTGGCGCGCTCGATGGTGGCGTCGATGGCGAAGTCGCACACGACGTGCCCGAGCCCGTTGTCGCCGTCGACCGTGACGGTGGTGGGCGATTCGGTGACGATCCGGGGCCGGGCCTGGGCGTTCACCAGTCCGTCGTTGAGGCGCTCCAGGTAGATGGGAGTGCGGGTGATGCCGTGGGTGTCGACGCCGCGCAGATTGGAGTCCACCAGCCCGTGCGCCACGACCCGAGCGTCCTTGTCCGCGACGCCCGCGGTGCGGAAGATGGCGGCGGTGAACGTGCGCAGATCGTCAGCGCCGAAGCGCTGTGCGGGTGGTGAAGCGGTGCCCATCGATCACTCCTTCGCCGAAAGCGGTCGGCGAACCGTACCGCCGCTGACCGCCGCCCGGTGGGGTCGCGGCTGATGCCTGGCCGGGAACTCAGGCCGGTGGACCTGGTGAGCATAGCGGCGCCTGGGGACATCGTCGCGATCGTGGGCGCGGGTGGCAAGACTTCGACCATGTTCGCGCTCAGCCGCGCGCTGGCCGCGGCCGGGCGGCGCGTGCTGACGACTAAGTCCACCATCATCTATCGACCCACCATGGCGCAGAGCCCCGGCCTGCTGGAGGTACCAGCCGAGCGCTGGGCCACCGAGTTGCGCGGACTGCTGGACGAACGGCGCGAGGTGACGGTGGTGACCGGATCGGCGGGACCCGATCGCTGGCAGGGCGTGCCGGCGGACCGGATGACGGAGCTGCGGGACGCGGCGGGGGCCGACTGCGTGATCGTTGAAGCCGACGGCGCGCGCGGCCGATGGCTCAAGGCGCCGGCCGCCCACGAGCCGGCCATGCCCGACAGCGCGGCGGTGGTGATGCCGGTGGTGAACCTGCGGGCCGTGGGGCAGCGGATCGATTCCGAGCAGGTGCACCGACCGGAGCTGGTTGCCGCATTGCTGGGGATTCCCGACGACGCTGTGATCGGCATCGAGCACGTACCCAAGGTCTTGCTCGACGCATCGGGCGGTCTCAAACGGGCGCCGGCGAACGTCCGCGTGTGGCCCGTGCTGGCGGGCGTGGATGCCGTGGAACCGCAGCAGGTCGAGGCACTCGGTCATCGACTCACCGAGCACCGCCGCGTCAGCGGCGTGCTGCTGGCCGATCGCGAGGGACGCTACGCCGCGCTACACCCAATTGGGTGAACTGGGCTAGGCCAGCGCGCGTAGCAAGCGGGACTGGAAGCCGCCGACAACGGTGCATGCCGGACGTGGCCGGAACCTGAGTTCGTTCCGCAAGTTGCCAACGATGGCGGTGCCCGGCGCCGCGACCTAAGGATTGCCGGGAGTGCCGCTGCTACCGGTACGTAGATACCCTCCACATAGGTAGTGTCGTAAAGTGCGTGCGCCCAAATCGATCAAGCAGGCGTACCTCCCGTGGCGACACGTCGATCAGCTTTCGACATCTGTGTGCCGGGAAGATGATGTCTCGCGTGCCCGGGCTGGTTGCCATGCGGTCCCGCTGCGCCATCGTCGGTATCGGTTGCCTGGCGCTGGTCGTCACCCTGTTCGCAATCTCGAGTGTGCAGGCACAGACCGGCCTGGTGCCGGATGCGCCGACGGCAGCGGCCGTTTACAGCACGTCCACCACCAACTTGGAAGTCCGCTGGTCGTCGTCCGACTTCGCGGACACCACCGGCTTCAGGGTCCAGTGGAAGTCCGGCGCCGAGGACTACGACACGACACGGCAGGCGTCGGTTGACCCGGCAACGAGCCAGGAGCCGGATTCCTCCACCACATCGAGCCGGCGGTACAAGCATGAGCTGACCGGGCTGACGGACGACACCGAATACACGGTGCGCGTCATTGCGTCGAATTCCCACGGGGACAGTACGCCGTCGTCCGAGGCGACGGGTACACCCCAATCAGCGCCTGGACAGGTTCGGGAACTTATAGAAAACGAAGTCGTAAAGATTCACGAAGCCGACTTCCCATGGTTACGTGAAGCATGGACTCATATTACCGATCAAGGCCACAATATAACGATTCATCCGCGTACTGGATCCGGCGTTTCAATATGGTGTTCGCCCCACCGTCCCTTGGAAGATGGATTGCGCAAATGCTATGCGGAATCAGTCAGTATCGGTCGAGAATCCGCAAGTCTTATCCGCACAATTACAGGCGTTTTAGCACGCGTATATACGTTGGCAAATGGTGTCGCTTCGACGCCTGGACCTCTTGGGATCGCGCATCTGTATGTGCACCGGCTGGGTTTGCGGGGGGCCAACTGCTCACCCGCGGGACTCTACGCGGATTTGCTCACGACCCTCGTCCAGGAGGACAGCCCACACGCGAACCGTGGCGCCTGGGAGCGATGTTCCGGGACCACCGAGAGTATGACCCAGGAGGCGCTGGCGGTCGTGAGGAGCGCCGCCGCCGGCGAGATGCCGTCGTGGCTTGCCTCCACCTATAACGCCGCGAACGGCAATCTCGACCTGGAACGCGTTTGGGCCCACATCAAAGCGATGCCAAGCCTGGATGGGCGCACGGCAGTGGTATTCCAGCTTCGCGACGCGTTCGGCGGCTACTGCGACAACTATTGGGCGGATGTGTCCGCCTTCTCGACCAGCCGCGTCACCATCGTCAGGAACCCGTGGGCGGACGGTGGCTGCACGCCGACGGCGCCCCGCTCCGTGGGGGTAACGGCGACCGGCGACGGCAAGCTCACCGTGTCGTGGAGACCGCCGGTCAGCGACGGTGGCATGCCGATCGAAGGATTCAAAGTGCAATGGAAGTCGGGATCGCAGGACTACGACGAGTTCCGGGAGGCCACGGCGCTCTCTGGCGCCCAGCAGCATTTGGTCGGCGGCTTGACCAACGGCACGCCATACACGCTGCGGGTTCTGGGCTACAACCGCAACGGCAACGGCGCGGCTTCGGCCGAAGTCACGTCCACACCCGCGGCGACCGACACGACGGCGCCGGCGCTGGTGAGGACATGGGTGGTCGGCGACACGCTCGGGCTGACCTACAACGAGGCGCTGGACGAAACCTCGCAGCCCGCCACCGGCGACTTCACGGTGAATGTGGCGGCCGCCGGGCGCGGGGTTAGCACCGTCGCGGTGTCCGGCAACGTCGTGACCCTGACGCTGACCTCGGCGCCGGACGTCGGCCAGGCGGTGACGGTGGCCTACGCCGTGCCGACCGGATCCGGCGCCAGCCCCATTCGGGACGCGGCGCAGAACAACGCTCCGGCGGTCCCGAGTCAATCGGTTCGCAACTTTGCGGACGCCGTGGCGATCACCTCGGATCCGGGATCGGACATGACCTACATCTTGGGCCACGGGTTCGGCCAGCAGGATGTCATCACGCTGACGCTGACGCTGAGCGAGAGCGTGACGGTGACGGGAGTGCCTCAGCTGGACTTGCAGGTGGGCAACGTGACCAAGTGGGCCGTGTATCAGAGCGGTTCGGGTACCACGACGCTGACGTTCCAATATTCGGTGGCTGACGGTGACGAAGACTCGGACGGCTTGAGTGTCCCGGTCCACAGATACGGTCGCGGGGGGACGATCAAATTCACCACGGACAGCATCGACGCAACGAGCTGGGTCGCGCTGCCGGCGCAGTCCGGGCACAAGGTGGATGGGGTGAGACCGACCCTCGTTTCAGCCAGTGCGAGGGCGCGCGAGAGCACCATTACGCTGACCTGGGACGAGGCGCTGAACGAGACCTCGGTGCCCATGGTGAAGCCAGGCGCAGCCGGCTTCCGTCTCGTGGATTTCCCTTCCAACACATCCCGGACCGACCAGATCACCGGAATCTCGATCGACGGGCGCGTGGTGACGCTGGCGCTCAATACCGCGGTCACTTCGAGCGACCAGCTTGAGGTGAGCTACGCGGTGCCGTTCCAGAAATACCCGCCGCTGCTGGACACCCGCGGAAACTACGCGGGCTACAACAAAATGGTCGTCACGATTCTCGGCGCGTTCAACAGCCCGCCGGGCTTCCCGACCAGCGAGACCGGACAGCGGTTCGTGGCGGAAAATACGGGGGCGGGGGTGAACATTGGTTCGCCGGTGGCGGCAAACGACCTTGACAACGATTCCCTGACCTACGCGATCAGCGGCGCCGATGCCGCAGCCTTCGAGGTTGTTCCCACGAGCGGCCAATTGCGCACCAAGACCGCGCTCAACTTCGAAACCAAGGACCGCTACACCTTCACGCTAACCGTCCACGACGGCAAGAACGCTCAGGGCGGTACAGATACGACGATTGACGACACGATCACGGTCGCAATCTCCGTCACGGACGTGAACGAGGCGCCGGCGTTTCCGTCAAGCGAGACCGGCCGGCGCAGCGTGGTGGAGAACACGGCGGCTGGCGTCGACATTGGGGCGCCGGTGGCGGCCGACGATCCCGACAATGATTCGCTGACCTATGCGATCAGCGGAGCCGACGCGGCAGCCTTCGACGTTGTTCCCACGAGCGGCCAGCTGCGCACCAAGTCCGCGCTCAACTTGGAGACCAAGAGTCGCTACGCCTTCACCCTCTCCGTCCGGGACGGGAAGGACTCCATCGGCGACCCGGACTTGGCGTTTGACGCAGCGATCACGGTCGTCGTCACCGTCACGGACGTGAATGAGGCCGCGACGTTCCCGACAGGCGAGACTGGGCAGCGGAGCGTGGTGGAGAACACCGGAGCTGGCGTCGACATCGGGGCGCCGGTCGCAGCCACGGATGACGATAACGACTCCCTGACCTACGCGGTCAGCGGAGCCGATGCCGCTGCCTTCGAGCTCGTTACTTCGAGCGGCCAGCTGCGCACCAAGGCGGACCTCGATTTCGAAACCAAGGACCGCTACACCTTCACGCTAACCGTCCACGACGGCAAGAACGCTCAGGGCGGTACAGATACGACGATTGACGACACGATCACGGTCGCAATCTCCGTCACGGACGTGAACGAGGCGCCGGCGTTTCCGTCAAGCGAGACCGGCCAGCGCAGCGTGGTGGAGAACACGGAGGCTGGCGTCGACATTGGGGCGCCGGTGGCGGCGGCGGATGAGGATGAGGATTCGCTGACCTATGCGATCAGCGGAGCCGACGCCGCAGCCTTCGACGTTGTTCCCACGAGCGGCCAACTGCGCACCAAGGCGGACCTCGACTTCGAAACCAAGGACCGCTACACCTTCACGCTAACCGTCCACGACGGCAAGAACGCCCAGGGCGGCACAGATCCGACGATTGACGACAGGATCACGGTCAATATCTCCGTTACCGACGCGAACGAAGTTCCGGAGTTTCCGTTGAGCGAATTGGGACAGCGGAGTGTCGCCGAAGACACCGAGGCCAGAGTGGCCATCGGGGCGCCGGTGGCGGCCGACGATCCCGACAACGATTCGCTCACCTACGCGCTGGCCGGGGCCGACGCCGGGTCCTTTGACTTCGACACCACCAGCGGCCAGTTGCGCACCAAGTCGGCGCTGGATCACGAGCAGAAGGACAGCTACCGCGTCACGGTCACCGCCACGGACCCCTCGCGAGCGTCCGACCGGATCGACGTGACGATCACGGTCGGCAACGTGGATGAGGACGGCACGGTCAGCCTGTCGGCGCAGCCGCAAGTGGATACACAGTTGACGGCAATCCTCACGGACCCTGACGGGAGCGTGTCGGGACTGACCTGGACCTGGGAACGATCGTCCGACCGAAACTCCTGGTCGCTCATCAGCGGGGCTACGTCTGCCGACTACACGCCCGTGGCTGACGATTCGGGCTACTTCCTACGGGCCACGGCCGCTTACACGGATGGCGAGGGAGCGGGCAAGAGCGCCCGTTCCGAGGTGACCGAGCGGGTACTGATCGCACTGCCGACCAACAACCCGCCCAGCTTCCCATCCAGTGAGACGGGACAGCGGAGTGTCGCGGAGAACACCGGGGCTGGAGCGGCCATCGGGGCGCCGGTGGCGGCCGACGATCCCGACACCGATTCGCTGACCTACGCGTTGAGCGGGGCCGACGCCGGATCCTTTGGCATCGACGCCGCCAGCGGTCAGCTGCGCACCAAATCTGCGCTGAACTACGAGTGGAAGGACAGCTACCGGGTGACGGTCACTGCCACGGACCCCTCGCGAGCGTCCGACCGGATCGACGTGACGATCACGGTCGGCAACGTGGATGAGGCCGGGACGGTCAGCCTGTCGGCGCAGCCGGAGGTGAGCACGCAGTTAACGGCGACCCTCACGGACCCCGATGGGAGCGTGTCGGGACTGGCGTGGACCTGGGAACGATCGTCCGACCGGAACTCCTGGACGCTCATCAGCGGGGCCACGTCCGCCAGCTACACGCCGTCGGCGGGCGACGAGAATTTCTATCTGCGCGCCACGGCCGCCTACACGGATGGCGCGGGGGCAGGCAAGCGCACCCGCTCCAACCCGACGAACCAGGTGCAAGCAAGGAGGGCAGACCCGCCACCGCCTCCACCTCCGCCGCCGCCTCCTCCGCCTCCGCCGCCGCCGCCGCCTCCTCCTCCTCCGGCGCCGCCACCGCCAACGACACCGCTCTCGCCACCACCACCCCCGCCACCAGCTTCGCCTCCCCGCAGTCCGTCAGCGCCAGCGGGCCCACCGGCTCCAGCAGCCCCGGCGGCGCCAGTTGGCGTGATCGGCGCGACCAGCGCGGCCACCGCCAGCGAGTTGCCAGGCAACCGACTGTTGCTTCAGCGCCATGACATGCCGGGCGCCGCACTCGTCCTGGCCATCGGCTCGATCTCAGCCGACGGGATGACGGTCGCGATGGCCGGAGTAGTCCGCGACGCCACACTCGGACAGACCTACCTGATCGTCCGGCGCGAGTCCGACGGCCGAGTGGTGCGCCGCTGGGTGTCGCCGAACAGCCCGTTGGTTTACCAAATCCCGTGGGCGGTGGTGAACACGCAGTTCACCGTCCCCGTGGGCGTCGTTGGCGCAATCCCACTGGACGATCAGTTCCCCGAGCCCAATCTTCTCGTCCGCCGCTTCGATGGCGGCGACGACCGCATCTTCGGCTTCGACCCCGCCCTCCGGCAGTGGCGGCACGTACCGGACATCGCGACGTTCCAGGCCCTCGGCTTCTACTGGTGCAACGTCACGGCTGCCGACGCGGCGTTCTTCGGGCGCATCAGCACCGGACCGCCGTATCCGGCCAGCAGCATCCCCGCCCGGACCGACTATCCAAACTGCCTCACCGGCTAGCCGCGCACGGCGCGGACGACGTCGCCTAGGCGCAGGCGCCGGCCGTAGACCAGCAGCCCGATGCGGAAGACCCGCGTGCTGATCCACAGGCCGATGGGGACGCAGACGGCCAGAATCCCCACGCTGACCGCCAGTGACAGCGTGTCCTGCGACCCGGCCGCCACGCGCAGCAGCCCGCCGACGGGCGCGGTGATGGGTATCCAGCTGAGCGCCACGGCCAGCATGCCGTCGGGATCGCCCTGGATGAACGCGCTCAGCATGAAGGGGACGATGGACGGCAGGATGAGGTACGCGGCGAGCTGCTGGCTCTCCTTGAACGTGGTGGTCATTGACCCCACGGTGGCGTAGAAGGCCGCGAAGAGCAGATAGCCGAGCAGCAAATAGGCCAGGGCGAGCGGGAGCACCGCCAGGTTGAAGGTCAGGTCGCCGAGATCGTCGAACTGGGCCAGCAGCACCGGCACCAGCGCGAGTGCGGGCAGCACCCACGCCAGCAATTGCGTGAGGCCGGCGATGGCCTGCCCGGCAATCTTGCCCAGCAGCAACTGGTCGGGCGTCACGGATGACAGCACGACCTCGATGACGCGGGTCTCCTTTTCCTCGCTCACGCCTTCCAGGAGGTATCCGGCGCTGGTGAAGACGACGATCATGAACAGGATGGCCGCCACATAGGGCACGACGGAGTCGAAAATCACTCCGGCGCCGAACCCTCGCGGCGGGGAGCCGTCCACGCTCTCGGCGTGCAGGGCCACGGGCTGCTGGATGCGCGGGGCAATCTCGGGCGCCACGTGCGCCTCAAGCAACGCCACTAGCAGCACGGACCGAATCACGCGACGCGCATCGCCCTCGCGTTCGCCGAACGTGCCAAAGTCATCGGCCACGTACCGCACGTCGCCGGACGCTAGGTAGTCGGCGTCGATCACGAAATAGCCGTCAACGTCTCCCTGCGAGAGCGACGCTCGCGCCGCCGCCTCGTCGGCGAATCGCTCGAGTCCCGGCGGCAGCTCGCGCCCTTCCAACACGCCGGCCTGGTCGATCAGGCCGTAGCCGTCGGCGGGTTCCGACGTCGTCGCCTCGGCGGCCGCCGCTCCGATGCGGTCGCCAAAAATGACGAACACCAGCACCGCGATCAGCAGTAGCACGGGCACGGTGGCCGTGCTGATGAGAAAGCCCTTGCGGCCAATCGTGCGCCGCAGCTCCCAGGCCGCCACGACGGCCGCGTTACGCATCGTGGCCCGCCTCGCGCACGGCCTGGATAAACACGTCATTGAGCGAGGCCAGGGCGCGCTCGAAGCGGTCGATGCGAACGCCGCGCTGCACCAGCTCACGCAGGACGGTCTCGGGCGCGACGCCATCGGCGAGCACGGCGTAATAGGCGCCGTCCTCCTCGCGAAGCTCGGCGACACCGGGAAGATCGGCGACGCGGTCGGGCGAGACGAAGCGGACGGCATTGGGGGCGTAGGCGCGCCGCACATCGGCCACGCGGCCCTCAACCACGCCGCGGCCGTCGGCGATGAGGTGGATGCGGTCGGCCAGGTCCTCGACCTGGCTCATGACGTGGGTGCTGATGACGATGGCCGCGCCCGCGTCCCGGCGTTCGCGAATGATGTCGAGCAACAGCTTGACGTTGATCGGGTCGAGGTTTTGGGTCGGCTCGTCCAGGATCAGGATGTCCGGGTCAGTGAGCAGCGTGGCCGCGATCTGCGCCTTTTGCGCCATGCCCCGGCTGAGCCCGTCGGTCTTGCGGGAGGTCGCCTCGCCAAGGTCCAGCCGCCCGAGCCAGGACTCGGCGCGGTACCGGGCCTGGGCGCGGCCGAGCCCCTTGAGCCGGCCGAGATACTCCACCGCGTCCAGCGTGCGCACGCCCCGATGGAGCCCGCGTTCTTCGGGGAGATAGCCGATGCGGCGCCTGAGGTCGATGGTCGGCGTCTGGCCATGAATGCGGATGTCCCCGGCGTCGGGCGCCACGATGCCCATGACGGCGCGGATGGTGGTGGTTTTTCCGGCGCCGTTGGGTCCGAGCAGGCCGAGGATTTCCCCGGGTTCGACGGTGAGTGAGACGTCGCGAACGGCGGTCACGTCCGCGAACGACTTGCGTAGGCCTTGGATCTCAAGCGCGGGCATGGGGCATGTTTAGCACGCCCCGTGGAACGTCGCGTGTGCCAAAAGCTGCCTACATCGGCCAAATCAGCCAAAATGCGCTGTTTGGTCACGCGGAGAACCACGGCCCATGCCCGAACTCGTCCCCATCGATCACGACCGCCTTCTGGAGACTTTCTTGCGCCTGGTGCGCATCGACAGCTATCACGGCAATGAGGACCGAATCGTGGAGGTCCTGGAGCCGATGCTCCACGCGGCGGGCCTGACGACCGAGGTCGACGCCCACGGCAACCTCATCGCCCGCTGGGACGCCCAGGACAGCGACGCCGAGCCGCTGATGCTGAACGCGCACATGGACACCGTGTGGCCCACGCCGGACATGGAACCCGTGGTCACGGACGAGGGGGTCGCGTCGGATGGATCCAGCGTTCTCGGGGCCGACGACAAGGCCGGCGTGGCGGCCATCGTGGAAGCCGTGCAGGCGGTGGCGGACGCGGGCTTGCCGCACGGGCCGATCGAGCTGGTCTTCACGGTCGGCGAGGACGTGGGCCACATCGGCTCGCGCGCGTTCGACCCGGAATCCATCGAATCGCGCCGGGGCCTGGTGTTCGACGGCGACGGGCCGGTCGGCACGGTGGTGACGGAAGGGCCGTCGGCCCAGGCGTTCACCGCCGTGTTCCGCGGTAGAGCCGCGCACGCCGGCGTCGAGCCCGAAAACGGCGTCAGCGCCATCGCCATGGCGGCGCGGGCCATCGATCGCATGAAGCTGGGGCGCATCACGCGCTACACCGTGGCCAACATCGGCACGATCAATGGCGGGCAAGCGGTAAACATCGTGCCGCCGGAGGTGACGCTGGTCGGCCAGGCGCGCAGTCTGCGCCCGAGGGTCCTCGAGCAGCAGATCGCGCACATGCGTGAGGTCATGGAGGAGGCGGCCAACGAGTTCGGCGGCACGGTGGAATACGAGGAAACCATGCGTATCGATGCGTTTGGCTTCAACCAACAGAATCCGGTCGTCCTGTGGGCCAACCGCGCGATTCGGGCGGCCGGACTCGAACCGTCGCCCGTCTTCACGGTCGGAGGCAGCGACGCGCACGAGTTCAATGCCAAGGGCATCTGGTCGGTCATGCTGGGGATGGGCTGCACCGGGGCGCACACCGTGGAGGAGTTCGCGCCGCACGAGGCGCTGCGGCAAACGGCGCAGGTCGCCGCGCAGGCGATCGTCGTTGGATAGCCGACGCCGAGGCCGAGCGCCCACCTGCCGGGCGCCGGAGCATCGCGATGCCTGAGAGTCCCGGCCCGATTGCGCTCAACCGCGATCGCCTGCTCGAGAACTTCATCGACATGCTGTCGGTCGACAGCTACTACGGCGACGAAGAGCGCGTGGCGGCGATCATTCGACCGGCATTGGCGCCGCAGGGGATCCGGTTTCGCAATGACGCGTCGGGAAATCTGATCGGGCGCTGGCCGGGTCGCGGGCGCCGCGACGGCCTGATCATGCTCAACGCGCACATGGACACCGTGCAGCCAACGCCGACCATGCGGCCCGTGGTGGACGCCGACGGGGTGCGCTCCGACGGGTCGAGTGTGCTCGGGGCGGACGACAAGGCCGGGCTGGCCGCGATCATCGAGGCGATTCGCGCGGTTGACGAGGCCGGCCTGGAACACGCGCCGATCGAGCTCGTGATCACCGTGGGCGAGGAGTTGGGCCACATCGGGTCGAAGGCGTTCGACGCGGCGTCCATCGACGCTCGCACCGCGTTCGTATTCGACGCCGGAGGGCCGGTGGGCACCGTGGTGCTGCGCGCGCCGGGGCAGATTCGCTGCACGGCCACGCTGCACGGGCGGGCGGCGCACGCGGGGATCGAGCCGGAGCTGGGCCTCAGCGCCATCAGCCTGCTGGCGCGGGCGGTGGACCGGATGCCGCTGGGGCGCATCGACGACGAGACGACCGCCAACATCGGACGGATCGAGGGCGGGCAGCAGTCGAACATCGTGGCGCCCACGGCGCGCATCGAGGCCGAGGCGCGCAGTCTCAGCGAGGACCGGCTTGCGGCGCAGATCGACGCCATGCGAACATCGGTCGCCGACGCGGCGGCCGACCTGGGCGGCTCATTCGACTTCGAGGAGCACCGCTTCTACGTTGCCTACCAATTGGACGAGAACGAGCCCGCCGTGCAGCTGGCCGACCGCGCCATCATCGCCGCGGGCCTGACGCCGCGGCACGTCAGCACCGGGGGCGGCAGCGACGCCCACGAGTTCAACCTCTACGGCATCACCTCGGTATGCCTGGGGGTTGGCTACATCGACGTGCACACCACGGACGAATTCATGCCACACGACGCCCTACACGACATCACGCAGGTGGCGGCGCAGCTGATCACCCAGGCCTGAGCCGCACCGCAGGCCCGACGGCTACTGCGGCATCGTCCCGTGGAGCATGGGGCGTCCGGTTGGGCCGCTCGGGGTTTCGTGCATCGGCTCTTCGGTGACCTCGAAGGCGTGGAACACGTGGACCGGGTAGTCGCTCACCACCAGCACCACCGCGCTACCCGAGTGATCGGTGCTGAAGTTGGCGCCGCTGACGCGATCGCCGCTCTCATCAACCATCCAGAAGTGATAGACGTGCTGGTCGCGCGGGGCGTGAAGGCCGTCCACCACGAGCATGACCTCGGAGCCCGCGTCGTCGAAGATCAGTTGCGCCCAGGCGTCGTCGGCCCCCGGCATGCCGTGCAGCGTGACGATGTGGGGTTGCTCCGCGTGGATGCCGACGAGCGCGGCGCTCTGGGCCGACAGCTCGTCCTGCATGTCGTCGACCGTCTGCTGGAGATCGCCGATTCGCAGCGTGAGCACGATGACGGCCGCGACCGCCGCCGCGCCGACCGTGGACATGCCCGCGAATCCCAGCACCGGCCACGACGGCAATTGCAGGCGGCGCCTGGGCGGCTCGGCCACCGCCATCACCCGATCACGAAGGCCCGGCGGCGGGGCTTGCGCGCCCGCGTCGAGCGCCAACGTCTCCAGCGCCTGGTGCACGGCCTCGGCCTCGCGGCGCAGCGCGGGATCGCGCGCCAGGACGGCCTCGAGCTCGCGGGCCTCGGCCTCGGTGAGGTCATCGAGCGCGTAGCCGCTGATGAGGTCGTTGATGTCAGGGGAGGCCATGAGCGCTAGCCCAGCAGGTCCTGGTCGCCCAGGCGTTCGCGCAATTTGCGCAAGCCGGCGCGCGTGCGCGTCTTGACCGTGCCCAGGGGCACGTCCAGGCGCGTCGAGATTTCCGATTGGGTGTAGCCGAAATAGGCCAGCCAGAGCACATCCTGCTCGGACTGACTCAGGCCGCCGATCGCCTGGCGCAGCTTCTGCCGCCGCTCCGCGAGCCAGGCGTGCTCCCACGGGGCCGGCTCGCCGTCGGCCGGCTGCCGAGCATCGAGATCGACCTCGTAGGGATAAAGCTGGGGACGGGCGCTGGCGGCGCGGATGGTGTCGGTGATGCGGTTGCGCGCGATGCGCAGCACCCAGGCGGCCAGCGTGCCGCGTGACTCGTCGAACTGATGACGGCGCGTCCAGACCTGCATGAACACGTCCTGGACCACGTCCTCGGCGACGGCATGGGGAAAAGCGCGCCGCGCCATGGACCAGACCGTTGGGCTGAGCAGGTCGTAGACCCCGCCCAGCGCGTCCGGCTCATTGCGCACGAGCCGACGCCCGAGCATCGCGTCGGGGCGTTCGGACGGTTCCGAGCGTTCGCTAGTCATGCGCGCTGGCGCAAGAGTGCCACGCCGGTCGACCGGACCCACAACGAGACCCCGCGGGACGGCAAGGCCCGGGAGCTCGGCGGCGAGCGCGGCGCCGGTCACGGGGCTGAAGCTCGCGGCGTCCGAGGCGCCCGGATTCGATTAGGACTCGACGGCATATGCGGCAGCGCGGCGGCGAGGCGCTGTATGTCAGGGGGTTCGTGGACTGCTACGAGGGCTTGGCCGCCGTGGATTTACCGCCGCGCGCCCGGAGCAGGGCGTACTCATAGCTGTCCTTCAGCGCCAGCCACGACGCCTCGATGATGTTGGCCGAGCTGCCCACGGTGCCCCACTCGCCATCGCCGTCGGACGACTGGATGAGCACGCGCACCGCCGCGTCCGTGGCGGCGCTGGAGTTGAGAATGCGGACCTTGTAGTCGGCCAGGTGCATTGCGCCAAGCTCGGGAAAGAAGCGCTCCAGCGCCTTGCGCGCGGCGCGGTCGAGCGCGCTGACGGGGCCGTTGCCCTCGGCGGCGGTGTGGAAGATCTCCTCGCCCACGCGGATCTTCACCATCGCCTCGGAGAGCATGTCGCGCCCGCCGCGCGTTTCCGCCAGGACGAGGAAATCCACAAAGGCGAACGGCGGCTCGTAGTCCCCGCCCAGTCGACGCAGCAGGAGCTCGAAGGAAGCTTCGGCGCCCTCGAACTGGAAGCCGCGCTCCTCGAGCGCCTTCAACTCGTCGACGACCTGCGCGGCGTCGGTGTCGGAGCCCAGCCCCAGCGCGTCGGCGCGGGCCACGACCGAGCTGCGACCGGCCAGCTCGGAAATCAGGATGCGGGAGTCGTTGCCGACCAGCAGCGGGTCGATGTGCTGATAGGCGTCGCTGTGCTTGCGCATGCCGCTGCCGTGATAGCCCGCCTTGTGCGCAAACGCGCTGTGCCCGGCGAACGGGGTTTGCGGATCGAGCGTCACGTTGGCGATCTCGGCGATATAGCGCGCCAGCGCCGCGGTCTGCTGCAGTTGCGCCGGCGCGACGCAGTCGTGGCCGAGCTTGAGCTGGAGCGTCGGGATCAGCGTGAGCAGGTTGGCGTTGCCGCAGCGCTCGCCGAGTCCGTTGGCCGTTCCCTGGACTTGCCGCGCGCCGGCGTCCACGCCGGCCAGGGCGTTGGCTTCAGCCAAGTCCAAATCGTCGTGGGTGTGGATGCCCAACGGCAACTCGGTCCAGGCGGCGGCCGCCAAGACGCCGTCCCTGATGCCGGAGGGCAGGGACCCGCCGTTGGTGTCGCAAAGCACCAGCCAATCGGCATCGGCCACGGCGCGCACGCACTGCTCCACGTAGGCACGATCGTGGTTGAGGCCGTCGAAGTAGTGCTCGGCGTCGACGATGACCTCGCGGCCGGCGTCCTTGAGGAAAGCCACCGAGTCGCGAATCATCGCCAGGTTCTCGTCGGGCGAGGTCTCGAGCACTGTCTCGGCCTGAAAGCGCGAGAACTTGGCCACAATGGTCACCGTCGGCGTCTCACAGGCCACAAGTGACTGCAAGTTGTCATCCGCCTCGGCCCGGATGCCCTTGTAGCGCGTCGCGCCGAACGCGGTGATGCGGGCGTGCTTCCATCTGCGCTCGGCGGCGCGGGTGAAGAACCCACGGTCCTTGGGGTTGGACCCCGGAAAGCCGCCTTCGATGTAGTGCACGCCGTAGGCGTCGAGGCGCTCGGCGATGCGGAGCTTGTCCTCGGCCGAAAACGAGATGCCTTCGGTCTGCGCGCCGTCGCGCAGCGTGGTGTCGTAGAGCGAGAGTTGCATGCGGAAGTTCCTCGGCAGGGGAGAGGTTTCAGAATCCGATCAGGCGTGGGCCGTGGCCCACCGGCCGGCGGTTCGCCTAGCGAGCCGCCACGCGGACTACTGCCGCAATGTCAACCGCGCCCGTGAACATGGACTTCACGGGTCGCGGAGATTCCTTGCGTCGGGCAGTCATGGACTTGGGCCTGTCGCGGTCGGTGAGGCGGGCGCTGCCGCCGGGGGCATTGTAAGGCGTCGCACGCCGTCCCCTCTCCCTAACCCTCTCCCCAGGGAGAGGGGACCGGACCGTCGCTGCGGGCCCGCGGGTGACAGCTAGACATTCTTGGTGGATTCGCTGCCAGCCCGGCAGCTAGTCCGGCTCCTTCTCCCCAGGGGAGAAGGGTGGGATGAGGGGACGGAATCGCCGACGCGCATATTGTCGCCCTCACCCCTGGATCAAGTCCGGGGCAGGCTCTTCGTCCGAATGACGGAGGGTGTTGCCCGTCGGCCTGGATTCAGGCTTTGGCCGGAGTGACGGAGAAGGGACCGGACTGGCGGCGCGCCGGATGCCAATCACGAGGACTCGCCGCCGAAGCCGGTGAGATATGGCAGGCGGGCGCTCGTGGCTCGGACCTCGTCGGTGTTTTCGAGAAGCTGGCCCAGCGCGTCCCAGCGACCTGTCAAGAAGCTCGCTTTGGCGCTGGCCGGTACGGCGGCGGGGTAGTCCCCGTGGTCCGTGACGACCCGCTCGGCCTCCACGTCGACGGTGAGGTCGGTGTCCGGGGCCTCTTCCAGCAGCGCTTGCAGGGCATCGGCGTGCTCGGGAGTCGTGGTGAGGCATGGCAGGCCGATCGCCACGCAGTTGCCGAAGAAGATCTCGGCAAAGCTCTCGCCGACGATGGCCCGAATGCCGCGACGCAGCAACGCCTGCGGCGCGTGCTCGCGGCTGGAGCCGCAGCCGAAGTTCTTGTTCACGACCATCACGCCGGCGTCCGCGAACCGCGGATCGTCCAGCGGATGCGCGCCGTTGAGGGCGCGGCGGTCGTCCTCGAAGGCGTGCGGGCCGAGTCCCTCGAAAGTGATCTCCCGCAGATAGCGCGCGGGGATGATCCGGTCGGTGTCGATGTCGTTGCCCCGCACCGGAACGCCGCGGCCCACGATGCGGTCGATGACTGCTCCTTCGCTCATGACGCCACCATCTGCCGCACGTCGGCAACCTCGCCGGCGAGCGCCGCCGCGGCGACCATGGCCGGACTCATCAGCAGCGTGCGGCCGGTGGGGCTGCCCTGGCGACCCTTGAAGTTGCGGTTGCTGGACGAGGCGCAGATTTGATCGCCCTGCAGCTTGTCCGGGTTCATGGCCAGGCACATGGAGCAGCCGGCTTCGCGCCACTCGAACCCCGCCTCCCGGAAGATCTCGTGCAGACCGGCGGCCTCGGCCTCGGCGCGAATGCGCTGCGAGCCGGGCACGACCAGGGCCTTGACGCCGTCGGCCACGCGCCCGCCGCGAGCCACGCGCGCGGCCTCGTGCAGGTCGCTGAGCCGGGCGTTGGTGCACGACCCGACGAACGCCACGTCGATGGGGATGCCGGCTATGGCGCGTCCCGGCTCGAGCGACATGTGCTCCAGCGCCTCCTCGGAGGCGGCGCGGTCGGGCCCGTCGAGCGCTTCGGGCGAGGGCACCACGTCGTCGACGCCGGTGACCTGGCCGGGATTGATCCCCCACGTGACCATGGGGGCAATGTCGGCGCCGTCCATGACCACCACGTCGTCGTAGCTGGCGCCGGGACCCGAGGCGAGCGAGCGCCACCACGCGGCCGCGCGCTGGAAGTCGTCGGCGGCCGGGGCGTACTCGCGGCCCTCGATATAGGCCTCGGTGGTGGCGTCGGGGTTGACGTAGCCAACCCGCGCCCCGCCCTCAATGGACATATTGCAGATCGTCATGCGCTCGTCCATGGACATGGCGTCGAGCACCGTCCCGCCGTACTCGTAGGCGTAGCCCACGCCGCCCTGCACGCCGAGGCTGCCGATGATGTGCAGGATCACGTCCTTGGCGAAGACGCCCGCGCTGAGCCGGCCATTCACCTCGATGCGGCGCAGCTTGGGCTTGGCCACCGACATGCATTGGGTGGCCAGCACGTCGCGCACCTGCGAGGTGCCGATGCCGAACGCCACCGCGCCGAAGGCGCCGTGCGTGCTGGTGTGGCTGTCACCGCAGGCAATGGTCATGCCCGGTTGGGTGAGGCCAAGCTCGGGTCCGATGACGTGCACGATGCCCTGCCGGCCGGTCGACCGGTCGAAGAACGGCAGGTCGTTGGCCCGCACGTTCTCCTCGATTGCGGCGAACATCTGCTCGGCCATGCCGTCGGCATAGGGCCGTTGCTGCTGGTCGGTGGGGATGATGTGGTCCACCGTGGCGAAGGTCCGCTCCGGATAGCGCACGCGCAGACCTCGCTCGGCAAGCATCTGGAACGCCTGCGGGCTGGTGACCTCGTGCACCAGGTGAAGACCGATGAAGAGCTGCGTTTCGCCGTTGGGAAGACGCCGCACCGTGTGCAGGTCCCAAACGGTGTCCAGCAAGGTGTTAGCCATGGCGTCTCCTAGTCCTCGCTCGGCGGCGCGTGCACGATGGCCTGCGCCTCGGGCGTGGCCGACCAGTCCTTGCCCAATCCGGCCAGCATTCGGTTGAGCGCGTTGATATACGCCTGGGCGCTCGCGACCAGGATGTCCGTGTCGGCGCCGTGGCCGTTGAAGACCTTGGCGTCGGCTTCGATGCGAATCGTCACCTCGCCGATCGCGTCGATGCCGCTGGTGACGGCATTGACGGAGAACTCAATGAGACGGTTGGGCACGCCGACGATGCGGTTGATGGCCTGGTAAATCGCGTGGACCGGGCCGTCGCCGATGGCCGCGTCCGAAAACTCGGTGCCGTCGTCCGACAGCAGGCGCACGGTGGCCGTGGGCATGGAGCCGGTGCCGGCGCTCACCTGCACGTGCTGCAGCACGAATGCCTGGTGGAACGCCTGGCGCTGCCGCTGCTGGGCGATGGCCTCGAGATCGCGGTCGGTGACCTGCTTCTTGCGGTCGGCGATGTCCTTGAAGGCCCGGAACACTTCCATGAACTCGTCCTCTTCCAAGTCATACCCCATGGACTTCAGGCGATCGCGCACGGCGTGCCGGCCCGAGGTCTTGCCCAGGACGATGCTGCTGTCGCTCACGCCCACGTCGGCGGGATGCATGATTTCGAACGTCGTGCGTTCCTTGAGCATGCCGTCCTGGTGCAGGCCGGAGGCGTGCGCGAAGGCGTTGCCGCCGATGATGGCCTTGTTGGGCGGCACCAGCATGCCCATGTAGTTGGACACGAGCCGGCTGGTTCGGGCCAGCTCTTTCGTCTCGAGGCGGGTGTCCGCTTGGAAGAAGTCCCGCCGCGTACGCAGCGCCATGGCGATCTCTTCCAGGGCTGAATTGCCGGCGCGTTCGCCGACGCCGTTGATGGTGCACTCGACCTGACGCGCGCCGGCCCGCACCGCCGCCAGCGAGTTGGCGACCGATTGGCCCAGGTCGTCGTGGCAGTGCACCGAGAGCACCACGTTGTCGATCCCCGGCGTGTTCTCGGTGACGTAGGCCACCATCCGGCCGAACTCTTCGGGCTGCGCGTAGCCGACCGTGTCGGGGAAGTTGACGACCGTGGCGCCGGCTTCGATAGCCGCCGCGAAGATGCGGCAGACAAAATCGAGATCCGAACGCGTGGCGTCCATGGCCGAAAACTCGATGTGCGAGGTGAATTGGCGCGCGTAGGCCACGGCGTCCTGCGTCAGATCGAGGACGTGCTCGCGCCGCGCGCGCAGCTGATGCTGGATGTGAATGTCGGAGGTCGAGATCACGATGTGCAGCAGCGGGTTGGCGGCCGGCTCCAGCGCCCGCCAGGTGCTGTCGATCTGCTCGCGCTTGAAGCCGCTCAGGGCCGCGATTTCGACGTCGCGCAGCTCCTGCGCCAGCAGATTGACGGCCTTGAAGTCGCCGGGCGAGGTATGGGGAAAGCCGGCCTCGATGACGTCGACGTTCAGTCGCGCGAGCTGGCGGCCGATCTCCAGCTTCTCGTCGATCGTCAGCGCGCCGCCGGCGGCTTGCTCGCCGTCGCGCAGCGTCGTGTCAAATATTCGGATGTGTCGCATCGGTCAACCCTCGGTCGATGATGTGGGCGGTCGCGGGACGACCGCGTCTACGCTCCCTAGCTCCCCTCTCGCAGCGGAGAGGGGCCCGGAAGCGCAAGATCTAGGGCCGGAATGGCGGTGACGAGGGTCACCATGTCGATGCGAAGTTTCACTCGCGAGTCTTGGGCAGCCAGTCCATCATACTGCGCAAATCGCTGCCGACACGCTCCAACTCGTGATTGAGGTCGGCATTGCGCAAGGCGTTGTACGCCGGGCGGCCCGCCTGGTTCTCCAGAATCCAGTTTCGGGCGAAGGTGCCGTCCTGGATCTCGGTGAGAATCTGGCGCATGACCTGGCGGGAGTTTTCGTTGACTACACGGGGGCCGGACACCAGGTCGCCGTACTCGGCGGTGTCGCTGACCGAGTGCCGCATGTAGGTGAGACCGCCCTGGTAGATGAGGTCCACGATCAGCTTCAGCTCGTGCAGACACTCGAAGTACGCCAGGCGCGGGTCATAGCCGGCCTCGACCAGGGTGTCGAAGGCCGCCTTGATGAGCGCCGTAGTGCCGCCGCACAACACGCTCTGCTCGCCGAAGAGGTCGGTTTCCGTCTCGTCCTTGAAGGTCGTCTCGATGAGGCCGGCCTTCGCCGCGCCCAGCGCCTTGGCATAGGACAAGGCCACCTCACGCGCGCGGCCGCTGGCGTCCTGCTCCACGGCGATCAGCGCGGGCACGCCGACTTCCTGCTCGAACATGTCGCGCACGATGTGGCCGGGGCCCTTCGGCGCCACCATGACCACGTCGATCTCCGGCGGCGGGATGATCTGGCCGTAGTGGATGTTGAAGCCGTGGGCGAACATGAGCGCCTGACCCGCCTTGAGGTTGGGCCGGATCTGGGTGTCGAACGCCTCGGCCTGGGTCTGGTCGGGCAGCGCGATCATGGTGGCGTCGGAGACGGCGACCGCCTCGTCGGTGTCGAGCACGACCAGGTCGGCGTCCTCGGCGCGCTCGCGTGAGGAGCTGCCGGGACGCAGGCCGACCACAACGTCGACGCCGGAGTCGCGCAGGTTCAGCGCATGGGCGTGCCCCTGGCTGCCGTAGCCGAGCACGGCGACCTTTTTGCCCTCCAGCTCGTCGGAGGTGATGTCGGATTCGTAGAGAACTTTGCTATCCACGTGCGCTCCCATTCCGCGCGGCCTTTGACCCGCGCGCCATGGCTACGACGCCGGTGCGCGTCAACTCGTCGATGCCGTACTCGGCGATCACGTCCAGGAATCGATCGATTGTCTCGGAAACCCCGGTGATCTGAACAATCATGGTGTCGCGGCCCACGTCCACGATCTCACCGTGGAAGATTCCGGCAATGTCGGCCAAAACCGGACGATCGGCCGCCGACACGCGCACGCGGACCAGCGCCGTCTCCGTCTGCACGGCGGAGACGTCGGTGAGATCGCGGACTGTGATGACCTCCACCAGCTTGTAGAGCTGTTTCTCGAACTGCTTGACCTCGTCGTCCGTGCCCCGGACCTCGATGGTCATGCGGGAGTAGCCCGGCTCCTCGCAATTCCCGACGGCCAGGCTGGCGATGTTGAATCCGCGTCGTCGGAACATGCTGGCCACGCGGGTGAGGACACCCGGGTGGTCGGCCACCATGGCCACGAGCGTGTGGCTGCGGCTGGTCCCGTTCATCGCGGGTCCTCGATCACGCTGCGGACGCCCGTGCCGGGCACGATCATGGGATAGACGTTCTCGACGCGGTCCACGTGCACGTCCAGCACCACCGGTCCGTCGTAGGCGTGGGCGTCGGCGATGGCCGTGTGCAGCTCGTCGCGCGAGCTCACGGAGACGCCGCGCAGGCCGAACGCCTCGGCCACCTTGGCGAAATCGGGATTGTCGAGGAACGCGCCCATGTAGCGGCCGTCGTAGAAGAACTGCTGCCACTGGCGAATCATGCCCAGGTGCGCGTTGTTCAGAATGGCGACCTTCACCGGAATCTTCTCCGCGGCCAGCGTGTTGAACTCCTGGATGTTGATGAGCAGCCCGCCGTCGCCGGTGACGCACCAGACGGGCTCGCCGGGCGCGCCCATCTGCACGCCCATGGCCGCCGGCAGGGCGTAGCCCATCGGGCCCAGGCCGCCGGCGCTGAAGAAGCGGCGCGGCTTCTCGTACCAGAAGTGCTGCGAGGCCCACATTTGGTTCTGACCGACGTCGGCGATGACGCGCGCGTCGCCGCCCGAGGCGTCGTAGATCGACCTCACCACTTCCTGCGGCAGCACCGTGTCGGGGCTGTCGGGAATGTCGAGCGACGGGTGGTTCTCACGCCATTCGTTGAGCTGCGCCATCCACGGGCGCCGCTCGCGATGCTCGATGAGCGGATTCAAGGCCTGCAGCGTGAGCTTGAGGTCGCCCACGATGGGAACTTCGGTGTCCAGCACCTTGCCGATTTCAGCCGGGTCGACATCGATGTGCACGACCTTGGCGTTGGGGCCGAACTCGTCGACCTTGCCCACGGCCCGGTCGTCGAAGCGCACGCCCAGGCCGATGATGCAGTCGGTTTCGCCCATGGCGAAGTTGGCGTAGGCCAGCCCGTGCATGCCGAGCATGCCGAATGACAGCGGGTGGGTCTCGGGGAATCCGCCGACGCCGTGCAGCGTGGTCACCACCGGAATGTTGCCGCCGGTCGCCATCTCAAAGAGCTCGGGCGCGGCGCGGGAGATGTCCACGCCGTGGCCGGCCATGATCATCGGCCGCTCGGAGGCGTTGATGACCTCCGCCGCGCGGCGCACCATCTTGAGGTTGCCGGCGCGGACGGGACGATAGCCGCGCAGATTCACGCGATCGGGCGCCGGGACGGTGGTTTCCTCCAAGAACACGTCCTTGGGCACGTCCACCACCACCGGACCCGGGCGGCCGGATTTGGCCAGGTAGAAGGCCTCGGCCATGACGCGCGGTAGCTCGTCGGCGTGCATCACCAGGTAGTTGTGCTTGGTGATGGGAATGCTGATGCCCGTGATGTCGGTTTCCTGGAAGGCGTCGGAGCCAATGGCCGGACGCGCGACCTGGCCCGTGATGTAGACGACGGGCACGGAGTCCATGTGGTCGTTGGCCATGCTGGTGACTAGGTTCGTGGCCCCAGGGCCCGAGGTGCTGGTGGCCACGCCGACTTTGCCAGTGGCCCGCGCATAGCCGTTGGCCGCGAAGCCGGCGCCCTGCTCATGGCGCGCCAGCACGTGGCGGATGCGGTCCTGGTAGTGATAGAGCGCGTCGTAGAACGGCAGCGACGCGCCGCCGGGCATGCCGAAGATCACGTCGATGTCCTCGGCCAGGATGGCTTCGCAGATCACCTGTCCGCCCGATCGGGCGGGCACGGCGCCGTTGGTTGAGCCGTTGGATTCGGTGGCGGTCATGGGGGGTGCTCCTGTCAGAGGTGAAGAGTGGCTGGATCGAGGGGGAGCCGCGGGCCCGCGCGTTTAACCCCGGTTGCGCCCCCCACCCCCCCCCGCAGAGCCCCACCCACCCGCACCCAGGCGGGCGCCGCCCCGCCCGCGGTTGTGGGGGGT
>JAPPNP010000006.1:69678-76521 GCA_028873795.1 Chloroflexota bacterium
GGGGGGCGCCCCGCTCTCCTTGTCGCGGGGGGCGCGGGGGGGGGCCCCCCCCCCCCCGCCGCGCCCCCGCCCCGCCCCCCGCCGCCTACCGCGACAGGCAGAGCCCAACCAAGCGGCTCGCTGGCGCGAGCGGCCCGGCAGTCGTTGCTCGGACTTGCCGTCACGTGATCGTTCATCCTGCCCTCAACACGTACAAAAGCCCGTCCCCAGGGGACGGGCTCAACCCGCGGTACCACCCCGATTGCCCGGCATCCGCCGGACCACTCGGCGCCCCGCTAACGGTGGGCGACCGGGCCGGCCTCCCCGTGGATCGACCGACCGGCTCAGGGGCGACCTTCGGTCCCCGCAACCCGCTGGCTCGCACCGTCTCCAGCTCGCTCAGGGTTGGAGGGGGATCTACTCTTCCCCGTCAACGCCGTTGATTTTTCGACCCCCGCCGCGCCACGGCCCGGCCGTCGCCCAGCAGGTTCGGTTCCAACGTATCAGGCGGTTTGGGGCTGGGCAAGACCTTTGGTCGAAGGGATTGGGGCGGTTTGTTCGGTTGGGCGCTGCCGGTTTCCCCCAAGGGCCGGTCAGGATTTGCCGGCGCGACTGCCATTTGCCGGCCCCTTAGATTCCTCGCTGCGCTCGGAATGACAGGATGCTTGGAACGCTAGGACTAGGCCGAACCCTGCCGCGACCCTGCGCGTGAAACCGTGATTCGGTGGCCCGCGCTGCGTGCAGCGTGGGACCGGCTGTGGGCGTCTCTCCCAGGCTGCCCGCAGCCTGGGCCACCGGGCACTGGAATTGACAGTCTGAGCTGACCGACTTGTCATTCTGAACGAAGTGAAGAATCTAAGGACGCTGTGCGTGTTCCCGGCCCCTTAGATTCCTCGCCTGCGGCTCGGAATGACAATGAGTGGAACGAAATGACGGAGCTGGGGCGCGTGAATCCGTGATGGCATCCCGCATAATGCGCGGATGCCTGCGATGCCCGACGGACCCGCGCCCGAACGACGCTATGTGGTGTGGGATGTCGAGACGCTGCGGCTGAGCTATGAGGTCCAGGGCGGTTGGAGACGCATCCGGGACTTCGGCCTGGCGGTCGCGGTGACCATCGACGACCGGGGCGCGCAGCGGTCCTGGGAGGAACCCGAGGCCGGCGCGCTCATCGAGTATCTCGAAGGGTTCCCCCACGTGGTCGGCTTCAACTCGTTGCGGTTCGATTGCGAAGTGATGACGGCGTACGGCCCCGTCGACACGCTGCGGAAACGCAGCCTGGACCTCTTGGCGGCCATCCGCAGCGAGACGGGACGGCGCCGCGGTCTCAGCCTGCAGAACATCGCGCGCACGATGTTTGGCCAGGAAAAGACGCTGGAGGACGGCACCGAGGCGGTTCGGCTGTGGCGCACGGGACGCCCGGAAGACCGGCAGCGAGTGATCGACTACTGCGCGCAGGACGTGGCGCTGACGCGGCGCATTCTGGAGTTCGGCATTGAACACGGCTACGTGCTGGCGCCGGTGCCCGACGTCAGCAACCAGGGTGCGCCGGTGGGCGTGCAGGTGCCGGTGTCGTGGGGTCAATTGGCCGGGCTTTCCGGCAGACCGCCCGTATCCGAGTCCTAGCCGGACGAGCGCTGCGAGGCGGTTAGCCGAAGAGCACGAGCGCTGCCACGGTGCCGGCCACCGCGCCGATCGCCGCGCCCATGACCAGGGCCACCAGCAGCCACATGGCGCCTGAAGGACCCGGGGCCGGCGGGGCGGATGGGAGCGGCGACGCGTCACCAGGTTTGCGGCGGCTGCCCGGACGATTCACGTCGTCGGCGCCGATGAGTCGGGGCTGATCCAGCTCCGCTCCCGCTGGAGCGCCGCGACGTTCGCTCATGCCGCAGGCTATCACGGGGGTATTGCCGCTCCGTGCGAACAGAAGCACGCAGGTGCGCCGGGCGCGCATTGCGGGTGCGTCGCGCGCCTCCTGCTAGTGGTCGTCCTCCGAGGGATAGCTCCACCAACAGCGGACTTCTACGATGGTTCCTTCTGCGTCTCGCACGATCTTTGGCTGGCCCGGCGCAACCCCGAGCTCGAGGACCCAATGCGTACATTCCTCGTCACCCGCGGACGAAGGCTGCGGGGCGAGTGAGGCTTGGACGGAGTCCACGATTGGCTGCGGGTGCGTGCATTCGTACTCCCACCGCCACCGGCGCAGGTGGCGGCCGCGATCCAGATCAGCATCGCCCCAGGTGCGGTAGAACAGGTCGCGCACGGCAAACGATTCTTCGTGCAACGTGCGGCCATCCCACGTGCGGATACGGTCGTCGTGCGGGTCCCAGGCCGGCTCACACGCGGCAATGATCGGCTGCCGCCACGGCTCGTCGTTGGCGTCGTGGTCGGCGGCCGCAGTCTGTGCCGCGACCAGCACCGCGATCAGCCCCAGCGCGAGGGCCCATCGCTTCATCCCAGCCTCCGAAGTGGATGACGAACTTTACGACCACGGCGCGCATGGCGGGCTGCCCCTCCATGCTCCGCGCCTGCCGTTGGCCCCGCTCATTATCCTCTCCGGCCCGCGCGCGGTCGAGTTCGTGCCGCCGCTCCCGGTGCCGCGCGGCGCTTCCATGGCCCCAACGCCCAAATGAATGGCAGCACTGGCAGGCTGCTCCGGAATGACGGAACCCAAATGACCCACTCGCGCTATTTCGCGCCCAGCAGCTCCTGCACCAGATCGAGCACGGCGTCGGCCACCGCTTCCTTGCTCCGCAGCGAGACTTCGCGCCGCCCGCCGTCGCGCGTGAGCATGGTGACCTCGTTGGTCGCGGCGGCGAAGCCCCGATCCGGCGCCGCCACGTCGTTGACCACCACCGCGTCGAGCTCCAACTCGTGAAGCTTGGCGCGGGCGTTCGCTTCGTGGTCGCCGGTCTCGGCGGCGAACGCCACGCGCACGAAATCGCCGCTCAGCGCCGCCAGGAGGCTTGGATTCTCCACCAACGCCACGGTGGGCACGCCGGCGCGGCGCTTGATCTTGCCTGCCGCCCGTTGCGCGGGCCGGAAGTCGCCCACGGCCGCGTTCATGATCAGCGCGTCACAGTCTTGGGTCGCGGCTTGCAGGGCTTCCAGCATTGCGTCGGCCGACTCCACCTGTTGGGTCGCGACGCCGTAGGGCGGATCCACGGTCGCCGCGCCGATCACGAGCCGCGCGCCGGCGCCCCGTTCGACCGCGGCGCGGGCCAGGGCCACGCCCTGTCGGCCCGTAGCGCGATTCCCGATGAAACGCACGGGATCCAGGAACTCCCGCGTCCCCCCGGCGGACACCACGATCGAGCGGCCCGCCAGCGGCCCGGACCTCCCGAGGACCAGGCGCACGGCATCGACCAGCGTCTCGGTGGGAGGCAGCCGCCCCTCGCCGGTCGCTCCCGAAGCAAGCCGCCCCTCGTCCGGCGGGACGACGTGCACCCCCCGGCCGCGCAGGGCCTCGAGGTTGGCTTGCGTGGCCGGATGCGCCAGCATGCCGGGCTCCATTGCGGGCGCAACCACAACCGGAGCCGCGCTGACCAGCGCGATCTCCGAAACGGCGTCTTCGGCCAGTCCGAGGGCCAGGCGCGCGATCGTCGTCGCGGTGGCCGGCGCGATGACCACGACGTCCGCCGCGCGGCCCAGCTCCACGTGGGCGATGCGATGTTCGGGCGTCATGGGCGTGTCCGCCGTGACGACCAGGCGCTGGGTGAGCGCCTCGAAGGTCATCGGGGCGACGAATTGCTCGGCGCTCCGCGAAAGCGCCACGTCCACGTGCGCACCGGCCTGCGTGAGCGCGCTGGCCAGCTCCGCCGCCTTGTAGGCGGCAATGCTGCCGGTGACGCCCAGAACGACCCGCGCGCCCGCCAGCACGCTCATTCGCCGTGCATCGCTTGGCAAATGCGGGCCAGGCCCTTGAGCGTCAGGTCGGCGTCCACGCGCTCGAATCCGCCCACGTCCGTCGCCATCCGGTCCGCCAAACCGCCGGTGGCGACGACCCGCCACGGTCCGCCGGGCTCGGCGGTGAGCCGCCCGATCACGCCGCGCACGAGCTCCACGTAGCCCCAGTAGACCCCGGCGCGCATGGCGTCGACCGTGTTGCGACCCACCAGCCCCTCGGGTCGGTCGATGTCGATCTTTGGCAATTGGGCCCCCGAGGCCGTCAGCGCCTGGCCCAGCGCTCGGATGCCCGGCGCGATGACGACGCCCCGCAAGTCGCCCTGGGCGTCGACGACGTCGAACGTGGTGACGCTGCCCAGGTCGGCGATGATCACCGGCGCGCCGACCGCCTCGCGCGCGGCGATGGCATTGGCCACGCGATCGACGCCCACCTGCGCCGGCTCATCGACCCGCAGCCGGATTCCCGGCACGGCCTCGGCGCGCACCACGAGGGGCGGCATCGTCGTGACCGCGGCCAGGGCCTCGCTGATGCGCAGCGTCAGGGCCGGAACCACGGAGCCAACGACGGCGTGGACGATCGGGCCGGCATCCACATAGGCCAGCATCGCCCGCAGCAGGTCGGCAAACTCGTTTTCAGTGCGATTGAGGTCGCTGTGCAAGGCCCAGCGCGCTCGAACCGTGGCGCCGTCAATGACGCCGCACGTTACGTCGGTGTTGCCGATGTCGACAGCCAGAATCAACGGCGCCGCCTACCTGTTTCGCGTGGGTCACATTGCTTGCAGTCGCCCTCACCCTAACCCTCTCCCAGAGGGAGAGGGAACCGGACCGTTCTCCGATCTAAGAAGAGGAGATCCGACCGTATCCCGGCATGGAAGCGCGAAGCGAAGGGCAGGGGAGCGTAGTAAATGCGCCTGCGCTCGAGCGGCGTGACCCACGGCTCACCTGTCAGGCCAAGGTTATGATAGCCGTCGCTTGCCGCCATCCCCGTGCATGGCGGTCGTTGGTGACTTTGTTTGACCCTAGATCGTTCTTGCTTCCCTAGTCTCTCGTCCGGTTCCCTCTCCCTGAGGGAGAGGGTTAGGGTGAGGGGGGCCCCCGGTCGCCCGCGTGCCGTCCGGACCAAAACGACCCACTACCTGTATGGCTGATCTTCCTCGACCACTGCGACTGACCCACATGACCTGGCCCGAGGTCGATGCGGCGCGTGACGGCGTGCGACTGGTGGTCATCCCCCTGGGGTCCATCGAGCAGCACGGACCGAACACCTCGCTCGACACCGATCTGGTCATCGCCGAGGACCTGACGCTGCGCCTGGCCGAGCGCTTTCATCCGCAGATTCTCGTCGCGCCGACCATTCCGTATGGCATGTCGGCCTATCACATGGGCTTTCCGGGCACCGTCACGCTGCGTGCGCAGACTTATCTGCACGTGATCGAGGACAACGTGACGTCGCTGCTGCACCACGGGTTCGATTCGTTCCTCTTCACCAACTGGCACACCGGCAACGAGTCGGCCCTGATCCTGGCGCTGCAAACGCTGCCCGCGCGCCTGCCGGTGCGATTCATGGCCGGCATCTCGCTCTATGACCTGGAAGACGAGGCGCTCGCCAAGCGCATCATGCAATCGGGCACGGGGGGCCACGCCGACGAACTGGAGACGGCGGAGCTGCTGGCGGTGCGGCCCGACCGGGTGAAGACCGGCGCGCTGGAAGCCGCCGCCCTGCGCGGCGGCCTGCGCTCGCCGCGCAACCGCTTTTGGCGTCGCGGCATCCGCATGAACACCGATTTCTCCGACTTCACCGCGAACGGCGCGGTCGGCGACGCCCGCTTGGCGACCGCCGAGGACGGCCACGAGATGATCGAGGCGATCGAGCGGCGCGCCGACGAATTGATCCGACGGCTGCTGGAGGCCCCAGACGACCTGCTCGCGCAGGGGCGCCTGCTGCGGTGGCGCGATGGGGCGGTCGGCGAATGACCGCCGCGTCAAAGCCGCCCATGGTCCTGGCCCAGCAGTCGTGGCCGGAGCTGGCGTCGGTGCTGGACGACATCGAGTTGGTGCTCATTCCAATCGGGTCCACCGAGCAGCACGGTCCGAATCTCGGGCTGGGGCAAGACCACCTGATCGCGCAGGCATTCTGCGAGCTGGCCGCCGAGCGGCTGCGGCCGCGCCTGCTTTCGGTGCCGGCGATTCCGTGGGGCATCTCCGACCACCACATGAACTTTCCCGGCAGCATGACGCTGCGCCCGGAGACATTCCTGGACCTGCTGGAGGACGTGATCAACAGCCTGGTCCACCACGGCTTGCGTCGGTTTCTGCTGGTGAACGGCCACGGCGGCAACAACGCGCTGGCCGGGGCCGCCATCCAGGACTTTGGCATGCGGCTGGACGTGGACTTCGTGGGCGCGATTTCTCACGGCATGCTCGACCCCGAGGAGGCGCGTGACTCCATCCGCGGCGACCTGCCCACGGGCCACGCGGACGAGTTCGAGACGGCGTGTTCCTACTATCTGGATCCGACGCTCGTGCGCGAGGGCGCGCTGGTCCGCGCCGAGATGGACGAGCGCTTCGACGCCTTCCGCATGAAGCTGGCCGACTTCGACCTGGAATGGCCGAATCCCCTAGGCGCGCGAACCCGCAACGGGGCGCTGGGCGACGCGACCCGCGGCACGCGCGAGGCCGGCGAGGCCTTGATCGAGGGCGCGATTGCCGAGCTTGGGGAAATGGTGGGGTTCCTGCGCGAGCACGCGCCGCGCTGGAACGGACCCCCAAACGGCCAACTGCGGTGGGGGCGCCGGGCGAAGGACTAGACCGCGGCCGCGTTGCCGCCTCGCCGAAGTCCCCGCATTCGGAGACGCTCGAATCAAGTTGTTGAGGCGCCCCTTTGGGGGCGCCCTCTCGGCTGTTGGTGTGCGGACCGGGGACATCATGAACACATGTTCGGGGACATGGTGAACACAT
>JAPPNP010000033.1:0-31439 GCA_028873795.1 Chloroflexota bacterium
CGCCGGCACTACACACCGCTCGCGGCTTGACACCTTACGCACCTGGGGTGTCTTGATCGCGTCGAGAAGGACGTAGCCGTTCTCGCAGTAGACGCGCACGTCCAACTGGCCCGCGTCGCCGGTCGGCATGTTGCCGGTGCCGGACACAACGCCCACGGCGCCGCCCTCGAACTGCACGCTCATCGCGTCGACCAGGTCCAGCGGCAGGTCGTAGTTGTTCATGACCGCCGACACCCGCTCGGCGCGCAGCCCCGATATGAAGAACATCAGGCCCGACGAATGGGTGATTTGCAGGTGGCCCTCGCCGCCGCCGGACGCGCGGGGATCGTTGTAGACCGCGTCCGGGCCGAGGACCTTCCACTCGAACACCGGGCGGTAGGCCTCGGCGTTGCCGCGCAGGAACTCGATGATCATGGACGCGTACGCGTTGACCACGTGCTGCGGCTCGCCGAGCTCTCCGCCGGTGATGACCTCGCGGGCGCGCAGCGCGGTGCGCGTGAAGTGCCAGGGATAGCCGATGATCAACTCGCGGTCCGCCGCGGCGGCCCGGTCAACCAGGTCGCGCGCGTCGGTGGCAGTGAGCGTCATGGGTTTCTCGAGCATCACGTGACGCCCCGCGTCGAGGCAGGCCGCGGCGACCACGTGGTGCGCCGCGTGGGCAACGGCGACGACGACGCCGTCCAGCTCCTCCTCCGCGAGCAGATCGTTGACGTTGGAATAGGTGGCATGACCGGGAAACGCCTCGGCCGCCTTTTGGAGGCGCTCCGGATTCGCGTCGCAGATCGCGACAAGCTCGGCCAGCGGGTTGTCCCTAAGGCCGGGAATGTGGGTATAGGTTGACCACCAGCCGGTGCCAATGACGGCAATGCGGGCGCGCTCGCTTGACATGCTCAGATTCCTCGAATGGTCATACGACGCGCATCGTACGCCGCGCGCCAGCCGACTTCAGGTGGGGCGATGCATGCGTCGCCCCTACGAGCTCTTGCCCACGCAAGCGCGGACCGGCTTGCGCTCGGCCGACACCGCCGGAACGCCGGGAGCCTTGGCATAGCCCGTGAGCTCGACGTAGCCGTAACCCACGGTTCGACCGTCGTCGATTATGTCAACCAAACCCTCCCAGTAGATGGTGCCCGTGCTGTGCCGTGTGTCTAACTCCTGGTCCGCTAAGACGGGCTGCACGAGCACGTCCAGGCCCAAGACCGGAATCAGCACCCGCCAGGCCGAGGGGTAGGTCGTGCCGGTTCTGGGGCTCATCCAAATGCCGAGCGGAATGGTGGTGAAATCGTCGCCCGTCAGATGCAGTGGCAGACCCCGGCCGCTGAGGGTGGCGTACGCCAGCACTTCTCGGCGGCGCTCGTCCCAGACCTCGGTGAGCATGAGATCGCGGCCGTCGTCGAACCGCAGGCTCATCCAATCCCAGCCGCCGGAGCTCACCGAAATGAAGTCTCCCCACTGGTGGTCGAACCAGGCGGTTCCGCCGATGCCGACCTCCCCGCCGGCATCTCGAAGACGGCCGGTGACGTTCATCCGCGGATAGGAGTAGTAGTAGCTCCAGCCCAGCGGGCCGAAGTCGAGCAGGCCGTCGTTGTGCTCGACTGCCGAGTACGTAGGCTCGAAGCTCAAGCTGACGGCATAGCCGGGCATGTCGGCGTCAACCGTGAAGCTCTCCCCGTCAAAGGCGAGCCGCCAGCCGTCGACGCAAAGGTCGAGGTCGTCGGGCGGTCCCTGGCTCGGGCCGAGGGAGGTGCGCTCGTCGAACCGCATCTCGCCCGCCGCCGCGTCGGTGATCGCGAAGTGCGCCGCATAGGCTGGCGGACCGCCGCCGCGCACCGCTTGGAATATCACGAACTCAAAGCCCAGGGTGCGGCGGTCGCCCGTGGTCAACCGCCCGGTGAAGTACCACCACTCGCTCAGGTTGTCGTGCGGCGCCTCGTCGGCGGGCAGGTCGATGGGCGGGAACGTGCGCTCGACGGCGCTTGGCGTCGGCGCGGACGCCAGTGGCGTCACGGGTTCGCCGCAGGCGGCGGCAAGCACCGCCAGGACCAGGACGACTCCCGCAAAGGAGACCGTTGGACGACTCGGGACAGTGAAGGATGTGCGGGGAAGTCCTCGTCGCATCCAGCTTGGATGGCCGGTGGATTCCCGTGCTCGGAGCCGTTTGCACAGCTCGGTAGGGGCGGGTTTGAAACCCGCCCTTACGCCAAGTATCCGGGGCGCCTTCAGGTTCGACCGGACTGGATTCCGGCCTTCGCCGGAATGACGAAGGGTTTTCGCATAGGTTTCCCTTCGCGGGAATGACGGAGGGACTGCGCGGAGGTATCGCCGATGCGCCCTGCGCATCATCGTGGAAATAGCCTCGGCGGCTCGAATAGCCAGGCCGGCGCCCACCAGTTCCACCGTCCCAGCAGCCGCATGGTGGACGGCACCAGCAGCGAGCGCACGATGGTGGCGTCGACGAACACGGCAACCGCGGCGCCAAGTCCGATGGCCTTGACCAGCACCACGTCGGCGCTGGTGAACGCCAGGCTCACCACGATCACGACCAGCGCCGCATTGGTAATCACCCGGCCGCTGCGCGCCAATCCCTGCGCCACGCTGTCGGCGTTATCGAGGCCGGCGTCGCGGCCCTCCTTGATCCGCGACAGCAGGAACACCTCGTAGTCCATGCTCAGCCCGAAGAGCACGGCGAAGAGGATGATCGGCGCCGTGGCCTCGATGAAGCCCAACGGCTCGAAGCGAAATACGTTCTCGAGCCAGCCGTCTTGGAACACGAGCACCAACGCGCCAAAGCTCGCGAGCAGGCTGAGTACGTTCATCACCACCGCCTTGAGCGGCAGCACCACCGAGCGGAACTGCGCGACGAGCGCCACGTAGGTCACGAGCAAAATCAAGCCGACCGCCCGCGGGAAGTCCCCATACAGTCGATCGACAAAGTCCCCCAGGCTGGCGGCCCCGCCGCCGACGAGCGCATCCAGCCCGTTGGCGTCGCGGTAGGCCCGAATGGCGTGCACGAGTTCGCGCGCCTCGTCGGAGGTGGCGGAGGCCCGTGGCTCCACGACCATCAGCACGGTTCGGTCGTTGGTCAGCCCCTCGGCGGTGGCGGTGGCGAATGCGTCCGGAATCGCCGTCCGATCGCGATAGAGCAGTTGATATTGCTCCAGGGTGATGCGCGGATCGATGGTCACGTGGCTGTAGACCCGCGCCACGCGGGGATCGGCCAGCAGCGCTTGTCCGAAGGCGTGCATGCGGGCGATGGATTCTGGCGCGAGCGCCGGGGCATTCAGCCGAGTCACGACGGCCAGCGGGGCCGGCTGGCCGTGCCCGAACTCTTCGCTCATGGCGTCGTAGGCCGCGCGGGCGGGGCTGTTCGACCCCAGCACCGAGGCGTCGGCGCCGCGGATGCGCACGTGGAGGAACGGCACGCCGAGCAGGATCAAGAGCGCGCTGACGGCCAGAAACACCGGCAGCGGCCGCCGCATGACGGCGTGCGCCAGGCGCGTCCAGCCGTCGCGAACCCTGAATCGCGGGCTCGGAACCGCCCAGCGATTCACGTTGGATCCCAGCTCGGCCAGGATCGCCGGGACCAGCGTCAGCGCCGCCGCGACGGCGATAAACACCGCGATCGCGCCGCCTATGCCGATGGACCGCAGCATCATGAACTCGAAGACGCTGAGCGACGCCAGCCCGACCAGCACCGCGAGGCCCGAATACACCACCGCCCGGCCCGCCGTCCGCATGGTCACCTTGACCGCGTCTTCGACCTCGCGGCCGCGCCGCAACTCCTCGCGAAACCGGCTCACGAGAAACAGCGAGTAGTCGGCGCCGAGGCCGAGACCGACCAGGGTGACGACGTTGAGGGCAAACACCGAGAAGTCCGTCACCTGCCCCACGACCCACACCGCGGCAAGCCCTAGCACCACGGTGGCGCCGCCCGCGACCAGCGGGATTGCCGCCGCCACGATCGAGCCAAAGACCAGGATCAGCACCACCAGGGCGAAGGGGCCGCCGATGAGCTCCGCCCGGCGCAGGTCGCCCTCGCTCAGCGTCTGGATGTCGCTGTAGAACACGGCGGAGCCGGCCACGTGCGTCTCCAACTCGGGGGTCGCCACCAGCTCGCGAATCGAGGGCACGAGATGGTGCGCCTCTTCAATGTCCAGGCTGATGAAGACGGTCGCGTAGCCCGCGCGTCCGCTGGGCGCGATTTGGGTGAAGTTTTGCCAGTGGGGAACGACGGCCACCACTTCGGGAAGAGCGGCCAGCGGCTCGAGCGCCGCCGCGGCCGCCGCAATGAATCGCGGGTCGGTGGCGTCCAGGTCGTCGCTGCGGAAGAGGATCTCGATCGGCGTGCCGGGGTTGTCCAGGTCGTCGGACAGACGCTCGAGCGCGATCTCGGCTTCGAGTCCCGGGGCCGAAAATCCCCCGGCGCGAAGGACCGATCCCACCTGCGTCGCGGCGACCAGCGCAACCGCCGCGACGACGATCCATAGCCCGATGACCACCCGGCGCCGGTCGATCACCCACGACGCGAGGGCGTCCAGCATCTAGCGCATGTGGGCCCCGGCATGCAGGTTCGGCAGCACGCGCCGGGCGCCCACGACTGGGTCATCCATCACCCGAGCATCCACGTCGACCGCCCGTTCCGGCAAGACGGATTTGACGATGTCGCGCGGCGGTCCGACCGCGGCAAACCGGTCGGAGTCGAGCAGTCCCGACGATTGCGCGAGGGTCGCGCGGCTCGCCGCGGGGTACGCCGTCAATCGGATCGAAGCAACCCACGGCGTACGCTCTGGTCACTCAACGACTCGGAGCACTTGCATCAGCGCCCCACGCCCCGGCGGCCCGCGCGACCTGCTGAACCGCCAATACGTCGTCGTCATCGCCGCCATGGCGATCGGCGTGGCGGGTTGGCTGCCGGTCAACAACTTTCTCTCGCTCTTCGTGCGGGACGAGCTTGGGGGCGACATGCTGGGCGCCGCCGCGCTGCTGATCGCCATTCAAGGCGGCACGGCGACGCTCGGGCTCGCCAGCGGGCTGTGGATGCATCGCTTCGGGAGCCGCTGGACCTACGCGCTGGGACTGGCCGGCATGACGGCGTTCCTGGTCGTGATGACCGTTTCGGCCGGCGCTGCCGCCGTCTTGGTCGCGGCGCCGTTCCTGGGCGTGGCGCTGGCGCTGCACTGGGCGGGATCGCAGACCTACGTCCTGGAAGTCGCGCCCCCGGCCCGCCGCGGGCTCGCCACCGGCATCATGAGCTTCGCCATCATCGCCGCGCCGGGCATTGCCGGCATTGCCTTTGGGCAAATCGCCGAAAGCGCCGGGCTTCGGACCATGACCGGGGTCGCTGGCGCGATGATCGGCGTGGCGCTGCTCCTCGTGGCGCTCTTCATGCCGTCGACCACACGTAGTCAACGCGGTCCCAGCCGCTCGGCCGGTGACGTATTTCACGCGCTGCGCACCGTTCCGGCGCTCGCCATGGTGGCGGCTCGATCTGGAACGACCGTCTCCTTCGGCGTGGTCGTTTTGCTGACGGGTCCCAAGCTAGTGGCCGCCGGCGGCGACCTGCGCTCGGTTGGGCTGTTCACGCTGGTCAGCGCGCTGGGCGGAGCGGTCGCGCAGATCGGAATCGGGCGGCTCTCCGACGCCATCGGGCGGACGGCCATCTTCGCGCTGTCGCTGGTCGTTGGGGCCGGTGCGGCCATCGGCTTTGCGCTGGCCGACGACGTGGTGGCGTTGCTCACGCTCTCGGGCGTGATCTACCTCGCGTTCGGGACGCACCAAACGGTGCTCCCGGCGATCGCCGGCGACATCTCACGCCCCGGTCAGGTGGGCACCATGATGACCCTGCAGACCTGCGCGTTCGCGCTGGGCATGATGTTCGGCGCGGGCGCCACGGCGGCGTTGGCGTCCACCGCGCCCGACGCGGCGTTCTACGTCGGCGCCGGCGGCATGGGCGTCGCGCTGGCGGTGGTGCCCTGGCTGCGACCCACGCCTACAGGTGCATCACCACCATCTTGAGCTCGGTCATTTCCTCGACGGCGTACTTCGGACCCTCTTTGCCGAGGCCGCTGTCCTTCACACCGCCGTAGGGCATGAGGTCGGTGCGCCACTGGGTGCCCCAGTTGATGTGGATATTGCCCGAGTCCACGTCGCGGATGAAGCGCATGGCCGAGTCCAGGCTCTCGGTGAAGATCGAGGCGCTGAGGCCGTAGTTCGAGTCGTTGGAGATCGCGATGGCCTCCTCGATGTCCGCCACGCGCGTGACGCCGACGGCCGGCCCGAACAGCTCATCGCAGGAGAGCCGCATGTCCGGGGAGACGTTGGTCACCAGCGTGGGCTCGAACATTTGGCCGTTGCGGCCGCCGCCCACCAGCACCTCGGCGCCGCCCGCCTGGGCCTCGTCGATCCACTCACCGACGCGCGCGGCGTCACTCTCACGAATCATCGGGCCCATGCCGGTGGCCTCGTCGAGCGGGTTGCCGGTGGCGATGGCTTCGACTTTGGGCTTGAGTGCGTCTATCAGATCGCCGTAGACGGAGCCGGTCGCCAGCAGACGCTGGGTGGAGATGCACACCTGCCCGGCGTTCGCGAAGGCCGTTTGCGGCAGGACCTCCGCCACCTTGTCGAGGTCTGCGTCGGGCATCACGATCGCGGCCGCGTTGGACCCCAACTCCATGGTGACCTTCTTGATACCGGCGGCCTTGCAGATGCGCTCGCCGATGTCGCGGCTGCCGGTGAAGGTGACCTTGCGCACGCGCGGGTCGGACACCAGCGCGTCGCCGATCTCCGAGCCCGGCCCCGTGATGATGTGCACCGCCTCTTCCGGCGCGCCCGCTTCGAGCAGCAGCTCGATCACGCGCACGCCCATCAGCGGGGTATCGGTAGCCGGCTTGACGACCACGGCATTGCCGGCGGCCAGCGCCGGACCCACCTTGTGACAGACGAGGTGCAGCGGGAAGTTGAACGGACACACCGCCGCCACGACCCCGCAGGGCACGCGCACGGTGAAGCCGAACTTGTCCTTCACGCCCGGTCCGCCGTCGAGGGGAATCACCTCGGCGCCGAGGCGCTTGGCCTCCTCGGCGGACAGGTACAGGATCTCGGCCGCGCGGGAGACTTCGAAGCGGGCCTCCGAGATGATCTTGCCCTCTTCCTGGGTGAGCATGCGCGCGAGCGACTCCTGGTCGCGCAGGATCAGGTCGCCGGCACGGTGCAAGATTTCGTAGCGCTCGAATCCCGTCAGCTCAGCCATGACTTTGGCGCCGCGCTCGGCGCTCGCCAGCGCGCGGTCGACGTCGTCCGCCGAGCCGCGGGGCACGGTGTCGACCACCGACCCGTCGTACGGGTTCAGCACGTCAATCGAGTCGCGACCATTCGTCCACTGACCCGCCACATACATCTTCATCAGGCGTCATCCCATGGCAATCGGATCCGATAGCGAATGGTGGCACATGTGGGGGCCGCGCGCCGCCCACCGCACGCGTCCGTCAGGGGCTCGGGTGCTTGCAGCGCGCCTGCATTTGTGAAACATTTTGCAAACGGTGCAGAACGCTAGGTTCAGGGCACTGATGTGGGCTCGCGCCGCATCTCCCGCACGCAGCTTCCTGAGCGACGCTCGCGTGCCGCCGCGCACACTCTCCGAAAATCGCACCCGTTGCGCGCGCTCGCATGAGGCGGTGGCGTGGAGCTAAGGGAGCTCACCGAGAGCGACTGGGTCCGACTGGCCGAGTTAAACGCTCACCTCTGGATCTTGGCGGCCGTGCTCATCGGAACCGGACTGGTGTACGCCCTGGCCCATGCCCTGATTCCGTCCCTGGTTCTCACCGGGGACATCGAGCCGCAGGCCGGACGCAAGATGCGCGCCCCGCTTTACGCGCTCATGGCCGCCGGGCTGGGCGCCCTGACGGCCATCGTCATCAAGGCCACGATTCTGGCCCTCGACTTTCTCCCGACCATGCTCCCGCGGCTGGCCATTTGAGTGTTGGATTCATTCCGGGCGCTCCTGCCGCGCCTCTCACCCAAGCAGTTGATCGTCATCAGCGGCCTGGGGGCCGTGCTGGGCGGCGGCGCCATCGCGCCGGTGATTCTGCTGATCGTGCTCGGCGCTATGGGCGGCACCATCACCGGGCCTCCCGAGCAGCCGATCGCCTTCGACCACTCCGTGCACGTGGGCAAGGCCGGCATCGCCTGCGAGTTCTGCCACCGCGGCATTCCGGTGGTCGGCGACACCCAGACGGCGATGAGCGCGCCGGTTTCCGCGGCGGCCACCATCCCGTCCGTCGAGCAGTGCATGTTCTGCCATGCGGTGGTCGCGACGAACAGCCCCGAGGTGCAAAAGATCCGCGCCGCGTGGGAGACCGGCACTCCCATCGACTGGGTGCGGGTGCACCGGCTCCCCGACCACGTGGACTTCGTGCATGACCCACACATCCGCGCCCTGGCGGAGATCCATCCCAGCTTCACCACCGCGCAGATCTGCGCCACGTGTCACGGCGACGTCGCGTCCATGACGGAGGTCGAGCAGGTGCGGGCGCTGAACATGGGTGACTGCCAGGGCTGCCACCGCGAGAACAGCGCGCCGCTGGATTGCGCGGTCTGTCACAAATGATCGGGCCACGGCGATGAGCGGCATCGCGCGACGGCGGTTTCTCACCGGGGCGGCCGCGCTGGCCGGCGGCGCCACCGTGGTGGCATGCGCGGCTCCCGAGCGTGAGTCCCGCGTTCAGAGCTTCGTGCACTCGCCCGAGCAGACGCTGCCCGGTCAAGAGCTGTGGTTCGCCACCGCCTGCGCCCACTCCACGTGCGGCAACAGCGTGGTGGTGCGCACGGTCGATGGCCGCGCCAAGAAGGTCGAGGGCACCAAGGGCTTCCCGGTCAACCTGGGCAAGACCAACGTTCGCGGACAGGCGGGCGTTCAGTCGCTGTACAACCCGGACCGGTTGAAGACGCCCCTGCGCCGACGCGGCACACGCGGCGAGGGCCGGTTCGAGGCCATTGGATGGCCCGAGGCGCTCGACCTGCTCACAGAGAACTTCGGCGCCGCCAGGAACCCGCTCGTGGTCACCGGGCCGATCAGCGGCACGCGCCTGCGCGTGGTGGCGCCATTCCTCGCCAACAGCGAAGGCCGCCACCTCGTCTACGAGGCCCAGGACACGGCGACCATCCGTGAAGCCGCGCGGCTCATCTTTGGCTACCCCCAACTGCCCCATTTCGATATCGCAAACGCCGGCGCCGTGCTGTCGTTTGGGGCGGACTTCCTCGGCACGTGGCTGTCACCGGTGCACTACAGCACCGCCTACGGCAAGTTCCGCGAGGAGCCCAACCGCGGCCGGCTGATCCAAGTCGAGTCGCACATGTCGCTCACCGGGGCCAATGCGGATCGCTGGGTCTACGTGAATCCCGGACATGAAGGCGCGCTCGCGCTGAGCATCGCGCAGGTCATCGCCGCCGAGAACCTGACCGGCGACGACCGATGGTTCGATCCGGTCAACGCCGTGGGCGGACTCGACGCGCTGAATGCTTATGCGCCCGAGCTGACCGCGGCGCGCACCGGCGTAGCGCCCGACACCGTGCGCGAGCTCGCCCGATTTTTCGCCACCCATCCGCCGGCGCTGGCCCTCGCCGGCGGTTCCGCGCTCGCCCAGACGAATGGCCTGGACAACGCCGCGGCCGCCTTGCTGCTCAACCGCATCGTCGGGAGCACCGGCGCGGCGGGCGGCGTGCGACCCAACCCGGCGGCGCCGGCCGCCGTTCCGGGATCGGCCGCGGCAACGCCGTTCAACCAGTGGGGCGCGCTGACCACCGCGCTGCTCGACGGCAGCGAGACGGTCGATGCGGCCTTCTTCTACGATGTCGATCCGGTCTACGGGCTGCCCGCGTCAACGCGGTTTGCCGACGCCCTCGGCGAAATGTCGTTCGTGGTCGGCATGGGCACGTTCCTCAACGAGACGCTGGCGCGTGCCGACCTGGTGCTGCCAGCCACGCATCCCTTCGAGGAATGGGGCGATTTCGTGGCCGATCCCGCGCCCAACATGGAAGTCGTGGGCTATCAGCAGCCGGTGGTCACCTCGTGGACCGCGGCGCGCAGCTTTGGCGACGTGATGCTGGCGCTGACCTCCGAGCTCTTCCCCGACGCGCCGCCGCCGTGGACGACCATGCGCGACGCCGTCCGCGACGGCGCCCGGGCGCTGATCGGCGACGAGGGCTTCGATCGCGGATGGATCGAGCTGCTGCGCACCGGCGGTCGCTGGCAGGACGGTGGGGATCGCGAGGCCCAAGCCGACCAGCCCGATTGGCACATCAACCTGCTTGCCGAGCCGGTATTCGCCGGCGACACGACGGAATTCGATCTGCACCTGATTCCATTCGAAAACGTGGCGTTCGGCGCCGGCAGCGAGTCGGCGAATCCCTGGCTGCAGGCCACGCCCGACCCGCTGACCACCGTCACCTGGACAACCTGGGCCGAGCTGAACCCGGCAACCGCTCAGCGCCTGGGCGTCAAGCGCAACGACGTGGTGCACGTCGACACGCCGGATGGCACGCTGCGGGCGCGCGTGTACGAGGCGCCGGTGGTGCCGCCCGACGTCGTGGCCGTTCCCATCGGACAGGGCCGCGAGTTCGGCACCCGGTGGAGCGTCGATCGAGGAGCGAACGTCATGCAGACCCTGGCCGCCCAGGCCGTCGCCGGCAGCGGGACGCTGGCGTGGGGCGCCACGCGCGCCCGGGTGCGGCCGGCGGGCGAACACGACCGACTGCCCACCCTGGAAGTTATCGAAGATCCACGCAACGACGGGGAGGCGCCTCCAGTGCGAGTGACCAGTGGCTAGCGCGACCGACACGGCAGAGCTTCCGGTGGTCGCGGCCGCCGCGACCCTGCCCACCGACGATCCGCATCCGGAAACGGACGGGCATCGATGGGGCATGGTCATCGACGGCGACAAGTGCACCGGCTGCCAGGCCTGCGTGGTGGCGTGCCAGTCCGAAAACAACCTGGCCCTCAACGAAGAAAACCGCGTGATCGAGCGCCGCGCGAAGACCTGGATTCGCATCGAGCGCTACTGGGAGGGCGAGTGGCCCAACGCCAAGGCGCGTTTCCTGCCCGTGCTCTGCCAGCACTGCGGCAACGCGCCCTGCGAGACGGTGTGCCCCGTCTGGGCCACCTACCACAACCCGGATGGGCTCAACGTGCAGGTCTACAACCGCTGCATCGGCACGCGGTTCTGCGCCAACGCCTGTCCCTACTCGGTGCGCTACTTCAATTTCTGGGAGCCCGAGTGGCCGTCGCCGATGGACCGGCAGCTCAACCCGGACGTCACGGTGCGTACCAAGGGCATCGTCGAGAAGTGCACCTTCTGCATCCACCGCATCAATCGCACCAAGCGCCAGGCGGACCGCGACGGGCGGCCGGTGGCCGACGGCGAGGTCGAGCCGGCGTGCGTGCAGGCATGTCCGACCACGGCGCTCGTGTTTGGCGACCTGAACGACTCGGAAAGCAAGGTCAGCGAGCTGTCCCACTCCAAGCGGGCCTACTCGCTGCTGGATGCGCTCGGTACGGCCCCCGCCATCACCTACCTGAAGAAGGTTGATCCCAGCCACGTCGACGAGCACGAGGAGCACGGCCATTGATTAAGCCCGAAGCCGTCGGCCTCAGCTTGTCGATTCGCCCGCCATATCGGCCGTCGACCATCGCCATCAACCGCAAGAGCGCGTTGGCCATTGGCGTCGGTCTGCTCGCGGCGCTTGGCGTGGTGATGTACGTGGTGAAGCTGTTCAGCTGGGGCGACCGCGCCGAGTGGGCCTATCCGGCGGCGATCACGCTGTTCGTGCTCTCCGCCGTTTCCGCGGCCCCGCTGGTGGCCTTCGCCTCACGCATGGCGCGAGGCTATTGGGCGCTTCCGACGCGCCGCGTGGTCGAACTCTTCGCCCTGCCGTCGATGGTGCTGTTTGTGCTGCTCATCCCGATCCTCGGCTCCCTCCCGCCGTTCGAGCAGGACGGGGTCACGCGGGCGAACCTGTGGTTCGGGTGGGGCGGCGGCGCGCCCTTCCTCACGGACCAATTGGCCGTGTCGGTGATGCTGCTGGCCGGCGGCGCGCTCATGTGGTTCGCCGCCGTGCCCGATCTCGCCGGCCCGCCAAGCCGCGTTCGCGCCATGCCGGCCTGGAAGCGCCTCCTGTTTCTGAACTGGACCGGGACCAAACGGCAGTGGATCGTCCTGCGGACGTCCATGCGCTGGATCAGCGCTTTCTACCTGATGATGTACGTGTTCGTGACGATGATCCTGACCACGGACCTCGGCCAGAGCCTGCTGCCGGGCTGGCGCTCGGGAATCTTCCCGGCCTATCACGTGATCACGTCGTTCCAGGGCGCGGTGGCGCTGATCGTCATCACGCTGTACCTGCTGCGCCGCTACGCCCCGAGCGTGGGCCAATTCATCGGCGACGAGCAGGCCGCCAGCTTCGGCAAGCTGCTGCTGGCGCTGACCCTGTTCTGGTTCTACTTCTTCTGGTCGGACTTCCTGCTCGTCTGGTACGCGCGCCTCCCCAGCGAGGTTGCGGCCGTCCAGACCAACGTGGCCGTCACCTACATCGTGCCCTTCCTCATCGCGATGTCCGGCCAATTCCTGATTCCGTTCGTCACGCTCATCTTCAATCCCATCCGCCGGAAGCTGGCGCGGCTGACTGCGGTGTCAGTCATCGTGCTGATTGGGCTGCTCTTCGACCGGATTCGGCTGTTCGTGGCCTCGATGTCCAGTGAGAACCCGTTCTCACACGGCCTGGCCGAGCTGCCCGAGCCGTACTACCCGAACGCGATCGACATCCTGTTCATGATCGGTGTGGTCGGCATCGTGGCCGCGATCTACCTGTGGGTGCTGACGCGCATTCCCACGCCGGGCGGCTGGGAGATGCGCGAAGGCGCCATGTACCGCCGCGAGCAGAAGTACATGCACGCCGAAGTGCTCCTCCTCGGCAAGCCGGACTGACCCAGGCATGCAAGAACCTGTAACCGTCGACCGCGAAACCGCAAACCGCGAGCTGCTGGACTTTGTGTTCAGCTGGCCCAAGTGGTTCTTCGCAACCACCGGCCTGCTCGGCGGCGTGATCACGCTGGGCCTGATCATCTTCCTGCTGCTGATGATCTTCGGCCTGCAGCTGTTCGGCTATGCCCATCCCGTCTATTGGGGCTTCCCGGTCGTGAACTTCGTGTTCTGGATCGGGGTCAGCCACGCCGGAATCATGGTGTCGGCCATCTTGCGGCTGGCGCAGGCCGAGTGGCGGCGCCCGGTGACGCGGGCCGCGGAGGTCCTGACGATCTTCTCGCTGATGACCGCCATGACCTTCCCGATCATTCACAGCGGACGCCCCTGGCGCACCCTGTATTGGGAGTTCCCCTACGACTGGATGCGCGGCATCTGGCCGAACCCGCGCTCACCGCTGGTGTGGGACCCCGCCGCGATCTTTACCTACCTGACCTCGACGGTGATGTTCGTCTACATCGCGCTGCTGCCCGACCTGGCGCTGGCCCGCGACCGCGTCAAGAACCCGATCGGGAAAGCGGTCTACGGCGTGCTCTCGCTCGGGTTCCGGGGCACGACCCGGCAGTGGCGGATCCAGGCCATCGCCGGCATCTTGCTCTCGGCGCTGATTCTGCCCATCTTCGTGTCGGTGCACAGCATCGTGTCGTGGGACTTCGCCGTCACGATCATCCCCGGCTGGCACAACACCGTGTTTGCTCCGTACTTCGTCATCGGGGCTGTCCACTCCGGCGTGTCCGCCGTCGTGACCGTGATGATCGTCATGCGCTACGCCTTCGGACTCAAGAACTTCATCACCAAGGACCACATCGACTCGCTGGCCCGTCTGCTGATCATCGTGGCCACCGTGTGGCTGTTCTTCTTCATGCTGGACTTCATGTTCGGCCTCTACGGCACCGAGCCGGCCGAGGTCGACACCTGGCAGCGCCGGCTGATGGAGCCGCCCTGGACGGCCATCGCAATCATCTTCATCATCACCGGCTACATCATTCCGGTGGGCCTGTGGCTGTTCCGCCGCGTGCGCCGAAACTTCTTCCTGATGTTCGTGACGACGGTGCTGGTCAACATCGGCATGTGGCTCGAGCGCTACATGATCGTGATCCCGGGGCTGGAGCGGAAGTCGAACCTCACGTTCCAGTACGGCGACTACCTGCCCTCGGCGGCGGAGTTCGGCATCATCGCCGCCCAGCTGGCGCTGGTGATCGCCGGGTTCCTGGTGTTCTCCAAGCTGCTGCCGATCATGCCGGCGGCGGATATCAAGGAAGGTCAGATTCTGCGTGACGAAATCAAGGTCGGCCGTGCAAGGGTCCCGGCCACGATGCGGGAGGCCTAAGGGGGACTCATGAGCGCTAGAAATTCGGATCGTAAGCGCGAGCTGCTCGGGCTATACAACGAGCCCGATGACGCCGCCGACGCTGTGTCGCGGCTCCGCGGCGCCGGGTTCGGCGGCAACGACATCGAGATCATCTCGGCCACGCCCTACCCGGAAGGCGCGTTCGGCGAGCAGCATGCCAAGCATCGCCTGTTCGCGTTTCCGTTCGCGGGCGCGGCCTGCGGGCTGGCCGTCGCCATCGCCTGGCACATCGGCGCCCAGATCGCGCTGCCCATCGTGACCGGCGGAAAGCCGATCGTCGCGGTGCCGGCCATCATCCAGGTGCTCTACGAGGGCACCATGCTCGGCGCGGTGCTCTTCACCGTGCTCGGCGTGCTGTTCGAGTCCCGCCTGCCCGACGGCATCGGCGTCTACGACGACCGCATCGCCGACGGCCTCATCGGCGTGTCAGTGATCGCGCGCGAGCGCCGCATCCCCGACGCCCAGATCGCGCTCGAGGAAGCCGGCGCGGTCGACGTGCTCAGCAAGGACGGCAGCCTCATGCGCCCGGCGGCAGCCTCACCCTGATGTCCGTCGCACGCCGCGCCGGACGCGCCGCCAGCCTGACTTTCGGGCTGGTGCTGGCGGCGTTTGTCATCGCGGCGTGCGAAACCGGGGCATATCCGGCGGACCTCTTCCCGGAGATGCACTATCAGCAGTCCTACCGCGCCCAGGAGCCTCCCTACGAGGCGCCGCCTGAGGGCCAGGTTTCGACCCTCGGCGCCGAGGCGCCGGTGACGGACTTCGTGGCAACCATCCAGCGCGAGAACCCGGTTCCGTTCGACGGGCCTTCCATCGATCGCGGAAAGGCGCTGTTTGCCGTCAACTGCGCCATGTGCCACGGCGCCGACGGCCAGGGCGACAGCTACGTTGCCGACGCCTTCGAGAGCTACGGCGACAAGCGCCCGGCGCCCCTGGTGTCGGACAACGTGAAGGCCCAGGCGGACGGCGCGCTTTTCTGGACGATCACCAACGGCGTCAACAACATGCCGGCCTGGCAATCGCTCCTCACCGAGGAAGAGCGCTGGCTGCTGGTCACCTACATCCGATCGCTTGACTAGCGCGAGGTAGCGCTGCCGGTCGCAAGTCGACGGCTTGCAGTCCGTGCCCGCGAGGAGACCTTTGCGCAACCCTTCGTCATTCCCGCGAAGGCGGGAATCCACCCCTCATTGAACCTGGGGTGGATGGGATGCGCCCGTTCATCCCCACGCCCGGGTGGATTTTGCAAGGGTCTGCGAGCGCGGCTTGACGGCGACTCCTCGAATCCGAACGAATCGGCCAAACTGGTGCCCGAGGCACTGCGTCATGGAAAGCGCTGCTTGAATGGCTGAAAGCCCTGCCGTCTTTCTCGTCATCCTGCGCTGGCTGCACGTCGTGGCCGCCGCGCTCTGGCTGGGCGGCGGGCTGTTGCTGCTGGCCCTGCGGGCCCGTGAACTGGGAACGGCCGCATCGCCGATTCCCTGGGGTCGCCTGGCTGGCCACACGCTGCGGCTGGGGGTGGCCGTCTTCATCATCACCGGAGCGCTGCTGACGGCGGCGCGGCTCGCCGAGCCAAATGTCCCGGTCGCCTACATCGTGCTGCTGGTGGGAAAGATCGCCCTGGCCTTCGCGATGTTCTGGCTGGCGCTGCCCCGATCGCGCCGCGGCCCATCGCCGCCGGCCGCAGGTTGGTCGAGGTGGACGCACGACCGCACGTTCTGGATTGTCGTGATCGCCTTGGTCGTCTACTTGCTGTCGGTGATCCTCAACGAATTAATCGAACGGGCCGCGCTGGGGATCGGCTAGGCTGATTCCGACTGCGTGCCCACACGAACGCCTTGACCGACGCCCCCGAGCCCGCCGGCGCACCCGCCCCCGAGCCTCTCAAGAACCGGCTGATGTCGGGCAAGTTTCTATTCGTCGGCGGGGCGCTTGCCGCAGCGCTCGGATTCCTGATCTGGACCGCCACGCAAGGCGCCGCCGTCTACTACCACACGGTGAGTGAGTTGCACGCCAAGGGGGACGAGATTCAGGGCCAACTGGTGCGCGTGAACGGCATCGTGGTGGACGGATCGATCCAGGAGGAATCCGCCAACGGCATCATCCGGTTCGAGATCGAGGACGCCACCGGCGTGCTGCCGGTTGAGTTTCGCGGGTCGCCGCCCGATCTCTTCGGCTACGCCGAGGAGGACAAGTACTCCGACGTGATCGCGGAAGGCCGTCTCCTCGGCACCGGCGTCTTCGAGGCGCGCAATCTCATCGTCAAACATGGGCCGGAGTTCGAGCCGCGCGAGATTCCGGCGCAGTGAAGCCGGTGGCCACGCGGCCGGCGCCGCTGGCGACTGGCGAGCCGGAAACGCCCCCACCGGCCCTGACGCTGAATCGCATAACGGTTGGATTCGGCCGGCGCCACGTACTTCGAAACGTCTCGCTGTCGCTGAATTCGGGTGAGCGGGTGGCCTTGCTGGGGCCGAACGGCGCGGGCAAGACGACCCTGCTGCGCACGCTGGCAACCCTCCAGCCGCCGTTGGACGGGCAGGCGAGCATCGGCGGCGCGGATGTCGCCAAGCACAAACGCACCGCGCGCCGCGATATCGGTTTCGTCGGACACACGCCGCACTTGGTCGGGCATCTCACCGCCCGCGAGAACCTCGCGTTTCTGGCGTCGCTTTACGGCGTGGCCGACGCGGCGTCGCGTGTCGCCGAAGCGCTGGACGTGGTGGGACTGACCGGCCTAGCCGACCGGCGAGCCCGAGAGCTGTCCCGCGGACAGCTCCAGCGACTCTCGCTGGCTGCCTCCGCGCTGCACCACCCCGCTGTCCTGCTCTTGGACGAGCCCGACGCCAGCCTGGACCGTGACGCCGTCCGGAAGCTGCCCGCGATGCTGGACGCGCTGTGCCCATCCTCCGCCGTGCTGCTAAGCACCCACGATCCCGAAGTCGCCGCGCAGGTGGCCGGGCGGCAGGTCGTGGTCGACCGAGGCCAGGTCATCGAATCAGGACAGCCGGGGTCGACTCCCCAGGCCCACCAGACGCCAACCGGAGGACCGGGTGTGTCGTTTTTCGGCGCGGCATGGGCCTTGCTGCGCAAGGACGCCCTCGTGGAGTGGCGCGCGCGGGAGCAGGCGCCCGCGCTGCTGGCCTTCACACTGCTCGTCACCGTGCTGTTCGATATGGCGTTCGTCATTCCGGCAGCCTCGGACGCGCCGGCGGTGGCCGCCGGCGTGGCATGGGCCACGCTGCTGCTAGTCGCCAGCCTGTCCGGGGTGCGCCTCTTCGGGTCCGAGCGCGACGCCAACACGCTCACCTGCCTGCGCCTGGCGCCGATCGATCAGAGCGCCGTGTTCGTGGCCAAGTACGTCGTGCTGGCTACGCACGTGCTGATCGTCGGACTGGTGCAACTTGCACTGCTAAGCGCGCTGCTCGATCTTCAGCTATTTCAAGGCGGCATGCTGGCCACCCTGGGTCTTGTGACCATCGCCCTGAGCGCGGTGACGGCCATGCTGAGCGCCCTGGCGCTGGAAAGCCGGGCGCGTGAGGTCTTGATGCCGCTGCTGGCCGTGCCGCTGGCGATACCGGTGATGCTCGCCGGCGTTGGCGCGACGCTCGAGACGCTGCAGGGCGCGCCGGCGGGAGGCGCGGCGCCGTGGTTGGGTTTGCTCGCCGTGGTGGCCGCCGTTTTCTTAGCATTGAGCGTTCTGCTCTACCCGCACGCCGTCGACGGTTAGGAGAATCGGCAATGGGACTGTTGGGCACGGCGTTGCGCCGTCGGGCGGTTGGTCAGCCGCCACTATTCGGATGGCGCGGGCTCATCGTCTACGCGGCGTTGCTGGTCCTGATGTCGGCGGCGCTGTACATGATCTTCATCTACGCGCCGGCGGAACGCGTGCAGGGCGACGCCCACCGTTTGCTCTACGGACACGTCGCCGTGGCGTGGCTTGCATTCCTTGCGTTCGGCATCGTCGCCTTCGCCAGCGTGATGTACCTGTGGCGGCGCAATCCGCGCTGGGACAGCCTGGCGGTGGCGTCCGCCGAGGTGGGGGTGCTCTTCACCACACTCACGCTGATCAGCGGCTCCGTCTGGGGCCGACACGTCTGGGGCGTCTGGTGGACGTGGGACCCGCGTCTCACGACGACGCTGGTGTTGTGGTTTATCTACGTGGCCTATCTGGCGCTGCGGATGTACATCGACAACGTCGATACCCGCAGGCGTGTCGCCGCAATCTTCGGCATCGTGGGCGTCGTCGACGTGCCCATCGTGTGGTACTCCGTGGAATGGTGGCGCAGCCTGCACCCCGTGCAGTCGGTCACGCGCGCCGGACTGACCGCGGAAATGGTGCTCACGCTGGTGGTCACCGTGGTCGCGTTCACCGTGTTTTGCTTCGTGCTCATCCGCCAGCGTTATCTCCTAGAACGTGCCAGCGACGAGGGAGAGGGTCTAAGGGATATCGTTCGCAATCGGAATGACGTATTGCGGCAGACAGGCGCTCCGTCGGCGCCGGAGGCTGGGGAATGACGCAAGAGCTGGTGTTTCTGTTCATCGGGTACGCGGTGATCTGGGTTTTGTTATTCGGCTACCTGGTGTTCATCACCGGGCGCATTCGCGGCGTACGCGATGCGGTCCGCGATGTGCGGCATGAGCTCGACGCCCAACGTCAGGAGACCGCGGAGTAGCCTCGCCATCAGGCCACCCCGACGCACTGGCGGCGGAGCCTTGATCCGGCACTTGGACAGGCATTTCACCGGAATGACGGCTGGGCGTCGCAAGGGTCTTCGTCACGCAAGGAGTCCACGCCGGTGATCGACCTGGTGGTGGTTGGCCGCCTGGCGCTCGGGTTGGCCTTCGGCGTGGCGGTGCTGCAGCTCGCGATGAGCGGGCTTGCCGTCTGGCGACGCAGCCCAGACTTCACGGACGCCGCGCGCAACGCCGCCGTCGTGCTGGCCGCCGTCGTGACCATCGCCGTCTCCACCCTCGCCGCCGGATTCCTCAGCCAGGACTTCTCGATTGCCTTCGTCGCGGACACGTCCAGCCGCTCCATGCCGCTGGGCCTAACGGTTTCCGCCCTGTGGGGCGGCCAGGAGGGCTCGCTGCTCTTCTGGGCCTGGGGGCTCAGTCTCTTCAGCGCCCTTGCGGCCTGGCGCATGTCCAGGCGCGACGACGCGCTCGCGCCCTGGGGCATCGGCACGCTGGCGGCCATCGCCCTGTTCTTCATCGGCGTGCTGGTGTTCGTGTCCAGCCCGTTTCAGCGGCTGGTCGTGGCGCCCGTCGACGGACGCGGGCTCAATCCGTTGCTCTGGGACAGCGGCATGCAGGTGCATCCGCCCATGCTGCTGACGGGCTACATGTCGTTCACCATTCCGTTCGCCTTCGCGGTGGCGATGCTGGCCGCGGGCCGCCTCTCCCAGGATTGGCTGCGCGAAATGCGGAACTGGATGCTCGTCGCCTGGGCGATCCAGGGCGCCGGCCTGTTGCTGGGCGCCTGGTGGGCCTACCGCGTGCTGGGCTGGGGCGGCTATTGGGGCTGGGACCCGGTCGAGAATGTCGCGCTGCTCCCCTGGCTCGCGGCCACGGCCTACATCCACTCGGCGCTGGCGCAAGAGCGGCGCGGGCAGCTGCGCGCCTGGTCCGTGGGGCTGGTGCTGCTTGGCTTCGCGCTGGCCGTCTTCGGCACGTTCGTGGTGCGCAGTGGCATCCTCACCTCGGTGCACTCGTTCGCGCTTTCCGACGTGGGGCCGATCTTTCTCACCTTCGTCGGCATCGTCATGGTGATCGCCGTGCTGGCCTTCCTCTATCGGCTGCCCATGCTGCGGGCCCCGATGGCCATCGAGTCGCTGGCATCGAAAGAAGCCGGCGTCCTGCTCAACAACCTGCTGCTCATGGCGGTGCTGGTGGCCGTGCTCTGGGGCACCGTGTTCCCGATCTTCTCCGAGCTGGTGCAGGGCGTGCGCATCGCGGTCGGGCCGCCGTTCTATGCCCAGGTCACCGTGCCGTTGCTGCTGATCATGCTCGGGCTGTTGGGCATCGGCCCGCTAATGGCCTGGCGGCGCACGACGGGGCGCGCCGCGTGGCGGGCCACGCGCTGGCCGATGCTCATCGCCATCGTAGTCTCCGCCGTCCTGCTCGCCGTAGGCATGCGCGCCGGGCTGGCCGTCCTGGGGTTCGGCCTGGCAGGTCTGGTGGCCGCCGGCGCGTTGTTCGAGCTGGCGCGAAGCGTCCGCGCCCGAACACCAGAATCGGCCAGCGAGCCGCGCATCGCACTCAGCCTGGTCGGCAGCCGGCGACGCCTCGGGAGCCACCTGGTGCACTTCAGCGTTGCGGTCTTCGCCATTGGGATCGTCGGCTCGGCGTCCTTCGGGCAGGAGAGCGCCGTGCGCCTGGCCCAGGGGGAATCCGCGACCGTCGACGGCCACACCGTGACGTTTCGCGGCCTGCGCCCGCAGTCGCAGCCTGGATTGACGACCATCTACGCCGACCTGGACGTGGAGCGCGGTGATCAGCCGCCGGCGCGCCTCACGCCGTCGCGCCGCATTCATGCGGGCTGGGAGAATCAGCCCACGTCCGACGTTGCGATTCGCACGACATTCCCCGCGCTCGACGATCTCTACGTCCTACTTGACGACTGGGAACCCGACGGATCGGTTGCGTCCTTCCGCATCCTGGTGAATCCGCTCGTGCCGTTGCTTTGGGTCGGCGGCGCGCTGTACGTCATCGGCGTGCTCGTGATCGCCTGGCCCACCGCCGCGCCGCAGCGAGCTCCGGCTTCGGCGCCGCCGGTACGGCAACTGGCACGACCGTGAGTCTGCGCGCGGCGGTCGCGCTGCTGCTGCTCATCGCGAGCCTCGGCGTCCCGGCGGTGGCCGCCGACGAAAGCGACGCCGACGCGTTGTACGCCCGGCAATCGCGCATAGCCGACCAGCTCGACTGCCCGGTCTGTCAGGGCCAGTCTGTGAAGGAATCCAACGCGCCGTTGGCCCAGCAGATGCGCGCGCTGATCAACGAAAAGATCGCCGATGGCGCCTCCGACGAGGAGATCTTCGACTTCTTCGAGACGCGCTACGGCGTCGGCGTTTTGCGCGACCCGCCGAAGCAGGGCCTGGCGCTGGGCGTGTGGCTGGGACCGATCATCGCCGCCGCCGCGGGCGTCCTGGCCGTGGGGGTGGTACTCCTGCGACGCCGACCGCCGCCGGTCCCCAAGGCCGACGAGAGCCTGCGTGAGCTCGAGTCCCGGATCGACCGGCTGCGGCATCCGTCCAACGGCAAGCACGCGTGACGCCAGTCGTTCTGCTCCTAGGCCTGGCCCTTGTCGCTCTGGGCGGATTGGCCTGGGTCACATCGCCGCTGCTGCGGGAGACGGCGCGTCGACTGCGCCCGCGCTCCCCAGGGCTCAGCGGCGACGTGCAGCGCTCGCTGGAGCTCTTGGACGAGCTGGATCTCGAACGGCTTCGCGGGGCAATCAGCGCCGCTGAGCACGCCGAGCTCACGGCGGAATCGCGACGCCAGGCCGCCCTGGCGCTGGACGAACAGGACCGGCGGCGGGCCCGTGCCGAGGCGCAGGTCGAGCATCTGCTCGCCGAACGGCCGGCGGTTGCGGCAAGTATCACCCCCATCACGCCACCGTTGGCGGCTCGCCGGCCGCTCGTCTGGCTGCTCACGGCGGGAACGTTGGTCATCGGACTGATCGCGGTGGTTCTCGTGGTAACCCTGGGCGCGCGCGAGGGTATCGGCCAACAGGCCGCCGTGGGCAACGTCGGCGTCGCGGCAATCGCCGCGGTGGCGGTATCGCCAACAAACTCCGAGGTGCTCGTCGCCGGGCATCCGTCGGGGCTGCAGGTCAGCCGGGACGGCGGCGCAATCTGGCAGCCCGCCGATGTTGCGCGCACGATTGAGATGGTGGCGGCAACGCCTTCCGGCTTCGTGGCCGTCAGCGACTCCGGAACGCTTCGCAGCGACGAAAGGGGAGCAGGCTGGGTGGCGGGCACATCGACGCTCGAGGCGGCGCGCCTCGTGTCCGCCGGGCTATCCAATCTGCTGGCGGCAATCACCAACGACGGGGCCGTTCATGCCTCGGACGACGACGGGGCGACCTGGCGTCCGCTGCCCATCGCCGCGCCGCCCAACGTAACCGGCATGGCCGTGGTCGAGCAGCCCGAGCTGCAAATCGTGGTGAGCACGTCCACCGAGGGCGTGCTGGCCGCCGGACTGGACGGGAGCTGGCGCAGCGCCAACGGCTTCGTCAACGGCGCGCTGCCGACCGTCAACGTGCGCTCGCTGCACTACGAACCGAACAGCGGCGACCAATACGTCTCGCCAACCGGCCAGGTTTTCCAGGGCGCGGTCTACGTCGCCACCGACGCCGGCGTCTTCAAGTCCGTTGACGGCATGCAGTCCTGGAACCGCCTGACGCTCGCCGCCGACGTGGTCGTGGTCACCGGCAGCGCTGCGGCGCCGCGCGAGCTCTACGCCATCGCCCGCGACGGCACCGTGTTCCGCAGCCGCGACCTGGGCGCGTCATGGGGCTAGTCGCGAGACGAGTCGGCCGGCGGACGCCGCCGCGGCTGCTCGCCGTGGCGGCGCTTGCGGTCGCCCTGGTTATCGCCTGGCAACCGGCCGCCGCCCAGAACCTGGGAGCGATCCGCGGCACCGTGATGAACGGCACCGCCGGCGCCGCCGTGCCAGCCGATTTGGTTGTGGCGCTGGTCGGGCGACGCGGCCCGGACGCGCTTCCCACTCTCACGGCCGGCGTCAATGAGGACGGGACCTTTGTGTTCACGGATCTCCCGCGAACGGCGGATGCGGCGTACTTCGCCCACGTCGACTACCAGGGCGTGTCCTATGCCACGGACGGCATCAGCTTCGATGGCCGCACGGAAGTCGAGACCACGCTCACCATCTACGAGTCCACCGGCCAGAATCCAGGCATCGCGCTGGAATCCGTGTCGCGGCTGTTGCGCCACCAGACCGCCGACGCCATCGCCATCCTCGACGTGATCGACGTCCTCGTTCCCGGCGACCGGACGTTCCTGCCCACCGCCTCGACCGCCGCCCCGCCGCCGCTGCGGTTCGCCGTGCCCGAGGGCGCGTTCGGCCTGCAGCCCGTGAGCGGATTTGGCGCGGATGAACTGGTCATCGGGGGACCGGGCTTCGCCGTGCTGGCTCCGCTGCGACCGGGAGTGACCACCATCGCCTACTCCTATCAGCTGCGTCTCATCGATGGCTCAGCCAGCTTCGACTGGCTGATCGGGCTTCCCGCCGGCGTCGTGCGACTGTTGAGCGAACAGGACGTTCTGGTGACGAATCCTGAGGGTTTGGCGCCGCAAGCAGCCACGTCGTTTGCCGGAATCGCCGTCGATCGCTGGGAGGCCCGCGACGTTGCGGCACGCACCACGTTTGCCATCGAGATTGCCGACACCACGCTGCCCGGCATCGTCCGCGCCATCCGTTCCACGACCGCGGACCGCTGGGCGCTCATCGCGGCCGGAGGCGGGTTAGTCCTGTCGCTCATCTTCGCCGCGCATCGCCGCGTGTGGCGCCCACGGCCCGCGCCGGACGACCTGGCGCGGGCGCGGCAACTCCTGAAGAGCCTGCACGGCTCGAATCAGGGGTCCGAACCTGAACATGCGGCATTGCGCGACGAGCTGGTCGAGTTGATCGAGCGCCGTCCGGACATCGCGGTCGAGTTGCGCCGCGACCAGGCGACGCAAGGCCCCGCGCCTTAGCTTTACGGGGCACTCGCCAGCTACCTACCATGAGGGACGTGGACCAACTGCAGCACGACGTGCTCGTCATTGGCGGTGGTGGCGCCGGCCTGCGCGCCGCTATCGCCGTGGCCCAAGAGCACCCCGACCTCAGCATCGGCATCGTGTCCAAGGTCTATCCGATGCGCAGCCACACCGTCGCCGCCGAGGGCGGCATGGCGGCGGTCATCAAGGACAACGACAGCGCCGAGGACCACATCTACGACACCATCAGCGGCTCGGACTGGCTGGCCGACCAGGACGCCGTCGAGATGTTCGTCGAGGAAGCCCCCCGCGAGCTGATCCAGCTCGAGCATTGGGGCTGCCCCTGGTCCCGCGAGGCGACCGGCCACGTGGCAGTGCGCCCCTTCGGCGGCATGAAGCTCCAGCGCACCTGGTTCGCCACCGACAAGACTGGCTTCCACGTCCTGCACAGCCTGTTCCAGACGTGCTTGCAGTTCCCGTCCATCACCCGCTACGACGAGTGGTTCGCGACCAAGCTGCTGGTGGACGACGGCCGCTGCCAGGGCTGCACCGCCATCGAGCTGCGCACCGGCCAGCTGCGGCCCATCTACGCCAAGGCCGTCATCATCGCGACGGGCGGCTTCGGGCGCATCTTCCCCTTCACCACCAACGGCGCCATCAAGACGGGCGACGGCCTGGCCATCGCCTATCGCGCCGGGGTGGCGCTCAAGGACATGGAGTTCGTGCAGTACCACCCCACGGGCCTGCCGGGCACCGGGATCCTGATCACCGAGGCGTCGCGCGGGGAAGGCGGCGTGCTCCGGAACAACAAGGGCGAGCGGTACCTGGCCGACTACGACCTGGGCGAGCCGCTGCCGCTGGACGATCCCCGGCATCCGCAGCTGCGAACCATGGAGCTCGGTCCGCGCGACCGTCTGTCGCAGGCGTTCATCAAGGAGCAGGAGAAGGGGAACACGTACTCCGGGACCTACGGCGACTACGTGCACCTGGACATCCAGCACCTTGGGGAGCACCGCATCGACACCAAGCTGCCCTTCGTGCGCGAGCTGGCGCGGAACTACGGCGGCATCGACCCCGTCACGGAGTCGATTCCCGTGCGGCCGGTGGTGCACTACATGATGGGCGGCATCGATACCGACATCGAAGCCGCCACCAGCCTTCCGGGCTTGTACGCCGCCGGCGAGTGCGCCTGCGTGAGCATCAACGGCGCCAACCGGCTCGGCTCGAACTCCCTCACAGAGCTGGTGGTCTTCGGCGCGCGCGCCGGGCGCAATGCGGCCAATTTTGCGCACGCGTCCGATCCGGCGGCGGTCGATCGCTTGGAGTCACAGGTCGACGAGGAACGGGCTCGCATCCGGCGCATCCTCGAACAGCCGTCCGGCGGCGATCGGGTGGCGGAGCTGCGGCGCGAAATGACCTCGACCATGGAGGAAGGCGCCGGCATCTACCGCACGCAGGAAGGCATCGAGCAGACGTACGCCATCCTCAGCGACTTGCGCGAGCGATTTGGCAGCGTCGATCTCGACGACCGCACCAACGTCTACAACACCGACCTCATCAGCGCGCTGGAGCTGGACTACATGCTCGACATTTCGCTGGCCCTGGCCGCATCCGCGCGCGACCGCACCGAATCGCGCGGGTCCCACCAGCGCACCGACCACCCGGAGCGGGACGACGACCAATTCCTGAAGCATTCGCTCGCGGTGCGTGGGGACGACGGTACGCCCGACGTGTCCTTCCGCGACGTAGTGATTACGAAATGGCCTCCCGGATCGCGGACGTACGGATCCACCGATCAAGCAAAGGCGGCGAAGACCGAATCATGAGCACGGCTATCGACACAATGGTCCGGTTCGAGGTCTTTCGGTACCAGCCGGATTGGGACGAGCCGACCTACCAGATCTACGACGTGCCCTACCGCGAGGACTGGGTGGTGTTGGACGCGCTCAACTACATCAAGGACACGATCGACGGGTCGCTGACCTACCGCTGGTCGTGCCGCATGGGCGTCTGCGGCTCGTGCGGGGCCATGGTCAACGGCTACCCCAAGCTCACCTGCGCCGCCTTCCTGTCGGAGTACCTGCCGGGTCCGATCCGGGTCGAGCCGCTGGTCAACTTCAACGTCGAGCGCGATTTGGTGACCAGCATCGACGGCTTCATGGAGAAGCTGGAGAGCGTCCAGCCCTGGATCATCCGCGAGGACGGCGCCACCGACGATCTCAAGTCCGAGTATCTCCAGACGCCGGCTCAGCACTCCGCCTATCAGCAGTTCAGCATGTGCATCAACTGCCTGCTGTGCTACGCCGCCTGCCCGGTGTCCTCGCATAGCGAGGAGTTCATCGGGCCGGCGGCGCTGGCGTTGGCCCAGCGCTACAACCTCGATACGCGCGACGAGGGCGTGGAACAGCGCCGCGACGTCATCCTCAAGGACGAGGGCATTTGGGAGTGCTCGTTCGTCGGCGAATGCTCGGCCGTCTGCCCAAAGCACGTGGACCCGGCCGGCGCGATCCAGCAGGCCAAGATGACCGGCGCCATCGACTACTACCGGCGGTTGCTCATGCCGTGGACGGTGAAGTCTTGACGCAGCCGATGTTCCGCTCGCTGGGATGGACCTGGTGGACCAAGCGGCCCTCGTACCTGCTGGTGTTCCTGCGCGAAACCTCGTCGGTGTTCATCGCCGTGCAGGTGGTGCTGGTGCTCGTGTTGCTGCACAAGGCCGGGCAACCGGCGGCCGACTACCAGGCGTACCTGGACTTCCTGTGGAATCCGGGCATGGTCGTGTTCCACGTCATTTCCATCGCCTTCGCGCTGTTGCACACATATACGTGGTTCAACCTGCTGCCGCAGACGATTGCGATTCGGATCATGGGCCGACGCATTCCCGGGCTGCTGCTCGTGGCGCCGCAGTTCGGCGCCTGGGCCGTGGTGACCGGGCTGATCATCGCCTGGGTCTGGTGGGTGGGCGCAGGATGAGGGGCCGGTCGCACGAGCCGATCTGGTGGTCGGCCTTCGGTCTGGGCGGGATTACCGCCGCCCTGTTCGTGCCGGTCATGATCTTCGTCGTCGGCATCGGCGGCGCCGCCGGGTGGGATGCAGTGACAGGAGCGCTGGCCCACGGTGAGGACGGCATCGGCGCGCTATTTCGGCACGCTCCAGTGCGAGCCGTGCTGGGCTTGATCCTGGCGCTGGTCACGGTGCACGCCGCGCACCGCATCCGGCACACGCTGATCGACCTTCACGTGCACGCGCCGCCGCTAGTGCTCATCGTCGCGAGCTACGGCGCGGCGGCGGTTGTCAGCGCGCTGATAGCCATCGTCCTGGCGCTCTTCTAGGACCGCCCCAACCGGATTCCGGTGGCCCACGCTGCGTGCAGCGTGGGACCTGTCGCCAGCCCATCTCGGGCCCGTGCCGGTCGTCCACACCTTCCGATCGCCACTCCCGGAACAGCGCCCCGCCCGAGCCCACTAGCCGATGCCGGTCAGTTTCGGCAACAATGCACCCGCAGTCGCCGTCCTCGCCCCAGAACGGAGCGCTCTCGTGCACGCGATTTCCTACGCCGCGCCCACGACAGTCGCGGACGCGGTTTCCATCCTCGCCGAGCATGGGGCGAATGCCCGCATGCTCGCCGGTGGCACGGACCTCATCGTGCAGGTCCGTGAAAAGCTCCGCGACACGACAGTCTTCGTGGATGCCAAGCACATCCCGGACCTGATGCAGCTGTCGGTTAATGCCGACGGCTCGGCCACGCTCGGCGCGGCCGTTGCCTGCCATCAGATTTACGGTGACGACGCATTCTCCGCGCAATATCCCGCGCTGGTGGACGCGTGCCAGATCATCGGCAGCACCGGGATCCAGGGACGCGCATCCGTCGGTGGCAATCTCTGCAACTCAGGGCCCGCGGGCGACACGATCCCGCCGCTCATCGTTCACGGCGCCGTCGCCAACATCGCCGGCGCCAACGGTGGGCGCACCGTGGCGGTGGAGGATTTCTGCACCGGACCTTCGCAAAATGTGCTCGGCGACGGCGAGCTGCTCGTCTCGCTGACGCTGCCCAAGCCCGCCGCGGGCTCCGGATCGCACTATCTGCGGTTCATTCCCCGCAACGAGATGGACATCGCGGAAGTGGGCGCGGGCGCGGCGGTCACGCTGGACGGCGACACCATCGCCGCCGCCCGCATTTCGATTGGGGCCGTCGCTCCGACGCCGCTGTTCGTCGCCGAGGCCGGCGAGGCGCTCATCGGCCAGACGGCCGGCGAGGCCGCCTACGAGATCGCGGCCAACATCGCCCGCGACGCGGCGACCCCGATCAACGACATGCGCGGCACGATCGCGCATCGCAAACATCTGAGCTTCGTCCTTACGCAGCGTGCCTTGCGCGGCGCGGTAGCCCGCGCGCGTGGAATGGAGGTCGGCCATGGCCACTGAGATTCTCAGCGGCAAGGTGCATGTCAACACCACGATCAACGGGGAGTCGACCGACTTCCTGGCTGAGCCGCGCGAAAGCCTGCTCGAGGTCCTGCGCGAGACGCTGGGCCTCACGGGCGCCAAAGAGGGCTGCAACGACGGCAACTGCGGCGCCTGCAACGTCATCATGGACGGGCGCCTGGTGAATTCCTGCTGCGTGCTGGCGGTCGAGGCCAGCGGCGCGGATGTCACCACCATCGAGGGCATCGCCGGTCCGTCGGGGTTGCACCCGCTGCAGGAGAAATTCCTCGAGCACGCGGCGCTGCAGTGCGGCGTCTGCACGCCGGGATTCCTGGTGTCGGCCAAGGCCATGCTCGACGAAAATCCCAACCCGACGGAAGACGAGGTGCGGTGGTGGCTGGCCGGCAACCTGTGCCGCTGCACCGGATACGACAAGATTGTGCGCGCGGTGCTTGACGCCGCCGCATCCATGCGCGGGGAGGGCTGACGATGGCTGTTGAAACGCGCGAAGAAGCCGTAACTATCAAGCACCACTCCGTGGACTACAGCGTCGTCGGAACGCGACCCATTCGGCACGACGGCGTGGACAAGGTCACGGGAGCGGCGCGCTACGGGGCCGATGTCAGCCAACCGGGCCAGATCTACGGGGCCGTGACGCGCAGCCCCCACGCCCACGCCCGCATTCGCTCCATCGACACCAGCAAGGCCGAGGCGTTGCCGGGCGTGCACGCGGTGATTACCAGCGCCGACCTCGCCGATCCGGGCGAGAAGGTGACCGGCGGTGGCGAAGCCACGGCCGTCCCGCTGAAGCACAAGAGCGGCAACGTCATGGCGCGCGGAAAGGCGCTCTACCACGGCCACGCGGTCGCGGCCGTGGCCGCGATTGACGCGCATACGGCCGGCGAGGCCGCGGCGCTGATCGATGTCGACTACGAAGTCCTGCCGCCGGTCATGGACGTGCTCGAGGCCATGAAGCCCGGCGCCACGCTCCTGCACGACGACCTGCACACCGACATCGCGGGCGAAGCGTCCGCGGAGCCGAGCAACGTGGCCGCCAAGTTCCTCTTCGAGGAAGGCGACGTCGAGGCGGGCTTCGCCGAGGCCGCGGTGGTCGTCGAGCGCGAATTCACCTTCGCCACGGTCCACCAGGGCTACATCGAGAACCACAACGCCCTCGCGCTCTGGCATGGCGACGGCGAGCTCACCGTGTGGTGCAGCAGCCAGGGCCATTTCACCATCCGCGCCGAGGTGGCGGACATCCTCGACGTGCCCATCTCCAAGGTCAAGGTGATCCCCACCGAGATCGGCGGCGGGTTCGGCGGCAAGACCACGTGCTACCTGGAGCCGCTGGCGGCGGCGCTGGCCCGCAAGGCGGGGCGTCCGGTCAAGATGACCATGGCTCGCGCCGACATCCTGAAGGCCACCGGGCCGACGCCGGGCGGCTACGTCCGCGTCAAGATGGGCGTCGACAGCGACGGCAAGCTCACGGCTGGCGAGGCGTACATGGCGTTCGAGGCGGGCGGCTACCCCGGATCGGTTGTGGCCGCCGGCTGCATGTGCGTGTTCGCGCCCTACAACCTCACAAACGTGAAGATCGAGGGCGACGACGTGGTTGTGAACCGGCCCAAGACCCACGCCTATCGCGCGCCGGGCGCCACGCAGGCGGAGTTCGCCAGCGAGACCGTGGTGGACGAGATCTGCGAGCAGCTCGGGATCGACGTGCTCGACTTCCGCACGCTGAACTCGGCGGAGGAAGGCACGTGGCGCGCCGGCGGTCCGGCCTACGGTCGGATCGGCCACAAGGAGTGCGTGGAAGCCGCGCGCGGCTCCGAGCACTGGAACTCGACCCTCGAGAAGCCGGCGGGCACCTACCGCGGACGCGGCGTGGCCTCCGGGTTCTGGTTCAACATCGGGTTCACATCGTCCGCCATCGCCCGTCTGAACCCGGACGGCACGGTGACGCTGCTCGAGGGCTCGCCAGACATCGGCGGCACCCGCTCGTCGATCGCCATGCAGTTCGCCGAAACCCTGGGAATCGGCTTCGACGACGTCATTCCGATGGTCGTCGACACCGACTCCGTCGGCTACACCGACGTCACCGGTGGGAGCCGCGTGACCTTCGCCACCGGCTACGCCGCGCATGAGGCCGCCAACGACATGCGCAAGCAGATGATCGAGGGAATGGCCGACGTCTGGGACGTGGCGGCGGACTCCATCACCTACGAGAACGCGACCTTCACCGCCAACGGCGAGTCGGCCACGTTCAAGGAGGCCGCGCACCTTCTCAACGAAGACACCCAGCAGATCATCGGCAAGGCCACCGTTACGCCGGAGAAGGAAGGCAACGCCTTCGCAGTCCACATCGCGGACGTGGAGGTCGATGTCGAGACCGGCAAGGTGACGGTCCTGCGCTACACGGCCATCCAGGACGCCGGCGTGGCGATTTACCCGCCGTACGTCGAAGGCCAGATGCAGGGCGGCGCCGTGCAGGGCATCGGCTGGGCGTTCAACGAGGAGTACTTCTACGACGACGACGGTCGCCTGCGGAACGCCACGCTGCTGGACTACCGCATGCCGACCACGCTCGACGTGCCGATGATCGAAACGATCATCGTCGAGGTGCCGCATCCGGGCAGCCCGTTCGGCGTGCGCGGCGTCGGCGAGGTGCCGATCGTGCCGCCGCCGGCGGCGCTGGCCATCGCCATCTACGACGCCGTTGGCATCCGCTATCGCGACCTGCCCATGTCGCCCCACCGTGTCTACGCGGAGTTGGCGGCGAGGCAGAACGGCGCTGAAGCGTAGCCCCCCATCGCGGCGCCGCGGGCCGGGGCCCCCCCGCGCGGGGGCCCCCCCCCCCCGCGCGGGCCACCCGGGGGGGGGGGGGCAATACCCCCCCCCCGAAGCGAGTTAAACCCC
>JAPPNP010000033.1:31449-46278 GCA_028873795.1 Chloroflexota bacterium
CCCCCCCCCCCCCCCGCCGCCCCCCCCCCCCCCCCCCCCCCCCCCCCCCCCCCCGGGGCCGCGCGCAGCGGCATGGCCTAGCCATGGCGAGGGTGCATATCCCCACGCCGCTACGCGAGTTCACCGACGGCCAGATCAAGGTCGACGTCGAGGGCGCCACGGTGCGTGAGGCTGTCGTAAACCTCGAGGCCCAATTCCCCGGGCTCAAGAACCGCCTGGTGCAGGAAGGCGACCTGCGGGCCGGGCTGGCCGTCTTCGTGGACGGGGCCAACAGCCGCCGCGGCCTGCGCACCAAGCTGCGCGAGGACAGCGAGCTGTTTTTCCTCGAATCCATCGGCGGCGGCTCTCACAACCGACGTGAAATCCAGCACAATTGGTCAGGGCAACATCACGTGCGACCGGACGCCGGCACCGCACGCATGTAGGAGGACGCCTGCATGGCGGAAACGAACGGCAACTACAACGTCATAGGCACCCGACCCGTCCGGCACGACGGCGTCGACAAGGTCACCGGGCGCGCGATCTACGGGGTCGACGCGCACATGCCGGGCATGCTGTGGGGCCAGGTGCTGCGCAGCCCGCACGCCCACGCGCGGATTCTGTCCATCGACACCTCGCGCGCCGAGGCGTTGGAGGGCGTTCACGCCGTCATGACCGCGGCCGACCTGCCCGATCCGGGAGCCGGCGTCGCCGAAGCCAACGAGTCGGGTCTCCAGAGCAAGCGCTACAAGAGCGCCAGCCTCATGGCCCGCGACAAGGTGCTGTTCGAAGGCCACCCGATCGCCGCGGTGGCCGCGACCAACAGGCACGTGGCCGAGGAAGCCCTGGAATTGATTGACGTCGAATACGAGCTCTTGCCTGTGGTGCTGGACGTTCGCGAGGCCATGCAGCCCGACGCGCCGCTGCTGCTCGACGACCTGCACATGGACACTGGCGGTGAGCTGGCCGACGAACCGAGCAACATCGCCTCTCGCACGATCCACGAGGAAGGCGACATCGAGGCAGGTTTCGCCGCCGCAGACCGCGTGTTCGAGGGCGAATACACCATGTCGATGGTGCACCAGGGTTATATCGAGCCGCACAACGCCCTGGCCTATTGGAGCGCCGACGGGCACCTGCGCGTCGAGTGCAGCTCACAGGGACAGTTCGGCATTCGCAGCGAGCTAGCCGACCACCTGCAATGGCCCATCTCGAAGATCAACGTGTTTCCGTCGGAGATCGGCGGCGGTTTCGGGGGCAAGACCACCATCTACCTCGAGCCGCTGGCGGCGGTGCTGTCCCGCAAGTCGGGACGGCCCGTCAAGCTCACCATGAGCCGCTCCGACATCCTGCGCGCCACGGGACCGGCGCCGGGCGGCTATGCGTGGGTGAAGATCGGCATCACCAACGAGGGCCGAATCACGGCCGCGCAGGCCATGTTCGCCTTCGAGGCCGGCGGCTACCCGGGGTCCGCCGTCGGCGCGGCCTGCCTCTGCGCCTTTGGCCCCTACAAGCTGACGGACTTTCGCATCGACGGTTACGACGTGGTCGTGAACATGCCCAAGTCCCACGCCTATCGCGCGCCGGGAGCGCCGCAGGGCGAGTTCGCCGTGGACAGCCTGGTCGACGAGATCTGCGAGGAGATGGGCTTCGATCGCTTGGAATTCCGCGCCATGAACGCCTCGGAGGAAGGCGACCTGCGCGCCAACGGCACGCGGTACCACTGCATCGGCAACCACGAGGTCATCGAGGCGGCGCGCACGTCGGATCACTGGCGCTCAGCCATCGGGTCGGCGCCCGGACGGCAGCGAGGGCGCGGCATCGCCTCGGGCTTTTGGATGAACGGCGGCGGCATGTCGACCGCCGTGGCTCAGCTGAACGCGGATGGCACCGTGACGCTGCGTGAAGGTTCGGTCGACATCGGCGGCACGCGTACGTCGGTTGCCATGCAGGCTGCCGAGACGCTGGGGATTCCGGTCGAGGACGTCGATCCCATCGTGCCCGACACCGACAGCATCGCCTTCACCGGCGTGACGGGCGGCAGTCGCGTCACGTTTGCCACCGGCTGGGCGGCCATCGAAGCCGCGCGCGACCTGAAGCAGCAGATGATCGACGGGCTGGCCGACCATTGGGACGTGGCCAGCGAATCCATCGCCGCCGATGAGGACGGCACGTTTCGTCAGAACGGCGAGACGGTTTCCTTCAAGGAAGCCGCCGGCATTCTCGACGGCGACGACCTGCGCCTCGTCGGCTCCGCCACGGTGGTGCCCGAGGGCTCGGGCAACACGTTCGCCATTCACATCGCGGACGTGGACGTGGACCTCGAGACCGGCAAGGTCGACGTGGTGCGCTATACGGCCATCCAGGACGCCGGAACGGCCATCTATCCGCCATACGTGGAGGGACAGATGGAGGGCGGCGTGGCGCAGGGCATCGGCTGGGCGCTCACCGAGGAGTACGTCTACGACGACGAGGGCCACATGCGAAACGTGAGTCTGCTGGACTACCGCATGCCCACGACGCTGGACGTGCCGATGATCGAAAGCATCATTGTCGAGGTGCCGAATCCGGGCCATCCGTACGGCGCCCGGGGCGTTGGGGAAGTTCCCATCGTGCCGCCGCTGGCGGCGATCACCAACGCCATCGCCGACGCCACCGGCGCCCGCATGCGCGACCTGCCGGCCTCACCGCCCAAGGTACAGGCGGCGATCGCCGCGCTCGATTCCGACTAGGACTCCGCGGCGGCAGAGCCCGAGCGCAACGCCCGTGAGCCCGGAACGCGCTAGGCTGCGTCCGTGACGTTCTTGCGTCGACTGCACGTCTTCCTACGCGGGCAGCACCGCCTCATGGCCGCGACGATCGCCTTTGGCATCGTGTTCGCGGGCGCCGGGCTCGTCGCCCCCTTGCTCGTACGCCAAATCCTCGTCTGGCATGCCGAAGGCGCCGTCGAGACCGGCGCGCTCAGCATCATCATCGTGGTGCTGGTCGCGTCGTTCGTGCTGCGGGCGGCGGGACGCTACGGCTACGGCGCCATCTCGCACATTGTGGCGTATCGCGCCCAGCACCTGATGCTGGTCACGCTCTATCGGCACATCCAGACGCTGCCGCACCGCTTCTTCGAGCGGCGCCGCACCGGCAACCTCATCTCGCGCGCCGTCGGAGACGTTGAAGCCGTGGAGGACTTCATAGCCCACGGCATTCCGGAGGCGACCCTCGCCGCGACCATCCCAACCGCCATGGTCATCGCCCTGGGGATCATCAATTGGCAACTGATGCTCATCAGCCTCATCCCCATGCCGCTGATCCTGCTGCTCACCTGGTTCGTAATGCCCCGACTGCGAACCCGGTGGGGAAACGTGCGCCAGCACATGGCCGAGATAGCCGGCGCGGTAGGCGAGGGCATTTCAGGATTTGCCGTGGTGAAGGCCTTCGGCCGCGAGCCCGAGCGCCGGGCCGAGATCGATCGCGCCGGCGCCCGGTTCCGCGACACCATCGTGCGCACCCAGGCGCTCACGCTAATTCCGGTGGGCGTGCTGGAGATCATCGCCGGACTCGGACTCGTGCTCATCGTGGCCGTCGGCGGCAACTGGACGCTCGAAGGCATCGTGCCCGTGGCCGACCTCTTCGTGTTCGTGGTGTATCTGGGAATGATCTACCAGCCGATCATCCAGGTCGCGGCCATCGGCGAGGACATTCAGAAAGCTATAGCCAGCACCGATCGCATCTTTGCGCTGCTCGACGTGCGCAGCAATATCGTGGACCGACCCAACGCCCGTCCGCCCGAGAATCCTCGCTGGACGGTGCAGTTCGACCAGGTGGAGTTCGCCTACGACCGCGGCGCGCCCGTGCTGCACGGCGTGGACTTCACCGTTCCCGAGGGATCGCTCGTGGCGCTTGTCGGCCCTACCGGTGCGGGCAAGACCACCTGCACCAGCCTGATCCCACGCTTCTACGACATTGACGGGGGCGCCGTGCGCGTCAGCGGCGTGGACGTGCGCGACCTGCCGATCGACTGGCTGCGATCCAACATCTCGATGGTGCTGCAGGACGTCTTCCTCTTCGAGGGAAGCATCTGGGACAACATCGCCTTCGGGCGACCCGAAGCGACGGACGCCGAGATCCTGGCTGCCGCGCGAGCGGCCAACGTGAACGAGTTCGCCGAGCGCCTCCCCGGCGGCTACAACGCCCGCGTCGGCGAGCGCGGCGTGCGCCTGTCCGGTGGACAGCAGCAGCGCATTTCCATCGCGCGGTCGATTCTCAAGGACGCCCCAATCCTCATCCTCGATGAGGCGACGTCGTCGGTGGACACGGAGACCGAGGGCCTGATCCAGGAGTCGCTGTCCCAGCTCACCAAGGGCCGCACCACGATCGTCATCGCCCACCGCCTGTCCACCGTCCGCAGCGCCGACCTCATCGTCGGGCTGGCCGACGGAACGGTGTCCGAAACGGGCTCACACGACGAACTGCTGGCCCAGGGCGGCTGGTACGCCCGCATGTACGAGATTCAGGCAGGCACGGCGCGCTGGCAGATTGGTGAACATCAGGTCGCGCAGCATGCATGACGCCGGCAACCACGTCCAAGTTTCCAGGGAGGAATGGATGAGCGATCTCTCAGGTCGCGCAGCCGTTGTCACCGGCGCGGGCACGGGTATCGGCGTCGGTATTGCCCGGCGTCTCGCCGAGCACGGGGCGCGGGTTGTCGTTTCGGCGTCGGGCAGCATCGAGGGCGCCGAGCGCCTGGCGTCCGAGCTTCGCGGTCAGGGCGCCGACGTGCGCGCGGTGCAGGCCGACTTTCGACAGGCGGCGAACGCCGCGCACGTCGTCGAGCACGCGTTGGACGCCTTCGGTCACATCGACATCCTCGTCAACAACGCTGGGCGCACCCTGGTGAAGCCGTTCCACGAGTGCGACGAGCAGGACTGGGACGACCTCTTCAGCGTCAACATCAAGTCCATGTTCGTCACCTGCCAGACCGCGCTCCCGGGCATGCTCGAGCGCGGCTTCGGACGCATCATCAACATCAGCTCGGTGCACTCGCAGGTGCACGCGCCCGGCTATGTCATCTACTCCGCCACGAAGGGCGCCATCAACGAGTTCACCCGCAACCTGGCCATCGACATCGGGCGCGACAACATCACGGCCAACGTCATCGCGCCGGGGGCCATCCACGTCGAGCGGTACGAACGAGACAACGTGGACGAGTCGAACATGATCCGGGGCATCCCGTCGGCATCGGTGGGCACGCCCGCCGACATCGCCGGCGCGGCGGCCTTCTTAGCGTCCGAGGATGCGCGCTATGTCAACGGCGCGGTGTTATTCGTGGACGGCGGCGTCACGGCGCGCATGAGCATCGAGTAACGGCGTCCGGCCGCGAACGGACGGGAACCGTCGGCGGCACCATCCGGCAGCTGAAAATCCTTGGCCGCGAGTCGGCGCTGCCGGTAGAAAACGTACAGCTCGCGCACCAGCCGTTGAGTAGCATTGGGTGCGCCCACCCGCCCCCGCCAAGCGAGGCCTCGACGACGCCTAACGCCGGCTACACAATCAAGGGCCCTCGGGCCTGCATTGGTGTATCGGGCTTGGCGTTTAACGGTCAGGGCGCCATCGCAGCCGCCCGGCTGCGTCCGCCAGAGCGCCGCCACTCGTGAGCCTCCAAGTCGCCGTCCCGCGCGAGCTGCGCCCCGGCGAAGCGCGTGTGGCGCTCGTGCCCGATGCGGTCGCCCAGGTAGTCGATGCGGGCTTTGCCGTCGCGGTCGAACGCGATGCCGGTGCCCGATCGTTCGCCGACGACGACGCGTACCGAGCCGGCGGAGCGACAGTCATCGACGACCGCGCGGCGCTGCTTCGCGAAGCGAACGTCGTGCTCACGGTGCGCGGGCTGGGCGCGAGAGACGACGAGTCGTTCACGCGCGACGCGGCAAGCGTCCGGCGCGGCGCGGCGGTCGTGGGCCTGCTCGATCCCTTCGACTTCGAGGACCGCATTCGAACCCTGGCCGGTTGCGGGATCCTGGCCTTCGCCCTCGAGCGAATGCCTCGCGTCACACGCGCGCAGAGCATGGATGTCCTGAGCTCGATGTCGACCATCACTGGCTACCAGGCAGTCTTGCTGGCCGCGCGAACCTCGCCCCGCATGTTTCCCCTGCTGATGACTGCCGCCGGGACCCTCAGCGCCGCGCGCGTGCTCGTCCTCGGAGCCGGAGTGGCCGGCCTGCAGGCCATAGCCACCGCCCGGCGCCTCGGCGCCGTGGTTCAGGCCTACGACGTGCGCCCGGTCGTCCGCGAGCAAGTCGAGAGCCTCGGCGCTACGTTCGTCTCGTTCGACGGGGAGCACGCCGGTGAGACCGCCGGCGGCTATGCCACGGAACAATCGGAGGCCTTCTATGCGCGTGAGCGCGACATGCTGGCCGGGGCGCTTCGCGACGTCGATGTGGCCATCACCACGGCGCTGGTGCTCGGGCGCCGCGCCCCAACGCTCATCACCGCCGCCGCCGTGGCCGGCATGCGCCCGGGATCGGTCATCGTGGATCTGGCCGCCGAGCGCGGCGGCAACTGCGAGCTCAGCGAGCCGGGCGCGACCGTGGTTCGCCACGGCGTATCCATCGCGGCGCCACTCGAGGTGGCCTCGGCCGCGCCGGTCCACGCGAGCCAGATGTATGCCCGGAACGTATCGGCGTTCCTGGGGCACATCGCCACGCCCGACGGACTGACACTCGATAGGCAGGACCAAATCTTCCGCGAAACCCTCGTAACCCCAACGGCCCTCGACGTTCAGGAGTCAACGGCGGACGCCGTCGCAGTCACGGGGACCTAGATGGAAGTCTTCATCCTGGCGCTCACGGTGTTCCTGCTCGCCGCGTTCATCGGGTTCGAAGTCATCACCAAGGTCCCGCCGACGTTGCACACGCCGCTCATGTCCGGCGCCAACGCGATCTCCGGAATCTCCATCGTCGGAGCGATCATCGCCGCCGGCGCGCAGCAGACGGCGCTGGCCGCGGCCTTGGGCCTGGCGGCGCTGATCCTCGCCACCGTAAACGTCGTGGGCGGATTTCTGGTCACGCACCGCATGCTCTCGATGTTCCGGTCGCGGAAGAAGTAGGGCGTGCCTGAGGGCGTCGTCAACGGCGCGTACCTCGTCGCCGCGACCCTTTTCATTCTCGGACTGCGCGGGCTGGCGTCCGTTCGCGGCGCGCGTCGGGGGAACGCTCTCAGCTCCCTCGGCATGCTCGTGGCCATCGTCGTGACCTTGCTCGACCACAAGATCATCGGATTCGAGCTTGTCGCGATTGGCTTGGGCGTCGGCGCGGCGCTGGGCGCCGTCCTCGCGGTGCGGGTGCACATGACCGCCATGCCGCAGTTGGTGGCGGCATTCAACGGGTTTGGCGGCGGAGCCTCGGCGCTTGTCGCGGGCAGCGCCATTGCCTCCGGCACGGTGATGACGGCGGCCACGGAGCTGCAAGCCGTGGCGGCGGGGGCCGTCAGCGGCCTAGTCGGCGCGCTGACCTTCGCGGGCAGCGCGGTGGCCTGGGGCAAGCTCCAAGAGGTCTTGCGCTGGCAACCGGGCAATACGTCGCTACAGCACGGCGTCAACGCGGCCCTCGGCGTCGCGACGCTGGCCCTGTTCGCCCTGGTCATCATCGACGTTTCGCTGCAATGGCCGTTCTGGGCGCTCGTGGCCGCCGCCGCCATCCTGGGCGTGCGCCTCACCCTGCCGATCGGCGGCGCCGACATGCCGGTGGTGATTGCGCTGCTCAACTCGGCTTCCGGGCTGGCAGCCGCGGCAACCGGCTTCGTCCTCAGCAACAACGTGCTGATCATCGGCGGCGCGCTGGTGGGCGCGTCGGGCTTCATCCTCACCACCCTCATGAGCCGCGCCATGAATCGATCGGTGCTCAGCGTGTTGTTCGGAACGCTCGGACCCACCGAGGGTGGCCCGGGCGACGAGATCTACGAGGGGCGAATCAAGCGGACGAGCCACGAGGAAACCGCCCTGCTCCTCCGCGACGCTCGCAGCGTCATGATCGTGCCCGGCTACGGCCTGGCGGTGGCCCAGGCGCAACATGCCGTGCGGGACCTCTCCGCGGAGCTCGAGCGGCGCGGCGTGGAGGTGAAGTTCGCCATCCACCCCGTCGCCGGCCGCATGCCGGGCCACATGAACGTGCTGCTCGCCGAAGCCGACGTGCCCTATGAGCAGCTCTTCGACCTGGAGCAACTCGTCGGAACCTTCGCCCAAACCGATGTGGCGCTCGTGATCGGCGCCAACGATGTCGTCAATCCGCTTGCCCGCGAAGACCCCACCAGCCCCATCTATGGCATGCCCATTCTCGATGTCGACAAGGCCCACACGGTCGTCGTGATCAAGCGCAGCCTGAGTCCCGGCTTCGCGGGGATTCCGAACTCGCTCTTCGCCGCGCCCAACACCGCCATGCTCTTTGGCGACGGCGAGGACGCGGTGCGGCAGCTCATTGGCGAGCTGAAAGCGACGGGCTAGCGGGGGCTATCCCGGCGCCGCCGCAACGCCCCACAGGCGCGCGGTGCCGTCGAAGGCGGCGCTGGCCAGCAGGTCGCCGGCGGCGCTGAACTCGACGTTCACAATCGGAGCGCCGTGCCCCTCGAACACCTGCAGCGGCTCGCCCGAGGCCGTATCCCACCAGCGCAGCGTGCCGCTCCGATGTCCAGACACGAGCAACGGCGAGATGGGAGTGAACGCCACGGCGAGCGTGCCGGATTCGGGGCTCTGCAGTCGCCGGATCGACGCGCCGTCGCTGCCGTCCCAGAGGATGACCGCGCCGTCATCGAGCGCTCCCGCAATCGGCCCGCCGTTCGCATGGATAGCCACCGCGCGCACCGGCACGCCGTCGGACGGCAACCGGACCGGCGTCAAGCTGGGGATGTCCCAGAGATGGACCACGCCGTCGATGTCGGACGTGATCAGCCGATCACCTTCCGGGCCGAACTGCAGGTCATCCACCAGAATCGTATGCGCCGACAGCGAGGTCATGAGGCTCCAGGTCGCGGTGTGCCAAATCCGAACGATCCCATCGCTCCAACCGGTTGCCAGCAGGCCGCCGTCCGGACTGAAAGCGGCCGCGCCGATGGTTGCCTGCGGCAGCGCCTCGGGTGCAAAGCCCTCGACCGGCGCGCCGCCGGACGGGTCCCACAGGCGCAGGGGAGGCCCATCCGCCGCGCCGCCGCTGACAAGCCGGGACCCATCTGGACTGAATGCCAGCGCGTGCGCCAGTCCGGTGTGGTAGTCGAGGGTGCCGGCCGGCGACCCGCTCGGAAGCCGCACCATCGCAATGGCTCCCACGGGATGGGCTGCCGCCAGGAGCGTGCCGTCGCCTCGCAGCGCGACGCGGGCAGCGTCGCCATAGGCGCCGAGTCGATGTCGCAGCCGTCCGTCGGGCAGGCTCCACAGCGCAACGGCCAGGTGCCTCACGGCACATGCCAACGACGCACCGTCCGCTGAAACGGCCAGCGATCCGCGACTCACGGCGCCAGTCCTGTCTTGCAGGCTGTGGATCACGGTGCCCGCGACCGCATCCCAGACAAAGATTCGCTCCGTACCATCGACCGCCGCGATCCACGTTCCATCCGGGCCGAAGACCACATCGTCCGCATCGAATCGAAGCCCGGTCAGCGTGGTCTGGCGCGTTTGGCTCGCCAGGTTCCAAATCCCGACCGATCCGCCTGCCTCGGCGGCGGCCAAGAGCGTCCCCGCGCGATTGACGGTGAGGGCACGAATCGGCCGGGCGGCGTCCCCAAACGAAGCCTCCACCGTGCCTTGCTGCACGTCCCAAATGGTGACCGTCCCGTCATCCCCGCCGGCGGCCAAGAACGGCCGCCCAGGATGAAAGGTCACGGCCCGGGCGGCCGCTGCCGGCGGCGCCAGTTGCTGCACGACGGCGCCGCTGCTCGCCTGCCACACGCCAACCGACCCACCACTCTCGGTGGCGGCCACGAATTCGCCGCCGGAATCGATCGCCAAGCTCGTGACCTCGGATTCAAGTTGCGACGACCAGCGACCCGCGCCGGTGGCAGCTTCCCAAGCGGCGAGCGTGCCGTCGGCGTGGCCGCTGACGAGGGCATCGCCGCCCGTGGTCAGCGCCGTGACCGCGGATCCCGGCGCATCGCCGTCGCCGGTCGGCCAGCGCCGAAGCTCACGGCCCGACGCGCCATCGAAGACGCTGATCAGGCCAATGCTCGAGCCAACGGCAATCTCCCCGTTTGGCAGCATCGCCAGCGCCTGGGCCTTGCCCAGACCGACACGATGGAGCTGGGCCAACCGCCCGAGGTTGACGTCGCGAATCGGCTCGATCACCCCGGGCAGGGCCTGGCTTCCACGATCACGCGCAAATGGTCCGCCGGCATCCGGCGCCGCCTCGGCCGAGGCGGGCGTCGCCGCGGCCGTCGTCGGCTGGGGCGTGGGTTCGGGATTCGCCGTGGGCGTGACGATCGGTGCCACCGTCGGCTCCGCCGGACTCGCCGGCGCAACCTGGCGGATGATCGTTCGGGTGACGGGAACCTCACGCACGACGTCCCGCGTCACGACGCGGTCCACCGTCACGACCTTGACTACCTCTTGCGGGAGCAGCCGCTCCACTTGCACCACCGGCTGCCGGCGGGCCGCCAGCACGCCTATCGCCGCCGCGCCGGCGGCGACGGCGGCTCCGCCGAGCGCGGTGGCGGAGACGGCGAGAATGAGCTGACGTCGCGAGACGGCGCCGCTGGTTGCCGCCGCACGCTCGCGGCGTGGACCGGCGCGAAATCGATCCCCTGCAGGGGCCGCCACCGCGTCAGCGAGCGTGCGCTCCGTGTCTTGAATATCCTCGATCCGCGCGTAGACCTCGTCAGCCGACGGCGGCCGGGCATCAGGCTCCTTGGCCAGTAGGTGGAGCATGAGCTGCTCGACAACCGGCGGCACGTCATCGCGATGTGAAGCCAGCGGCGGCACGGCCGCCTGTCGATGGAGATCGAGCACCGCCAGCGGCGTGTCGGCCCGAAATGGCGGCACGCCGGCCAGCAACTCGAAGAACACGGTGCCCAGCGCGTAGAGGTCGGCCTGAGCGGTCGCGCGGCGTCCGGCCGCGCGCTCGGGCGCGATGTAGGCCGTTGCACCCGACGGGTCAAGCTCATGCTGCGGCGCGGTCCCAGCATCGAGGATCTTCACCCTGCCGTGCTGGAGCTTGACGTTTTCGGGCGTGAGATTGCGATGGGATACCCGCTGGGCGTGCATGGCCGCGAGGCCGGACGCAATCTGCTTGGTTATGTCAAGCGATTCCGTCACGCTGACCGGGCCCCGGGCCTCGAGGTATTGCCGCAGCGTCAGACCGCCGGCCAACTCCATGACCACGCACCAGGCGCCATCGACTTCGTGGACGTCGTACACCTGGGCCACGGCGGCATGCTCGATGCGCCGGGCACGGTCGACCTCGCGCACAAGCTGCGCCATCAGCTCGCGACGCTGCACCAGATGCTCGTGGAAGATGAGCACGGCCACGTCGCCGCTGCCATCGGAACGCGCGGCGCGGAACACCGTGCCCCGTGGGCCGGCGCCAATGCTCGCGCCGCGCTCGAGGCCCTCGAGCGGCGGCCAGGCGTCAATCACGCCAGTGCCAGGCGCGCAGGCATTTCAGCGTCACAGGTTCCGATTGTAAAGGCGGCGTCACCAACCGCCACAAACTTCGCCGCTTTAGGAAAGCCGCCGGTACTGCGTGATGGCCACCGCCGAGAAAAACGCCACCAGGCCGACGGTCCACGCGGCGGTCTGCCACAGCGACGGCATGATCTCGCCGCCCTGCGACAACCCTCGCAGCAAGTCCACGGTAACCGTGATCGGATTGACGCTGGCGAAGGCTTCCAGCCATCCAGGCATCGTATGCACCGGCACGAACATCGAGCTCATGAAGGTGAGCGGAAAGATCCACACAAACCCCGCCACCTGGGCTGTTTCGGTTTCGCGCACGGTCACGCCGATCGCCGCTGAGATCCACGAGAATGCCTGCCCGAAGATGACCAGGACGATGGGAACGGCGATGATCGCCGCCGGGCTCGCGTTGAATCGAAACCCAATCGCGTAGCCCACGCCGATCATCAGCAGGACCACGAAGACGTTCCGCACGGTATCGGCCAGGATGCGCCCCGCCATCACCGCCGATCGCGTCATGGGCAGCGAGCGATAGCGATCGACCATGCCCGAGGAGAGGTCCTCGGCCAGGCCCACGCCCGTCTGCACCGCCCCAAACACCACGGTCTGCACCAGGATCCCCGGCAGCAGGAAGTCGATGTAGTTGACCGGGCCAACGTCGATGGCGCCGCCGAAAACGTAGGTGAACAGCAGCACGAACATGACCGGGTTGATGGTGGAAAACACCAGCAGCTCCGGCGATCGCACGTAGCGAATGAGATTGCGACGCGCCATGGCCAGCGAGTCCGCCAGGGCCCAGCGCGCCTCGAGGCGCAGCGCCGTCAGGGTGTCATGCACCGGGAATCCGTCCGTTCAGTGCGCTGCCCCTAGTCCGCGCGATCCGCCCCGGCGGTGTGGCCGGTGAGCGCCAGAAACACGTCGTCCAGGGACGGTCGGCGCACGCCAATGTCGGAAATCGCCACGCCGGCCGCATCCAGGTCGCGAATGATGGCGGCCAGCTTCGCGGCGCCGCCCGCGACGGGCATGGTGACGGTCACGCCATCGTCGCCGATCCGCGCGTCTCCGCTGCCGTGCCGCGCGACCACGCCGAGCGCGGCATCCGCTTGCTCAGGATCACCAACGACGACGCTCAAGACGTCGCCGTGCGTGCGCTGTTTGAGTTCCTGCGCCGTGCCCTCGGCAATCACGCGTCCCAGGTCCACGACCGTGATTCGGTCGGCCAGCTCATCGGCTTCCTCGAGATACTGCGTCGTCAGCAGCACCGTGGTGCCGTCCGACACGAGCTGCCGGATCACCGCCCACAGCTCACGGCGGGCGCGTGGATCGAGTCCAGTAGTCGGCTCGTCGAGCAGCAGCACCTCAGGGTCCGCCACCAGGCTCGCCGCCAGATCGAGGCGGCGCCGCATGCCGCCGGAGTAAGTCTTGGACCGGCGGTCGGCCGCTTCCGTCAAATCGAAGCGTTCGAGCAGCTCGGCGGCGCGCCGCTCGGCCGTCGAGCGATTCAAGTGGTACAGGCGCCCGACAAGTTCCAGGTTCTCGCGGCCCGTCAGGTACTCGTCGACCGCCGCGCCCTGGCCCGCCAGCCCGATTCTCGACCGGAGCTGCGTGGCCTCGCGCGCCACGTCGAATCCGGCCACCCACGCGCGCCCGCTGTCGGGCGGCAGCAGCGTGGTGAGGATGCGCACCAGCGTGGTCTTGCCGGCGCCGTTGGGACCCAGCAGGCCGTGAATCGTGCCTGCGGCAACGTTGAGGCTCACGTCGTCGAGGGCCTGAACCTTGCCGTAGGCCTTCGACATGCCGCGCACCACGATGGCGCTCGGACGCGCCCCCGCGGTTACGGGATGCTCCGGCGCTTCGCGCACTTCGACCAAGGTCCACCCTTCAAGAAAGAGGCGCCCGCGGCGTCAGCTGCCGCGCCGGCTCGCCCCACCAAGGTATAGCCGCGCGGCGCGCAGCCGCCAAGCGTATTTTGGGCCGCGGCGCCTAGCCGTCAGTGACGCGGAAGTTGACCTGGTGCCAGCCCTCAGCGCCGTTCGGCGCCGGATTCTTGGGCCCCTTGGCCTGCAACTCGCCGTCCGAATCGGTGGCGCGGACCCGGATGAAGTGCGCGCCCGGCGTGAACTCGAATTCGCTCACCCACTGCACCCAGGTGTGCTTGCTGATCGGCGAGGAGAGCTTCGCTTCCTTCCACTCACCGTCGCCGTCAAGCTGCACCTCGACCTTGCTGATGCCGCGGTTCTGCGCCCACGCCACCCCCGCGACCGCCTGCAGGCCGGGCGCGGTGTCGAACGAGAACGCCTTCGGCACGTCGATGCGAGATTGCGTCTTGATGGGCCCTTCCTTCGACCAGCCACGCGGGATCCAGTAGCCGTCGAAATCCTCCCAGGTGGTGAGCTCGATTTCTTGGAGCCACTTCGTTGCGGAGACGTAGCCGTAGAGGCCGGACACCACCAGGCGCGCCGGGTAGCCGTGCTTGAACGGCAGCACCTCGCCGTTCATGCCGACGGCGACCAGGACCGGTCGCCCGTCGAACGCCACCTCGCGTGGGAATCCAGCGGTAAAGCCGTCCACCGACCGACCTACGATCTGGGTGGCTTCGTCCTTGATGCCGGCGCGATTGAGCACGTCGGCCAGCGGCACGCCCTGCCACTTGGCGTTGCCGATCAGACGGCCGCCAACCTCGTTGGACACGCAGCAGAGCGTGACGTAGTCCTCGTCGGTGGCCCAGTCGAGCAGCTCGCGGTAGGTCAGGGTGTATGGGCTGTCCACCAAGCCCGTGATCTTGAGCTCCCAGCCCTCCACATCGACGCGCGGAATCGAGAATGCGGTGTCGATGCGATAAAAATCCCGGTTCGGGGTGACGATTGACGAGATGCCGCGCACGTCGAACATCGTCTCCGGCGGCAGCGACCCGGTGGCGGCCTCGACCTCGATCGGAGTAGGCGTGTCGGAGGCCGCGGCCGTCGTTTCGGGCGCCGGCGTCGCCGCTTCGGTCGCGCTCGGCGTTGCCACGGGCGCCGGGGTAGTCAGCGGGGCCTGCGTGGCCGCCGGCGCGGCCGTTGCCACCGGCGCCGGCGTAGCGGCGGGCGTCTCGGCGGCGGCGGGGCCCCGGGGCGGGGCGGCCCCCGGCCCCCCGCGGCGCCCCCGCCGCCGCCCCCTGTGACCCCCGCGGGGCCCCCCCGCCAATGGGCCCACGCACAAGGTTG
>JAPPNP010000033.1:46288-47468 GCA_028873795.1 Chloroflexota bacterium
GGCTGGGTCATATTTTTATAACAGACAGGCGGTTGCCACGGGGGCGGGCTTTGGGGGGGGGGTCTGGGCGGGGGGTGCGGCGGGCCCCGGAGCGGCCGCGGCCGCTCGGCTGCGCACCGGCGGCAGCACGATGTCACCCCGGCTGGCCACGGCGACCTTGGCGCCCTCGATCAGGTTGCGGCCAAGAACCCCGGTAACGACCGCGGCCAATGCGACCACCGCGCCGCTGCCAAGAAAGACTCGGCGCTGTCGCTGGAACTGAACGGCCGCCGCGGCATCGCCGGCAATGGCGGCCACTGGATTCGCTCGGGTGAACCACAAGAGCGCCACAATGGCAGCTCCCGTCGAAACGGCGGCCATGGCCACGCCGTGCGCCGGCGTTGACTGCGCGTCGAACGCGTTCGACAGGCCGGACAGAATCCCGAACGCCGCGAAGCCCGCCACCGCGATCGGCCGGGACCGCAGAGCAACGGCGCCGAGCACGGCGCCGAAGATTCCACTGAGTACGACCAGGAATATGACCAACGCCAGCTTGTCGCTGGTGCCGAACACGCTGATGGCGAACTCCTCCATCGCGCGTGGGCTCAGGTCGACGATCCGGCCGCTCATCGAAACGAGGAGCGATGGCAAGCCGCCAAAGATTCCGGCGTAGAGTTCACTCACGCCCACGGCCAGCAGCGCGGCCAGCAGCCCCGCGAGGCCGCCGCGGCCCCAATAGCTCAACATGCGGGAAAACCTTCCGGCGCCTTCCTCAGCCATTCCTATCTCCTATGCAACAAGCTCTCTCGTCCATTGATACGTGTAGGGAGCCGGGACGGTTGCCGAATCTGCGAAAGACTTTCGTTGTCCCGGAAGAAGTGACCATTGGCGTCATCCTCACCCTACGGCCGCACCGACGCGACCATGTCCCATTCTATGGCGCGCGCGATTAATTCCAGAGACCGGCGGTGCGATATCTCACGCTGATCGCGGCGCTCACGCGTGCCGAAGCCGCGGTGTCCTGGACCGGTCGGATGCCTTACGGGGATGGATTCCGGCCTTCGGAGACCGTTGCAAAATCCGGTGGCGGGGGGGGGGGGGCGCCCCCCCCCCCCCCCCCCCACCCGGCCCCCCCCCCCGGCCGGCCCCGGGGAAAGCCGCCCCCCCCCAGGGGGAGGGGGTGGAGAAGGGAGAAAAAAAA
>JAPPNP010000033.1:47478-73673 GCA_028873795.1 Chloroflexota bacterium
GGCGGCGCGCCGGGGGGCCCACGCGGGGGTGGCCGGGCCGGGGGGTTGCCCTTCGGGGTTTGTGGCCGGGCGGGGGGGCCCCCCCCAACCCCCGGGGGGGGGGGGGCCTCCCCCCCCCCCGACGCCGAGCATCCAGCGTGCCTCCAGATTCGACCGGACTGGATTCCGGCCTCCGCCGGAATGGCGAAGGGTTACGCAAGGGCATCCCTTCGCGGGAATGACGGACTCAATGCGATTCGCTATCAGACACCGGCCCGCGTTGACACCGGCAGGCGCGTTTGGCACGGTCGCAACTCGCGGCCAGAGCAAGATCGGGGACTCCTGTGTGGACGGCTGAGATCAACTACGCGGCCATGATCGTGGCGGCCCTTGTGCCGCTCGCGGTGGGCTTCAACTGGTATTCGTTGCGGCTGTTCGGCAAGGCCTGGATGCGCCTGATCGGCAAGACCCAGGAGCAGATCGAGGCCGAGGGCAACATGGTGCGGGCGCTGGTAGTGAGCAACGTCGGCGCCCTGGTCACCTCCTATCTGCTCGCGCAGATCGTGGCCTTCACCGGAGCCGAGGGCTTCGGCGAGGGATTCGTGATCGGCATCTGGGGCGCGATTGGGCTGGTGGCCACGGCCTTCGCCTCGTCCTATGTCTACGAGAACCGGCCCCGATCGCTCTACCTGATCAACGTGGGCTATCACGTGGTGACGCTGCCGCTCATGGCGGGCATCCTGAGCGTGTGGAGCTAGGCGGCGCGAATTACCCTCACCCTAACCCTCTCCCATCAAGGGAGAGGGGACCGGCGGATGGACTCCAATGCAGCGAGTGTTGCCTATCCCTCCGTCATTCCGGCGAAAGCCGGAATCCAGGGGCCGCTGAGATTGTCCGCCCACGAGTAGGGGCGGTTCGCGAACCGCCCCTACCTGACCATGCAAACGTCTCCACCAAGGAGAGAAGATCAGGTATTCCGTCCGGGGGAAGATTGAACGAAAGCCATCGACCAGAGTGAGCGCTAGCGCAGACCAGCCAATGCAGCGGCAGCGGGCGCTTCGGTGAGCGAGCGTCACAACGCCGCGCGCGTCCTAGTCACCGGTGGCGGTGGGCAGTTGGCCAGCTATCTGGCCCAACAGCTCCCCGTTGAATCGACGGTCGCGCTCGCGCGCGCCGAGCTCGACGTCACCGACGCCGGGTCGGTTGAGCGAGCGTTCACGGAACACACGCCGGCAGTCGTCATCAACACCGCCGCGTTCAATCACGTGGACCAGGCCGAGACCGAATTCGATCACGCGTTCCGCGTCAACGCCCAAGGCCCCTTGAACCTGGCTCGGGCCTGCGCCGCGGCAAGCGCCATGCTGGTCCATGTCAGCACGGACTACGTCTTCGGCGGCCAGTCGGCCCGGACGCCGCTGTCGGAGGACGCCCTGCCGGCGCCCGTGAGCGTCTACGGCGCGTCCAAGCTGGCCGGCGAGCACCTGGTGCGCGGCGCCGCCCCCCGGCACCTGATCGTACGCACCTGCGGCCTGTATGGCTCGCGCGGCTCGGCGGTCAAAGGCGGCAACTTTGTCCGCACCATGCTGCGGCTGGCGCGCCAAGGCCGCGACCTGCGCGTGGTCGACGACCAGCACTGCACGCCGTCATATGCGCGGGACGTGGCGGAGGCAATTGTCGATCTGATTGAGGCCGATGCCCGGGGCACCTTCCACGTGGTCAACGACGGGTCCTGCACCTGGTTCGAGTTTGCGCGGGAAATCTTCGCCGCGGCCGGTTTGCAGCCCTCGCTGGCGCCGATCCCGACCGCCGAGTACCCGACGCCGGCCAAGCGGCCGCCGTATTCGGTGCTGGCCACGGATCGCATGACCGCCGTGCGCGGCCGTCCGCTACGGGACTGGCGCGACGCCGTCCGGGCCTATCTGATCGAGCTGGCAGACACCGCCGACTAGTTGCTCGCGCGCCTTCGCGCCATGAAGTGCGGGCTGTCGTCGTCGAGCAGCGCCGCGGCTTCCATGATGGTTTCGGAGAGCGTCGGGTGCGGATGCACGCTCAGGGCCAGGTCTTCGGCCGTCGCGCCCATCTCGATCGCGTGGACACATTCGCTGATCAGGTCGCCGGCGCCCGGGCCGACGATCCCAGCGCCGAGCACCAGCCGCGTGCGCGGCTCAACGATGAGTTGCGTCAACCCTTCGCTGCCGCCCAGCATGGCCGCGCGCCCGGAGGCGATCCACGGAAAGCGGCCGACGTCCACCTCCAGGCCGCGCGCAACGGCTACGTCTTCGGTGAGACCGCACCACGCGATCTCCGGATCGGTGAAGACCACGGCGGGAATGGCTTGCGCGTCGAATGCCGACGCGCGCCCCGCGATCGCATCGGCGGCCACGTGGCCTTCGTGCGTCGCCTTGTGCGCCAGCATCGGCTCGCCCGCGACGTCTCCCACGGCGAAGATCGTCGGCTCAGCCGTCCGCTGCTGCGCGTCGGTTTGAATGAAGCCCTTGGCGTCGACCTGCACGGACGTGTGCTCCAACCCCAGGTCGCCGCTATTGGGCGTCCGTCCAACCGCCACCAGCACGCGATCGAACACGCGCCTCGATTGCTCGACGTCAGGCCCGCTCAGCTCCACCTCGACCCGATCGGCCGTCGGGCGCAGCCCCGCCACCCGGGTATCCAACAGAACCTCGTGCAGCACAGCGTCCATGCGCCGCGCCAGCGGTTCCACGAGCGACCGGTCGACTCCGGGCAATAGCCCAGGCGTCATCTCGACCAGCGTGACTTCGGACCCGAGCGCCGCGTATACGGTTCCCAGCTCGAGCCCGATATAGCCGCCGCCGATCACCAGCAGCGTGGCAGGGACCTCCTGGACGGACAGCGCGGCGGTCGAGTCCATGACCAACGGCGAGTCGACGCGAAGGCCCTTGGGAGCTGCGGGCGATGAGCCCGTGGCGATGATGGCCGCATCAAACTCGATGACTCGCGGCTCGTCCCCCGCAACCTCGAGCGAGTGGGCGTCGCGGAATCGAGCTCTGCCCTGCACGTGGCTCACCCGACGCGCGCGTGTGAGGCTGGCAAGTCCGCGCGTCTGCTTGAGCACCATCTCGTCCTTCCACGCGCGCAGGCGGTCCAGGTCCACGCGCGGCGCGGCGAAGTCCAGCCCCATGGCATCCGCCTCGTTCGTCGCGCGCATCACCTCCGCCGCGTGCAGCAGCGCCTTGGAGGGAATACAGCCGCGATAGAGGCACACGCCGCCCGGGGTAACTTCTGGATCGATCAGCGTCACGCGGAAGCCCAATTTGGCCGCGCGGAATGCCGCGGGATAGCCCCCGGGTCCGGCGCCGATCACGACAACATGCCGACGACCGTCAGACCTCGTCACGGCGCCCTAAGACTCCATCGCCAGCATCGTCGGCCGCTCGAGCGCGTCGACAAGCCTGGACATGAAGCGCGCGCCGTCGGCGCCGTCGAGCGCCCGATGATCAAACGAGAGCGAAAGCGGGAGCATGAGCCGCGTTTGCGATGCGTCGTCGTGGAGCGTCGAACGCGGGACGGCGCGGCCGACGCCCAAAATGCCCACCTCGGGCGGGTTCACGATCGGAGTGAAGAATCCGGTTCCCAGCCCGCCGAGGTTGCTGATGGTGAACGTCGCGCCCTGCATCTCGTCGGGCGTCAGCTTGCCGGCGCGCGCACGCTCGGCAATGCCGGTCAACTCAGCCGCGATCTCGATCACACCCTTGGAGTCCGCATCCCGGATCACCGGCACCAGCAGGCCACGCTCCGTGTCGGCGGCGACGCCCAGGTGGTAGTAGCCCTTCTGGACGACCTCGCCCGCAGCCAGGTCCAGGCTGGCGTTGAGGTTGGGGTGGGCCTTCAAAGCGGCCGCAACCACCGGCAGCAAGAACGCCGTGATCGTGAGCTTGGCGCCCTGCGCGGCCGCACGCTCTTTGTACTCGGCGCGCAGGGCCTCGATGTCGGTCACGTCGGCCTCGTGGAACAAGGTGACGTGAGGAATCGTGGCCCACGAGTGTGCCAGGTTGTCGGCGAGCGTCCGCCGCAGGCGGCTCAGCCGCACGCGCTCGATGGGACCCCATTGGGCAAAGTCGGGCAGCGGCTCCGCGCGGTCGGGCGTCGGCGCCGTGGGGCGGCGACGGGCATACGACTTGACGTCGTCGATGGAGATGCGGCCCGCCGGTCCTGAACCCTCGACCTGGCGCACGTCCACGCCGATTTCCCGCGCGAAGATGCGCACCGAGGGCGCGGCCGCGACCGGTCGGCCATCGAAATCGATGGCGTCGTCCGCCAAGCGCGGCGCGATATGAACCTCCGGGCCGTCGCCTGCCGTCGCCGGTTCGACGGTCGCGCCGTCCGCCGCGCCGTCGGCGGTTGGCCCCGGCGTCTCGGCGATCTCGGGCGCGGCCACTGGTGGCTTCGGCGCCGGCGGCGACTCTGCGCCGTCGGGCTCCAGCGTGAGCACCACCTGGCCCACCGCGATCGTGTCGCCGGACTTGACCTGAATCCCGGTGACGGTGCCGCCGGCGTCGGTCGGCACCTCCAAGGTTGCCTTCTCGCTCTCGATCTCGATCACGGAGTCGCCGGCGGCGACCGACTGCCCCACGCCCACCAGCACGCTCAGGATGTCGGCCTCTTCGATCCCCTCGCCGAGATCCGGCAGGCGCACCTCGACGCTCATGACGGTTGATGCTCGCCGGCCGCACCCGAGGCTGTAGCTCGCATCAGCTCAGCCGCGGATTCGGTTTCTCGGCGTCGATGTTCAAGTCTTCAATCGCCTCGGAGACCAACTCAGGGTCGATCCGGTCCTCCTGCGCCAGCGCGTGCAGCGTCGCCAGGGTCACGAAGCGGGCATCGACCTCAAAGAAGTCACGCAGGGCCGCGCGTGTATCGCTGCGCCCGAAGCCGTCGGTGCCCAGCGCCACCAGCCGGCCGGGAATCCATTTCGCAATGAGGTCGGGCAGCGACTTCATGTAGTCGGTCGCGGCCACGACCACCTCGGGCGCATCCGCCAGGCAGTTCGCCACGTATGACGTGCGCGGCGTCCGGTCCGGATGCAGCATGTTCCAGCGGTCCGCGTCCAGCGCCTCCCGGCGAAGCTCGGTGTAGCTCGTCACCGACCACACGTCGGCCGCGACGCCATACTTCGCCGCCAGCAACTCCCGCGCCTCGAGCACCTCGTTCAGGATTGCGCCGCTTCCGAGCAGGGTGGCGCGCGGTTGCTCGGGCGGCGCCTCGGCGGCACGCAAGCGGTACATGCCCTTGAGGATGCCCTCCCGCACCCCCGGGCCCTCCGGAAGCTGGGGATGCGGATACGCCTCGTTGCCGAGGGTGAGGTAGTAGAACACGTCCTCGTCCTGCTCGTGCATGCGGCGGATGCCCTCGCGAATGATCACCGAGATCTCGTAGGCGAAGGCGGGATCGTAAGCCAGGCACGTCGGCACAACTGAGAACAGGAGATGGCTGTGTCCGTCCTGATGTTGCAGCCCCTCGCCGGACAGCGTGGTGCGGCCCGCGGTGGCGCCCAGCAGGAATCCGCGCGTCCTGGCGTCGGCCGCGGCCCAGACGAGGTCGCCGACGCGCTGGAAGCCAAACATCGAGTAGTAGATGAAGAAGGGCAGCGTGGCGACGCCATAGGTCGAGTGGGAAGTCCCGGCGGCGATGAACGAGCTCATCGCGCCCGCCTCGGCGATGCCCTCCTCCAGGATCTGGCCGTCGGTAGCCTCCTTGTAGTAGAGCAGCGACGCCGAATCGACCGGCTCGTAGAGCTGTCCCACCGCGGAGTAGATCCCGACCTGGCGGAAGAGCGCCTCCATGCCGAAGGTGCGGGCTTCGTCCGGCACGATGGGAACCACGCGCGGACCCAGCGCCGGATCGCGCAGCAGCTTGGACAGCATGCGCACGAACGCCATGGTCGTGGAGGCGGGCCGCTCACTGCCGGCCTCGATCTCGGCAAAGACTTCGGCCGGCGGGGTCGAGATCTGGCTCTTCTCCGCCCGGCGCGTCGGCGTGAATCCGCCAAGCTCCTCGCGGCGGACGGTGAGGTACCGGACCTCCCGGCTCTCGGGCGCCGGGCGATAGAGCGGAGCGCGACCGACGTCCTCATCGGAAATCGGGATCTTGAATCGATCGCGGAACGTCAGCAACTCATCCTCGTTCAGCTGCTTCTGCTGATGCGTGACGTTGCGGCCTTCGCCGGACTCGCCGAGCCCGTAGCCTTTGATCGTGCGCGCCAGCACGACCGTTGGCGCGCCCTCATGCCGTACGGCCGAGTTGAACGCCGCGTAGACCTTGCGCGCGTCGTGCCCGCCGAGGTTCATGCGCACCAGCTCGTCGTCGCTGCGGTCGGCGACCATGGCCAGCAGCCGCTCATCCACCCCGTAGAAGTTCTCGCGGATATACGCCCCGCCGGCCACGCTGTATTTCTGATATTCGCCATCGACGATTTGGCCGGCGCGGCGTGTGAGCAGGCCGTCGTGATCGTTGGCGAACAGCTCGTCCCAATCGCCGCCCCACAGGACTTTGATCACATTCCAGCCGGCGCCGCGAAACTGTCCTTCCAACTCCTGCACGATGTTGCCGTTGCCCCGAACCGGGCCGTCCAGGCGCTGCAGGTTGCAGTTGACCACCCAGGTGAGGTTGTCCAGGTACTCGCGCCCGGCGAGCGAGATCGCCGCGATGGTCTCCGGCGCGTCGGCTTCGCCGTCGCCGACGAACGCCCACACCCGCTGGTCCGAGGGCTGCTTCAACCCGCGATCCTCCAAATAGCGCATGAACCGCGCCTGGTAGATCGACATCAGTGGACCCAAGCCCATGGACACGGTGGGGAACTGCCAAAAGTCGGGCATCAGCCACGGATGGGGATACGACGAGACGCCGCCGCTCGGCATGAGTTCGCGTCGAAAGTCGTGGAGCTGCTCGGCGGTCAGGCGACCTTCGAGATACGCCCGCGCGTAGATTCCGGGCGCCGCGTGGCCCTGGAAATAGATGATGTCCGGACCTTCGGGGTGGTCCGGCCCGCGGAAGAAGTGGTTGAAGCCAACTTCGATGAGCGTGGCAGCCGACGCATAGGTGGAGATGTGTCCCCCGATGCCGTCGGCCTCGCGGTTGGCGGCCACCACCATCGCCATCGCGTTCCAGCGAATGATGCTGCGGATCTGCCACTCGAGCGCTTCGTCGCCGGGATAGGCCGGCTCCCGCTCCGGCGGGATGGTGTTGACATACGGCGTGCGGGCGGTGACCGGCAGCACGCCGCCGGCCCGCTGCGCGTGAATCTGCAGCTCGCGCAGCAACTCGCGCACGCGCTCGTTGCCGGAAAGCCGCCGCACGTCATGCAGCGCGTCCAGCCAGTCTCGCGTTTCGACCGCGTCGGCCCCCTGACCGCCGTTCAGGGCGCCGTCGCGGTGGGTATCTAGCTGTGCCATGGGCTCCGCCTAGAGACTACGCAAGGGTAGTACGCCCGGCGCTGGGCGCTTTGCGAGCTGCCAGACGGTCGGCGTTGGCCTGGCGCTTCACGCGGCCACTCGGCCGCAGCGAGGCGCCTCCGGCGGGACAAGCGTGCCACGCCGGGCTCGGTTGTTCATCCCACGCGCGCGCGGTTCATGGACGCAGCGAGGGCTTGACGACCGGCGTGGTAGGAGCTGCGCACCAGCGGGCCGGATTCCACGTGGACGAACCCGAGCGCTCGGGCCTCCTCGGCGATTTCAACGAACTCGTCCGGGTGATAGAAGCGCTGCACCGGCAAGTGCTTGCGCGTCGGCTGGAGGTATTGCCCCACGGTGAGTAGCTCGCAGCGATGCTCCACCAGGTCGGCAAGGGTCGCGCGCAGCTCGTCGCGGGTCTCGCCCAGGCCGACCATCACCCCGGACTTAGTCGCCACGTCCGGCGCCAAATCGGCCGCGCGGCGAATGAGCTCCAGCGTCCGCTCGTAGCGCGCCTTGGGTCGCACCCGGGCGTAGAGCCTCGGCACTGTCTCGGTGTTGTGGTTGAGCACGACCGGGCGCGCCTCCATCACCGTCGCCAGCGCGTCCCAGTTGCCCATGAAGTCGGGGATCAGCACCTCGACCTGGCACGACGGTCTTACCCGGCGCACCGCGCGAATGCAGCCGGCAAACACGCTCGCCCCGCCGTCGGGCACGTCGTCGCGGTTGACCGACGTAATGACGCAATAGTCGAGCCCCATGCGCTCCACCGCCGCTGCCAGGCGCAACGGCTCCAGCGGATCGAGCTCCCCAGGACGGCCTGACGTGACGGCGCAGAAGCCGCAGGCGCGCGTGCAGGTGTCGCCCAGAATCATGAAAGTGGCGTGGCCGTCGTTCCAGCACTCGCCGATGTTGGGGCAGCGGGCCTCCTCGCACACGGTGTGCAGCGACTGCGTGCGCATCAGCCGCTTCAGGCCCGTGAAGCGGTCGCCGGTCGGCGCGCGCACCTTGAGCCACGCGGGCTTGGGGTACCTGGGCCGGACCTTAGTGGCCATTGACAAGGGCCTTGTCCGAGGCGACGTCGCGCAACATTACATTGAACGTTTGCGCGAAGGCACTGATGAACGCTTCCTTAGCGGCCTCGTCATTGGGCGCGGCCCCACGGTAGCGCTCCACGGACGTGATGCCGGCGTCATGGATGCCGCAGGGCACGATGGCCTCGAAGGCCGCCAAATCCGGGGCCAGGTTGAGCGAGATGCCGTGCATGCTCACGCCGCCGCGCACGTGTACGCCCAGCGCGGCGATCTTGTCGTTGCCCACCCACACGCCGGGCAGGCTCTTGCGTGGCGCCGCGGGCACGCCGAGGGCCGCCAGCGTAGTCACCAGCGTTTGCTCCAGTCCGCGCACGAAGCTGATCGGATAGATGCCGCGGCCGCGCAAATCCAGGATTGGATAGGCCACCAGCTGTCCCGGACCGTGATAGGTCACGTCGCCACCGCGTTCCACGTCCACGACCTCGATCCCTTGGGCCGCCAGTCGCTCCGGCGACGCCAGCAGGTTGGCCGGATCGCTGCGGCGGCCGCAGGTGTACACCGGCGGATGCTCCAGCACCGCCAGCGCCTCAGTCGCCGTGCCGGCACGCACGTCGGCGGCACGCGTCTGCTGCCAGGCCCAGGCGTCGCGATAGGCCACCCGGCCCAGTCGGTGCACATCGACGGGGGTCGACATCATGACCCGAGCGTACCCACCAGCGCCTAGCGATCCAAGCTCCGGCATCGCCGCGACGAGTTGCGAGGGAAGCGCGTCGTTAGATCCCCGCCAGCTGCGCGAATTGCAGCTCGGTCGGCTCGGCGCAGCAGAACCAGGCTTCGGTGAGCCTGGGGCGGGCCGCCGCGCGTTCCACATCGACGGAAATTTCACGCCGGCGACCCTCGGCGGCAGTTCCGGCAGTTTCGAGCGCAAGCGCCCGCACCGCGGCATAGGACGTGGCGATATCCGCGTCCTCGTCGGCCATTGCCGCCACCAGCGCCCCGATCTCCGTTTGGAGCGCGTCGACCGCCGGGTCGGCCGCCCGCCACGTATAGCTGAGTTGCGCCTCGTCATACGCGCCTAAGTGGCGTTGCATGTCCGGCAGATCGAGCAGCAGTGATCCCTTGGGCAGCAGGAGCCGGATGCTGTACTGCACTGGGTCGACGTTGCCCACCAGGTCGTGCCTGGCGACGAAATCGAGGATGTCCAGCACGTCGGCGAAGGACGTCCACGGCGTGAACGGCAACCACGACGGCCGCGTCTCGATGCCGTGTCGGCGCAGCAGGGTGATCGCCTGCTCGGCCTCGGCCGCCACGTGGCCCTTTTCCAGGCGCTCCAGGATCCGGTCGTTGAGCGACTCGAACGCCGAGATGACGAACAGACACCCCGCGTCGGCAAACTCGGGCCACACGTGGGCGTGCTCCAGGATGTGCTCCACCTTGGTCGTGCAGTCGAACGTGAGCTCCGGAAATCGCGCGTGCATGGCCCGCACCACCTTGCGCGAGTGCCGCCAGCCGTTGAGGAAATCGGGATCGCCGAATGTGATGTGGCGCGCGCCCGCGTCGACGAGCCGCCCAATGTCGTCCAGCACGGTGTCCGCGCCGACGATGCGAATGCGGCCGTCGTAGACCACCGGCACCGGACAGTGGCGGCACTTGTGCACGCAGCCGTGGCTGGCCTCCACGTAGCCCGCCAATCGCTCTTCACCGTCGACGGCAAGCCGCGCGTAGCGGTCGATCGGCGGGAGCAACTCGCGCGCCGGGGCGTGATAGGCGTGCTTGGCGAGCTGGATGATGTCGCTCGAAAGGGCTGCCGATCCGTTCGCGCCGGCCAGGGCGTCCACCCAGGCGACGAGCTCCGGCTCATACTCGCCGGCGAGCGCGCGGTCCATGGGATGGCTGGGGTCGAGCGCCGGGGCCATTTCGCCGTAAAGACCGTAGAAGCACACTGGAACGTCCCGGTGCGTGCGGCGCGCCGCCTGCGCGGCGCTCACAGCGATGCGCATGGCCGTGTGCATCGGCACGGAGAATGCCAGCGCGTCGATGCCGTCCAGCGCGTCCGCGTCCCACATCTCGACGGCCAGGTCGAGCGCGCGCACCTCGTGGCCCGCCGCCTGGAGCGCAGCGGCGGGGGACGCCGCATGCACCGGCTGGTGGCCAAGCTCATAGGTCGAGACGATCAAGACCCGCATCAATGGTCCGCCTCCGAAGACTCGGATCCGCTGCGCCGTCGGGGCGCTCGATTCGGATCGATCTCCACCTCAAGCTTCGCATGCGCGCGCCGCAGCGCCGATTCGACGGCGTCCGGCGTTTCACCCCGCGCAAACATGAAGCCAAGATATCGGTCGCCCACCGGCAGCGGCTCGACCCAGCCGCCGGGCGCGACGGTGATCTCCAGACCCACGATGCCCGGAACCTCGAGCGCCGCCTCACGCCCGCGCACCTCGACCAACACGCCCGCACGGGGAATGGGCAGCATCATCACGCCCGACGCGGCATGCGCCCGCGTGGTGTCTCGCAGCGGCAGGTTCAGCGCGTGGCGGAGGATCAGCGACTCCAACGACACGCCCAGACCGAATCGCAGCGATCGGGCGCAGAGACCGCCGATCGAGCGCGCGGCGACCTCGATCACCGACGGCGCGTCGCCGTCCAGACGCACCTCGGCGTGCACCGGGGCCTCGGTCAGCCCCAGCCCCGCGACGGCCGCGCGCGTCACGTCCTCCACGACTCGCTGCCTCCACTCGGGAAGGCGCGACGGCGTGATGTAGAGCGTCTCCTCGAAATAGGGGCCGTCGAGCGGGTCCGGCTTGTCGAAGATAGCCAGCGTGTGCAGCGTCCCGCGGCGCAGCAGTCCCTCCACGGCGACCTCCACGCCGGGCACGAAGCGCTCGATCAACAACGGCGCGGGTTCGTCGTCAGTCGAAGGCGCGAGCATGCGCTGAATTCGCGCCGCCGCAGCGGCGGCTTCCGCTGGCGTGTCGGCGCGGATCACCCCCTGACTGCCCGACAGCTCCAGGGGTTTGATCACCACGGGGAACCCGAGCCTCGCTGCAGCCGCGACCGGGTCATCGCCGTATGTCACGACGACAAAGTCCGGTTGCGGCACGCCGGCCTGCACCAGCCGCCGTCGCATGCCGGCCTTGTCCCGCGTGAGAGCCGTCGCCGCGGGTGGACTGTGTGTCAAGCCCAAGCGCTCCGCGGCGAGCGACGCCGCCCCGACGCCGGCGTCATCCACCGGGACAATGGCGTCTACCGACACCTCGTCCGCAAACTCGACGATGGCGTCCGCCGCGACGTCGGGGCGGTGGAGGGGCAGTTCGATTACGCGCGATCCAACAACGTCGTCCAGCGCGTGCCGCTCCTCGGCGCCGACCACGACCTCCACGCCAAGCTCCCGGGCGGCTTCGAGAAAGTCCGCCGCGCGGTACGCCCGCGTCGGCAGCAGTAGGAGAACCCGGCGCATCGTCCTATGATGAAGTACGAACCTCGGACGTGCCGAATGCCCGTTGGATGGGGAACATGACCCTGGAACACCACATCGATATCTTCATCAGCGACGCCGCACGCGACTTGGTACTCGATTTTCGCTCGCGCTCCGACCGGCCGGACAAGGACGACCTGGCCATGTGGATCGAGGTCACGGGAATCTCGGGCACCGGCTTCAGCTACGACATGTACCTGAAGAGCTCGCTGGATGCGGGACCCGGTGACGCGGTCGTGGAGGTCGCCGCCGGGCTCAACGTGGTCGTTCCCGCCGGGAGCACCGACCAGTTGCACGGCGCCACCATCGATTACCGCTCCGCCGCCGACGGCGGCGGCCTATTCGTCGACAACCCCAACACCCCGAGCCCGGTCGCCGGACCGGCCGCCCGGGACGTCCCCGCGCCACAACTCAGCGGCGAAGTGGCGGACCAGGTGGCGCAAATCTTGGAGCAGCAGATCAATCCCGCCATCGCGGCGCACGGCGGGCATGCCGAGCTCGTCTCCGTCGAGGACGGCGCGGCGTACCTGCGCCTCAGCGGGGGCTGCCAGGGCTGCGGCATGGCGCCGGTGACGCTGACGCAGGGCATCGAGGTGGCCATTCGCGAGGCCGTGCCCGAAGTCACGCGCGTGATCGACGTGACCGACCACGCCTCGGGGACGAATCCCTACTTCGAGGCCGCCAAGAAGTAGACCGGCCGCGCCGCTAGTCGCCCGTCTCGAAGCTCTGGTCGCGTGACGTTGCGCGTCGTCCCGGATGCGGGACGAAGGGCACGCCCTTCAGCCTCAGCCGCAGCGCCTCCCAGTAGATCGCGGCAACCACTCGCGCCGTCATGAAGGGATAGCGAACCAGCACACCCGCAAGCGCCCCTCTGGTCATGGGCCGGCGGCGCAGCGAGAGGCCGGCGTCAAAGATCGCCGCGCCATCGCGCGCCGCCACCATGCGCAGGTCGAGCTCATCGCCGGGAACCGTCGCCGACAGCCGGTATTCCAAATCCATGCTCATGAACGGCGAGACGTGCAGTGCCTTGGAGAAGTCCGCCTGGAGCGTGTCGCCCTCGGCGGACGGCTCGGGCTCAACGACATAGACGTGACGCTCGCCCCACGGCGTGTTCGTGACCTCGGCCACCAGCGCCTCGACCTGTTCCCCGCCGCGCGCGAAGCAGTAGTAGACGCTGATCGGATTGAAGACGTAGCCGAAATAGCGCAGGTGGGTGAGCAGGCGAATTGGTCCTTCAGGCCGATATTCGGTCGCCTCGTGCACGCGACGCCGCACCGCCTCGTCGAGGGGCAGCGCCGGATCGCCGAAGTGATCCGCCCGGCGAAACCACGCCGGCGCCGGACGCCGCGCCGACCAGAGCAGGCGTCCGTCAAACACGCCGGGAAGCTCGGCGAGGTCGAGATACGCCATGAACAGCGGATAGCGAAACGCGTGGCGCACCGGTTGTCGCCGCCGGTGCGTGACGACGCCAGTGTACAGGCAGCTCGCGCCGCTCACGCGCCGGCCTCGATCGCGCGCGCCACGCGCAGGCCGCTCACGACGCCGTCCTCATGAAAGCCATAGCGCCAGTAGGCGCCGGCAAACCAGGTCCGGCGCCGGCCGTTCACCTCGGTCCAGCGGCGCTGGGCGGCGATCGCGGCGCGGTTGAGCATCGGGTGGTGGTAGGTCATCCGCGCGATCACCGCACTGTCGTCGATGCGCTCGTCCTGGTTTAGCGTGACGCAGAAGGTCTCGGGCGCGTCCAATCGCTGCAAGCGATTCATGTTGTACGTCGTCGCCACCCGGTCCCCACCGTCTCGGTGAATGTAGGAATTCCACGACGCCCACGCGCGGCGCCGCCGGGGCAGCAGGCTCGTGTCGGTGTGCAGCAAGACGCTGTTGGTCTGGTACTCGATGGCCCCAAGGACGGCGCGTTCCTCGGGGCTCGGATCTTCAAGCATCCGCAGCGCCTGGTCGCTATGGTTCGCGACCACCACCTGATCGAATCGGACGGGGCCTCCACCGGCAACGGTGACGCTGACGTGGTCCTGGGCTCGCCGGACGCGGGTCACCGCGGCCCGGGTATGGATCCGATCGCGGAATGGCCGCGCCAGCGCCTCAACGTATTCGCGCGCGCCGCCGGCGATCGCCGACCATCTCGGCTTCCCCCGGATCCCCAGAAGTCCATGGTTGTGAAAGAAACGCACGAACGACCGAACGGGAATCCGGCCGAAGCGCCCGGGGTCGGTCGACCAAATGGCGGAGCCCATGGGCACCAGATAGAGCTCGCGAAAGGCCCGCGAGAAGCCCGCGCCTTCCAGGTAGTCGTCCAGGGTGAGTCCCCCGTCGGCTTCCAGCAGCTCGGGAGCCCGGCGATTGAACCGCAGGTAGTCGCGCACCAGCCGCAGGAACGTCGGGCGAAGTAGATTGCGTCGTTGGGCAAATACGGCATTCAACGACGCCCCGCTGTACTCGATGCCCGTGCGATCGCAGCGCACGGAGAAGCTCATCTCGGACGGCTGCGTCGGGACGCGGAGCTCATCCAGGATGCGCAGGAACTCCGGATACGTGCGGTCGTTGAAGACCACGAAGCCGGTATCGACCGCGAAGGTTCGGCCGCCGGATTCCACGTCGATGGTGCGCGCATGCCCGCCCGGTTCGTCACCCGCCTCGAACACCATGACGTCGTGGCGCGCATGCAGCTCTCGCGCTACCACGAGGCCCGACACCCCGGCCCCGATGACGGCAATTCTCATGATGTGCGGCAGCTCATGTCAGCGACCCGGCTCGACCATCGCGCGCCGTTAACAACCCAGGTGGCCTCGGCGAAACCCATCCGTCATTCCCGCGAAGGCGGGAATCCACCCGTCATTGAACCTGGGGCGGCTAGGATTTGCCCGGTCATCCTCAAGCTTGGCTGGATTCTGCAAAGATCTCCGTGGCTATCAACGCAACGCTAGCGCGGCCGCGCCTCGGCTTCCGCAACCTTCGTGGGGGCCAACAGATGGTGCGCCACCACCCACTCGCGTCCGCCGCGGTAGGCAAACAGCTCCTCACAGGCAATGAAGAAGAGCCGCCAACGCATTAGCCAGAGACTCGCCGCATCGTCGCCGTAGACGCCGCGAAAGAGCTCAACGATCTGCGGGCGGCTCTTGTCGAGGTTTCTCAGCCACGCGCGCAGCGTCCGGGCATAGTGTCGGCCGTTCACGATCCAGCGGTCCACCGTGCGCACCGCCGGCGCACACTCCTGGAAGAGGTCCAGGCTCGGCATCGTCCCACCGCTGAAGAACCACCGCGCCATCCAGCCGTCCTCGGGCTCGAAGGCGTAGGCGTGACGCGCGTGGCTGAACACATGCACGAAGATCAGCCCGCCCGCGTCGAGCCGATCGGCCAAGCGGGCCAGCAACGCGCCGTGGTCCCGAACGTGCTCCAGCATCTCGATGCTCACGATCCGGTCGAAACGACCCGGAATCTCATCGGTCGCGGCGTTGGCGCGCACCACGTCAAGGTTGCCCAAGCCGCGCGCCTCGGCCTCGCCGACGATATGGTCGCGCTGGGTGCGTGAGTTGGTCACGGCGGTGATCGTCGATGCCGGGTACCGCGCCGCGGCCCACAGGGCAAAGGAACCCCAGCCGCTCCCCAGGTCGAGCACCCGCTGGCCGTCCTCGAGTCCGGCACGCCGGGCATACAGCTCCAGCATGGCGTCTTCCGCCTCCGCCAGCGTCTCGACGCCAGACAGCCAGAGGCCGCTGCTGTATTTGAGCCTCGGGCCGAGAATCAGGCGAAAGAACTCGGTCGGCACCTCATAGTGCTGCCGGTTGGCGGCGTCCGTCGCAACGGCCGTTGGTCCACCGCGCATGCCGCGAAAGCGCTCTTGGGGTTCGCCGCGGTTCAGCGCCCGCAGCCGTCGCCGCAGCGCCAGCCGCACGCCAAGGCGCAGCACGCCGTCGGGAACCATTCCCCGCGCCGCCAGCCGCTCGAACCAGGCCGATTGGCTATCCACGTCGTCCCAGGAAGGGGATGCGAGGGAAGAACGCCGGCGTGGATTCCACGTACTCGCGATAGCCCGGCTTGGCATCGATCATGCTGCGCTCGAGCAGCGTCACGCCCGACACGCGCGCCAGCAGCACCGTCATGACGACGGGACCGATCAGCGTCCACCAGGCACCGACGGCCAATCCCAGGCAACCGAAGCCCCACCACACCACGGCGTCGCCAAAGTAGTTCGGGTGCCGCGTCAGCCCCCAGAATCCGGTTGACAGCACACGGCCTCGATTGGCCGGGTTGGCCTTGAATCGCGCCAGCTGCAGGTCACCGCCCGCCTCGAAGGCGAAGCCGACGGCCCACAGCACGATGGCAGCCACGTCCCACGGGGTCGGCAGGGACGGCTGCGGCTCGCCCAGAGCCGCCAGCAACGGCAACGCGACCACCCACATCACCACACCCTGGAGCAGGAAGACCGTGAAGTAGCTGCGCCACCAGAAGGCGCTCCCGGCATTGGCGCGAAACTTCTGATAGCGGGGATCCTCGGGCTTGCCGTGGTTGCGCCACCCGATGTGCCCCGCCAGGCGCAGGCCCCACACCGCCACCAGCACCAGCAGCAGCGCGGCGCGCCCGGCATCGCCCGAGCCGAGCCACGCGCTCAGCGCCCCGGTCACGATGAAACCCAGCCCCCAAAACACGTCCACGATCGACGCGTCGCGCAGTGCCAGGCTCAGCATCCACACCAGCGTCATGAAGACGCCGATCCCCGCAGCCGCGAAACCCAAGAGCCCCGGATCGGTCATCAGGTTGATCGACGCAGAACTTGTGGGTCCGGGAGATGGCGCACCGGCGCTAGCCGCCGATCTGGAACATCTCGACCTTCTCGACCTCCGGCCCGTGGCCGTCCTCGCTGATCAAACCGGCGCGAGCCTCGGAGTAACGGTCGCGGCGGTCCTGCCACACGCCGCCGATCAGGTCGCGCAGCTCGGCGTCCGTGGCGCCCTCGCGCATCGGCGTCCGCAGGTCGGTGCCGCCGAAGGCGAACAGGCAGGTCAACAGGTGGCCGTCGGTTGACAGCCGCGCGCGCGTGCAGGCCCCGCAGAATGGCTTACTCACCGACGCGATGACGCCGATCTCGCCGCCGCCGTCTCGATAGCGGAACCGATTCGCCACCTCGCCCGGGTAGTTCGGCGGCAGCGGCTCCAGCGGGAACTCGGCCCGGATGCGCTCCACGATCTCATCGGCGGTGACGACCTCGTCCACCTTCCACTGATTGAGGTTGCCCACGTCCATGTACTCGATGAAACGCACCGTGTGGCCGGTGCCGCGAAAACGGCGCGCCAGGTCGACGATGGTGTGGTCGTTGACGCCCCGCACGACGACGCAGTTCAGCTTGATGGGCGACAGGCCCGCGCGCTCGGCGGCGGCCATGCCCTCAAGCGTCGCGTCGACGCCGAAACCCCGCCCGTTCATGGTGCGGAACACCTCGTCGTCCAGGCTGTCCAGGCTCACGGTCACCCGCTGCAGCCCGGCCTGGGCCAGAGTCTCGGCGTGCCGCCCGAGCAAATGGGCGTTGGTCGTGAGCGCCAAATCGTCAACCGGCAGGCCCGCCAGCATCGACACCAGGCTCGGCAGATCCGCTCGCAGCAACGGCTCGCCGCCGGTCAGCCGGAGCTTTCGCACGCCAAGCTCGACGAATATGCCCGCCAGCCGCGTGATCTCCTCGAACGTGAGGATCTGGGACTTCGGCAAGAACGTGTAGTGCTCGCCGTAGACCTCTGCCGGCATGCAGTAGGGACAGCGAAAATTGCACCGGTCCGTCACCGAAATGCGCAGGTCGCGCATGTGGCGGCCAAGCGTGTCGACGGGCGTGGCGGCGATGGCGGCAGTCACTCGCGGCGCGTGGCTCCGGTTCGTCCTCACCCTGAGTTTACGCAGTGGGCGGCCCCAAACCGCGTCAGGTACCGTGAACGACCAGACACTCTTCGAGGGCGCGCACGATGCCAATACGCGATGTGTCCGAGGTCGAGACGGTCGCGGGCGACTTCAACGACGGCTTGGATCACCCCGAGGGCGTCACCTGGGGCCCCGACGGCCAGCTATACGCCGGCGGCGAGGCGGGCCAGATCTATCGCGTGGACCCCGACAGTGGGGCCATCACCCAGATCGCGCAACATGAGGGTTTCCTCGGCGGCGTCGCGTGCGACGCCGAGGCGAACGTCTACGTCTGCGCCGCGTACGGCGGCTCGGTCGTGCGCGCCGGTGCCGACGGCAGTGTGACCGAGATCACCAACGGCACCGCCGACCGGCCCATGGAAACGCCCAACTACCCCTGCTTCCACCCCTCCGGTGACCTCTACGTCTCCGATTCCGGCGAGTGGGACCACGACACCGGCCGCATCTACCGCGTGCGGCCCGATGGGTCCACGGACCTGGTGAGCGAGGAACCGCGATTCTTCGCCAACGGCATGTGCGTCGACGCCGCGGGCGAGTGGCTCTACGTGGTCGAGTCGCAGATGCCCGGCGTCAGCCGCCTGCGCGTGCTCGCCGACGGAACGCTCGGCGAGCGCCAGGTCGTGGCCACGCTCCCCGGCGACGTGCCGGACGGCGTGCAGTTCGACGTCGAGGGCACGCTGTACATCACGCTCTACACCCCCAGCCGCATCTACCGCCTCGAGCCCACGGGACGCATCCAGGTGCTGGTCGACGACCCCAACCACACGCAGCTCTCCTCACCCACCAATATCGTCTTCGGCGGCCCCGACCTCACCGACCTCTTCACCGCCAACCTCGGCCGCTGGCACCTCAACCGCCTGCGCATGCCCGTCCCCGGCATCCCGCTGGCCTATCCGGCGCCCATCGGGGTGTAGACGCAAGTCGACCGCGCGGCGACACCACGGGCGGGTCTGAGACCCGACCCTGCGGGACCTGGCTTGTGCGCATCCTTGAATTCGCGGACAGGGCGGCCACGAGGGCCGCCCCTACACCGGACGTCCAGGCTCTGGAGCGGCAACTATTTCAGTCGCCGGAACGCAGTGACCCACCGTGCGCCGTGTCGTATCCTTGGGGTGACCTGATTGATCGCGGGGAGCTGGGGTAACGCCCGGCTGAGAGGGCGGCATAAACGCCGCCGACCCGTGGAACCTGATCTGGGTAATGCCAGCGCAGGGACGTTCACCGCGTTGGCTGCCGCAGGTTCCACCGAATCTGCGGTCTTTTTGTTGATGGCGGTGGACGAATGCCCCGGGCGACGCTGGCTCTTCAGGTGTTGCCGCTGAACGCGCCCGACGCGCTGGCGGCCGTTGACGCGGCGATTGCCGTGATCCAGGACAGTGGCGTCTCGCACGAGGTCGGCCCCATGGAGACCACCATCGAGGGCGACTCCCTGCGCGAGCTGCTCGACATCGCCGCGCGGGCCCACGACGCCGCCGTGACGCTGTCCGGCGGCCCCGTGCAGACCAACATCCGCATGATCGAGAGCCCGGCGGGTATCGCCTCCATGCACGAGAAAACCGCGCCGTTCCGAGAGAGAGCAGGCGGGTGATCCAGACCGGTGAGATTCAGTTCCGCTGTGTGGGTGGCAAAGGGTCGCTCTGTTCCGGACGGCGCGGTCGTAGCGGGGACCCCCTCACCCCAACCCTCTCCCTCGGCGGGGAGAGGGGATCAGACCCGAATTGGGAGAGCCCAGGCACGGGCGGTTCGCGAACCGCCCCTACAGCCCTGTTGGTCCACATCCGCACGGCGCGGCCACTCCGATTCGCCACCGCCATGTCATTCCGAGCACCACCTCTGTCATTCCGAGCGCAGCGAGGAATCTCAAACGCGGGGAAAGAGCAACAGCGTCCAGGTATTCCTCGCACTGGGACACCCTTGAATGACTGGTCGACATTCCATACCCATGCGTCGAATCACCCTCACCTCCGTATCAAGTACGGGGAAGGCTCTAGCCCTCTCCCTTCAAGGGAGAGGGGACCGGACCCGAGTCGAGAGAGCCCAGGCAAGGGCGGTTCGCGAACCGCCCCTACAACCTCGTCGGTTCGCCCCACCACCCTGTCATTCCGAGCGCAGCGAGGAATCTCAAGCGCGGGGAAGAAGCCGCAGCATGGGCGGCCTCCTCACGCCAGTCAGAATCGCGGCGGGAGGCCTGCGCTAGGGACTAGCTCACGGCTTCTGGATTCCGGCCCCGTATCGAGTACGGGGCAGGCTTTTCGCCGGAATGACGGATACGCAGGGAAATCATGAGCAGGCTTCGCCGTCAGGTGCGCGACTTTGGACCGGCGCTGCTCCTGATCGCCGGCCTCCTGGCGCTCTGGGAAGTGGTGTCGCGGGCGGTGGAGATGCCGGATTGGCTGCTCCCGGCGCCTTCGGACATCGGCGCCTCGTTCGGCGAGGCCGCACCCCGGCTCGGCCCGCACGTGGCCGCCACGGTGACCGCCGCCGCCGCCGGATACGCCCTGGCCTTGGTGTCGGCCGTCGTCCTGGCCGCGGCGATCGATCGCTGGAGCCTGGCTCGCCGCGCAATCTACCCGCTGCTGGTGACCTCGCAGACCATCCCAACCTTCGCGCTGGCCCCGCTGCTGGCCATCTGGTTCGGCTTCGGCCTGCTGCCCAAGGTGCTGGTCGTGGCTTTGGTGTGCTTCTTCCCGGTCGTGGTGGCGACGGTCGGCGGCCTGCGCGCCGCCGACAAGGAGATGCTCGATCTGGTGCGCGGCATGGGCGCCAGCGATCGCCAGCTGTTCGTCAAGGTGCGCTTGCCCGCCGCGGTGCCGTCGGTGATCTCCGGCATGAAGATCGCCGCCACCTACAGCGTCATCGGCGCCGTCATCGCCGAGTGGACCGGGGCCAGCCAGGGGCTGGGGCTCTATCTGCTGCGCGCCTCGAACTCGTTTCAGACCGACCAGGTATTTGCCGTGATTGCCGTCATCGCGTTGCTGAGCATCGCGCTGTTCGGCTGCGTTGAGCTTGTGGGCCGCACCGTCGCACCGTGGACGGCGGCCAAGGAGGAGACCGCACGATGATGATTTCGCGACGTCGGACGTTGGGCCTGATGCTTGGAGCCGCCGCCGTGCCGCTGGTGGCCGCCTGCGGCGAGGAGGCCAAGGAGCCGGCATCCGTCACGCTGATGCTGGACTGGGTCCCCAACACCAATCACACGGGGATCTACGTCGCCCGTGACTTCGGGTTCTATGACGACGAGAACCTGCAAGTCTCGATCGTTGAGCCCGGCGTGTCGGGCGTGGCGCAGGCCGTGGCCGGCGGGGCCGCCGAGTTCGGCATTAGCTTCCAGGAAGAAGTGACGCTGGCGCGATCGGAAGACGTGCCGCTGGTGTCGGTGGCGGCCATCATCCAGCACAACACGTCGGGATTCGCCTCGCCGGCGGACCGCAGGATTCGCCGCCCACGCGACTTCGCGGGGAAGAAATACGGCGCGTTTGGCTGGGGTCCCGAGCGGCAGGTGCTGACGGCGCTGATGCAATGCGACGGCGGCGACTTCAACCAGATCGAGTTCGTGGACATCGGGGCCGTTGACTACTTCGTTGCGTGGGAGCGCGGCGACGTGGACTTCGTGTGGATCTTCGAGGCCTGGGACGGCATTCGCGCCCAGCTGCAGGGGTTCGAGCTCGACTACATCCGCCTGACCGACCTCGACTGCATCCCCGACTACTACACGCCGGTGCTGGCGACCAGCGAGTCGATGATCGCCGACAACCCGGACGTGGTGCAGCGCTTCGTGCGCGCCACGGCCCGCGGCTACGAGCTGGCCATCGACGAGCCGTCGCGCGGCGCGGACACGCTGATCAAGGCCGTCGACGGCATCGACGCGGACCTCGTGCGCGCCAGCCAGGATTGGCTCAGCCCTCGCTACGCGGAAGACGTCGACAAGTGGGGCTGGCAGACGCGCGACACCTGGCAGGGCTACGCCAACTGGCTGGTGAACTACGACCTGCTCGCGAACACGATCAATCCCGCCAACGCCTTCGATAACTCGTTCATCGAGAACGCCTGAGGCCGCGGGGGCGACGCTTGGCGTTGCCGATAGGGCTCGGGATGTCCGGGAAGATCGCGGCGCCGTTCCGAATGGCGAGGGGACTGGATTCCGGCCCCGTATCGAGTACGGGGCAGGCTCTTCGCCGGAACGACGGAGTGGGTGGCGCGAGGGTGCATGCCCGCCGGCATGGCGATGACGGCGCGGTGGATTCCCGCCCCGTATCGAGTACGGGGCAGGCTCTTCGCGGGAATGACGGAGTGGGCGGCCGGAATGACGGAGCGGGCGGCGCGAGGGTGCATGCCCGCCGGCATGGCGATGGCGGCGGGGTGGATTCCCGCCTTCGCGGGAATGACGAGGGGTGGCGCGGCAGTAGTCGGGGAGTGACGTGAGCCCGCCGACCGACGGCCCCGCGGCGACCCCGGCCGTGTCGCTGCGCGGCGTTCAAGCGACGTATACCGAGCGCGGGTTGCGCGTCGAGGCGCTGCATGACGTCGACCTGACCGTCGCGCGGGGCGAGTTCGTGTCGGTGATCGGGCCGAGCGGCTGCGGCAAGAGCACCATGCTCAACCTCATCGCGGGCATCGACCGCCCCAGCGCCGGTGAGATTTCCGTCGACGGTCGATCGGCGATCGGAGGCACGGGCCTGGTGGCACACATGCCCCAGCGCGACCTGCTGTTGCCGTGGCGAACCACGCTGCAGAACGCGGTGCTGGGGCCTGAGCTGCGCGGCGAACCGGACCGCGAGGCGCGGGCGCTGGCGCAGCTGGATCGATTCGGCCTCGAGGGCTTTGCCGACGCCTACCCGCACATGCTCTCCGGCGGCATGCGGCAGCGCGCGGCCATGCTGCGCACGATTCTGCTGGACCGCGACACCCTGCTGCTCGACGAGCCGTTCGGCGCCCTGGACGCCCTCACCCGCGGCGAGATGCAGGAGTGGCTGCTGAGCATCTGGACCGAGTTGGCCAAGACGGTCCTGTTCGTCACTCACGACGTCGAGGAGGCGATCTTCCTGTCGGACCGCGTGTACGTGATGACGCGCCGCCCCGGAACGATGAAGCTCGAGCTGGCCATCGACCTGCCGCGCCCGCGGGAACGCGAGATGACCACGTCGCCGCCGTTCGTCGACGCCAAGCGCACGCTGCTGCGCTCGCTGCTGGCCGAGACGCAGCGGTGATCGGGCGCCAGGCGGATCGTATGTCTCTCTAAGCCCATCATTCCGTCGGAAGGAGATCCTCGATAGTTCGGTTCGGGCGGGTTCGAAACCCGCCCCTACACCAGATTCCCGGCGCGCCCCGAGGTTCGACCGGACTGGATTCCCGCTCCGTATCAAGTACGGGGCAGGCTCTTCGCGGGAATGACGGAATGGGTGCGCAGGGGTCTCCCGTTGCAGCGCTGCCCGGCGCTCTCTATGCTCCGGTCGCCAGCAGACCCATACCTCGATGGAGCCTCAGATGGCGCAAGTTTCGGCCGACCGACGGATTCCCGGATACCCCAACGACCCCGTGCGCGAGAAGCGCGAGCTCATGCTCAGGACCTACGAGTACGAGTTCCCCTTCAACTACCCCAACGTCGACGTCGATCGCGTCTGGATCGGCGGTGAGCGGCACGGCATGGAGCTGTTCCCGATCAAGACCACCGACGGCTCCACGGCCTCGACCCAGACGCCGTCCGACTGGATCGTGATCCACGAGGACGAGCCGATGGTGCGGGTGGCCGTCATGGGCAGCGCCTGCACGCCGCCGGGATCGATTCTGCTCGAGGCCGACCCGATTTCGGGATTCCGACACGACGGCGAGGTCGAGCACGCGCTGCCCGTGCGATATCGCATCGACAACCTCTGGGGCATGCACCTGCGCGCCGATCTGCTGGAGCAGGGCGGTCGCTCCGAGGCGCTGCCCATCGCCGGCATGAGCTGCGCCGTGATTGAAATCCCGCCGTCCAAGACGGTGCGTGTCGCCGGCCTCGGGGCGATCCCGGCCTGGGCGACCGACTCCTGGCCCGACGACACGCACTATTCGGTCCGCTACATCCGCACCACCGTCGCCGAGGGCTACGAGATCTAGGAGAGCGGTGGCCTTGCCCGGGGACCCTCCCTTTCCCTGACGAATCCCTTGCGCATCTGCCAATCCTTGTAGGGGCAGCCCTTGTGGCTGCCCGAGTCACCGGCGGCGCGGGCGCCCACTAGGGACGCCCCTACAGGGAACGTCCACGGTAGGAGCAGCCCTCGTGGCTACCCGGTTCTGATCGCCGCTAGCGGCGGCGCGGGCGCCCACTAGGGACGCCCCTACAGGGCGATGACTCGCGAAGCGGTCAGCCGGTCGACCTCCGCTCCGCCTATCCCGGCGGGCTGAAGGTCGGCGGGTTGACGTGGTGGTCGACGCGCGCACACATCTCGCGCGCGGCGAACTCCTCGCCGAACTCGACGATGTTGTTCACCGACTCCTCGAATATCCGCCGGCCCTTATCGGCGGTCGCGAGGGTGGGCGTGCCCTGGGTGCCGTCGGTGGTGTAGGTGCTGGTCCAGCCATCCATCCGCACCGGGCCGGTGGCCCACAGGTCCACCCAGTGGTACTTGGACTTGCGCTGGTTGGTTTCGGTGATCTGGTCCTTGGCGAGGTCCATGTACACCATGTCGGGATCGAAGAAGAGCGCCAGCGACGTCTCGGCCTCGCCGGCGTGGGCGCAGCCGCCGGGGAATTCGGACTCGCGCCAGGTGGACATGAAGTCCGGATCGGCGGCCATGAAATGCCACCACCCACCGATGCCCACCCAGGCGTCGCTCTCGAGCATCGCGCGCCGCGCGGCCAACTCCAGCGGGTTGATGTTCGACCCGTGGCCGTTGACCATGATGATCTTTTTGAATCCCTGGTACGCCAGGCTCTTCAGGATGTCGACCACGTAGCGGATGAACGTCTCGTGGTGGATGGTCACCGTGCCGGGAAAGTCCATCACGTGCGACGTGTAGCCGTAGCTCACGGAGGGCATGAGCGACAGGCGCCCGTTCGACCGCTTGGCCGCCTCCTCGCAGATCTCGGTGGAGGTCCAGTTGTCGATCTTGACCGGCAAGTGGTGCCCATGCTGTTCGACCGTGCCAACCGGCAGCAGCGGGATGACGCCGCGGGTGACGGCCTCGTTGACCTCGGGCCAGGTCATGTCCTGAAATCGATGCGTGATGGCCATGTTTAATCCTCGGGAGCGGGAAGCGGTTCATAGTACGCGCCGCGAGCGCCAAACCGGCCAACCGGGTACCTTCCACAGGCGCTGGCGATGCGGAGGCTGGGATGCGGGTTCGCGTGGAACTGCCCGAGGGCGCGCGCTGCGCCGTTGCGCTGAGCTACGACCTGGAAATGTGCGCCGGCTACTCCCCGGTGCTGGTCAACCACGGCCGCATCATGCCGCCGCTGCGCGACTACACCCTGCGGCTCTGCACCACGGCCGAGTCATTCGGCGTGCCGCTGCACTTCTTCTACGTGGTCAACGGCCTCGAGGAACCCGATATCGACTACCTGCGGAAGATCCTGCGGCGCGGTCACGTGATCGACAACCACACCTACAGCCACATGCTGCTGAACTATGCAGACCCGGCCCAGCTCGGCTGGGAGCTGACCACCGCGAACCGCGAGCTCGAAGCCCGGCTTGGCGTCGAGTCGACCGTGCTGCGCGGGCCGGGCGGGCTGCCGACCGGCCTGGACCGCCTCCTGCCCAACCAGCAGACCATCCTGGACAGCGGCTTCCGCTGGGTCAGCAGCCACATGGAGTCGACCATGGGCAAGTACGGCTGGGCGCACGATGTCGCGGCGCCGTCGCGGCTACAGCCGTACGTGTATCCCACCGGCCTGATCGAGATTCCCATCCAGGGCTGGATGGACCGCCTGTTCTTCGACTTCGAGCGCAACCGCGACAACGATGCGATGGAGGAATGGCGCATATCAGCAGGCCATCAGCCCGTGCCCGACGGCTGGACCTGCCCCTGGACCGACGGCGCGGCCCTGGACGACTGGATCGCCTACAACCTGGCCGCGCTCGATCACGCCTACGACCATGGCCTGCTCTGGGTGCCGACGTGGCACCCCTACACGCACTACCTGCACGATCCGGCCAACCGCGCCCTGCCGGCGCTGCTGGCCCACGCCCGCTCCAAGCCGGAGCCGGTGGCCATATGCACGGTGCGCGACGCCGCCGCGATGTTGCATCTCGAGGACGGCTGACCCGCGACTCACCTGGAGCGTCGAACGCGGGAGGGACGAGGGGCAAATCCCCTCACCCCATCCCTCTCCCCTGTCCAGACCGGACACATGGTGAACAGGTGTTCGGAGACATGGTGAACACCG
>JAPPNP010000030.1 GCA_028873795.1 Chloroflexota bacterium
GTGTCCCGGATGACGCCGGGTTACTGGTCGAGTCCCATTAGGGCCGCCCCTACACCGAAAGGATCCGGGTAAGGCCGCCCCTAGGGCGCGTCTTGGTCGGCGAGCGGCAGCGCCTCGTTCATCGATCCCGAGCGGAACCCTTCGAGGTCGAGGGTGACGTAGGCGAATCCCAGCGCCTTGATGCCGTCCACGATGCGGCGGCGGCGCTCCGGGTCGACCACCAGGCGCGGCAGCGCGTCGGCGGGCACCTCGATGCGGGCGATGGCGTCGTGATGGCGCACGCGCAGCTCGTGCAGGCCTTCGGCTCGCAGCAGCGCCTCGGCGCGCTCGACCTGGCTCAGGCGCTCCACGGTCACCTCCGTTCCATAGGCCACGCGCGAGGCCAGGCAGGCCTGCGCCGGCTTGTTCCAGGTGGGCAGGTCGAAGCGCCGGGCCAGCGCGCGCACGTCGGCCTTGCGCAGCCCGGCTTCCACCATCGGCGCGCGCGCGCCGCGTTGCCGGCTGGCGGCCATGCCCGGGCGGAAATCGCCGAGGTCGTCCACCACCGGGCCGTAGACCATGTAGGGAATCCCATGCGCGTCCGCGTAGCGCTGCAGGCAGTCGAACAGCTCCGCCTTGCAGTGGAAGCAGCGCATGCGGTCGTTGCGACGATAGTCGGCGTTCTCGAGCTCCTGCGTCAGGATCACCTCGTGCCGAATGCCGATTTGCGCCGCCACGCGGGCCGCCTCGACGCGTTCGGACTCCGCCAGGCTGGCCGATAGGGCGGTCACCGCCACGGCCTCGTCGCCGAGGACATCCCGCGCCACCTTCGCGAGCAGGCTGCTGTCGACGCCGCCCGAATAGGCCACCACCACCCGCGACATGCGCCGCAGGCTCTCCCGCAGCGCGTCGAGCTTGTCGTCGAGCGGCGCGTCGACGGCCGTGGTGGGCGCGTAGCCGCGCGCCGGCGCGACGGTGCTAATCGGAGTCCTCCTCCGCGACGATCACCAGCGACTCCTCGTCAATCTGCCCGCCCTTGAGCCAAAACGACCGCGCCACCGGAGCGCTCGGATCGGCCAGCGACACGATCACGAAGCGCGACACCTCGCTGTAGCCCGACTCCAGCGCGTGCCGGAGATCGGTGGCGGACGGAAATGCCTCGCTCGCGGGGTGAGAGTGGTAGAAGCCGAGCACGTCCCACTCGTGCACGTCCTCGATCTCACGGGTGACCCGGTAGTGATCCTCGGGATGAATCGTGTAGTGAATCCGGCTCTGGTCGATATTGCGCGTGCGGAAGGTCGCCAGCGCCCGGTCGCCGGCGCCGCCAATGATGCCGCAGCACTCCAGGGGCGCTTCGTCGCGCGCGTGCGCCACCATGTCATCGAGCTGGCGGCGGGTCATTTCCAGCGGCATGGCTAGATGCTGTAGGCGGGCCGCTCGCGGGCTTCCTGCATGTCGAGCGCCAGCTCCGCCAGGCTCACCTCTTCCAGCGACGTCAGGATGGCCTCGCGCACGCGCCCCCACACCGGCCGCTGCGAGCACGTATCCGTCAACTCGCAGGCCGCCGCGTCCTCCAGGCAATCCAGGATCGGCAGCGGGCCTTCGAGCACGATGACGATATCGCTCATGGTGATGGCGTCGGGTCCGCGCGCCAGCTCGTGGCCGCCCTGAGGCCCGCGCGTGCTGCGCACCAGTCCAGCCTTGCGCAGCGCGCTGAACACCTGGTCCAAGTAGACCGGCGGAATGCCCATGCGCCGCGCCACGTCCGCGCTTTGAATCGGTCCCTGCCCATGATGCATCGCCAGGTCCGTCAGGGCGCGGACCCCATAGTCGCTTCGCATGGACAGGCGCATGGCTCAGGCCGCCTCGGCAGGGATGGCTTCAGTGTGGCACGCCCCCAGAAGCCGCCACAACGCCCGCGACTCCGAGGTGCGGCATGGCGCGGGTTGCGTCGGCGCGCGATTTGCCCACCGGCGATGGTCGGCGTTGTACGAATCGCGGCGACCCTACGGGCGTGCGTCCGATTCTGGATAGGCATAGCGCTCGGCGTTTGTGAACCAGTCTTCACGATGAAGTTGCTATGTGAGATTTTGCGAGCTACGGTGGCGCTGGGTAGCCAACGACGACTACCCAAGAGGAAGGAGACAGCAATGTCTCACGTACTCACCCGCACACGGGCCGTGGTCGGCGGCGGAATCCTAGCGGTGCTCCTCTTGGCCTGTTTCAGCGCGCTCCCGGGCGCGCAAGAGTCGACCGATCCTCGGCCCGGATCTCGTCTCCCGGTCACCCTTCCGATCACTCAACGAGTCACCGTGGTGCTCGGCGTCCCGCTGATGATTGCGGGGTTCGTGGTGCTGTGGCGCATGTCTCGAGTACATCGGGGTGACCGAGGCGTCCAATAGGCGATGTGATGGGGAGTAAGACCCGCGAGGTCGTGACCCTCGGCCTCGTGTTCGTCGTCACGTTCGTCGCGGTCCAAATCGTCCTCTTGATGGTCCGCGTGTACATGTCGACGCTTTGATAGCGAAGGGGTGAAGCGATGGGGCCGATTGAGATCGTCCTGATCTGGGTGCTGCCAACGGTGCTGATCCTTGTCGGCGCTGGCGTCATGATCGTGCGACGGCAGGACGCGGACGCGACGACGCGATGGATCGTCGGCGTCCTTCTCTGGACTCTGGCCGCTTTGCTGGTGATCTACGTCATCACCGCCATCTTGAGCCGAATGATGTAGAAGCGTGGGTCATTGGGCGGGGGCTGCTGGTCGCCCCCGCCCGCTGACCTCGAATTCAGGAACGAATAGGGGTTGAGCATGAGACGGCGATTCTTCGCAGCGGCGACCATGATGGTCGTCGGGGTCTGGCTCCTCGGTACGGCGGTCGCCAGCGCGGGCGTCGCGGGGTAGCGATGGGGCCGATAGGCATGGTGCCTGGCTTCGAACTGGCAGCCGTGCTGATCCTGGTCGGCGCCGGCGTCGCGATGCTGCGGCGGCCGCACGCGACGAATGCATGGATCGTCGGCACCCTGCTAATGGTCGCGGCCGCATTGCTGGTGCTCTACGTCGTGGCCCAACTGTTGGCCTTCGGGCCTCTGTGGTGGTCGGCGATCGCCGCTGCCGTGGTCGCCCTGGTGACCGTCGCCGCTGCCCGCTGGCTCTACCTCAACTGGCGCAGGCCCGAACGAAGGGAGTAGACGATGCAGCGGATCAAACGCTGGTACGTGCCGGTTGTCACGACGCTGAATTTTCTGGCCGCAGCGAGCCTCGTCGGGTACATCCTCTTCACCTTGATCAGTTGGCGCGTGTCGGAAGGCACCGCCGGCCTACCGCTCGCCGCTGAGATCGAATACCTGACACCGGTCGAAACGGTCACGGCGACGGGCATCGGGGCCGAAGTGGTGACGATCACCCTGGATCGCGGCATCTGGGTCGGCGAGCTGGATATCAATACCGAGGACTATGACGGGGTGCGTCTCGATACCAGTGGGGACGGTCGGTACTCGTCGTTTCGTTGGAACGGATCCCGCGAGGTGATCGTCGTCGGGAGCGAGACTCGCGCCAGCGTGTATCCAGGCGAAGTGGGCGTCCAGACGGGAGCGTTACCTGGCTACAAGTGGACGGTGACGTTCGTGCGCCACGAAGCGCGGTGAGCGTCAACCCGTTGAGCGAAAGAGGTGACCGATGAAATACCTCGCCGCCGCCGTGCTCACGCTGGTCGTCCTACAGACGGCGGCGGTCGTGTGGATCGCCGTCTCGTGGGAGCTGGCGCGTCGGCAGACCATCGCCATCATGGAAGAGACCAACGACCGAATCGTCTCCTCGGAGATTGTGCGTGAAGTGCCTGTGGAGCGCGTCCCCGTGCGCGAGATTCCTGGCGGCTTCAGTGAATCGACCCCCACCGCCACGCAGAAATCCATCCACATCACCGGTGTCGGCTCTGGACCGACGGAGTCTTTCGAGCTGGTATCCGAGGGCCTGTGGGTAGTGACCGTGCACTACACCGATTACGAGCCGCCGGAGGTTGGTGACATCCCGACCGTCAATCTCAGCAGCATCACGGGCTCCCGCAGCGCGGGGTGGCCGGGGCGCTCGTGGAACCACATCTACGTGACCGCCGACCTCGCAGTGGTGGAAAAGCTGGGGGCTCGGACCGCCACCTTCACCCCCGGCGAGGTGGTGCTGCATATCGCCGATCTCCCCGACGACGTGCAATGGGTGGCCAGGTTCGAGCGGCTCGGCGAACTCAAGCTGCCCGAGCGCTAACGTGCGCCGCTGGAGGCCGCTGGCTTGAGGCGGACGATTGGGAAGGAGCTGGGGATGGGACTGGGACCGCTTGAGTTCGTGATCATCCTCTTGATGGCGTTGCCCGTCGTCGCCATCGTCGTGATCGCCGTCGCCGCTGGGCGATGGCTCTACCTGAGCCGGCGGCGAAGGCACGATCAACCTTGAAAGGACGACTCAAATGAAACAGCGTTGGGCGCCGCCGGCGTTGCTGGCGCTTCAGCTCATCACGGCGGCAGTATCAATCCTCATCCTGGTCCTGCTGGGGTTGCTCTTGTGGAGCGCACAAACCTCAAGAGGCGCCAGTGCGGGAATCTACGATGAGTCGGCCATATTCTCTGAAGTCGAGGTATCGGACTTTGCCGGCCTGGTCGTAGTCGAGGTGGTGCTGATTGAAGGCGTCGGACCCGAGGAGCGGGAAGTGACGTTGGGCGCCGGCATTTGGCGCGCGACCACGGAGGCCGTCGACACCCGCATCGACAATACGCACATCATCGGCAAGAGCGAGCGAGGCAGCAGGCTCAGCTGGTCGAGCGATGAGTCGCGTCCGGCGTACTTCGCGGTCGGTGACTTCGGTCAGTCCCAGGCGACCCTCTACGGCCGTGATTTCATCGTCCGCACCAACGCGGTCGTCGAGAGCCATCCATGGTCGGTGACGCTGGAAAGGTTTGGTAGGCGCTAGAGGCGCTGCGCGCTCGGGAGGTCGGAATCCGGTTCGGTCGAATCTGGCGGCGCGCCGGAGGTTCGGCGTCGGGCGGGTCTGAGACCCGCCCCTACCGTTTTTTGGCAAGGGTCTTCCCCGGATCGAGTACGGGGCAGGCACTTCGCGGGAATGACGGACTCAATGCCGCCCGCGACTGCCGTGGGTAATGCTTGACGCTCGACTTGGGCGCTCCCTACAATTTTGTGGACGGACCTAGTGCGCCGTGCGCGCCAACACACCCACATAGCCCTTGCGGTGGCATCGGGGCGCCCTCAACGCTCGTTCGCCTGAGGCCCCGACGCGCATGCACCGATAACGGGCTGGTCGGAGGAACGACAGCATGCCGAAAGAGATCCTGCTCGATACCGAGGCCCGCGCCAAGCTGGTCAAGGGTATCGATACGGTGGCCAACGCCGTCAAGACCACGCTCGGCCCCAAGGGTCGAAACGTGGCGCTCGGCAAGAAGTACTCCGGGCCCACCGTCACCCACGACGGCGTCACCGTCGCCAAGGACATCGATCTCGAGGACAACTTCGAGGACATGGGCGCCCAGCTCATCAAAGAGGCGGCCAGCAAGACCAACGACGTCGCCGGTGACGGCACCACCACCGCCACGGTGCTGGCGCAGGCCATCATCAAGGCCGGGCTGCGCAACGTGGCCGCCGGCGCCAACCCGATGATCATCAAGCGCGGCCTCAACACCGCCGTCGAGCTGGTCGTCGAGCAAGTGAAGGCCGACGCCAATCAGGTGCGCGGCCGCGAGGAGATCGGGCAGATCGCCTCGATCTCCGCCAACGACGAGCACATTGGCCAGCTCATCGGCGAGGTGATGGACAAGGTCGGCAAGGACGGCGCCATCACCGTCGAGGAGTCCAAGGGACTCGAGTTCGAGATCGAGTACGTCGAGGGCATGAAGTTCGACCGCGGCTACATCTCGCCCTACTTCATCACCAACCAGGACCGCATGGAGGCGTCGATCGAGGATGCCCTGATCCTCATCACCGACAAGAAGCTCTCCTCGGTCAACGACATCCTGCCGACGCTGGAGAAGGTGACCCAGGCCGGCAAGAAAGAGCTGGTCGTCATCGGTGAGGACGTCGAGGGCGAGGGGCTGGCCACCCTGGTGGTCAACAAGCTCCGCGGCGTGCTCAACGTGCTGGCAGTCAAGGCCCCCGGCTACGGCGACCGCCGCAAGGAAATGCTGCAGGACATCGCCGTCATCACCGGCGGCACCGTGATTTCCGAGGACATGGGCCGGCGTCTCGACGGCATCATTCTCGAGGACCTCGGCCAGGCCCGGCGCGTGGTGGCCGACAAGGACGACACCACCATCGTCGAGGGCGCGGGCGACGAGGCGGCCGTGCAGGCCCGCATCACGCAGCTGAAGGGCCAACTCGACGAAACCACCTCCGACTACGACCGCGAGAAGCTGCAGGAGCGCCTGGCCAAGCTGGCCGGGGGCGTTGCGGTGATTCGCGTGGGCGCGGCCACCGAGACTGAGCTCAAGGAGAAGAAGCACCGCGTGGAGGACGCGCTGTCCGCCACGCGCGCGGCCATCGAGGAAGGCGTCGTCCCCGGTGGCGGCATCGCCCTGCTCAACGCCGCCAGCGCGCTCGACGGCATCGAGGACACCCTCGGCGGCGACGAGCTGGTGGGCGCCCAGGCGCTGCGGCGCGCGCTCGAAGAGCCGCTGCGCTGGATCGCCACCAACTCGGGCGCCGATGGATCGGTCGTCATCGAGGAGGTTCGCCGACGCCAGGAGGCCGCGGGTTCCAACAACATCGGCTTCAACGTGGTTGACGAGGACTACGTGGACCTGGTCAAGGCCGGCGTGATCGACCCGGCCAAGGTCACGCGGTCCGCCCTCGAGAACGCCGTGTCGATCGCGGGCATGATCCTCACCACCGAGGCTCTGATCGCCGACGCGCCGGAAGACGAAGACGCGGCCGCGGCGGCCGCGGCAGCCGCCGCGGCCGGCGGCGGCATGGGCGGCATGGACTTCTAGTCCAGCCCGACCAACGTTCGAGGCCCCGCCATTGCGCGGGGCCTCGGTCGTTTATGGCTTGGAGTCCCCGGCGGCCCAGTTGCCGCCCGGGTGAGCGCGGTCGACGGATGGGCAGCCACGAGGGCTGCCCTTAGACGGTCGCGTCTGCTGATCCCAACTCCGTCATTCCGAGCCGCAGGCGAGGAGCCTCAGACGTTCGATCTCGGGCGAGGAATGTGCGATGCCGGCAGCCCGGACCTGGATTCCGGCTTTCGCCGGAATGACGGAGGGCGTCGGGCTAGTCGTCGCCCGCCATCGCCGGCACGACGGTCGCCTTTAGGGCGGTCATGCGCGTCGCCGCGGAGAGCGCCGCCGTCACGCCGTCCTCGCTCAGGTCGAAGTTGGTGTGCAGGCGCGGCCAGTCATGGTTGGACTGGATGGCGTGCAGGTCGCGCATGGCCTGGGCCACCTCATCGGGCGTGAAGGCCCAACTGCCGAGCACCTGAACCTCCTTGGTGCAAAAGCGATGCCAGCTGGTGTCGAAGCTGCCCGCGTCGGTGAACTGCCCCATCTCCACGAACGTCCCGCCGTCGCGCAGCATCTCGACGCCCTCGGGTCCGGCGGCGGGATTGCCCGAGCACCCGATCACGATGTCCGCGCCTCCGCCGCCCACGGCCTCGCGCACGGCGGCGATGCGGTCCGCCGGATCCGGCGTCGCCTCCAATGACACCGTGGCATCGGCGCCGAAGGCACGCGCCAAGGCCAGCCGCGGCGTTTCCGGATCGCCGACCGCCACCACCGTCGCGGCCCCGCGCTGGCGCGCGGCGACGGTGGCGAGCAGCCCGATTGGCCCTGTGCCCTGAATCACCACCGACGCGCCCGCGGTACCTGCCCCGAGTCCCAGCGCGTCCACTCGATTGAAGGCCCGCGTCACCGAGCTGTAGGGCTCGACCAGCGTGCCCACCATCAGCGGCATGTCGTCGGGCAGCCGAAAGAGCTTGGTTGCGGGGAAGGCGTCCAGGTCCACGAACAGCATGTCGGCCCAGCCGCCCCAGAGGTGCGGCGGTCGCTGGAAGGGGATCTTGCGCCCGTAGTAGGTCGGATTGAGGCATTTGTTGGCGCGCTCCGGCGTGTCGACGCAGACCTCGCACACGCCGCACGCGTTGAGCGGCGGCAGCATCACGTGGTCGCCTTCGCGGAGTGGAGCACCGGTGGCGTCCGTGCGGAGTCGTGGCCCAATGTCCTCCACCACGCCCGCCAGCTCGTGCCCCAGCGTGATCGGCCAGGGCAGCTCGCCCGGCCAATGGCCCTGGAGGATGTGCAAGTCGGTGCCACAGACGCCGCAAGCCTCGATGCGAATCAGCGCGCCGCGCGGCGGCGCCGCCGGCCGGGGGACTCGTCGCATTACAGGGGGCGTGCCCGGACCGTCGAAGGTGACCACGCGGACGTCGCTGGAGGCGGCTGTCATTGACTTCGGCGGAATCAAACTCGGATTGCAGTATGCCCGCTGCAATACTCTTTGCTATCAATGCCGCGCAGCCATTCGCGGGAGCCCGGGACCGTGGCCGACATTCGCGGCGTCATTCCCATCCTCAAGACCCCGTTCGACCTGGAAGACCGGGTGGACGAGGAGAGCCTGCGCCGCGAGGTGGACTATTGCATCGACGCCGGCGCGCACGGCCTGGGGATCGCATTCGGAAGCGAGATGCCCAAGCTGAGCGAGGCCGAGCGCACGCTGGTGGCGCGGGTCGTCATCGAGCAGGCGCGAGGCCGAATACGGGTCATTATGTCAACTGGATATCCAGCCACCACGTTGGCCGTCCGCGCCAGCCAGGAGGCCGAGGCACTCGGCGCGTCGGCGGTGATGCTGATTCCGCCGGCCAATGGGCTGCCGGAGGCGGAGCTTCACGGCTACTTCCGGGCCGTGGCCGCGTCCGTTCGCATTCCCATCGTGGTGCAGGTGATGACCGGCGCCCACCTCTCGGGCGACGAGCTGGCGGCGCTGGCCCGGGCCGTGCCGCAGGTGGAATACGCCAAGGTCGAGAGCGCTCCGCCGGCCGAATCCGTGGCCGAGGCCATCGACAAGGCCGGCGACCGGGTCACGATCATCGGCGGCGCCAGCGGCGGCGCGCTCATCGAGGAGCTGGAATTGGGATCGCAGGGCACCATGCCGCACGCGACCCTGGTGGGATCATTCGTGCGCATCTGGGACCTTTGGCACGCGGGCCGGCGCGAGGCCGCGCGCGAGACGTGGCAGCGCGAGATCGCTCCGCTCAATGCCATCGGCGGGGCGGTGTACAAGGAGATGCTGCGACGCGAGGGCGTGATCGCCCACAGCCACTTCCGCGCGCCGGCGGAGAGCCGCTTGGACGCCGAGGCGCTGCGCAAGCTCGATCGGCTCTGTGAGACGCTGGGGATCGGCTGACCCGTCGCACCCGGCATGATGCGCCCATGACCGAGACCATCGTGTTCTTTGTCATCGTGGGGACGATCGCGCTCGGGGTCGGGCTCGACGTTGGGTATCGCCTGTGGCGAACGGTCGCGCGGCGCAGCCGCAGCGACGCACCGACGGGCGTTGCCCCGGAGTTGCCGGTCGACGACGGCTAGGCCCGGCGCGTACCTCGGGGAGTGCCGCCCGCCGAGCCCGTCCCAATCTCCCCGCTTCCAGGAGACTCTTGCGGAATCCTGTAGCAACGGTGTTGGACCGTCAAGGGATTAGCCCATGGTGGGGTCCCACAGGGC
>JAPPNP010000011.1 GCA_028873795.1 Chloroflexota bacterium
CGCAGGCGGTGCGCTTGACGAGGAGGCTCAGGCCGTGGCCGCCGTGGCCGTCGCCTCCACGGCATGCCTCCATCAACCTAATGATTTAACGTTATTTTTTATCGGGTGTCCAGAGTGCGTACCGCCCCGATTACTCGTTCGAGGGTGGGAACAAACGCGACCTCAAGGCACCTTGTGGGTCTTGTGGCTGTGGTGTTGTGGTGCTGGAAGGTAGCTGGGCGACGTTCACCGCTTCGGGCGTTTTGAGAAGTCCCGCGCGGAGGCGGCCCAGAGAACGTGTGGAACGTATTGTTGGACATTGGCGGTCTCCGCGACAGGGATCGTCACCAGGGACAAGACCGGGGAGGGGGCTTGGTCGTCGAAGGGGACAGAACCCGGCCCCGAAGGGGGTCGCCCGACCACAGGTACCGGGTGCGGGGAAACCTCTGCGCCAGGACGATATTGCAATAGCTGAGGGCCACTACGCCCCTGACGCCGCAGGTCTATCAGCGAGAGCGACCCCGCGACTATGGCATCGCGTCGTGGCATGGGACAATACGCCGTTGGAATGGCAGCGATGAGTTGAGCCGATGGCGGAACAGGAATTCAGCGAGTTTGTAAAGCGCAAGACCGAGCGGGTGATGGCCGAAGAGGCCATCGACTGGGCCAAGCGACGAGCGGATTGGCTCCGGGAGCTTGGCGAGCTGTACACGAGCATGGAGAACCATCTCAGGCCCTACACGCAGGCGGGCGAAATCCAGATAGAACGCACGCCGATACAACTGAGGGAGGAGTATCTGGGGACCTACAAAGCGGACAAGCTCACGTTCAGAATCGGTCGCGACAAGATCATCGCGAAGCCGATCGGGGCAACCGTGATAGGCGCCCGGGGACGGGTGGACCTCTCGGGGCCGCGACAAACGCTGAAAATCCTGCTGCTTGCCAAAGGCGGGCCGGTTCTCACGACCAAGATCGAACACGGGGGGGTCACCGAGGAGTCCAGCCGTTCCATGGTTCGGGGCGATGTCGATGAAGCCGGCTGGTACATCGAGACTCCGGCTCCGGACAGTGTCGTTTTCGCGTTCGGCGAGGATTCGTTCCGAGACGCGATCATGGAAGTCTCGGGTGGCTAGACGGGTACCGTTGTCGGGAACGCATCTCGCAGCGAACCAAGTGGCCGAACACCACGCGGTTGTCGCGGAGGCTATCCATCTCTGTTACACGAAGGCGAACCCCGATTTCGAGACGAGATTCGCGTACTTGACAGAGGACGAAGTTTTGGCCGAGCGGGACGAGAGGATGTACGAGGCGGACGCCGCGTCCGCGTTGACGGTGCTGGCGTCGATTGAGGCCGCCTTCCGGGTGGACTATCTCAGGCGCTGTTACGCGAGGTATCGGGACGGGCTCTCGCGGACCTTGCGGGCGCTGTACCAGGAACAGGGTGCAAGGGTTTCGCTGTCAGACGACTTGCTTGAGGCATGGAAGAAACACGGCGCGATGACGGCGAGGCTGGTCGGCGACGTCAGAAGCGCGCTCGGCTATCGGCACTGGCTTGCACACGGACGCTACTATGTTGCAAGGCTCGGTCGCCAATACGACTTCGCGAGCGTGTACAACTTGGCGCGGGAAGTGGAGTCGGCCATCTCGACGCAGCAGTCGACGACCTGACCGGCTGGCGTCAAGTGCAGGCCAAGGTTCGTCGAGGCACCAAACTGGGCTGAGGTTGGCGACGAGTGCCGCAGGAACGCGGATGCTCTGGCTGTGGCACCAAGGGACCGACTAACGGAGGTTTCGTGTACGGCGCCACGGCGTCCGAAGGGGTGACGTGCGGGGACGGCGCGATTCGACGGCGCACGTTCGGGAACCCCGTCTGGAAATCAAGGGGCCAGCGGGACGCCTTTCCGACGATCAGGACGCGGTGCCGGGAACCGTCGGAGCTTGGTCCTGGCCGGGGCGCGGTGCCAGGGTCGAGAGCGGCAGCACGCGGTTTGGTCACGTGTGAAGCGTTGAAGGACCTGAAAGAGGTAGTATGCGGCGTCGGACCTCGGAGAAGGAATGTGGGTTGTGTGGCGAGAGCCGTGTACGCACGTGAGTTGTTCTCAATGCAGCTCGAAGCCGCCGCCCCGCGACAATGGGTCTGGTCCGAAGTGTGGCTCGACCGGCCTGGAGACCAGTTTGTCAACTGAGAGGAGAACCCCTACCCATGAGTACGAGTACGGCCGTGCCTGACGGCCCCCCGGAGTTCCTTAAAGCCGTCTTACGCGTCAAGTATCCCGAGTTGGATGTTCAGGACTTTCGGACTTGCACGCGGTTGCCCAAGCCCGCGTGGCAAGCGGCGAGGAGTGGCAGGGAGGGAGCGATTCGACATGGGGAGGCTTGGCTCGAGCCGACGCGATGGTCGAAGGTTGCCATGCAGAATGGTGCGGAGATGCACTCTACGGCCACATGGAAGGACGTGTGTGGTCCCACGGACGAGCAGGGCAGCGCTGTCAATTCGAGCGGCCAAGGTTGGGCCTGGCCGCCGGGAAGTCTGAGTTGGTATGCCCCCCGGTGGACTTATGCACTGTTCAACACGCTGTCGAGTGAAAACGAGACGGTGATTTGCGGGATATCGGGGATGGAAGTGCGTGAACATTGGGATACTTACCACGCGTTGCAGTTTGGGGATCAGCAGTGCGCTTTGTACAAAGGCCCGATTTGGTCAGTGAGGAACTGGCTCGTGAACGACCAGCACTACAATCGGATTGGAATGCCCTGTCTGTTGTGGCCGAATAATAAAACTGGACCAAGATGGCTGTTGATCAACAGCGCTGGCAGGGAAGACATCTTCGTACTGGGAAGCAAAAATCTACAAAAGCGGTTGGTCCGTGGACTAGAGTCATACGAGGTTGCTGGTGTTCCGGCCCAATTGGAGGAGGGTGTCGTCGTTGAGTCGCGTGACGACACACCCGGACTCGTAAGGGTGCTGGGCTCGATCTTTAGGGCGATCAACAACACCCCGGTCGGACCCGCAGGGTTGTAGGGTGCCCCGCCATCTAGTCGGATGATCGTACTCTAGTCGCGTTTCGATGCCGAGATGCTTGGGGAACTGGGCGGGTACCTCCAGCGGAACGGGTGCATCGCGCTGGGCTGGTTGACGGCAAGAACTCAACATGACCGCGGACGAACGGTCGGCGCGGCCGGTGTTAGAAAGGATCCCATCGCAGCAGGCGTTCGACTGCGGCGTCCGTAACGGTGGTGCCGCCGTCCAGGCAGGCTGCGGGAAAACCTCCGCCGTGGAAGCGGACGTTTTCTGCACCAAACAGCGACTCGGCGGACGCAACGGCGTTGGGAAGACCGGTGCGGCGCACGCCGGCATCGAGGTAAGTCCAGCCTGAGGCGGAGCGCGAGTCTCGCGTGACGACGCTGCAGCGGACTCTCTCGTCGCGGCGAGTGCGGGCCGCGAGGAACGCGCGGTAGACGACATCATCGGACGGCAGCGAGTAGCCCAGCAGGACGATGTGGTCGGCACCTTGGACGACGACCCGCATTTCGCGCTGGATCTCCTCAAGGAAGGGCGGCGGAACGGTCTTGAGGTTGGTCTGTGTTACGAGCGGCGTGTGGTGGGCGAAAGTCAGTGCGTCGCAGTGGACGCAGGCGCGGGCGTCGACCTTGCCGCCGTTCCAGGCGGCGCGCTCCACATCGGGTTTCCAACTCGCGAAGTCGATGCCGTCTACGAAGGCGCGCAAGGGCGGAGGAGGAAGCAAGGTGTCCGAATCCGTGCGCCAAACGTCGCCGATGAAGGATGACAGCTGACCGCAGTTGGGGCATTCCCGCCACCAGAGGCTGCCGTGCGGGAATAGGTACTTCGAGACTCGCACGCAAACCCGTGCGCCGTGATCCGGATCGTTTAGTTGTCGCGCGGAGGACTCGTTCATGGGCTGCCAAACCTTGCTGCCTTCGTGACCCTTGTCTACGCGTGGCCCGGCCACAAAGTGGCCTAAGTCGTGGAACGCCCACAACCGGCGGGGAGGATTGCCGACGAGCGGGACGTCGGCCGCCTGGTTGAGGTCGCGGTTGGCCACGAACTGCGCCCAAAGGCCGAGTGGATCCCAGTTCATGCTCACGAATCCGAGGTCGCCGAGCACGAAATCCCTGGTCTCGAGACCAGCGGAACCAAGTGCAGCAGCGCGATGAATGCCTTGTTGCTGCATCCGCCGAGCAAGTGCTAGCGCGAAAGCGTAGTGGTGGGCAAGACCGTCGCGGGTCCGGCAACGCGTGTGCCAGTCGACGTACATGATGGTTTGCAGCAAGAGACTGAGTGCCATTCGGGCGCCAAGGACGCGCTGCGGAGTCAGGAAGTGGCCGTCTGATGCGGAGAACCCGTGACCCGACTGCTGATGCAGGTCGAGGATGTTGAACAAGTCGGCTAGACCGAAGGTGTTCGGGGCGGTGGGCGCGTGGCTGTGGGGAGCGTTCGGGCAGACGCGGATAGCGGCTACGAGGGCGGGCCAGTCGTACAGCGTGCGGAGGTGGACAATTCGGCGACGCAGAGCATGCTCGTCGGAGGCGGACCAGTTGCGTCGCATTGCGTCGAGTTGGTCTGCGTGAATGTCCGTGGGATGGTTGCGATGGATGTCGTCGGCGTCGGCGTCGGCGTCTCCGATGATGGCAAGGAGGTCTGAGACCGCCTGTGCCCAGCGCGGGGGGACGTATGCTCCGAGCGCGGCCTGGACGCGATCCGCACGGGAACGCACGGGGTGATTGGGTGTGAGGGCTGATAGGAAGGCGGCCTGGTCGGCTGTGACGCGGAAGCCCGCGTCTGCGGTTGCCCCGGCACCCCAGAAGATCACAGTTTGACGTCGGTGGCTCACTTCCGGTGGGGGACGGCAGGCACCGTGAGAGCTTGAAGAGCGGCGTGGTCGCTGTCGCAGAAAACGACCTCGACGTCAACGCAGCATTGGCGTATGGCGACGTGGACAACCGATCGAACGAATGCGGAGTTGGGAGGTGCGGAGACGGAAAGCTCGATCGGGGTCGCGTGGTCAACGGGAATCACTCGGGCTGCACCCGAGGAATCGGTCGGGACGAACACGGCGAGGGTCTTGAGTCGGTGATGAACGGTGTGGTCAGTGTCCGGGGCGAATAGGATCTTGCGGAGGGGATTGTCGTCGGCGCAGAGGTCGGCCTGCAGTGTTCCGGCGGAACGGAACGTGGTGGGATTGCTGTCGGTCATTTGCCGTCCGGGATAAGTGAAGGGGGCAAGTGTACGCGTTCCAACATGAGAACACGGCTGATGCGGAGCAGAATGGCATGGTCGCCCTTCGGGGCGAAGGCAGGGCGTCCGGGCGTCCCGTCACTACCGGGCCTTTTGCGTGAAGTCGCAGACACATCGTCGGTACAAGATCGCCGCGTGCGGGAATCCGGTAGTGACGGGGCGCTGTGGAAGCCCGGAGCGCCAGCGGCGATGCGGGGTTCCCTTGTGCGGCTGCTAAGGAAATAGTCGGGCCGGCCGCGTGATTGATGCCGTCGGCCGCGCTACAATGCCGGAGTTCCCTGTCGCCCTTTGGCGACACTGGGTCGGCGGTGGCTGACCCCCTCCTGGCGCAGGTTAGCGTCGGCCGACAACTGCCATTGTAGCCGTCCTGAACAGACAGGCATGGCGGACTGGGAGATGCACCAGGCGTCGGCAGGGCACGCGAGAGCGTGTGGCGGCATGGTAGCGGCTGCTTGTTGGACAGGCGGCTGAAGGCGGAAGCCCGATTGGAAACCGAGACGGTTTCCCAGCCTTCGTTAGCGGACCATGTCGTGGCGTGGAGTTTCATGCCGGGTTCTTGCGACCTGGCGTGTGCGGCGGTCTACTCACCCGCCGCACTGGGACCCGCCGAAGGACTGGAGCGAGGACTGGCCGGGTACCGCCGGTCCGAGCGCAGTCGCCGCAACAACGCGGCACCGGAAAAGGCATCGGGGCCTTGCGCACGTCAAGTGCGGGTTCGGAGATCGCGAAGATCCCGGATCGTCCAGTAACACTGAACAGCTGAATCGCGGGGGGCGTCCGTTGGGGCGCCTCCCGTTCCCCTTGCCCGCCTGAAGCGCCATCGGCGCCCTGAAATCCACCGAAACCCGCTGAGACCTCGCTCCGTTTTTCGAGGTTGTCGTCGTGCATGGCGGCGTCGATGCCGCGGACCCGCGCATGGTCATCCCCGCCATCAGCGTGCGGTGGAAGCGGCGGAGGTGTCTGGACGAGACCTGGCGGCCTGGGCGTGACGGCGAAGAAACCGTCGCGGCCCCGACCGCTAGGGAGGCTAATAGCGGCGGTGCAGGCGGCCGTTCAGCGGCGACCAGCGCCAGCCCTGCTCGGCGACCGGCTCGGGATCGGGCAGGGGCGACCAGTAGGCCGCCGTGGCCTGCGGCGCCCGCCTGGCGTTCCAAGGGGAGACGCCGCAGTCGAGGTTCGAGGGGTTGTGCGCCTTGTCGGGCTTTGCGGCGAACTCGTCGATCGCGGCAGCGTCGAGGGCGTCCTGGCGCTTCTGCGCGCGCTCGGTGTCCCGGTCCTCGCGGCATCGCGGACAGAGGAAGTCTCCCTTCGACCGCTTCCGGTAGCCGCACCGTCTGCAACCGCCCTGTTCGACCAATGCGCGGCGTCGCCGGCGGCAACTGGCGGCTCGGCGGGCCAGGCATCCGGAGCAGGCGTGCGCCGGCGTCCCGTCGCGCTTGACCGCGACCTTCTTGCGGCAACGCTTCATCTTGCACTCCGGCAGGCCGGCGTCGAGGGTGGCGGGCCGGACGAAGCCGTCCGGGAGCCTGCCGTTGATCTGCGCGATGAGGAATCGGATGTCCATGTGGTTCTCCTGTCTCAGGCTTGAGTGGCCGACGCGGTGTGCGTCGGATGCCTGGACAGGGCGGCCGAGCACGAACGGCACGCTGGGCGGCCGGCCGACGACGCCCGGATGCGGGGCTTGCATGGATAGAGAACGACCGCCGAGACGTCCGCAGACGCCCTGAAACGCTCTTCGCAATTGCTAAGAACGCGGCGATTGACCGGCCTTTCGCGGAGCCTGTAGAACTCGCCGACGGGAGGGGAAACGGGCCTCCGGGCAACATCGGATTTGCTGTCCGGTCGCGCGCGGAGGATGGACGTCAATGACTGCGGAGACGCGAACATGACCGCACCGATGCGTCGCCTGTCGCCCCTCGCCGACGTGTCGGGCGAACGGCTCGGCTGAACGGCGATGCGCCAGCTCAACTGGGACCTCAAGCTGCTGGAGCGGGAAGCGAAGGACGGCTCGCGCGGCAAGCGACGCGACCGCTCGTACTCGCTGGCCCTGATGGCGAACACGCTGCAAGATCTCGGCTTCAAGGGCCTGCGCGCCCGCGGGCTGAAGGAGAAGCACGTCGAGGCGTTGGTCGGCGAATGGAACCGCCAGGGGCTCTCCACCGGCACCATGGCGAACCGCATGGCGCACGTGCGCTGGTGGGCGCAGAAGGTCGGCAAGCCGGGGGTGGTGCGTCCGTCCAACGCGGCCTACGGGATCGTCAAGGACTCGTCGGTGGCCCGCGAGGACAAGAGCCGGCCGCTCGATCGGGAGAAGCTGGCGCAGGTCACCGACCCGCACGTGCGCATGTCGCTACGCCTACAGGACGCGTTCGGACTGCGCCGGGAGGAGGCGATGAAGTTCCAGCCGCGCTACGCGGACCGGGGCGACCGGATCGTGCTGAAGGCGTCCTGGTGCAAGGGCGGCCGGACGCGCTGGATCCCGGTGCTGACGGACGCCCAGCGAAAGGTGCTCGACGAGGCGCGGCGGCTGGTCGGGAGCGGTTCACTGATCCCGCCGGACCGCAGCTACCGGCGGCAACTCAGGATCTACGAGCGCGAGGTCGCCGCGGCCGGCATGGCGCGCATGCACTCGCTGCGCCACGGCTACGCCATCCGCCGCTACGAACACCTGACGGGGTGGAAGGCGCCGGTGCGGGGCGGCCCGTCCCGGCGCGACCTCAAGGGAGAGGACCGCGAAGCGGACGGCCGGGCGCGGCTGATGATCTCCCGGGAACTCGGCCACGGCCGGCCATCGGTGGTATCGATTTACTGCGGCTAGCCGGCGGCGCGGATGTCCGCCGGCGACTCACCGATGGCCCCGGCCCGGCCAGCCGCGACCGCGCGGCCCGCGACCGCGGCTCAGGCGGTGGCGGACAGGTAGTCGGCCCACTCCTGCATGAGGACCCGGCGGCGCTCGAAGAGATCGCTGCGGCGGTACGCCGCCTCGACGCGGTCGCTGTTGACGTGCGCGAGGGCCAGCTCGCAGACCTCGCGCGGCGTCTCCGTGCACTCGGCGGCCCAGTCCCGGAAGCTGGACCGGAAGCCGTGCGGCACGGCGTCGATGCGCAGGGCGCGCATCAGGTCGCCCATGGGACGGTGGGTCTGCGTCACCCCGGTCGGTGACGGGAACACGGCGCCGCGGCCGTGGTCCAGTTCCGTCCGCGCCGCATCGAGCACTGCGAGCGCCCGGTCGGACAGCGGCACCCGGTGCGCGCGCCCCGCCTTCATGCGTTCGGCGGGGACGGTCCAGACGCGGTCGTCGAGATCCACGTCCTGCCAGCGCGCGGTTCGGACCTCGCCCGAGCGGGCGGCGGTCAGCACCAGGAACTCGAAGGCGAACGTCGCGCCGCGGTAGGCGTCCGACCGGCGCACCTTCGACAGCGCGGCGCCCACCTCGGCGTACGGCAGCGCCCGGCGGTGCTCGGGGGCCGCGGCGTTGTTCGGCAGCGCGGCCGCGAGCGCATCGCCGGCCGGGTTGTCGGTCCGGTGGCCCTGCGCGACCGCCCACTTCATCACCGCGCCGATGCGCGACCGGACGCGCCGGGCGGTTTCGCGCTTCGTGGTCCAGATCGGCTCCAGCACGTCCATGACGTCGGAACCGGTGACGGCGTTCACGGGCATGCCGCCGAGCCGCGGCAGCGCGTAGTCGCGCAGGGACGCGCGCCAGCCCTCCTCGTTGCGGCTGCCGGCCTTCCAGTTGCCGGCGTGGATGGCGATGACCGTCTCGACCGCTTCGGCGAAGGTCGGCACGCCGCGTGCGGCGCGGCGGCGGGGGTCGCGGCCCTCGTCGATGGCGCGGGCGTTCTCGAGCGCCTTGTCCCGCGCCCTGGCGAGCGTGACCACGGGGTAGCGGCCGAGGCCGACGCTGGTGGGCCTGCCGCCGATGCGCACGCTCTGCGTCCAGCATTTGGCGAGACCGCCGCGCGAGGCGGGCCTGACGAGCAGGCTCAGGCCCAGACCGCCGCGACCATCCCCGTAGCGGCCGGGGACGTTGACGGTCCTGACGAAGGTGGCGGACAGCATCTTGGGTCGTTTGATGGGTTTGGCGTGGTTCATGTCGGATTCCATTACTCGTTCTGTTGCGTTGAAATTTCGAGATGGAGTGTGCCGGAGTGACACGCCGAGACGCAATTACTTCATGTTTATCAACGAATTAAAGGACTTTGAGAGTCATCCCGAGAAGCCCTGAAACCCCTGATCCGCGCCCGTCGCCGTAGCGACCGGGCAGGTTGACGGTTCGGACGAAGGTGGCGGACAGCC
>JAPPNP010000015.1 GCA_028873795.1 Chloroflexota bacterium
CGACCGGACCGCCCGGACGCCTCGCGTGGAGCATTATTGGGCCGCCGTTAACAGTGCAGCTCGCAGTGGCAGAATTGATGGGCGAGGAGCACGCGCTCAGCGCCGCTCGAATGGTCAATCTGGAGGATTGTCCATCGACGGTCCCGATTCGGCAAAGGGGACCACATTCGTGCAGGCGTGCCGGAACCGCTATCTCGAAGACGGGCTCTGCATGCTGCCAGCTTTCCTCCGTCCGGAAGGGCTGGAGACGCTCGTTGAAGAGGTGAACGGGTGCGTAGGCGACGCTTGGTTCTGCGACGGCACTCACGACGTCTATCTCGCGCAGGACGACCCCGGCGTGCCGGCTGGTGCCGTCGCCGGGCTGCAGGAACGGACCTTCGTGGGCTCGCGCCTTACGATCGGCTCGGAGAGGACTCCGCGCTGCTACGCCTCTATCTGTGGGAACCGTTGAGAAACTTCGTCGGCGCAGTGCTGGGCAAACCCCGGCCCTGTTGTTCTGAGTGCGATTTAACGCCGCAGTATCAAGCCACTTCAATAGCTTATCGCGCGGGTTGGCGTGCAACCCACGCGCCGAACAACAGCTCCATCGCACCGTGCTGCCGTGAGGCAGCGGGGATGCAGTTCATACCTGCGTATTCGGGTAGATGTCGCGGTGCAGGGTCTCGGCGATCGAAGCCACCAAGGGGCCGAACGCCTCTTGCCGCGCAAGCTCGGGCTCGATCTCCCGGACTGCGGCCTCGAGGCCGGTCAGTTGCGGCGGAACGGGTCGGTCGGTAACGTCGAGGGCGCACAAGGCGATCGGCAGAAGACTGGCAAGTGCCATGTCGAGACACCGCCCGGCGCGGTCCTGCTTGGACCACGCGAAGAACACGGGACTGGCAACGTCGTTTTGACCGAAGCCACCGGACTCACTGCCAGGGAGCAGCGTGACCTGGGCGTAGAGGCGGGCCTCCTCCTCGTATCCGGTCTGGGCCATCGGCAAATAACCCATGTAGGCGCGTCTGGTGTCACGGCCGACTTCGGGAGAGTTCAGCTGATCGGGAAGCAGCGAGACGCCGCCATCCAGAAGTTTCGCACCCTGGCGTTCGGCAAGAACACAGAGATTAGCGTACGCGGCGGTCAAGGCGTCCATGGCAAGAACCGCATGGGGGTTGTGATAGCCGCCGGTCGATACGAAACGACCAAAGGGATGGTCTTCGTCGATGGTGTCGGTCCAAACCGGGTTGTCCGTCACTGCTTGGAGCGACTCCGCGGCGACCTCTGAGGCCATGGTCTGGGCGCGTCGGGCCTGGCCCAGCATCCGCGGCAGGATGCGATAGCTTACAGGTGCCTGATAGGGACGCCGTTTTCCGCCGTGACCGCCGCCCACCAGTTCGCGCAGACGCCGAAGCGCCCAGCCGTCGTGGGGGTTGTTCCAGTAGTCATCCAGCGCGACATCGAGATGGCCCAACGGCGCGTTGAAGGCCTCGAAGGAGAGTGCAAAGACCCGTGCCGCCAGATCGAGCCGCCGGTCGGCGACAAGTGCCGCATCCGTGACAAGCCCCGTGGCTGACGGTGACCCGTTGATCAGGCACAGCACGTCCTTGGCCGCCGGTTGCATCCTTGTCGCAAGACCGCTGAACAGGTGGCTCAGCGAAAGGATCTCGCCGGCTCCACCCTGTCCCTGCAGCGGGACCGCCGGCAACCTGTCCCCGGCCAGCATGGCGGCGACGCCCTGGGCGATGTCGGGTGATACTGCGGCATGGCCCTCCACGAAGTTGGTCAACCGGGCCAGGACGATTGCGCGTACGACACGCTCGGGCAGGGGATCGCCCCAGGACGTGGCAATGCGCGCCAGCGAAATGTTGGCCCACTGTTCGCGTTCCTCGGGCGAGAGCTTCTTCCTCGCATAGTGGCCGACACCCGTCGTCACGCCATAGATCGTGATCTCCGGATCATGCTCGAGAATGCGTTCCAGCCGGTGCCGCCCCTGCCGCATCGCCGCAAGCGCCCTTGCGCCGAGTTGGACGCCTTCGCCGTCCCAGGCCACCCGCCGAGCGGCCTCCAGGGTAATATCGGCGCGGGATTCCACGAGAACCGTCATGATCCAGTGCCGTGTCGGTTGAAACGCGCTATGTCGGTCGGCGCTTGAGAAACGACGGTTGTCACGCCGGAACGGCCAGACGGTGTCTTGTCGTCGCTGCTGAGCGGGCGCATCGGCAGGTTGGTCCTCTCACTCGCCAAGGAAGGGCAGGTTCAGCCTGTGCTCGCGCGCGCAGGCGATGGCCTCCTCGTAGCCGGCGTCGGCGTGGCGCATGACGCCGCTTGCCGGGTCGTTCCACAGCACCCGGCCGATACGCGCTGCTGCTTCGTCAGTGCCGTCGCACACGAGCACCATGCCGGCATGCTGGGAAAAGCCTATGCCGACACCGCCGCCATGGTGCAGGCTGACCCAGGTCGCGCCCGACGCCGTGTTGAGCATCGCGTTGAGCATGGGCCAGTCGGAGATCGCGTCGGAGCCGTCGATCATGCCTTCGGTCTCGCGGTTCGGGCTGGCGACCGATCCGCTGTCCAGATGGTCCCGGCCGATCACCACCGGCGCCCGCAATTCGCCCTTTGCGACCATCTCGTTGAAGGCGACCCCGAGGCGGTGGCGATCGCCCAAGCCGACCCAGCAGATGCGCGACGGCAGGCCCTGGAAGCGGATGCGCCGACGCGCCATGTCCAGCCAGTTGTGCAGATGCGGATTGTCCGGCATCAGCTCCTTGACCTTTTCGTCGGTCCTGTAGATGTCCTCCGGATCGCCGGACAGCGCCGCCCAGCGGAACGGCCCGACGCCCCGGCAGAAGAGCGGGCGGATATAGGCGGGCACGAAACCGGGAAAGTCGAAGGCGTTGTCGACGCCCATCTCCTGCGCCATCTGGCGGATATTGTTGCCGTAATCGAGGGTCGGCACGTCCCGCGCCCAGAAATCGAGCATGGCGCGGACCTGGACTGCCATGGACTGCTTGGCGGCCTGCATCGTGCCGTCGGGATCTCGCTCGCGCCGCTCCTCCCATTCGGCGAGCGACCAGCCCGCCGGCAGATAGCCGTTCAGCGGATCGTGGGCGCTGGTCTGGTCGGTCACGACGTCGGGCCGCACGCCGCGCCTCACTAGCTCTGGATAGACGTCGGCGGCATTGCCGAGCAGGCCGACCGAGACGGCCTGCTTCCGCCCGCAGGCGTCGTCGATCATTGCCAGCGCCTCATCCAGATCGGTCGTCTGCCGGTCGAGATAGCCGGTCTTCAGCCGCATCTCGATCCGGCTCGGCTGGCACTCGACCGAGAGCAGGGAGGCGCCGGCCATGGTCGCCGCCATCGGTTGCGCGCCGCCCATGCCGCCCAGGCCGCCGGTCAGTATCCAGCGGCCCGAAAGGTCGCCGCCGTAATGCTGCCGGCCGACCTCGACGAATGTCTCGTAAGTGCCCTGAACGATGCCCTGGCTGCCGATGTAGATCCAGGAACCGGCCGTCATCTGGCCGAACATCATCAGGCCGGCGCGGTCGAGCTCGTTGAATTTCTCGAGCGTCGCCCAATGCGGCACGATGTTCGAATTGGCGATCAGCACGCGGGGCGCGTCGGCATGGGTGCGAAAGACGCCGACCGGCTTGCCCGACTGGACCAGCAACGTCTCGTCGTCCTCCAGCACCCGCAAGGCCGCGACGATCCGGTCGTAGCTCTCCCAGTTGCGTGCCGCCCGGCCGATGCCGCCATAGACCACCAGCTCCTGCGGTTTCTCGGCGACCTCAGCGTCCAGATTGTTCATCAGCATGCGCATCGGCGCTTCGGTCAGCCAGCTCTTGCAGCTCAACTGGTCGCCGTGGGGGGCCCGGATCTCGCGCGTGTTGTCGAGGCGGATGTTCCCGGCCGGCCGGTCGGTCACGGCATATGCTCCGGTTTGGGGGACCGTGGCAGACCGGCATCGTGGGCGAAGCGGGTCGCCAGGTAGAAGCGGTCGCCGGGATGGGTCAGCCAGGCGCGCGAGGCGACCCGGCCGCCGGACCAAGTGCGCCGGTGCAACAGCAGGCAGGGCTGATGCCGGTCGATGCCGAGCAATTCCCGTTCCACCGTGCCGGGCAGCACGGCTTCGAGCCGGTGTTCGACCTCGCTCAAGGGTGCGGCACGCATCAGGTATTCGTTGGGGGTCTGCCGCGTGAGATCGACACTAAGGTAATCCGGCGCCGCCGCCGGATTGACCCAGCGGTCCTCCAGCTGGAACGGCGCGCCGTCGAGGCAGTGGACCAGCCGGCTGTGGAACAGGTCCGCGCCCGGCTCCGCCTCCAGTTCTTCGGCGATGTCTGCCGTCGGCAGGCGGCGCTCATGCAGGACGACGTCGCAGCTATAGCTGCCTCGGCTGCGGATGACGTCGGCGATGTTGCGGATTTCCAGCAGGTCGAGGCGGGTGCGGCGGTCGGCCACGAATGTCCCCTGCCCCTGGACCCGGCGCAGCCAGCCGTCGTCCTTCAGTTCACGCAGGGCGCGGTGCACGGTCATCCGGCTGGCGCCGGACAGCCGGACCAGTTCGCTCTCCGATGGGATGCGATGATCGACCGGCCAGTCCCCGGTCAGGATCGAGCGGCGGACATAGTCCTTGACCTGCTGGTAGAGCGGCGTCGAGCCGGTATCGTCGGCGGGCAGCGTGGGAGCGGGTTCGCTCATCCAGCCAACTCCGGGCAGGTACCGATGACGGCCTGGTACTCGCGCGCGGTCTCGCCGCCGCCGGGGCGTACCGAGATGCCGGTCATGGAGAGCAACGCATTCACCACGGCTCCACCCCGCCTGTCCGATGCCGAAGGCCCGTCTTGCCAGCGGAAACCAAGTTATATATACAACTTTAGACCGAGTTGTACATACAAGTCAAAGGTTGTGTCGTTTGGCATTGGCCGGACCGCGAGATCGGCGGCTCGCGCCGCCAGAGCAGGCAGAGCAGGACTCCGCAATGGCCGCCGACCGCTTCACGCCATACAGGTTCGCTCCGGGAGCTGCGCCGCTGCTGATGAGCATTCCCCACGTGGGGACCGCCATCCCGGCGGCAGTGGAAGCACGGATGACCGAGCGGGCGCTGATGCGGCCGGATACCGACTGGCATCTTGACCGGCTCTACGATTTCGCCAACGAACTTGGCATCCCGACCCTGCAGGCGGTCTGGTCGCGCTATGTCGTGGACCTGAACCGGCCGCCGGACGACGCGCCGCTTTATCCCGGTCGGCCGTCGACTGGCCTGCTTCCGCAGCAGGATTTCGCCGGCAATCCGCTCTACCATCCCGGTGCGGAACCGGACGACGAAGAGCGTGCGGACCGTTTGCGGACTTGCTGGCTGCCTTACCACCAGCGGCTCGAACGGGAATTGGCGTTGATCCGCCGCAAGCACGGCATCGCCATCCTGTTCGACTGCCATTCGATCCTGTCGGAGGTGCCGCGGCTGTTCGAGGGCAAGTTGCCGGACTTCAATCTGGGCACCGCGCACGGCGGCGCGTGCCACCCCGGCCTGCGGCTGCGACTGGCCGAGGCTCTGGGCAGCTATGGCCAAGAACGGCTCGCCGTTGACGCCCGCTTCACCGGCGGCTTCATCACGCGCCAGTACGGCGACCCGGACAACCGCATCCATTCCTTTCAGCTTGAACTCTCCGTGGCGACCTACTGCGGGGAAACGCCGCCGTGGAATTATGAGACTGACAAGGCCGCGGAGGTTCGGCCCGCCCTTCGCGCGATGCTGGAGGCGGCGCTCACCTGGGCGCGGGAGAACGCCCAGTGAGCCGGCTATGCGCTATCGGAGAGGCCGTTGTCCGCGACGAGCACGCCGTTCTTCACGACCGCCTGGCATGGGTTGAAGCCGGCGGGATAGGCCAGTTCGCCGGGGCTGCCGATGTCCCACAAGGCGAAGTCGGCTGCCTTGCCCGCTTCCAGCGTTCCGATCCGGTCCTGAAGTCCAAGCGCGCGCGCTGCGTCGCGAGTCACCCCGGCCAGCGCCTCCGCCGGGGTCATGCGGAACAGGGTGCAGGCCATGTTCATCGTCAGGAGCAGCGAGGTGACGGGCGAGCTGCCCGGATTGCAGTCGGTCGCCAGCGCGATGGGGACGCCGTGCCGGCGAAACAGGTCGATCGGCGGCAGTTGCGTCTCGCGAAGGAAGTAGAAGGCGCCGGGCAGCACGACCCCCACAGTTCCGGCACGCGCCAAGGCGCGCACGCCCTCCTCGCCGACATATTCCAGATGATCGGCCGACAGGCCATCGTATTCCGCCACCAGCGCCGCACCGCCGAGGTCGCTCAGTTGTTCGGCATGCAGCTTGACCGGCAGGCCATGATCGTGCGCCGCCCGGAAGACCCGCTCCGTCTGCGCGCGTGTAAAGCCGATGGACTCGCAGAATGCGTCCACAGCGTCGGCCTCGCCGGCCTCGGCAACCACCGGAACCATCTCGCCGCACACCAGATCGATATAGCCGTCCGCGTTGCCGGCATACTCCGGCGGCAGGGCGTGGGCGCCAAGGAAGGTCGTCGCGACATCGACCGGCAGATGGTCAGGGAGGCGCCGGGCGGCCTGCAGCATTCGGCGCTCGGTTGCCGTGTCGAGGCCGTAGCCCGACTTGATCTCGATGGTCGTCACGCCCTCCCGGAGGAGCGAGCGGACGCGTGGCAAGGCGCTCTCGACCAGCGCGTCGACCGAGGCCTGCCTGGTCGCCCGCACGGTGGACACGATGCCGCCGCCGGCCCTGGCAATCTCTTCGTACGTCGCGCCGTTCAGCCGTTGCTCGAATTCAGCCGCCCGGTTGCCGCCATAGACGACATGGGTGTGACAGTCGATCAGCCCCGGCGTGATCCACGAACGGCCGGCGTCGTGCACCGGCACGCCCTCGGCCTGCGACCGGTCCAACTCCGCCGCCGGACCGACCCAGTCGATCACTCCGTCGGCCACGGCGATCGCGCCGTCCGCCACAGCGCCGTAAGGGTCTTCGCCGGCCGGCGCCATGGTAGCGATCCGGGCATTGGTCCACAGGCTGTCCCAGGCGCTCATGGTCGGTCCTCCCGATCCCTTGCGGTGCGGTATTTCGCGGGAGTGTATTGCCGGGCAATGGAAAATGCTGCCCCATTCGGCGGGCGCGCAGCCGCGATGCGGCCGTGACCGGCACCGCAACCCGGCTCTGGTGCCCGCTCTGCCTGCTGCCGGGCGGTTGGGCGGAGCAGGTCCTGCTGCATCTGGACGACGCGGGAAAGATCCGCCGGATCGAATCCGGCGCGCCCGCCGCCGGCCATGCACGCCTTCCGGGCGTGGTGATCCCCGGCATGACGAACCTGCACAGCCACGCCTTCCAACGCGCGATGGCTGGGCTCACCGAACGGGGCGGAGGCTCTGCAGGGGCCGATTTCTGGTCGTGACGCCAGACCATGTACAGTTTCGTGAGCCGCCTGACGCCGGAGCAGGTCGAGGCAATTGCCGCACATCTGTACGTCGAGATGGTGAAGGCCGGCTATACCGGCGTGGCGGAGTTCCACTACCTCCACAACCCGCCAGGGGGCGGCCGCTACGGCGATGTCGCGGAGTTGGCCCGGCGTGTCGCGGCAGGCGCGGCTGCAGCCGGCATCCGCCTGACGCTGCTGCCGGTGCTCTACCGGGAAGGCGGTTTTGGCGGGGCCCCGCTCGCTGGCGCCCAGCAGCGATTTCAGTTGGAGACGGACGAATGGGCCGGAATGATTGCTGCGCTGGTCGGAACCTCGTCCATGCAAACCGCAGGCGCAGCTCTCCACAGCCTGCGCGCGGTCTTGCCGGCGAATATGGCAGACGCACTCGCGGCCTATGACGCCATATGCCCGGAAGGACCGGTTCACATCCACATCGCCGAGCAGGAACGGGAAGTCGCCGAGTGCCTCGCCTGGTCCGGCCGACGGCCGGTCGAGTGGCTACTCGATGGTGCTCCAGTGGACCATCGCTGGACGCTGGTTCACGCCACTCATATGACGGCCGACGAGAGCAAGCGCGCCGCCGCCTCCGGCGCGATCGCCGGCTGGTGCCCGACCACCGAAGCCAATCTCGGCGATGGCGTGTTCGCCCTGCCGGAGTGGCTGGCGCTGGGAGGCACATTCGGCATCGGCAGCGACAGCAATGTATCGCTCGATCCGCGGGAGGAGTTGCGCTGGCTGGAATATGTCCAGCGCTTGGTCCTGAGACGCCGGCTGGTGGCGTACAACGCAGCGCCGCCATGCTCCGAAGATGCGGCGGCATCGCCCCTGTCTCTGGGCGCGGCGCTCTGGCTCGGCGCCGCCGCTGGCGGAAGCCGTTCGATGGGACAGCCCTGCGGTGCGCTCGTTGAAGGACGAGTGGCCGACTTCCTCGTTCTCGATCCGGATCATCCGACGCTGGCGGCGCACCGCCCCGACACGTTGCTCGACGCCTGGGTCTTCACCAATGCCGGCTCGGCGCTCAGGGAGGTCTGGATCGCCGGGCGGAGAATCGTTGCCGACGGCCACCATCCGGGCGAGAACGCGATCCGTGCGCGGTTCCAGGTTGTCATGTCCGAACTGATGCAGAGTCTGTGATGCCCGAAGAGGTTATGACACGCGCAAATTACACGCTCAAACCTGTACGTGTTGTTCGGCGCGATGGATTGACGCCGATCGGCACAGTAACCCATTGAGTCAGTTAGATACTGGAGGGTCATAATTTGACATTTGACAACACTCCCCGATGCCGGAGTCGGACAGGAACGCCTCGACCTCGCTGCTGAACCCGGGACCGATGGGCGTTTCTTCCATGTAGCCTGACACGGGAGTGCGAGGGCGGTGACGCGCAGAGTGGCGCGAAGTGGCGCGAACAGGTGCTCGCAGGTGCCGAATGCTGGTCAGCGTTGGTGTAAGGCCGGGACCACCGGCGGGTCAGCCGTGTGCGGACTCGGTGATCACTGCCAATGGCGCGAAGGCGTCGATGTCGCTCACCACGTCAATCACTGTCGGTCGCCCGGAAGTGAAGGCAGTATCGAGCGCGCCGGGGATGTCGGCGGGGTTCTCGATGCGCAATCCCAGAGCTCCCATGGACTCGGCCACGGTGGCGAAGTTGACGTCGTTGTAGGTTCAGAGCTCGTGCCCCTGCTCGGACTGTTGCCCGCCGTAGGCGCGATCGAATCCGGGCGATCCCTGGTTGCCGGAGCTGTTGTTGTTCACCAGGGTGACGGTGTTGATGC
>JAPPNP010000053.1 GCA_028873795.1 Chloroflexota bacterium
CCCCCCCCCCCCCCCCCCCCCCACCCCCCCCCCCCCCCCCCGCCCCCCCCCCCCCACCCCCCCCCCCCCCCCCCCCGCCCCCCCCCCCCCCCCCCGCGTCCATCTTCGGAGCTACGGGCCGTTCCCGCAGACCCTTTCGGACTTCGGCGTCGTCCGGGGACTGACTCCACTGGGCGCTAGCCGCCGCTGCGCCCTTCGCCGCCCGAGCCGTGCTCGCCACCGGACTCGCCGCGGCCACCGTGCTCGCCCCCGACCTCGGCGCCCGTGCCGCCCGCCTGCCGCCCGCCCTCGCTTGCGCCGCCAACCTCGGCGTGGGCAATCCAGCCGGTGAACGGTCCCGGCGTTGACGGCAGGTTGACCGTCGCCACTTGTCCCGGGGCCAGGTCGATCGGGGTCGTCGGACCCAGCTCGGCGCCGTTGGACAGGTGCACTTCGATCCTCACTCGGCTCAAGACGTTGCCGGTCGTGTTCTCGACCGTGCCCGTGAAGGCATTGCTGGCCGCGTCGTAGCTCAGGATCAGCCGCGCACCGCCGCGAACTTGGTCGAAGGTCTGATCCGGCGTCAGGGTATTGGCCCCGCTGCCTTCTTCGCCACCGCCCTCGCCACCGGCGCCTTCACCATCGCCCTCGCCGCCGGGACCGTGACCCTCGCCACCGGCGCCCTCAGCGCCTTCGCCTCCGGTGTGGGGCACCGGGCCGGCGCCGCCGCAGTCGAACACCTCGAGGTGAACCACGTAGCCGTCGAAGGCGACTCCCGCGAGGCTTGGTTCGCTGGCCACCGACACGCTGGATCTCGCCTGCTGACCGGGGCTCAGATGCCCGAGCACGTCGGGACCAAGCTCGCCAACGGTCGTTGTTCCCCGCTTCAGGTGCGGCTCCGCCTGCACGTAGCACAGGACCTGCGAAGTCGTGTTCTGCACCGTGGCCTGGACCGACTGGGTCGCCGCGTCGTACCGGGCGGAAACCGCCAGCCCGCCGAGAACGCCGCTCCATGGCTGATCGAGCGGCGTGATCGGGCTCGACATGGCGGCTTCCATGGCCGCTTCGTTGCCGGCGCCGCCCTCGCCGCCGGGACCGTGTCCCTCGCCGCCGGCGCCTTCCGCACCGCCTTCACCCGAGCCTTCACCGCCTGTAGGGCCGCCCTCGGCTCCACCGCCGACCTCGGCGTGCGCCACCCAGCCGGTGAACGATTCCGGCGTCGACGGCAGGTTGACCGCCGCCACCTCGCCCGGCGCCAGGTTGATCGGAGTCGTCGGGCCCAGCTCGGCGCCGGTGGACAGGTGCACTTCGATCCGCACCTGGTCCAGGACATTGCCGGTCGTGTTTTCGACCGTGCCCGTGAAGGCATTGCTTGCAGCGTCGTACGTCAGGATCAGCCGAGCGCCGCCGCGGACGGCGTCGAAGGTCTCATCGGGCGCAAGCGTGTTTGCGCCGCTGCCTTCCTCACCGCCGGCTGCACCGCCTTCGCTGCCGCCCCGTTCGCCTCCCGCGCCGTGCTCGCCGACGGATTCGCCGCCCGCTTGCCCGCTGGCCACTTGACCTGCGGTTGCACCGCCGGTGGCCGGGCCGCTGGCGGCGCCGGTCTCACCACAGCCGATCAGAACCCCAGCGCCGAGCAGGGCGCCCAGGATCGCTCCGGCCGGGATCGACTTCGTCATCAGCTCCCTGAAGCGCATCGCGTCGCTCCCTTCGTGAAACGTTCGTCACGCTGATGACGGTAGAGATGAAATTTCGCAGGAATATGTCATCGGTAGAGCCAATAGGCCATCGAGGCCAGGCGAATGGATCAGACTGAAAAAGCCGAGCGCCGGCGGGCTCTCGACGCCGGCCTAGGTCAGAGCCTTCGTGCTCGGTCTCCCGGTCGAAATCTCACCGGGCGCATCCTGGGAACCCGTGAGAGTGCCGCCGGTACCGAAGTCAACCGCGTGGCTCGGCGCGGCGGTCGGGGCGCGGGCGCGGTGTCAGGCGGTCGGTGGTCGGGGCGGCGAGATTCGAACTCGCGACCTCCTGAACCTCATTCAGGTCGACGATTCGGCATCCGTTGTCACCTGAACGCAGGTGAATTGGGAACCGTCCGGTCGCGCATCATGCCGCCGAGACCCCCAAAACGGTCCCCCGCGGACCCGTGGCTGCTTGAAGTGGCCGACGCCACTCACCCCGTCGAGCAGTTGGGGTAGTCGCTCCGGGCGGGCCGATCGGTGGCCGGGTGCGCTGGCCCGATGATGATGCGCTCGAAGAAGGCCGCGTCGGCCGCTGTGACGTCGCACCAGAAGAAGCCCAGCGCCTGGAACGTGGGGATGTCCGGCACGTGTCGCCACTGCCCCAGCCGCGAGTCGAAGGCCAAGATGCGATCGTCCCCACCGTCGAAGCGGCGCATGAGCATGTTCGGCGGTGGGTGCAGGTCGTCCAGGGGGATCGCCGAGATCACCCCCACCGGGAAGGTGTACTGCGAATTCACGATGGGCCAGGGAACCTGGTATACGAGGGGGCTATAGGGCGGTATCCAGCGGCGCACGACCTGGCCGTCGAACTCGCGCCGCACCACGGCGTAGGTCTGCCCGAGACTGGCATCGCGGACGAATCCGGTGACGCTGATGGTCCGGCCGTCCCGGGAGATTCGCCCGACGCCAACCTGGATTGCCACGCCCGGTTGATCGTGGCGTTCGATCACCACGACACCGGCGGACACTTCCCGAACCGTTGCGGCCGGGGTCGAGCCAACGATCGGCTGGGGCGGCGACGGTGCCGGCGGTGCCGACGGCGGCGGTGAGGTCGGTGGGGGCGACGGTGGCGATGGCGATGGCGGGGGCGACGGTGGCGATGGCGGGGGTGGAGATGGCGCGCTGGGTCTACGTGGCGTGGCGGTCACGCTCTCCGACCAGTCGCCGCCGCCGGCGTCGTTGACCGCCTGCACTTGCACCCAATACTCAGTGCCGTTCGCGAGGCCGGTGATTGTGGTCGTCAAGGCGCCATCGTCAGCCGCCGTCCAGACATTCGCCTTTTCCGTTCTGGGACTCCCATAGCGCAGGTTGTACGCCCTGATCGCCACATCGGTCGCCCTCGCCGGTGCCCCGTCGTCCGCTGGCGCCGCCCAGGTCACGGTGAGCTGCTTGTCACCTCTGACGACGTGGACATCCTGCGGCGCCGACGCCCAGCAATACGCCGAGACGTTGATGGTCAACTCGGGCCTATTCGCTAGCGCGGCCGGGATGCCTTGACTGATCTGCTGGCCGTTAACGAGCAGTTGTTCTAGCGACGTGATGCTGCCCAAGCTGGCCGGAATGTTGCCCATCAGCATGTTGCAGGCCAAGTTGAGCCCCCTCAGATCGGCGAGGCTGCTCAACTGGCCGGGGATGTTCCCGGTCAACTCGTTGTAGGCCAGGTTCAACTGCGTCAGTTTCGTCAGTTGACCCAGCGCGCCCGGAATGGAGCCGCTCAACTGGTTTCGGGCCAGCGTGAGCTCCTGGAGGTTGGTCAGATTGCCAAACTCCGCGGGGATGGGCCCGGTCAGCTGGTTGCCGAATAGGCTCAATCGCCAGAGGCTGGTGAGGCGGCCGAACTCCGTGGGGATCGGCCCGGTCAGTTGGTTGTCGTGTAGATGCAAGAGCGTGAGGTTGGTGAGGCCACCCAACTCCGCGGGCATTGGCCCGGTCAACTGGTTGCTATCGAGTCGCACGGCCCTCAGGCTGGTGAGGCGGCCCAACTCCGCGGGGAGTGGTCCGGTGAGCTGGTTGACGTTGAGCCGCAGAAAAAGCAGGTTCGCGAGTTGGCCCAACTGCCTCGGGATAGTCCCGCTCAACTGGTTTACGGCCAGCGAGAGTTCCCACAGGTTGGTCAGGCGGCCCAGCTCCGCGGGGATTGGCCCGGTGAGCTGGTTGAAATCGAGTCGCAGGAATCTCAAGTTGGTCAGATTGCCCAGCTCGCGCGGGATCTCACCGCTGAGCCGGTTGTTGGCGAGCGACAGCAAGTCAAGGTTCGCGAGGCGGCCAAACTCCGATGGAATCTTGCCGTGAAACTGGTTGCCACCGAGATGCAACGTGTCGAGGTTGGCGAGACGTCCCAGCTCGGGCGGGATCGTCCCCCTCAGTTGATTGTCATATAGATCCATATTCGTGAGGTTGGACAGGCGGCCCAACTCCGCGGGGATTTTCCCGGTCAACTGGTTGCGATTGAGTTGCAGGACCGTCAGGTTGGTCAGATTGCCCAGCTCCCGCGGGACTTCGCCGCTGAACTGGTTGCCGGCGAGATTCAGCGCGTTGAGGTTGGCAAGGCGGCCCAGCCGCGGCGGAATCGCCCCGCTCAGTTGATTGTCGTGTAGAACCAAATCCGTGAGGTTGGTCAGGGTGGCAAACTCCGCGGGGATTGGCCCGGTCAGCTGGTTGTAATCGAGTATCAGGACCGTCAGGTTGGTCAGATTGCCCAGCTCCGGCGGAATCGACCCACGCAGTTGATTGTCGGAAAGATCCAATTCCGAGAGGTTGGTGAGGCGGCCCAACTGCGCGGGGATTGGCCCGGTCAGCTGGTTGTGATCGAGTCGCAGGACCGTCAGGTTGGCGAGGCTGCCCAACCCCGCGGGGATTGGCCCGGTCAGTTGGTTGGCGTGGAGCTGTAGGACGTGCAGGTTCGCGAGCTGGCCCAACGGCCTGGGGATGGTTCCGCTCAGTTCGTTGGTGGCCAGCGTGAGTTCCCGCAGGTGGGTCAGGCGGCCCAACTCCGCAGGGATGGGACTGGTCAGCTGATTGTCGTGCAGCCGCAGATTCGCAAGGTTGGTCAGGCGACCCAACTCTGCGGGGATCGGCCCGGTCAGCTGATTGTCGTATAGATACAACTCCGAAAGGTCGGTGAGGCCGCCCAACACCACGGGGATGGGCCCGGTCAGTCGGTTGCGATCGAGCCACAGGACCCTGAGCTTGGTCAGGTTGCCCAACCACGACGGAATCGCCCCACTCAGTTGATTGGCGTGGAAATACAAATACCTAAGGTTGGTGAGGCGGCCCAGCTCCGCGGGGATCGGCCCGGTCAGCTGGTTGCCATGGAGTCGCAAGTCCACGAGGTCGGTGAGGTTGCCCAACACCGCGGGGATGGGCCCGGTCAGCTGGTTGTCGTTGAGATAGAGATACAAGAATTTTGTGAGGCTGCCCAACTCCTCGGGGATTGGCCCGGTGAGCTCGTTGGCGCCAAGATACATATGCATGAGATTTGTGAGGCGGCCCAACTCGGGCGGAATCGCCCCACTCAATTGATTGTCGTGGAGATACAAATGCGTGAGGTTGGTGAGGCGACCAAACTCCGCGGGGATCGGCCCGGTCAGCTGGTTGCCATGGAGCCGCAGGTCCCCGAGATCGGTGAGGCCGCCCAACTCCGCGGGGATGGGCCCGGTCAACTGGTTCTCCTCGAGATACAGCGCCGTGAGGTTGGTGAGGCCGCCCAACACCGCGGGGATCGGCCCGGTCAGCTGGTTGCTCCCGAGTTGCAGGTAAGTCAAGTTGGTGAGGCTGCCGAGCTCCGCCGGGATTGGCCCACTCAACCTGTTTCCGAAGAGATCCAATGTCGTGAGGTTGGTGAGGCGGCCTAGCTCGGGGGGAATCGCTCCACTCAGGTGATTGGCGTGGAGATACGAATGCGTGAGGTTGGTGAGGCGGCCCAACTCCGCGGGGATGGGTCCACTCAGTTGATTGATGGCTAGATTCAATCGCCTGAGGCTGGTCAGGCGGCCCAGCTCCGGCGGGATTGTGCCCCGAAGCCCTTGGTTGGCAAGGCGAAGCTCTATGACACGCTGCGCCTCAGTCGGAGGGTCAACGCCGTCGTCGACGACAGACGCGACCGTGACGCCCGTCCAGTCGGCGATGGCGGTGCTACCCGACCAGTTCAGCGTCGCCGACGCATCCAGGTCCGCCTTCCCTTGCAACAGCCAGGCGCAGTCAGTGATGAGGTCGGTCTCGGTGGTATCGGGAACAACCGTGCCGTTGGAGCAGGTTTCGACATACGTCGGATCGGGCGTGGCGGCGGCATCGGAATCCGCCCGCGCCGCAACCGACAGGGACAGCACGCACAGCGTGCCAATGACCAAGACTCCGACGAGCAGCGCATGGCGTCGCCCGCCATTTGGCAACGCCTGCTGCATCGGTCGCTCCGCCCTGGGCGTCTGCGCCACCGCGGGGATGAACCGCAGTTACGCCAGTACCCGTAGGTACCGACTCTATCGATGATTCTAGTGTATCGGTAACTTCGTATCGATTGCTGCTACGCACAGATCGGACGCGTGATCGTGGTGACTGCCACCGGCTGCGATGTGGCGTCGATCAGCGGCGAGCCATTTCGCCGACGACGAGCTAGGGACCGATGGCGTGGCGCTCGAGGTGCTGCTAGGCCGCGAGGGCCTCGATGACGCCTGACCCGACGGCCCACGCTCACGGCGGCTTCTGAGCGTGGGGCGTCAGGGTGCTTATCTGGCCGAGGATCGGATAACTTGAAATCGGATTCCCGACCACATGACAACCGAAAATCCCATGTCAGGTGGTCGTTGGTCGGGGCGGCGAGATTCGAACTCGCGACCTCCTGAACCCCATTCAGGTGCGCTACCAGGCTGCGCCACACCCCGGTGGCAGGAGTCTAGCAGCGGCGCGCAGGTTCGGTGCTCGGTGAGGATGGCAGAGGCTATTGGCGCAGGGCGCGGCGCAGCCGGCGGTGGCGGCACCAGATCGCCAGCGGCGAGCGCAGGGGTTCCATCACGTCCCGCAACTCGGACCAGGTGGCGGCGCTTCGCGGCTCAGCAGACTCGGAGCCGGCAGTTGCTCGTGGCGCCCGCCGAGCCGATGCGATGTGCGCGCGACTCTTCCAGATCTCGGTCAGTCGCGCGAGTCCCGCCAGGCGACCGCGCACGGCGGCCAGGCTGCGCTGCCGCCAGACGGTGACCGGCAACGACGCGGCGTCGTACGCCAGGATCAGCGGCAGCCACCGGAGCAGCGGACCGAGGGGGTAGTTCTTGGCGATCAGCCACACCTTGTTGCGGCCGAGGTGATAGGTCTTGAGCGGCGAGTCCTCGGCCCAGGTGGCCGAGTGCCTGTGCCGAACCCGCGCGGCCGGCACGTAGTGTGCGGTCCACCCGAGCCAGCGCGCGCGCCAGGCGAGGTCGACGTCCTCCAGGTAGGCGAAGAAGCGCTCGTCGAAGCCGCCGGTGGCCTCGAGCAGCTCGCGTCGATACAGCGCCGCCCCCGCGCTGGCTCCGAAGACAATGCGCTCGTCGTCGTCGCGCACGGGCGTCCCGGCGCCCCGGTCCCAGGCGATGCCGAGCGGGTCCAGGCTGATGCCGGCGGAGTCGATGACGTCGGGATCGTGCAGATAGACCATGCGGCTGGCGAACATGCCGGCGTCCGGATGCGCCGCGGCGCCGCGCACCAGGCCGGCGAGCCAGTCCGGGTCGGAAATCGCGTCGTTGTTGATCGTGGCGACGAGCGGTGCGCGGGCGGCCTCGAAGCCGCGATTGTTGCCGGCCGCGAATCCGGTGTTTTCCGAGAGCTCCACCAGGCGCACCGACGGGTGAGATTCACGCACCCATTCCGCCGTGCCGTCGGTTGAGCCATTGTCGACCAGAATCACCTCGTGCCGGACGTGCTGCTGGCCGACGATGGCCGGCAGCGATTCGGCCAGCCGCTCGCGTCCGTTCCAGGTCACGACGATGACCGAGGCTTGCAGGTCGTGCGCGGGCGTCATGATCCGGCGCGACCGCTAGACTTCAGGCGGCAGATGCATCCGGCACCGCAGCCGGTGGGCTTTCGCGTGGCTCCCCCGCTCCGATTTCTCTCGCCTACCAAGTTGCGAACCTACGCGACCTGTCCGCTGCAGTACAGGCACCGCTACGTCGATCGCCTCGATGCTCCATACACCCCGGCCTCGCTGGTTGGCCAGGCCATCCACGAGACGCTGGAAGCCAACTTCCGGGAGAAAAAGCGTACCCGCCGCGATTTGCCGTTGTCCGAGGCTCAGGAAGTCTTCGACCGAGTCTGGGAGCGACATGCGCCGGGTCCAACCGGCGCCGCCGACTTCGACGATGCCTGGGAGGACGCCTACGAGTCCGGTCGATGCGCCCTGGACCACTATCTGACGGAAGCGGCCGCGGCCTTGGTGCCGCATCTGGTGGAACATCGCTTTCGGTTCACGGTCCCAAGCGTGCCATGGCCCGTTGTCGGCACGGTGGATTTGGTGGACCACAACGGCACGGTCATCGACTTCAAGACCTCCCGCCGGCCCTATGACGCCACCTATCTCGATAGCGATCTGCAGCTCAAGTGTTACGCGATCGGCTACGCCGCGTTTCGCGCCGGGTCGCGGGTTCGGCCCGGTGAATTGCCGTCGCCGTACTTCATTCCGGACGTTCGGGTGGACGTGCTTGTGATCGGCGATGCGCCCTCGGTGCAGCGGCTGGAGGCGCGTTACGACCGAGAAGACCTCCGCGAGTTTGGGGAGCGCGCCGCGAGCATTGCGGCGGGAATCCAGGATGAGCGCTTCGAAGCCTTTTGGCGCGCGCCAGAGGCAGACGAGGACGCGAGCGTCTGCCGTCGCTGCTCCTACGTGGATCGGTGCCCGGACGCGCTGGTGTCGCCCGACGAGCTATTGGAAGCGGACGGCGAGGACGGAGACCAAGAAGAATAGGACCGAAATGCCGATGGTGAAGTTGAACAGTACGCGGTCGATGCCGCGCCGCGAGGCGAAGAACGAGCTGTCGCTGCCGCCGAGCGCCGAGCCCACGCCGGCATTGCGCACCTGCAGCAGCACGATGACGATCACAATGATCGCCAGAACGACCTGCGCCGCTTGAAAGCCGGAACCCACGCACTCACTCCTGCCAACGAATCTGCCATAGATTGACATAACCGCAACGAACTAGAGCCCTGCGAGGGCCCCGGCCGTTGCGTCTGATCAGCATACCGGAGTAGCTCGGCCCGGGGGAGCCTCGGGCGCGTCGTTCGCACAGTTTCCGCGCGAGAGACGTTCGCAACACGCTGAACGGGCGGGACTGAGACCCGCCACAGCCCCAATCAGCCTGCGTGGCTCCAGGTTGGGCCGGACCTGGATTCCGGCTTCCGCCGGAATGACGAACGGTGGCGCGGAGTCTTTCCCCGGCGGCTCAGGCGCTGGCGGCCACCAGCTTGGCGCGCGACATCTGCGCCGCCACCTTGATGGCGTGGTCCAGGCTGTCTTCCCGCGCGCGTCCTTCGCCGGCGCGGCCGTAGGCGGTGCCGTGGTCCACGCTGGTGCGGATGATCGGCATGCCCACCGACACGTTGATGCCGTCAAAGAACCCCGCGGTCTTGACCGCCACGTGGCCTTGGTCGTGATACATGGCGACGATGCCGTCGAAGCGCCCGTCGATGGCCTTGTTGTAGACCGTGTCGCCCGGCTCGGGTCCGGTTACGTCCATGCCTTCCGCCCGCGCCGCTTCGATGGCGGGGAGAATCTCGTCCACGTCCTCGTCGCCGAACAGCCGGTCCTCGCCCGCGTGGGGGTTGAGCCCGTTCACGGCGATGCGCGGATGCTCGAAGCCGAGCAGCTGCAGCGACTCGTGCAGCAGCCGGATGCAGTGCAGCACGTTGTCCTTCTTCACGCGCTCGATGGCCTCCCGCAGCGAGACGTGGGTGCTGTTGTGGATCACCCGCAGCGTCGGCGCCACCAGCAGCATGCGAGTGCCCGGCGTCTCGGTCAGGTCCGCCAATAACTCGGTGTGGCCGGCGTAGTGATAGCCGGCGCGGTTGATGGCTTCCTTGTGGATCGGTCCGGTGACGATGGCCGCCGCGCGACCGTCCATGACCAGCTTGGCGGCTTCGATCACCGCCTCGGCGGAGGATCGTCCGCCCTCGACCGTCACCTGCTTGAAGGGCAGGTTGCTCAGGTCCTCGCCCCACGGATCGTAGACCTCGATCGTGCCGTGAACATATCGCGCCGATTCCGGGTCGACGGCGCGCACGTCCAGGTCCGATCCCAGGATGCCGGCCATGCGCTCGATTGCCGAAACGCTGCCCACGGCGAGCGGTCGGCAGATGTCGTAGGTCTCGGGCTTGGCAAGGGACTTGATCAGGATCTCCGGCCCGACTCCCGTCGGGTCGCCCATGGTGATGGCGAGCAGCGGTCGGTCGGCGTCGGCGGTTGCGGTGGGGATGCGGGGCTCCTTTTGACGTGCGCTCTCGACGGCACTCGGCGGTAAGTGTAGTCAGGCCAAGAGGCGTGTGCGCGAGCGAGCGGCGGATCGCCGGCTACGGCGTTCCAATCGCGCGCAGGGCGTCGACCAGCGCGGTCGGCCCGCCCATCACCCCGGCCTTGGTGACCACCGGCCACCCCTCGCCGCGTCCCGACGTGAACACGCCGTAGGGCACGCCCCACCCAATCTCGCCGGCGAGCTCGATGGCTTCCGCCGGGATCGCCGCAAACGCGGCGCGCGCCGTGTCGCCGCCCGAGAGCACCAGCCCGATCGGGCGCGTGCCGCGCCAGATTGTGCCCGTGAATTGGGTGACGAGGGCCTGCTGCGCGGCCTGGGCTTCCGGCGATGGGTGCTTGACGGGGATGACGGCATCCACCAGGGCGGGGCGGTCGAGTGACCAACCCGCACGCACGGTTGCCGCCGCCATGATGGAGGCGCCGGGCAGCTGCGGGAGCGGAATGGGCTTGACCCCGAGCGTGGCCGCCGCCTCGGCCAACTGCTGCTGCGTATGCTCCATCGGCGACCCGATGATGGCGAGCGTTCGCGTCGTGCGCGACATCTCGGGAACGGGTTGGGGCGGAGTTTCGTCGAGCCGCGCGAGGGGCGCCGCCAGGCCCGCCGATCCAGCGCTGACGCGAAGGAGATCGGCAGCGTCCATGGCCGCCGCCACACACTGGAGATCGGAGTCCTCCGCGATGTCGGGAAGGATCACGTTCACCCCCGCGTCGCGGGCTTCCCGCAGGGCGTCGGCGAGCGCGGGCACGCCCGATCGCACGACGGACGTGGGAATGACCCGGCTCGTCAACGCCGAGGTGGATTGAATCAGCGTCGGGATATGCGACTCCAGCGCCGGCGTCACCGGGTCGCGACCGGGATCCGCCTCGGAAACCGGGGTGCCCCAGAGCGTCAACGTGCCTGACTCGGTGGTCCGGCCCCCCGAGGGAAACGCCGGTGTGTACACCAGCGTCGCAGCGTCCGTGCCGTCGAGCGCCGCCTGGAGCTCCGCCGCGATGTTTCCTCGGAGCAGCGAGTCGGTCTTCTTGTAGATCAGCGCGCCGGGGGCGGCGGCGCCGACGGCGCCGCGCACCGCGTCATACGCCGCGGACGCCCCGAGGTGTCGCGATGCGGTGCTCATCGCCATCGTCTGGGAGTCCGGCGGCCATGTGCCGTCGCGGGTGGAGACCCGGGTGCGACGCCCGGCGTTCCGAAACTGCAGCGCCGTGTCCAGGGCGCCGGTCAAGTCGTCGGCGATGATCGCCCACTGCGACATGGGTTAGTTCGTGAGGGGAAGCGTGTCGGGCGCGTGCGTGAGCACGCCCACCGATGCGTTGGCGCGGGAATCGGCGGTGGCAAGGTCGAGCGCCGCTTCCACCGTGTCGGCCCGGTCGAACGCCAGGGCGCGGACGTCTTCCCGCGACACTCCGTCCGAAACCAGGATGATCCGCGCATGCTCGCGAACGCGCGCCCAGGCGGTTGCCAGCGATGCGGCCACCGGGTCGTCGAACTCGCCCTTTTCGTAGCGGGTGATGAGCGCGTCGGCCGGCGACGCCGTGTAGTCCAGCATCTCCGAGTGCATCACGGCCACGCCCTCGGGGCATGGGGTCACCACGATGATCGTTCCTCCCGGTCGCACCATCATGGCCGCGGGGTAGAGGCTCTTGTGCGCCTGCCAGAACTCGATGTCGCAGGGGTGCGAGCCGGCGACGACGATATCGAGCCCCTTCGGTGCGGGCACGCCGTAGATCCGACGGGCGTCCGCCACGGCGCGCCGATAGGCGCCACGCGTGGTTCCGAAGCGCGCCGTGACGAGCCGGCCGTCGCTATTGAGCGTGACGTTGAGGACGTGGTGCATGCCGGACCGTTCGGCGATGGTTTCCATCTCGCGGCGCACGGGAGTGACTACCTGCCCGAGCAGCGGCTCGACGGCGCGGGCGCTGAACATGTGGGTCGCGGCGGTGGTGGCGGCGCCCGACACGCCCGGCTGCACGATCTTGGCTCCGGCCGAGAATCCGGCGATGTGGTGGGGGACGACCGCTCCGGTGCCGATGACCAGGTCGCGTTCGAACAGCCCGGCGTTCACATGCACCGGCGTGCCGTCGGGCGTCGTGCCCAGGTCGCGCAACGGGGCGACCGTGTGGTCATGCTGGGTGACCTCGACCCGGGCGAGCACCTCGTCGCCCAGCTTGGCGCGAACCTCGTGAGGCGTCATCGGGCGGTGCGTGCCCAGGGCAATCATCACCTGCACGGCGTCGTCGGGCAGTCCCCCGGCGCGCAGCTCTTCGAGGATTGCCGGCACGAGCAAATCTGTCGGCGTTTCGCGGGTGATGTCGTCCACGAGGATCAGCGCCGAGCGAGCGTCGCGGGCCGCCATGCGCAGCCGCGGGCTGTCCACGGGGTTCGCCAGCGCTTCGCGGACGACGCGCTCCGGGTCGGGGGCAGGCTCAGCCGGGTGCGGCGTGAAAACGCCGGCCAGCACGGCGTCGTGGTTGACCTGAAAGCGCAACTCCGCCGCGCCGTAGGGAATCGTGACGAACTCGCCTGGCACGGTGCGCCCCGATCCAGTCTCCGCTACGCGGCCACCACTGGATTGCTGAGCACGCCGATGTGCTCCAGCTCGATTTCGACCGTGTCGCCGGCAGCGACCGGACCGACGCCCTCGGGCGTGCCCGTGAAGATGCAGTCGCCGGGTTCCAGCGTCAGGCCCTGGGCCAGATAGGTGATGAGCGACGCGACGTCGAACAGCATGTCCGAGGTGTTGTTGTCCTGCTTCGTCTCGCCGTTGACGCGCGCCTGGATGCGCAGGTTGTTGGGGTCGATGTCCGTCACGATGCAGGGACCCAGCGGCGCGAAGGTATCCAAGCCCTTGCCCATCAGGATGCAGCCCATGGCCATTTCGGCGAATTGCAGCTTGCGGGCGCTCACGTCGTTGCCGCAGGTGTAGCCGAGGACGTAGTCGAGCGCCTCGGAGACGTCGACGTTGCGGCACGTCTTGCCCATCACCACCACCAGCTCGGCCTCGTAGTGGACCTCGCCGAACGGCTCGTCCTGGAGCGCGGGATCGTTGATGGCGTGGCGGAAGCCATCGGCTCGGGGCAGCACGATGTCATCCCCCGGACCGCTGACGGCCGAGGTCGGCTTGATGAACAGCATGGGCATCTTCGGCACGCCGCTCTCGCCCACGGTCTCCATGATGTGTTCCATGTAGTTCAGGCCGACCCCGATGGCCTTGCCCGGCTCCACCGGCGCCAGCAATTCGAGGTCGTCGACCGAACCGACGGCATCTCCGACCGAGTGGTCCCCGAAGATGTCCCCGTCGATGGCGCGGACGGTGCCGTCGTCTTCGAGTGAGCCGTAGGAAGCGCCGGAAGCGTGGGCGTATCGGACGATCCGCATGGTGGTTGGCCGATCAGGAGCGAGAGGAAAGCGGCGGTGCGCAGCGTAGCATCGCCCGCGCGCGAAGCCGGCCTATTTCGCGTTGACGAAGTCCAGAATCGCCGCGCGACACTCGTCCGGCGCCTCCAGGTGCGGCCAATGGCCGGCGTGCGAAATGTTGGCTTGGGTGGCCTTGGTCGCGCGGGCGGTGAGAATCGCCGCGTCGTCCTCGGTCACGAAGGGGTCGGCGTCGCCGCGCAAGACGAGCATGGGCGCCCTGATCGTGCGGGCCGCTTCCAGGTATTCCGCGCCGATCATCGCGCGCAAACACCCCGTGACCACGTCGGCATCGGTGGTTGCCGCCGCCTCGCACATTGACGACAGGTGCTCGTCGGCCAGGTCTTCGACCAGGCCGCGCGTCAGCCACCGCTTCGCGGCATCGGCATCCCAGCCGCGCATCTTGATCCGCTCGTGCACGGTCCAGAGGCTGTGCACGTCGCGCACGAACGCACCGGACCCCACAAGGACAAGGCGCTGGACGTGGCTGGGATAACGCGCGGCGAAACACAGGGCGACGAGTCCGCCGTAATCGTGCGCCACGATCGGAATCGGATCGAGCTGATTGGCCTGGTGCAGCGCGTGATGCAGCAGCGTGGCGGCGTGCTCGATGTCGCCGGCGAAGCTCTCGGCTGGGCTTTCGCCGAAGCCCGGGAACTCCAGCATTAGGGCGCGCCGATCCTCGGGAAACCCCTGGGTCACCATCTCCCACACCGCCGCGCCGGGCCCGAGCCCGTGGAGAAACAGCACGGCCGATCCGCGCACGCCCCTGGTTGCCAGGTTGATGCGTTGCCCGCGCACCTGAAGCATCGGCATTAGCGCGGCCCGTCCGTGGGTCGAGCGCCACGAATAGCGATGGTGCGGGTCGCAAGCTTCTCTCGACCGAACGGGCTGCGGCGGTGGTTGCGGGATTGCATGCCGGGGCGTCGGGTCACGCCTTGGATGGCGTGTCGGTGCCATTCCGAGCTTGGCGAAGCTCTTCCTGCAGGCTGGTTGCGTAGCTTTCGACAGCGGCGCGCACCCGCTCGACCTGGAGGATGGACGGCAGGACGCGTTGGCGTGCCGCGTCGTCCACGGACTCCTGCACGCGTTCCGTCGAGCGCGCGGTGCGGCGCAGCCCCTGCCTGATCTTCACGGTTGTCTCGATGATGGCGATGGACCCAACCACGCCGCCCACGAACAGCGCCAGGAACACCAGGCAGCCCTGGATGACCAGGAGGATGATGGCGACGTTGCGGGCAATCTCCCAGCCGTCCATCAGCGGCGGCGCCTGCGGCGTCTGCGCGACCGGCCGCGGCGACGCCGCGACTGCTCATGCCGCTGCTTGGTCGTGCCTTCGGCGGATTGGGAAGCGCGCTGGGCGGCTTCACGGGCCTTGCGCAATCTGGCCCCGACTTGCGTGATCAACTCGTTGCCTCGCTGCGGGGCGAGCACGGTGCCGATGGCGCCGCCCACGATGAACCCAAGCGCGACCCCGAGCATGATCCAGGCCATGTCCACGGCTTAGCGCCACTGCCTGCGCAGGAGACCGAGGGCGCGGCGGGCGACTCGCACGCCCCGCGACGTGGTGCGTGAGCTCGCCGCCACGGTTTCCTGAACCGTCTCGGCCGTGGCCCGCACGGTGTCCACGGTGTCGCGCGCGGAGTCGATGATGGGCGTGACCTCGGCGCGGATGGCCGCCAGCATGCGCCACAGCAGCAATCCGGTGATCGCCAGCATCAGCGCGGCCAGCAGACCCACGGCCCCCAGGACCACGACGGCGATGTCCCGGACGACCTCTAGTGCTTCCACAGACCTGTCTCGCGGCTAGGCGCGCTGGAAGCGCTGCAGAAAACGCGTGGGTTGCACGATGCGGCGGATGAGTCGCTGTCGGATGACCCGCCACGCTTCGTCAACGGCTCGCCTTTCTGCCCGCGTCACACGGTGCTGACTATAGGTGGCTCGCATGTACGCCACGGCCACGGTCTCGGGAGGACTCGCCCCGTCAGCGCCGGCCGCCACGCTGTCGGGGAATAGCCATGCGCCCAGGTGCCGCGACACCTCGTGCGGCGTCTCGGACGCTCTGGCATTGTAGCCAGCGCGGCGGGCGTAGCTCACCATCCGCGCGTAGACCCGCTGTACGCCCGTGCTTGGCTGCTGCAGGCGATTGCGCGCGAACACGGCCCCGAACGTGACCAGCACGATCAGGGCAATCGCGCCCAGCACCATGAGGATGCCGACCAGGACCCCGGTGATGTTGCCGAGCGCTTCGCCGAAGCCGCCCTCCTCGTCGGGCTCGACGGCCGAGAACGCCCCTCCGGCGGCGCCCCCCATCAGCTCCAGATCCTCCAGCAGGTCATCGAATGTCGGTCCAAGTCCGCCGACGACGGAATCCACGGCTATGCCGCCATCGGCGGCGTCGGTTTCGCGCTCGACCGGCAAGCGGAACCCGGAAGGCTCGAACGCGACCCAGCCGAATCCCGGGAAGTAGACCTCGACCCACGTATGCGCGTGCTCCGGATTGACGAAGTAGCGGTTGGTCGCCGGGTCGTAGTCGCCGACCACGAAGCCGTTGACCAGACGCGAGGGAATGTCCAGGGCGCGCACCAGCACTGCCATGGTCGAGGCGATGTTCACGGCCGATCCGCGTCGCGATTCCGTGAGGAAGAAGTCGGTGGCATCGCGATCGCCGGGAAGCGCCGGGGCGTCCACGGCAAACGGAAAGCGCCGCATGAAAAATTCGATGGCGAGCACCCGATCGAAGGCCGTTTCGCCGGCCTCGGCGAAGCGCTGCGCCAGGGCCAGCACGCGCTCCGGCATTTCCGGCAGCTCCAGATAGGGCCCGATCCACTCCGGGTATTCCGTTGACGCTCCGCGAAGCTGCCCGATCGTCGCACCGGAAAACGTCGAGTCCACCGAATAGACCAGGCGCTGCCCCACGCGGCGTGTGGCACGGATCGAGGCGTAGTCGGCGATCGGCGCGCCGGAGTCGTCGACCTGCGCGAGGTAGCGACGGTTGACGCGGATGACGTCGCCGGGCGAATACAGCACCGACGTGGTGAAGTCGAGCATCTCCACGTTGGTCCGCACCGGAATGCGAGCTTCGAGCCCAAACGATTCCGCCAGAGGCGCGCTCGGGTCGCGCTCCGCCAGCTCGCGATACGTGCTGCGCCACCCCTGCCCCGTGTAGATGTTGAACGTCTGCCCCTTCCAATAGTTCGGCGACGTCGACTCGATGATCATGCTGCCGCGGGGCTGGAATGGTTGCGGGCCGCTCAGTCCCATGGATTCGCGTCCGGCAAGCGCCGCGCCGGCGGGGTTCGAGACCCCGCCAAACAAGCGCTGAATGCCGGTTTCCACGTTGCCCCAGCCGTCGCCGAGATAGGTCCAAAACGCCTCCGCCACGGGATTCCCGGCCGCCCGCGGCAACGCCACCGACAGCAACACCACCAATGCGATCACGGCCAGGGCCCACGCGAGCACCGTGTTGCCCAGGCCGCGCGTGTACGTCGTGCCCGACGTGGCCCATTTGGACTCCAGGGACGTCGTGCGCAGGTGAACGATGAGCGCCAGCGCCGCCGTCAGGAACACGACGAACGGCACCCAATCGGGTCCGATGTAGGTGACGTTGATTCCCAGGGCCAGCATGCCGGGGGTCAGGGCCCAGAGGGCGCTCCGACGTCGGAACGCCATCCAGCCCCCGAAGTACCCCATGCCCCAGGCGGCCATGGTCATCCAAAACAGGAACACCACGTTGTCGCGGCTGACCTGAAACGCGAAGGCCGATTGAAACCACCCCTCGAGCCTGAAGTAGAGATCCCGCAACAGCTCCCAGGTCTCGTTGGCCGCGGCGTTGAGGGGCGGCTCGCCGCCCAGGGCCCCGGACTGGCGGAGTTGCACCCACTCCACCGTGTCGCCAAACAGGGCGGCGAAGTTCCGCACGCCGTCGATGGGGCCGGGGAATGCCTCCGAGGCGACCACATAGGCCACCGCCAGGTCGCTCACGACGCCGATGGCCACGATCCAGACGGACGACATGCGGCGGGACGACAGCCACCACGCGGCCAGCACGGCGATTACCGCCACGGCGAATAGCACCGCCGTTCCGGGGGCCCAGCCCACGAAGTGAATGCTGGCGAGGGGCGCAAGGGTGGCGGCCAGCAGCAGCGCGAACGTCAGCAGCGAGCCGGCCGGCAGAGTCGGGAACCGGCCTCGCGTGGCGGTCTGGACTGCGACGCTCATGCGGCTATTGGTACGCGAGCGAAACGGTCGGCCGTCGCTGCTCGCGCGCGGCGGGCCCTCCATGACGGGCGGGCTGCACGGTCGAGAAGGTCGCTCCTTGGGTGACGGGTGTGAAGGAGATCCCAGCGGTTTCGGATCCCTCTCTGAGGCCCGCGTTCGAGGGCGCGTCGTCGAATGTGGCGGCATCCACACCGATCGCTATCGGATATACGGCCCGCTGCGCCAGGTGGGTCAGGCTGCCGATCCAGGCCGGGTCCGCGGACGGCGAGATGGCGACCAGGCTGACCCCGCGGCCCAGGATGGGAGCCGCGTTCGCGAGCACGTTGGCGAAGGGACTGGTGCCGCGCGCTTGCACAATGGCCAGCGACTCCAGGATGCGCCAGAGCTGCCGCAAGCCTCGCTGCGGCTCGATGATGTAGCGGGTGCCGCGTCCCTCCGCCAGCAGGCCGACGGACTTGCCGTCGCGCACAAACTGATACGCGAGCGACGAGACGATCTTGACGCCATATTCCTCGGTGGACTCGTCGCCGTGGCCCGCCTGCACCGCGGCGTCCAGATCGAGCGCCACCCACAGGCTGGCGGTTGGCTCGAGATCGAACTCCTTGACCAGCAGCGTGTCGCGGCGCGCCGAGGACGGCCAGTGGATGCGCTTGAGCGGATCTCCGGGCCGGAATTCGCGCAATCCGCCCGCGTCAGTCGTCACTTGTTGGGTCCGCAGCGACGATCGCGCGGCGCCCACCAGCGAACCCGCGGGGACGGCCACGTCGTGCATCACCGAGATCGGTGGGTAGACCACGATGGTGTTTTCCTGGGCGAGCCGGCGTTCGGCCGTGAACAGGCCGAACGGGTCGCCAACCGAGATATCGGCCGGGCCGAGTTTGTACATGCCGCGCCGGCCGGCCTCGCCGTGCGTGCGCCAGCGGCGCGTCCCGCGGCTCCCGAGGCTGATGGCGACCGATGCCCGATAGCCTGGGAGCTCGGAGTAGTCCTCGACCTCGAGCATCAAGATGGGCAGGCGGCTGCGGCTGCGCAGCTCGAACTCTTCCTCGATGGTGTCGCCAACCGTGGCCCACTGCGTGCGGAGGTGGCGTTGGATCGTGAGTCCGCGCGATGCCAGCCGCGTCCAGAGATAGGACACCACCACAATGCTGAGCAACGCGTACATCAACCAATAGGCGATGGGCGAGGTGGTCACCAGCGCCACGACCACCAATAGACCGAGGAGCACGATGATCACCGGTCGCTGCAGGGTGACCGCGGGATTAGGCTGGCTTGCCGCGACTGACACGGGGCCCTCCACCGGACGCGAGGTGCAAGCATCATCCGCCCGGAATTGAGGCTGACTCTAGCATGCCCCTCGATCTCCGGTGCCACGCCACGCGGCTCGACGGTCGCGTCGTCCGAGCTGCCCGTTCGACCACGGTCGAAGGGCTCCCCACGCCGGCCTGGAAGCGCTCCCTCCCTGGGTTAGACTCCAGCGGAGGGGTGCCCGAGTGGTTGAAGGGGACCGTCTCGAAAACGGTTTGGCGTGTTGAGCGTCACGTGGGTTCGAATCCCACCCTCTCCGCCGGGCCAACGGGCATGACATTTCCTTGAGCACCGCAACTCCGTCGCTCGTGATTCGCGCCGGGCGGCTCGTGTGCCCGGCCACAGGTCTCGACGGTCCGGGCGCCGTGACCGTCGCCGGTGATCGGATCGTCGGCGTCGAAACTGACCGCCCGGATGCGCCGGCGGTGCCCGGCGCTCGCGTGCTGGAGTTTCCTAACGGCATCGTCCTGCCCGGGCTGATCGACCTCCATGCCCACACCGGCTGGGGCGGCTCCAAGCACGACGTGGACCCCGATCGCTGTCTGCTGGCTCGCGGCACCACGACCGCCCTGTCGCAGGGCGACGCCGGGGCGGCCAACTGGCCGGTGTTTCGAGACACCGTCATCGACGCGGCACGGCTGCGGATCAAGCTCGCCATGCACCTGGCGTTGCCCGGCGAGTCGGCGCCGCACCCGAGCTACTCCAAGCTCGACGAGCTCGATGTGGACGCGTGCGCGCGCGCCGTCCGCGAGGGCGGCCATCATGTTTGGGGCATCGCGGTCACCACGAACTATCTGGTCACCGGAGACCTCGATCCGCGCGAGGTCCTGGCGCGCGGCCTTGCGGCGGCGGAGGCCGTGGGCTGTCCGATCCTCTATGGCTCGCGCTACTACTCCGATTGGCCGCTGGACGACCAGTTGGACCGCTTGCGTCCCGGCGATATGTTGACTTACTGCTACCACGACGGCCCGGACCGGATCGTGGGTGATGGTCGGGTCCTCGACTGCGTGCACGAGGCGCGCGCCCGCGGCGTCCTGTTCGACACCGGACACGGGAAGAACTCGTTCGTTTACGACATTGCCGAAGCCGCGCTGGCCGATGGGTTCCCCCCGGATGCGATATCCACGGACATTCAGCGACGGCACCTGGGGGCGTGTCCGATGCACGACCTGCCGTTGGTGATGTCCAAGCTGCGGGCGGCGGGCATGCCCGAAGCCGATATCTGGCCACGCGTCACCGATGGACCGGCGCGGATTCTTGGGATGGCCGATGAGATCGGGAGTCTGGCACCGGGGACCTGCGCGGACCTTGCGGTCCTCGAATGGGCGCCGTCACCCGAGCCCCTGGCGGATTGCAAGGGCGTCACGCGCTCCGGCGGCCGCTGGCACGCCCGGCTGGTGGTGCGCGCCGGCGAGGTCGTGGCTGGGTCGGCGGCATAGCCCCGCGTCTTCGCCTCGCCGGTGCGGCGCTGCTAGCCTCAACGAGCTTTGGTGCGCTGAGGTCGGACGCGATGGCACGGGTGCTGGTGGCAATGAGCGGGGGCGTTGACAGCTCCGTCGCGGCCGCATTGCTCGCCCAGGCGGGTCACGAGGTCATCGGTGTCACGTTCAATCAATGGCCCGCGAGCCAGACCCAGCGAAACGTCCGAAGCGGGTGTTGCACGCCGCGGACCATCGACGACGCGCGGCACGTCTGCCAGATTCTGGGCGCGCCGCACTATGTGCTGAACTTTCGCTCCGAGTTCGAAGCAGCCGTGATCCACCCCTGGTCCCGCGCCTACTTGCGCGGTGAGACGCCAAACCCTTGCGTGACGTGCAACGACCGCGTGCGCTTCCCCGAGTTGATTCGCAAGGCGGATGAGCTGGGAGCCGAATTCGTCGCCACGGGCCACTATGCGCGTGTCGCCAACGGCGCCTCGTGGCGCCTGCTGCGCGCCCGCGATGCGGCCAAGGACCAGTCGTACGTGCTGCACACGCTGCGAGAGGACCAGCTGCGGCGTGTCCGGCTGCCACTGGGCGCCTTGCTAAAGCCGGACGTGCGCCGGATGGCCGCTGAGTTCGACTTGCCCGTGGCGGCAAAGCCCGACAGTCAGGAAATCTGCTTTGTTCCCGACGGCGACTACGCCGCCGTGGTGCGGCGCGAAGGAACCAGCGGCGAAGGCCCCATCGTCGAGCTCGACGGACGCGAGGTTGGGCGCCACGGCGGCATCGAAACCGCGACCATTGGCCAGCGGAGGGGGCTTGCCCTCGGCGGGGGCGCGGGGCGCCGCTACGTGACGGCCATTGATGTCGAACGGAACGCCCTGGTTGTCGGCCCGCGCGCCGCGGCGATGGTGGATTCCATTGCCGTGCGCGACGTTCGCTGGATCAAGGGTCCTGCCGGCACGCCGCCGGCGCGGGCCGACGTGCAGACTCGCTCCCACGCCCGCGCGTCGCCGGCGCGCCTCGACCCGCAATCTCCATCGCAAATGATCGTCCGCTTTGACGAGCCCGCCTGGGCGCCGGCTCCGGGCCAGGCCGCCGTGTTCTACCGGGGGGACGAGGTGCTTGGCGGCGGCGTGATCGAGCGACCGGAGGTGGGCTGATGTCCGACGTCTATTGCCCGCGGTGTTTCGATCTCGTCGAAGATCGACGGGTCTTTTGCGAGAACTGCGGGCAGTTCATCCACGAGCACGCGCCCGCGGACTCGCGCGAATGGGACTCGCGGCCGCCGGACCTCACCCCGGTGGCGCCCGCTGCCGAGGAAGCGCCGGTTGTGATCACGCTGCCCGACGAGCACATGCCGGACGCCCCGACCGACGAGGCGCCTAGCGACGAAAGCGGTAGCGCAGCAGCGCCCTGACCGCGGCGGGGCCGTCGACCCACCAGCGCAGCTTCTTGGCGGACCGCGCCTCGTACGAAATCGGCAACTGCACGATGGACTCTCTGCGTCCGAGGAAACGCGCCGTGAGCTCGACCTCGAGGTCGAACGAATCCGCGGTCAGCGCGACGTCCTCCAGCACCTCGCGTCGCCACATCTTGTGGCAGGTCTCCATGTCGCGCACCGAGGCGCCGTACAGCAGGTTGGTGAGCAGGGTGAGGAATTGATTCCCGAGCCGGTAGAGCCGCGACTGCGACGTCAGCTGGCGGTATCCGTAGACCACGCGGGCCTCGCCGCGCAGGATCGGCTGGATCATGGCCACGAAATCCTGCGGGTCGTACTCGAGGTCGCCGTCGTGGATGACCACCACGTCCCCGCGGGCCTCGCGCAGACCCGAGCGCACGGCGGCGCCCTTCCCGCGATTCTCCGGATGATTGATGACCCGAATTCCGGAAACGCCGGCAGCCTCGATCTCAGCTGCCGTCCCATCGGTGGAGCAGTCGTTGACGACGATGATTTCCAGATCGACGTCCACGGCGGCGACTCGCCGGAGTGCTTCGGCAATCGTGGGCGCCTCGTTGTACGCCGGCACGATCACGCTCAAGGTCACCGCAGGCGCCATCGCAACCGAGCGATGTCCACGAAGGAGTTCAGCACCACCAGTGGGCTGTTGCCCGACTGCTCGCCGGCGGTGCGCGGATAGTGGGTCACGCCGACTTCCGTGTAGGTGTGGCCTGCATGCGTGGCGCGAGCCACGAGTTCGGCCGAGATCACCGCGCCGCGTCCGGCGATGAACTCGATGTCCTGCACCACCTCGCGGCGAAAGAGCTTGAAGCCGCAATCGATGTCGCGGACGTTGAAGCCCATCACCAGCCGCACGACCAGCCCCCACAGGCGCGCGTTCAGCGTTCGGTGCGCCGGATCGGCCCGCTGGATGCGATAGCCGAGCACGAAGCCGTGGGTTCCCAGCGCCTCTATCAGTTTCGGCAACTCCGCCAGCGAGAACTGCCCGTCACCGTCGACGTAGCAAATCAGCGGCGCGCGCGCGGCGGCAAAGCCCGTGCGCAACGCGTGGCCATAACCGAGGTTGGTGGGGTGTTGTGCCACCCGCACGCGGTCGTCACCCGCGGCCGCCTCGCGGGCTCGTTCAGCCGTGCCGTCGCTCGATCCATCGTCGACGATGATCAGCTCGAAGTCGTCGCCGAGCGCCCCGACGTGCTGCCGGGCGTCCGCAATGACCGCGGCAACGTTCTCCGCCTCGTTGTGACACGGAAAAACCACCGAGATTTGCGGCACGGGTTGCCCGGCTGTTGAGGGGGCGGTCGACATCAGGTTTGGCACGCGGGCGTCGGCGCGCGGCACGCGCGGCGCTTGAGGATCGACGCCCGCCATCTACCGCCACGCTTCAGAGCGCCGAAACCTACCACACCCCTGCGCAAGGCTAGTTCGCTAGGATTGCCGCGTTGTCGAGTCGGGAGTGCTCTCACGTGCGGCTGGCCGTTACGACTTACTCCGCGTCCCAGTGGACGATTGACGAGCACGCGCGAGTCGCCCGTGAGATCGGCTGTCACGGCCTCGAGATCCGCATGCTCGCCGGGCAACCGCTCACGCCCGACCTTCCGGCCGCCGAACGTCGCCGAATCGCCGAGGTAGTCGCAGACAGCGGTCTTGAGATCTGCGTGGTCGGCAGCGATTGCCGCCTGGCGCAACCCGAGGCGCCGCGCGCCTCCGAAGTCGAACGGACGGCCGGTTTCATCGAGCTCGCGCGCGAGTGGGGGGCGCCGGTGGTGCGCGTGTTCGGCGGCGCGCAAAGTGCGGACGCGCCGCCCGCAGAGGCGGATGCGTGGGTTGCCGAGGGCCTGCGTGCGGCCGCGGTATATGCCGAGCCGCATGGCGTTCGCGTAGCGCTGGAGACCCACGACGTATTCAATTCCGCCGTCCGAGTTGGCGGCATCGTGCGCGCCACCGCGCATCCCAGCGCTGCCGTGGTGTGGGACCTGGGACATCCCCATCGCGCCGGCGAAAGCGTTGCCGAGGCCTGGGCGGCCATCGGCCCGTTCGTCGTCCACGTCCACGTGAAAGACATCGTCCGCACCGATGACGAGCGCGAATGGGAAAGCGTCCTCGCCGGACAGGGCGAGGTTCCGATTGCCGAAATGCTGAGCGTGCTCCGCATTGCCGGCTATGACGGCTACTTGTCCACCGAGTGGGAGCCGCGGGACGCCCGCACCGGCGGCGGACGCAAGGCCGCGCTTGCACAGCACGCCGCCTATCTGCGCGGGATCCTGGACGCCGCCTAGCGCGGAAGGTCGAGCAGGGCTCGCCGCAGCGGTCGCTCGTCACGCGGCAGCACCGTGCGCACGTCAAGCCACACGTCGTCGTCGCGCACCCGGGCGATAACCGGCGGGTCCGCGCGGCGCAGCCGGGCGGCCAGCGACTGGCCACCGCCCGCGATCCGAACCGCGAAACTCGGCAGCACCTGCCCGGGAAGCGAGCCGCCGCCGACTGCCGACTCCGACGCCTCGACGCCGGCGTCGCCGACGCCGCGCGCGAGCCGCCGCGCACGCGCGCGCAGAGCGTCCGGGCGCGCGGCGATCATCTGCCAGACCGGAACGCTGGTCTCGGCTTCGCCCAGCAAGTAGTGGGCGAGCGTGGCTTGCAGCGCCGCCAGCGTGAGGGCGTCGCAGCGCAGCGCGCGGGCCAGCGGACGTCGGGCGATCCGCTCCACGCAGGCGGCATTGCCGGCTGCGATGCCGGCCTGCGGACCTCCGAGCAGCTTGTCGCCGGAGAAGGTCACCACGTCGCAGCCCGCGGCAAGCGCATCCTGCACGCGTGGCTCGTTCACCAGGCCGAACGGCGTCGGATCGAGCAGAGTGCCCGATCCAAGATCGCCGATCAGCGGCACGGCGTGCTCGTGGGCGAGGTGCGCCAGCGCCGCCAGATCGGGCGACTCGGTGAACCCAATCTGCGCGAAGTTGCTGCGATGCACGTGCAGAATCGCCGCCGTGCGATCGCTGATGGCCCCGGCGTAGTCCTCGATCCGGGTGCGATTGGTCGTGCCGACGTCGCGCAGCACCGCGCCGCTGGCGGCGAGAATGTCGGGTACGCGGAATCCACCGCCGATTTCGATGGCCTCGCCGCGGCTCACCAGCACCTCGCCGCCGGCGGCCAGCGCCTCCAGCGCCAGGAATGTGGCTCCCGCGTTGTTGTTGAGGACGATGGCGGCTGGCGCGCCCGTGATCTCGCGGAGGCTCGCGGTCACCGCCGCTCCACGCCCGCCGCGCCGTCCCGACTCGAGGTCCATCTCCAGCGCCGCGTAGCCCGCCGCGGCGTCGTGTACCGCCGCAAGCGCCCGGTCGCTCAGGGGCGCGCGTCCGAGGTTGGTGTGGATGATCACGCCCGTGGCGTTGATCACCCGCCGCGGGGCGTCGCGCACCAGCAACGCCGCCCGCAGCGCGGCGGCCTCCGCCAGGGTGTCCAGGCTTGGGGCGGCGCTGCCGCGGGCGATCCCGTCGCGGGCCGTCGCGATCTCCGCGCGTGCGGCCGAGACCAGGAGCGCCGGCGGCATCTCGACGTACGCCGCTGCCGCCTGTGCAATCCGGTCGACCGACGGCAGGCGCCGAAGCGACGCGCCTTCTGCGCTAGGCGCCATATTTCGCGAGCCGCTGCCCATGCGCCAGCATGAGCGGCAGAATCGATCGCGCCGGAATGTGGCCCAGGCCCCCGCTGAGGCAGGCGGACTCGTTGAACGCCTCGACGTGGTCCGACCTTGCCAGCGATCCCCATAACAGCAGCGGCACGGGATGCCAAGAATGCGCCCGGAGCTTGGCCGGCGTGGAGTGGTCGCCGGTGACGACCAGGACGTCGGGCTTGAGGTCTCGCACCCGGGGCAGCCAGCGGTCAACGGCCTCAATCGCGCGCTTCTTGCCGTCGAAATCGCCGTCCTCGCCGAGCGTGTCCGTCTCCTTGATGTGCACAAAGAAGAAGTCGAACGCGTCCCAGGCTTTCTCAAGCTCCTCCATCTGGTTGTTGGGCTCCTCCGTGACCGGCAAAATCTTCATCCCCACGGCGCGGGCAACGCCGCGATACATGGGATAGACCGCCAGGCACGCCGCCCGCAGCTGGTAGAGCGACTCCAGCGACGGTAGGACCCGATACTGGCCGTATCCGCGCATGAGCACGAAGTTGGCCGGCTGCTCATTGCCAATGCTTGTGCCGACCTGGTGCGCAAATCCGGTCAAGATCCGGCTGGTGTGCTCCGCCGCGGGATGCAGCGCGTCGGGCGCCAGCGGGGGTACGCCGATCGCCTGCGGGTCGGTTTCGCGCACCCGCGCGTCGAGCCCCTCGCCGCGAAGCACGAGCACGGCACGGTGCCGCCGTTCAGCGGCGAGCTCGAGGCTGACATCCGGCGCATGGATGCCGTTGAGTTTCGCGATGAGTTGCTGGTTCAACTCGGTGGAAATGCGGCCGGCCCGTCGGTCGGTCACATTGCCGTTGCCGTCGAGGGTGCAGAAGTTCAACCGCACCGCCAGGTCGTGGTCGCCGAGCTCGATCCCGAGTCCAATCGCCGAAAGCGCGCCGCGTCCAATGCTGTCGGCGACCGGGTCATAGCCGAAGAGAGCCAGGTGTCCGGGCCCGCTGCCGGGCGTGACGCCGATTTCCATCGGGTGATGCACGCCGGTGACGCTCTCGCGCGCCAGCTGATCCAGGTTCGGGGTGTTGGCCGCTTCGAGCTCCGTCGGCCCTCCCGGAACAAGAGGCAGTCCACCAAGGCCGTCGAGGACGATCAGCACTAACTTGGTCGCCGCTGGCTGCGCCAACGAAGACAGTAAGTTGCCCGTGACTGCTCCGCCGGTGGGCCTCCCGTCGCAGAGCTTATCATCGGGCGTGCACGGCTTGCTGGAAGCTGTGGATAACTTGCGAGGGGCGCTGGTGACGGCACACTCCCCCGGGCGCGCACCCGGCATTGCGGACAGCGTGGCCGACCTGGTGGGCAACACGCCGCTGGTGCGGCTAAACCACGTGGCCGAGGGACTTGCGGCGCAAGTCGCCGCGAAATGCGAGTTCCTCAATCCGGGCGGCAGCGTGAAGGACCGCATCGGACTGGCGATGATCGACGATGCGGAGCGCGAGGGACGCATTGCCCCCGAACGCACGGTGATCGTCGAGCCGACGAGTGGCAACACCGGCATCGCCCTGGCGATGGTGGGCGCCGCCCGCGGCTATCGCGTCGTCATCACCCTGCCCGAAACCATGACCATCGAGCGCCGCAATCTGCTGCGCGCTTTTGGTGCGGAGGTGGTCCTGACGCCGGGAGCGCACGGCATGGTCGGCGCCATCGATCGCGCGCAGCAGATCGTCGACAGCACCCCGGACGCCTGGATGCCGCAGCAGTTCCGCAACGCCAGCAATCCTGAGGCTCACGCGCGAACGACGGCCGAGGAGATTTGGCGCGATACCGACGGGGAGATTGACATCTTCGTCGCCGCGGTCGGCACCGGGGGCACCATCACGGGCACGGCGCGCGCCCTCAAGGATCGGAAGCCGTCGCTGCAGTTCGTCGGCGCCGAGCCGGTGGGCAATCCAGTCATCACCAGCGGACGCGCGGGGCCGCATCGCATCGAAGGCATTGGCGCCAATTTCGTGCCGCAGGTGTTCGAGCGCGACCTCGTGGGCGAAATCCTGCTCGTCGACGACACGATGGCCGAGGAGACGGCGCGACGACTGGCGGCAGATGAGGGCCTGCTGGTGGGCGCCTCGGCCGGCGCGAACGTCTGGGTCGCCCTGCAGGTCGCCGCGCGGCCCGAGAACGAGGGCAAGCTCGTCGTGACGGTGCTGTGCGACGGCGGGGATCGCTACCTGACCCACCCGTTGTTCGCCGGACTGGACGTCTAGGCCCGCGACCCTCGTTGGTAGCATGCCGCTACGGAGAGGTCGCCTAGAGGCTTAGGGCGCACGCCTGGAAAGCGTGTAGGGGACTCCCCTCGTGGGTTCGAATCCCACCCTCTCCGCCCGCATCCAACCGCCCGGTCTCGTCCACCGGACACTCGCGACGCGCCACCCTGCGTTCAGAATGTGCCAGTCGCGGGAGCGGCGCTCTCGGGCCACGCCCTGTTCTCCCGTGAGGCATGGGGCAAGGGAGAGGACCTGGCCCCATGCCTCACGGGAGAAGGTTGGAGAACCGGCTGCACTTCGCCTCGCCCACGCGCCGCATACACGAATTGTTCCCCCGAATGGCGTGCGCACTCGAGTGTGTCCGCCATGCATCCGCGTTCCAGGCCGCGTGTCTGCGCTTGACCGCCGGAAACATCTCTTCGTATGCACTTGCATCTCATATTAGGGCATACTAACATCCCGCAATAGGGCCAGCTACCGCAGACGGCCCTCAGCCTCAAGAGAGGTTCCCATGTCCCTGACCCGACGTGCCCTGCTGCGCGGCGGCGCCGCTGCCGCGGCTGCCCTGCCGGTGCTTGCCGCCTGCGGCGAATCCGAGGTCGTCATCAAGGAAGTTCCGGTCGAGAAGATCGTGACGCAGGAGGTCATCAAGGAAGTCGAGGTCGAGCGGGTGGTCACGGTCACCGTGCCCCAGCCGCCGAGCGAATCCCAGCCGCTGGTCATCTACTCCGGGCGCAGCGATTCACTGGTCGACCCGATCATTCAGCAGTTCCGTTCCGTGTCCGGCTTGGACGTGCAGGTGAAGTACGCGGGAACGCCGGCGCTCGCCGCGACGTTGCTCGAGGAAGGCGACGCCTCGCCGGCGGACGTGTTCTTCGCGCAGGATCCCGGTGGGTTGGGCGCCGTAGAGTCTCTGTTGTCGCCGCTGCCCGAGGAGCTTCTGAGTCGCGTGCCCGCGTGGGCGCGTTCACCAGAGGGCCTATGGACCGGCATCTCGGGACGCGCGCGCGTCGTCGTGTACAACACCGATCGGTTAAGTCCCGCCGACTTGCCTGACGACCTGTGGGGCTTCACCGACTCGAGCTGGCGGGGCCGCCTCGGTTGGCCGCCGACCAACGCCTCATTCCAGACCATGGTTACCGGCATGCGGTCCGAGTGGGGAGACGACCGTACGCGCGAGTGGCTGGACGCGATGCACGCCAATGAGATTGGGATCTATCCCAAGAACACGCCGATCGTGGCCGCGACCGGCGCGGGCGAGTTGGACGGCGGCTTCGTCAATCACTACTACCTGCACCGGTTCCTGGCGGCGGAGGGCGAGACATTCGCGGCACGGAACTATCATTTGCCGGGCGGCGGACCAGGCTCACTGGTAATGGTGGCCGGTGCGGGCATCCTCAGCACTGCCGGCAACCGACCGGCGGCGGAGCAGTTCGTCAATTTCCTGCTCTCGACGGTGGGGCAGCAGTACTTCGCCAGCAGCACGTACGAGTACCCGTTGGTCGAGGGCGTGAAAGCGTCGCGCATCCTGACGCCGCTGGCGGACATCAACAAGCCGGCGATCGCGCTTGCCGATCTGGCCGACCTCGAGGGCACGCAGGCCATGTTGCGGGAGGCTGGAATACTGCCCTAGACATGGTGTCGATCGCGCGAGTGATTCGCGTCGCCGCGCCCGGCGGTCCCATTGGGCGGATGGGCCGCTGGACGCGGGCGCCTGCCGTGATCTGGGTGCCGGCGCTGGCCGTCGGCCTGTTGCTGGCGTTGCCGCTGGTCTACCTCGTCATTCGCACGGTGGGCGCGGGTGACGACGCGTGGGCGCTGCTGTTCCGGTGGCGCACGGTGATGATTCTGCTGCGCACCGTCGCCCTGGTCGTCACGGTGACGGCGGGGTCGATCCTGATCGCGGTGCCGGTGGCCTGGCTCACCGTTCGCAGCAATCTGCCGTGGCCACGGTTCTGGAGCGTCGTCGCGGCCTTGCCCCTCGTGATTCCCAGCTTTGTCGCGGGGCTGGTGGTCCAGGTGGCGCTCGGCCCGAGAGGGATGTTGCAGCAGGCGCTGGAGCCGATCTTCGGGGTGACCGAGCTCCCATCGATCTACGGGTTTCCGGGCGCCGCGCTCACGCTGACCCTGCTCAGCTATCCCTACGTTCTGCTGCCCGCGCAATCGAGCTTGCGGCGGCAGGATCCGTCGTTCGAAGACGCCAGCCGATCGCTGGGGCATGGCCGCCGCGCGACCTTTCGCCGCATTACGCTGCCATTGCTTGCGCCGGCCGTAGGCGCCGGTTCATTGCTCGTGGCGCTCTACACGCTCACCGATTTTGGCGCTGTCTCCCTGCTCCGCTTCGAGACCTTCACCTGGGCGATATTCGTGCAGTTCGAATCGGGCTTCAATCGCGGGCTGGCCGCTGCCCTGTCGCTCGTGCTCGTTGGGCTTGCCGCGGTCATTCTCGCCGCGGAGGCGCAGGCGCGTGGACGCGCCCGCTTTCACGGCGTCGGCCCTGGAGTGGCGGCCGAGCCGCGTCGCATCCCGCTCGGCCGCTGGATGATCCCGGCTGTTGGCTGCATGGCCGCACTTGCGACGCTCGCCCTGGTCGGGCCCATGGGCGTGCTGGCCTACTGGGTCGGACGGGGCGTGGCAGCCGGCGAAACGCTGGTTGGCGTCGGTGACCTGGTGCTGAACTCGTTGCTCGTTGCCGCGCTCGCCGCGTTCGCCGCAGCCCTGGCGTCACTGCCCGTCGCCGCGCTCGTCGTTCGCTATCCGAGCCGGTTCGCCTGGGCGATTGAACGGGCCACCTATACCGGCTTTGCCTTGCCGGGCGTCGTGGTCGCCATTGCCCTGGTCTTCTTCGCCGTCAATCTTGCGCGACCGCTGTATCAGACGCTCCTGCTGTTGATCCTGGCCTATGTCGTGTTGTTCTTTCCGGCCATGCTCGCGGCCGTTAGGGCCGCCCTCGCGCAGGTGCGACCGAGTTTGGAAGAAGCATCGCGCACGCTCGGTCGGTCGCGCATGGCCACGCTGCTTCAGATCACGCTGCCGTTGATTTGGCCGGGCATCGCCGCCGGCAGCGGGCTGGTGTTCCTGCTGACGATGAAGGAGCTGCCCGCCACCCTGATCCTCGGGCCCATCGGATTCAAGACGCTGGCCACGGCCACATGGTCGGCGGCCTCGGAGGCCTTCTTTGCGCGCGCGGCCATGACCGCGCTCGTCATCGTCTTCGCCTCCGGCGTGCCGTTGCTGCTGCTGCGGCTGCGCCTGGGGCAGGCGCCGGGGCAGGGCCCGCCGCCCGCCCGCCAATAGCCCGACCGTTGTTGCGGGGTGGCGCCGGTCGTACCATGCGGCCATGCTTGCCCTCTTAGGCGGAACCCCGGTTCGCTCGGAGCCGTATCCGGCGTGGCCGGTCTTCGACGAGACCGAAGTCAACGCCGTGGCCGACGTCGTCCGCACCGGCGAGTGGGGGCGGCTCGGCAGCCACCGCGTGATCGCCTTCGAGCGCGCGTTCGCCGCCTACCAGGGTGCGGAATACGGCCTGGCGGTCAACAGCGGCACCAGCGCCCTGGAAATGGGGCTGGAAGCGTTGCGGCTCCCGCGGGGCTCCGAGGTCATCCTGGCGCCGTTTACGTTCATGGCCAGCGCCACGTCGATCCTGAACGCCGGCCTGGTGCCAGTCTTCGCCGACATCGACCCGGACACCTACAACCTGGACCCCGCGTGCACCGCGGCGGCGATCACGCCGTGCACCTCCGCCATCATGCCGGTGCACTTCGGCGGGTTGGCCTGCGATATGCAGGCCATTCTCGACATTGCCGCGGCCCACGGACTGCGCGTCATCGAGGACGCGGCGCACTCACACGGCGGCACCTGGTGCGATCGGGGTCTGGGCACCATCGGCGACGTGGGGTGCTTCAGCTTCCAGGCCAGCAAGAATCTCAACTCGGGCGAGGGCGGCGCGGTGCTCACCGATGACATCGACATCTTCTCGCGCGCCATCGCCCAGCATGACCTGTGGGGCGGCGGCGTCGAACAGCGCGGCGGACAGCTTGGCCGCGGCAGCCTGGCGACCGGCGAGGGCTGGGATTTCACCGTATCGGCGGGCGACCGCCGCATCACGCCGTTCCAGGCCACGCTGCTCCAGGCGCAGCTTGAGCGGCTGGAGGATCAGGCGCAGCGACGCGCGGACAACGGCAGCTACCTCAACGATCTGCTGGACGATCTCGAGGGCATCGGGGTGCGCCGCATCGATGACTTCGCCACCCGGCCGGCGCACCACGTCTATGTCTTCCGTTACCTGCCCGAGGCTTTCAAGGGCCTGAGCCGCGAGCGCTTCATCGAGGCCATGAATGCGGAGGGCATTCCGGTCACCAAGGGCTACCGGCAGCCGCTGCATCGCACGGCGCTCTTCGCCGACGTGGACGGAGCGCTGGCGCGGGCCTGGCCGCGCGGCGACGGCACGCCCGACATCGACTACGCGGAAGTCTCATGCCCGCATGCCGAGCGTCTCTGCGCCGACGAGACGCTATTCCTGGCGCAGAGCGTGCTCCTGGACGATGAGGCCGGCATGGTGCAGATCGCCGATGCCATCGAGAAGGTCCGCGAGCACGCCGAGGCGCTCATTGCGGCCGACGGCGCCGCTACGCCACGAAGCGATCCGCCCAGCGCATGAGGTCGTTGGCCACGTCCTCCCAGCCCGGTTCGAGCTGGAGCATGTGCGCCCGACCGGGATAGATCATCGGGAGCACGCGGTACCGTGCGCCCAGGCGGCGGGCCACCCAGGGGATCATGCCCAGGTCCTCCGCGCCCGACGTCACGAGGACCGGACAGCGGATGGCCGACCGCGGCACGTGCGGCGGCCAAAACGCGATCTGGCGCACGAATCGTCGCGGCTCCGGCACAAGACGTGCGCTCAACGCCTCAGCTTCGGCCGTCTCCAAGTGGTTGAAGAATATGCGGCGCATGTAGGCGGCATCGGGTCGCAACGGCTCGCTGCGGAGCGGGTGGCCGGCAAACTTGGGCAGCGCTCGCGGCGTGTCCCAGCCCCGATGCAGCGCGATGATGCCGAGCGGGCCAGAGCTTGACATAAGGATGAGTCCGGGCGCTTCCCAACCCGCGGCGGCGACCTGCGCGATCAGACCGCCGGCGCTGTGTCCGACGAGAATCGGCCCCCCGATCTCGCGGGCCGCCTCGATCACGTCGGCGGCGATTTCCCGGACGCCCACGCCGTGGAGCGATCGGTGGTCCGCGCCCGGATGGTGATGTCGCAGCCACACCGCGTAGGTGGCGTAGCCGTGCGCCGCCAGATAGGGGCCCATGCGCCGCCACATGTGCGCTCCGCCCCACAGGCCGTGGATCAGGAGGAACCGCGACGGCGCGCGCAGGTCCGTCGGCAGCCATCGCAGCGCCCGCAGCGGACCGACGCGGACCACTTCCTCCCCGGCCGTGGGCTGAAAGAGGTCCGACGCGTCGCTCGTCAACCGATAGCGCCGGCCGGAGCGTGCAACGCGGCGGACTCAGCCGCCTCGCGCAAGATCTGCCCGGCCTCCTCGATTGCCTGGGCGTCGACCTGGTGATGCGTGACGAATCGCAGCCGATGGCCGGGACGTATGTCGGCAACGCCGACGCCCTGCGCCCGCGCCGCGTCCAGGAAGCGCTGCTGATCGAGCACGTCCGGGTCGACCCGCACGAACACCATGTTGGTTGCCGCCGGGTAGATCAGATCCAGTCCGGGAATATCAGCCAGCAGTTCACCCAATCGCTGCGCGTTGGCGTGGTCGGCGGCCAATCGCGCCGGACCGTCGCGCAGCGCGATAAGACCGGCCGCGGCCATCACGCCGGCCTGCCGCATGGCCCCGCCCAGCATTTTTTTGTAGCGCGCCACGCGCTCGATCGTTTCGCCGGATCCCACCACCATTGAGCCGAACGGCGCTCCCAGGCCCTTGGACAGACAGAACTGGACGGTATCGGCGCCGGCAGTCAGCTCCTCGACGGAAACACCCTGGTCGACGGCCGCGTCGAAAATACGTGCCCCGTCAACGTGGACGCGCATGCCCCGTTCGGCGGCGAGCTCGACGATCCCCTGCATAACGTCCGGGCCCCACGACACGCCCCCGCGCACGTTGTGGGTGTTCTCGGTCCAGATCAGCGCGGGACGGGCGGGTGGGATGGTCGAAGAATCCAGCCGCTCGCGCACCAAGTCCGCGTCGAGCACGCCGTCGGTCTCGACCGTCAGCAGCGTGCAGCCCGCGACCACCGCGTAGTTGCCGTTCTCGCCCACCATGTGCGACAGCCCGTCCACGATCACGGTGTCCCCGCGCTGGGTCAGGGCCAGCATGCTGGTCAGGTTGCCCATCGTGCCGCTCGGCACGAACAGCGCGGCCTCGCGGCCGAACATCTCCGCGGCCGTGCGTTCCAACTCCAGGACGGTTGGATCTTCGCCCCACTGTTCGTCCGCCACCTCGGCCGTGGCCATGGCCTCGCGCATATCGGGCGTGGGAACGGTCTGAGTGTCGCTGCGGAGCTCAATGCGGTAGGGGGCCACAGGCGGGTCTCCTTCCGGAGGACCTGCGATTGTAGGCGGTTCGCCCTCGTGACAGCCGAGCGCGGGTAGGGGGCGCTTCGCGAAGCGCCCCTACGACGACCCGCCCGGCGCATTGACCCTCTCTAGCGCTGCGCCTACTATCCAACCGAGGCCGCGCTAGGTGGGGAGCTAGCGGTGCCCTGGAACCGCAATCCGCTACAGCGGGCTGAATACCTGCCTAAGGGTTGCCGCCGTCGTGTCTGCCGCCGTTGACCGGTGCTGACGGCTGGGCCTCGTGCGACGAAGACCTCCTAACCCCGTCAGGTCCGAGAGGAAGCAGCGGTACGGAGTCATCTTTGGGTGCCGCGGGATCACCTGGCTCGAGCCGGCGGCGTCGGTAAGGCGGCGGCCGGTGCTCGAGGGCAGGGCGCGGCCTCACTTGCAGCCGATTTCGTGACACCATTGGCCCTATGACCGATTCGGCCACGCCCGCGTTTCAGGCGCTCTACAACCGCTATCGGCCGCAGCGGTTCGGCGAGCTTGTGGGCCAGTCGCACGTGGTGCGCGTGCTGCAGAACGCGCTGGCGCACAACCGCCTGAGCCACGCCTACCTGTTTTCGGGCGAGCGGGGCACCGGCAAGACCACCGCCGCGCGCCTGCTGGCGAAAGCGGTGAACTGTCGGGAGGGCGTGCAGCCCGAGCCCTGCGCCGCCTGCGACCACTGCCGCGAGATTGCCGCCGGAATCTTTGTGGACCTCGTCGAAATGGACGCGGCCTCGCACAGCAGCGTGGACGACGTGCGCCTGCTGCGCGAGCAAACCCAGTTCGCGCCCGCCGGGGGACGCTACAAGGTCTACATCATCGACGAGATTCACCAGCTGTCCGCCTCGGCGAAAGACGCCTTGCTCAAGACGCTGGAGGAGCCGCCGGCCCGCACGCTGTTCGTGCTGGCCACCACCGAGCCGCATCGGGTGCCCCTCACGATCCGGTCGCGCTGCCAGCACTTGACGTTTCGGCGCATCGGGACCGTTGAGCTGGTCGATCAGCTCCGCAGCGTGGCCGCGGCCGAGGGAACCGCGGTCGATGAGCTGGCGCTCGCCGTGCTCGCCCGCAGCGCCGGCGGCAGCCTGCGCGACGCGATCTCACTGCTGGACCAGGCGCTCGCGTTTGCCCAGGACTCGGTGACGCTGGACGACGTCAACGGCATGCTCGGGCTGACCGGGCAGGCGGCGGTGCTGGCGCTGGTGGAGGCGATTGCGTCGGGCGACGCAGCCGCGGGCCTCGGCGCCATCGAGCAGGCCATGGCCGACGGCAATAGCCCGGGCACGCTGCGCGCGCAGGTCGTCGATCTGCTGCGCGACGTGCTGTTGCTGAGCGCGGGGGCGTCGGAGGCCGGCCACGGCAAGGACGATCCGGAAATCGAAGCGCTCGCCCGCCGCATCTCCGTCGGCCAGGCGGTCCAGGCGCTGGAAGTCTTCGCCGAGCCCGATCCGCCCTCGCGGGAGGCCGGCGATCCCATCCTCGATCTCGAGCTGGCCTTCGCCCGCGCCCTCTTGCGAGTGCACGGCGACGCCGTCGCAAGCGCCCCTCCGCGGGAGACGGCCCCCGAGCGGCCGGCGCCGAAGCCCCAAGCGGCGCCCGCTCCCGCTGCCCCCCAACATACGGGCGAGCTCACGCTGGAATCGATCAAGGCGCGGTCGGCGGACTGGATCGGTCTCGTGCGAGAGGCATCGCGCACCCTGGCGCCCTACGCCGAGCAGGGCGAGGCGCTGGCGCTGTCGGGCGACGTGGTCACCTTCGGCTACCGGTCGCAACTTCTCGTGGATCGCATGGATCAGGCGCAGGCGCAGCAACTCATGGCCGAGGCGCTCACGCGGACCTTCGGCACGTCGCTGCGCGTGCGCAATCGTCTCCAGCGCGACACCGCTCCCACGCGGCGCGCTTCGCCCAGGGCCTCGGCCAGCAGCGATCCTGTGGTCCGTGTTGCAATGAAGGAATATGGGGCTCAGCCGATTGACGCTGAACTCACCGAAGGAGCCTAGCCGGTGTCCATGAAGATGATGCGGCAACTGCAGCGACAGATGGAGAAAACCCAGGAGGAGCTGAAGGCCGCCACGCTGGAAGTCACGTCCGGCGGCGGCGCGGTGACGGTTGTTATCACGGGCGACCAGCACATCGAATCCATCGCCATCGATCCGGCGGCCATCGACCCCGACGATCCGGAGCTGCTCGGAGATCTGGTGACGGCTGCTGTAAACGAGGCCGTCGACAAATCGCAAGAACTCGCCAAGCGCAAGCTGGGCGCGCTGACCGGCGGGCTCAACATCCCGGGGCTCACGTAGGGCGTGCCCGACCCGGTACCGCGGCCGATCACGCGCCTCATCGAGGAGTTTGGCCGGCTGCCGACCATTGGTCCCAAGACGGCGCAGCGTCTGGCCTTCTTCTTGCTGCGCGCGCCGGCGGCGCAGGTGTCGGCGCTGGGCGCCGCCGTCAGCGGCCTGCGCGAGCACGTCGTCAGCTGCACGCGATGCGGGAACTACGCCGACCAGGAGCCGTGCGCCATCTGCCGCGATCCGGCTCGCGATCAGCAACTCCTGTGCGTGGTGGAGGACCCGCTCGACCTGCTGGCCATCGAGCGATCGGGCGGCTTCAACGGCGTCTATCACGTGCTGCACGGGGTCATCGCGCCGCTGGACGGCGTGGGACCGGATGAACTCAACCTGTCCGCCCTGGCCGAGCGCGTGCGGCGCGAGGGGCTGCGCGAGGTGATCGTCGCGACGAACGCCAGCATCGAGGGCGACGCCACGGCGGCCTACATCAACGGCCTGCTGGAGATGGATTCGCTCCCGGTCACGCGGCTGGCACGCGGACTCGCCCGCGGCGGTGACATCGAGTACGTCGATGCGGCCACCATCGCCATGGCGCTCGAAGGACGCAGCCGGGTCGCTGATGAGTTCCCGAACGCCCTCTGAGCCGACGGCCCGGCTCCGTTGGCTGGGCCACGCGTGCTTTCTGCTGCGCAGCCCAACCGGAGTCCACGTGCTCATCGATCCGCTCAACGAAGCCCTTGGCTATCCCATGCCGGCGCTGCCCGACATCGACCTGATGCTGCTCACCCACGAGCACGCCGATCACGCCAACGTGAACTTGGCGCCCGGACGCCCCAAAGTCGTCCGCGGCGCGAGCGCCGACGTGTGGCACGCGGGCGAGATTCGGCTTGGCGACGTGACCGCGACGGTTATCGCCGGCGCCTATCACGACGAGGAGCAGGGGGCCGCCCGCGGTCGCACGGCGTTGATCTCAGTCGCCGTGGGCGGTATCCGTCTCTTGCACCTCGGCGACCTCGGGCACACCCTGGATGCCAATCTCATCGCGCAAACCAGGGGCCACGACGTCGTGTGCGTTCCCGTCGGCGGGCACTTCACGATTGACGGGTACGGCGCGGCCGAGGTCATCGACCGGATTGCTCCGCGGGTCGCCATTCCGATGCACTACCGGCCGGCTGAGCGCGAAATGCCATTGCCGATCGCCACGCTGGAGGACAGCGGCTTCCTGACCGGCCGCACCGTGCGGCGCGTGGCCCCGTCCGAGCTCAATCTCGCGCCGGACTGTTTGCCCGATGCCCTCGAGATTACGGTCCTGGAGCCGCCGACTCCTCGAGCGCCCGCGTGAATAGGCCGGTGACGCGCGCGTCGTAGACCTCGGGATCCACGAATTCAGCGACGACGTGGCCCGCGTCCGGTACGCGCCAGATTTCCTTGGGCTCGCCGGCGCGCGCGTAGAGCGCCTCGGCATCGTGGGGCGACACCAGCGGGTCGTCCGCGCCGTGCGCGAGCAACACCGGCCGCGGGCTGAGGCTGGCAATCGACTCGATCACGGCCAGGTCGTGCATGCGCGCGCCGGTCATGCGTTCGACGAGCCAGGTCACGCTGCGCTTGAACGGCCACGGTGGCACTCCCGTGAAGCTGCGGAAGCCCCAGGCCGTGGCGCTCTCGAGCGAGGCGTAGGCCGCATCGCTGAAGATGCCTCGAATCCGCGTCTCGGAGGCCGCCACGGTTATCGCCACCGCGGCGCCCATGGAGTTCGCGAGGATGACGATCGGCGCGCCGTTCAGCGACGCGTCATTGGCCGCCAGGTCGACGACGGCCCGCAGGTCGCGCATCTCATGCACGCCGGCGCTGCACATGCGGCCGCCAGACTCGCCACAGGCGCGAAAGTCGAAGAGCACCACCGAGTAGCCGGCGCGGTGCAGTCGACCGGCCCGCCACTCCATTTCGGTGTGGTTGGTGCCCCAGCCGTGCACGCAAATCGCCGTCGCCCTGGCGTCTCGCTGGGGCGCCACCCAAACTCTCAGCCGCACGCCGTCGTCGGCGAGGATGGTCGTGGCTTCGAGCGGGAGGTCGGACGGCTGCCAGTCGTGGGGGCGCCAGCCGCGCGGCGGATGGGTCAGGCGCCACGCGGTCTGGGCGGTCACCGCGGCCCAGAGCAGGACGACCGCGCCGAGGATCGCGGCGATCAGCGGCATGTGGCGGCGTCCGCCATGGCCTCCACCTGCGCCGCGGCCCGCGCCACCGCCTCCGACGGCGGCGCGGCGTCGAAGATGTCAATCAGCGCGCTGGCCATGATCGCCGCCTCGGCCTGTCCGCACAGCGCCCGCACGTGGGCGGGCGTGGAGATGCCAAAGCCCACGGCGCGGGGGAGCGTGGCGGCATCGCCGACCCGCTGCAGGAATGCCGCCAGGCCGGTTTGCAGGTCCTGGCGACGGCCGGTGACGCCCGTGAGGCTCACGCAATAAAGGAACCCGCTGCCGCGCGCGGCCACACGGCCGATTCGATCGCTGGGAGTAGTCGGCGCCACCAACGGAATCACGTCCAGATCGTGCGCGGAACAGGCCTGCGCCAGGTCCTCGTTGTCGTCCGGCAGCAGGTCGGGAACGATCAGCCCGTCGACGCCCGCGTCGTGCAGGTCGCGCGCCAGGTCGTCGTAGCCCCACTGCAAGAACGGATTCGCGTATCCCATTAAGACCAGCGGCACGCCGGTTGCGGTGCGAATCTCGGCGGCGGCCTCGATGCAGCCGGTGAGGGTCGAGCCCTCGGCCAGCGCACGCTGCGTCGCCCGCTGGATGGTCGGGCCGTCGGCGATCGGGTCGCTGAACGGGACCCCCAGTTCCAGCAGGTTCGCACCGGCGTCGATGTACGCCCGCGCCAGCGTCACCGAGGTCGCCATGTCGGGATATCCGAGCGCGACGTAGGGCGCAATCACCAGCCGGCCGTCGGCCTTGGCAGCGCGGAAGGCCGTGTCGATACGGCTCAATCGCCGGCTCCCAGCGCACCGACGACGGTGTCCATGTCTTTGTCGCCGCGCCCCGAGAGATTCACGAGGATCGAGGCGTCGCCCGGCAGCGTCGGCGCCAGCTCGATGGCATGGGCCATGGCGTGTGCGGATTCCAGGGCGGGAATGATCCCCTCGAAACGCGCCAGGGTCTGCAGCGCGTCCAAGGCCTGCTCGTCGGTGATGGAGACGTAGGTCGCGCGACCCGTATCACGCAGATAGGCGTGCTCGGGCCCCACGCCCGGATAGTCCAAGCCGGCGGCAATGCTGTGCGTGGGAGCGACCTGGCCGTCTTCGTCCTGCAGCAGGTAGCTGATCGCCCCGTGCAGGATCCCGGGGCTTCCGGCTTCCAAGGTGGCGGCGGTCTCCGCTGGTCCCGTGCCGCCCGCTTCCACGCCGACAAGGGCAACCGGATCGTCGACGAACGGATGGAAGATGCCGATGGCATTGCTGCCGCCGTTGACGCAGGCGACAACCGTGTCCGGCAGGCGGCCCGTCTGCTCCAGCATCTGGGCGCGTGCCTCAATTCCGATCACCTTCTGAAACTCGCGCACGATCAGCGGATAGGGATGCGGTCCCGTGGCCGAGCCAAACAGGTAGAACGTCGACTCGACGTGCGTCACCCAGTCGCGCAGCGCCTCGTTGATGGCGTCCTTCAGGGTTTGGCTGCCGGAGGTCACCGGCACCACCTCGGCCCCGAGCATGCGCATGCGCACGACGTTGAGCGCCTGCCGGTGCACATCCTCCTCGCCCATATACACCACGCACTCCAGCCCGAACATGGCGCATACCGTCGCGGTGGCCACGCCGTGCTGGCCGGCGCCGGTTTCGGCGATGACGCGGCGCTTGCCGCTGCGCACCGCCAGCAGGGCCTGCCCCAGCGCGTTGTTGATCTTGTGGGCGCCGGTGTGCGCCAGGTCTTCACGCTTGAGCCAGATTCGCGCCCCGCCCAACTCCTCGTGCAGCCGGCGTGCGTCGTAGATCGGCGTCGGCCGTCCGGCGTAGTGGTGGAGTAGGCGCTCCAACTCGGCCTGGAAGGCGGCATCGTCCCGAAGCCGCATGAAGGCGTCCTCGAGCTCCTGGAGCGCCGGTACCAGGGTCTCCGGCACGTAGCGGCCGCCCCAGGTGCCGAAGTAGCCGGCGGCGTCGGGAGTGTGGGCGTGCGCGGCGGTGGTCACGGTGCGGCGCTCGGTCTCAACTCCGGCGGCACCAGCGACACCATCACGTTCCCGATGATCAGCACGTCCTCCGGATCCTGCTCGACCAGATAGACGACCTCGATCACCCCGGTCATCCGGCCCACCTGCAGCACGATGTAGTAAATCGTCGGTACCGCGGGGCCGCTGGGCGGTGCGCCTGCGGCCAGGTTCGGGTCCATTTCGAGCACGGCGAGGGTCACGGCGTCAGCAATTTGGGGCACGTTGCCGAAACCGGTCAGCGAGGACTCCAGATTCGGATAGGGCTCTTGCATCGCCTCGACGCGGGTGGCGGCCGAGCTTCCGATGAAGCTGGAAGACAGGAATTCGTAGAAGCTCGCGGCACCCTCGACGCTTGGGTGGACGAAGACGAACTGCACGAGTTGCACCAGGCGCTGGCGTTCGCTGAGGGCTCCGGACTCCGGCTGGCGCCCGCTGAATTTCGCGCCGAAGCTGACGATCTCGAAGCCGGCGAAGATCTCGGGGGCGAAGACCACACCGGGGTCCGACGTTTCTTCGAAGGTTTCCAGGCCGGGGTCCACGGCTTGGTTTGGGATGAGCATCGTGGACGCCAGCGGGTTCGCGGCAATGGCTTGGATGTCCAGCGGCCCCGCCGCGACGGTTGCCGTCACGGGCGGCGTTCCCTCGAACTCCGCGCCGGTTGTATAGCTCTCGGTTAGGGTTGGCGTCGGCCTTTCCGTCTCCTCAGAGCGTCCAACCGGCGTTGTCGGGCGGTCGGCGGGCGCGGTCGCCGGCGAGGCTGTTGACCGTGGCGCTAGCGCGGGTGTCGGGGTCGGCGCCGGCGTTGGCGATGGTGTCGGCGTTGGCTCGAGGCTCGTGGGGGCCGGTTTCATCTCGATCTCGGTTTGACCTTCGGCGAACACGAACTTGGCGTCGGTGAGCTCGCCCGCCGGCCGCTCGCCGTCCTCGAGCATGAAGCCCTGGGTGCACCCGCATGCCAGCGCTCCGGCCACCAGCAGCGCCGCGGCAAGCCGTCGCATGGCTAGGCGGCCTCCTCCTGCGCCGCGAACGCCGCGCGCGCGCGCTGCACGAATGCTTCGAGCTTGTCCGGGTCCTTGACGCGATCGGTCTCGACGCCGCTGGCGACATCCACGCCTAGCGGTCGCGCGGCGGCGATGGCAGTCGCCACGTTGGCCGGCGTGAGCCCTCCGGCCAGCAGCACCGGATGCTCGCGCGCCAAGGACCGCGCCGTGGCGTAGTCCCACGACTCGCCGGTGCCGCCGGCGCGTGTGTCGTGGGCGGTATCGAAGTGGAAGAGCGTCACGTCGTAATCGGCCACGATGGCCGCGTCGCGCGGCAGCCGCAGCGTCTTGACCGCGCGCGGTCCCAGCGCAGCGCAATACTCCGGATCTTCACTGCCGCCAAGCTGAATGCGGTCCAAATTGCAGGCGCTGGCGACCTCTTCGACCTCCGTCAGCGGCGCATCGACGAACACGCCCACGCGCTCTGGCCCAGTCGGCGCTGCGTCGAAGATGCGTTGCGCCTCGGCTACGGTGCGTTGGCGCCAGGCCGGGGCGAAAATCACGCCCAGCATGTCGGCCCCGGCTGCGGCGGCCGCCGCCGCGTCCTCGGGTCTCAGAATCCCGCAGATCTTGACCAGCACGGCCTATGCCGCCGCTCCGGCCGCCACCAGTTCCCGGAGCTGGCTGCCCGAGTCGTCCGCCGTCACGATCGACTCGCCCACCAGCACGGCGCTGACGCCGCTAGCGGCCAGTCGTCGCACGTCAGCCGGAGTTCGCACGCCGCTCTCGCTCACGATGGTGATGTCGTCCGGGATCATGGCGCAAAGGCGCTCGGTCACCGCCAAATCGGTCTTGAACGACCGCAGATCGCGGTTGTTGATGCCCACGATGCGGGCGCCGGCAACCAGGGCCTGCTCCACTTCCTCCTCCACGTGCGCCTCGACCAGCGCCTCCATCCCGAGCTCGTGCACCAGCGCCAGGTCATCGTCCAAGTCCTGCTCCGGCGTCAGGCCCACGATGAGCAGCACGGCGTCGGCGTTGGCTGCCGCCGACTCGTAAATCTGGTACGCGTCGACGACGAACTCCTTGCGGATCACCGGGAGTTCGCAGGCGCCGCGGGCTTGTTCGAGATCGCTCAGGGATCCCCGAAAGTAGCTCTGGTCCGTGAGCACCGAGATCGCGGCGGCCCCGCTGGACGCATATTCCGCGGCCTGGGCCGCAGGGTCCAAGTCCTCCGCGAACACACCGGCGGTTGGCGAGGCGCGCTTGATTTCGGCGATCACGACGACCGCGTCGACATCCAGGGCATGCCAGAGCGAGCGCCGCTCGCGCGGCGCCTCGCCGCGGCGGCGCATTTCGGTAAGCGGCATGGCCGCCGCCGCCTGCGCGACCTCGCGGCGCTTGTGCTCGACGATCTCGTCCAGAATCGTCATTTAGCCGCCCGACGACCTGTTCGTGATGGCGACCATTCGTTCCAGACTCGCCGCCGCCGCGCCACTGTCGATGGCAGCCTCGGCACGTTCGACACCGTCGCGCCAGGACTCGGCAACCCCGGCCGCCAGCAACACGCCGGCCGCGTTCGCAATCGCCAGATCGCGACGGGGGCCTCGGTCGGCGCCGTCGAGGATGCCGCGGATGGTGACGGCGTTTTCGTCCGGCGTGCCGCCGGCCACGCTTGCCGGTTCACTCGCTGCCAACCCCAGATCCTCGGCACTGACGGTGTACGACGAGATCGCCCCATCGCGCAGCTCGGTCACCTGGGTGGGGCCGTCGAGCGTGATTTCATCCATGCCCCCGTTCCCGGCAACCACCAGCACGCGGACGGCGCCCATTTTCTGCAACGCGTTCGCCATGGTCGCCGCCAGCGCGGGGCTGGCCGCGCCCAGCAGTTGCCGCCGCACGCCGGCGGGATTCGTCAGGGGGCCCAGGACGTTGAACATCGTGCGGATGCCGATCTCCCGGCGCAGCGGCGCCGCAAACTTCATGCTCGGGTGAAAGGCCTGGGCGAACATGAATCCGATCCCGGCCTCGCGCACGCTCTGGGCGACAACCGCCGGCGTAACGGCCAGCCGCACGCCCAGGGCTTCGAACGCATCGGCGCTGCCGCTCTTGCGCGTGAACGACCGGTTGCCGTGCTTGGCGACCTTCGCCCCGGCACCGGCGGCGATCAGCGCGGCGGTGGTCGTGACGTTGAACCAGCTGACGCCGCGGCCGCCGGTGCCGCAGGCGTCGACGGCGGGCAGCTCGCCCAACTCCACCCGCGTGGCGTGGGCCCGCATGCTCTCCAGGAAGCCGGCGATCTCGTCCGCCGACTCGCCTTTCAGGCGCAATGCGGTCACGAGCGCGCCGAACTGCGCGGGCGTGACGCCGCCGGTGAGGATGGCCTCCATCACCTCGCGCGCCGTGTCACGAGACAGCGAACGCCCCTCGACCACGGTCTGAATCGCGCCGACGATCATGAGAGTGTCCGCATGCCGGCCAGCTTGACGAAGTTTCGGAGCAAGTCGGGCCCCACCGTCGTGAGAATCGACTCCGGGTGAAACTGCACGCCGAATATCGGGTGGGTCTGATGCCGCACGCCCATGATAAGCCCATCCGGGGTGCGCGCCGTAACGTTTAGCTCATCCGGCAGGCTCGCCTCCTCGATGATGAGCGAGTGGTAGCGCGTGGCGGTGAACGGGTCCGGTAAGCCCTCGAACAGCTCGTCGCCGTCGTGATGGATGGGCGAGGTCTTGCCGTGCATCAGCTCCGGCGCCCGCACAATGCGGCCGCCGAACGCCGCGCCGACCGCCTGGTGACCCAGGCACACGCCCAGCGTCGGGATCCGCGTTCCCAGAGTGGCGATGAGGTCCACCGAGACTCCGGCCTCGGCCGGCGTGCAGGGACCCGGAGAGACGACGATGGCTTCCGGCCGTTTCGCCTCGATGTCGGCCACCGCCAGCGCGTCGTTGCGGTGGACCTCGATGTCGTCGGTGATCACGCTGAGGAACTGCACCAGGTTGTAGGTGAACGAGTCGTAGTTATCGAGCACGAGCAGCATGGCCAGCCTCCTCCGCGGTCTCGATTGCGCGCAGCAGCGCCCGCGCCTTGTTGAGGCACTCGTGGTACTCCTGCTCGGGCACGGAGTCCGCCACAATCCCGGCGCCGGCCTGCACGTGCGCCATGCCGTCTCGGACGACCATCGTGCGAATCGTGATCGCCGTGTCGAGGTCGCCCGAGTAGCTCACGTATCCCACGGCGCCGCCGTACGGTCCGCGTCGCAGGTCTTCCAGCTCGGCAATGATCTCCATGGCCCGGATCTTGGGCGCGCCCGAAAGCGTTCCAGCCGGAAAGCAGGCGCGCAGCGCGTCCAGCCCCGTGCGGCCGGGCTCGAGCGTGCCCGTCACGTCGCTCACGATGTGCATGACGTGCGAGTAGCGCTCGACGCTCATGAAGTTGTCGACGGCGACCGAGCCCGAGACGGACACGCGCCCGATGTCGTTTCGGCCCAGATCGACGAGCATCACGTGCTCGGCGCGCTCCTTTGGGTCGGCGAGCAGCTCACGCGCCAGCTCGCCATCCGAGTCGGGATCCTCGCCCCGGGGTCTGGTTCCGGCGATGGGGCGCGTGCGGACCTGGCCCTCTTCGAAGCGCACCATCATCTCGGGCGACGCGCCGGCAAGCTGCACGTCGCCAAAATCCAGATAGAACATGTAGGGCGACGGATTGATGCGCCGCAGCGCGCGATAGACCTCGATCGGGTCGACGGTGAGCTTCCGGCTGAGTCGCAGCGACGGCACCGTTTGGATGATGTCGCCCGCGGAGATGTATTCCTTCGCCCGCTCGACGGCTCCCATGAACTCGGCCTTGGACATGCTCAAGTCCACATGCCCGTTGACCGGCGACGTGACTTCCTGACTCGGAACCGGCGTGGGGCCTGCGATTCTTTCGCCAAGCGCGGCCAGCCGATCGCGCGCCGCGGCATAGCCGCGAGCCGGATCGGGATCCGGACGGGCGACCGTGACGAGCCGCATCACGTCGCGCACATGATCGAAGATCACCAGCTCCTCGCAGAGCATGAACATGCCGTCGGGCACGCCCAGCGGGTCCGGCTCCGGCACCGGCAGCCGCTCGAAATCGGCCGCCGCGTCGTAGGCCAGATAGCCGACCGCGCCGCCTTGAAAACGGGGCAGCTCTGGATTGGGCGTGACATCGGCCGCGTCCAACAACTGCGCCACCAGGTCGAGCGGATCGCTGTAGGTCTCGGTGCGGGCGTCGCCGCCTCCGTTGGTGAACGTCGCCTCGCCGTCGCGGAAGCTGAGGCTCTGCGCCGGCCGCGCGCCGACGAATGAATACCGCGCCACCTGCTCGCCGCCCTCCACGCTCTCCAGCAGGAATGCGGGGTCGCCAGTCCGCAGCTTGAGGAACACCGAGACGGGTGTGTCCAGGTCGCCGGGGATTTCATTGAAGATCGGGACCGCGCGGCCCTGGGCGAGCTGGTCGAGGGCCCACGCGCGCTGATCCGTGCGTGCGTCCACCAGTTGCGAAGTGCCCATTCGACCCCTCCTTCCGGCGCCCGCGCGGGGCACAAAAAAACCTCTCGCCTGAGGGGCGAGAGGCTCATGCCTTCGCGGTGCCACCCTGCTTCGGGCGCGCAAGGCGCCCCTTCTTCCAGATACGGAGCTTGCGCTCGATATCCTGCCCTGCGCTAACGGAGGGCCTCCGGCGGAGCCTACTTGGGCGTGCCCGTTGGGTCCGCGGCTCGTGGGGCCATTCGCCGCCGTCGCCGCGACCGGACTTGCAGCGCGAGGTCCGGCTCTCTAACGCGGCTTCTGACGGGTACTCGTCCCAGTCACAGCCTTTCCAGCAATCGCGAGCCTACGGCGGGCGATTGGCGCGTGTCAACGAAATTGCCGCTGGCTGGTGAGGCGGTTGGGATAGTCGTCGCGGGCGGGCGCGTCGCTATGAAGGCGCGGAAGCTGAACTTAGACTCTCGAGCACGCCGAACAGGTCGTCGAGATAGGCGTCCGTGGTCGAGAGCCCCATGTGCCCCACGCGGAACACCTGGCCCGCGAGCTCCGCGATGCCGCTGCCAAGTTGGATGTTCGCCTGCTCGCGCACGGCCGCCACGACGTCGTCCGCCTCGAGGCCGGGCGGCGGACGCAGGGCCGTCACCGTGGGCGAGGCCCACTCGTCGGCTGCCAGCGGCGCATAGCCGGCGGCGCGCGCCCGCGCGCGCACCCGGGCCGCGGCTTCCCGATACCGGCGATATCGCTCGTCGAGCCCTTCCGCCAGAATCCGGTCGGTTGCGACGGAAAGTGCCGCGATGATGTTGACCGGCATCGTGGCCGGCTGGGGGTGGAACTCGGCCATCTCGGTGGCGTAGCGGCGCCAGACGCGCAGGTCGCTGTAGAGACCGTGATTCGCGGCGCCGCCGGAATCCAGGAAGTCCCAGGCCTTCGGGCTAACGATCACCGGCGCCGCCCCCGGCGGCGACTCCAGGGCCTTCTGCGAAGCCGTGCAGCAGACGCCAATGTCCCAGGCGTCCACGGCCACGCGCGCCGCGCCGAAGGTGGACACCGCGTCGACGATGAGCAGGCGGCCGGCATCCGCCACCGCGCTCCCGAGCGACTCCAAATCGTTGAGCACGCCGGTGGCGGTCTCGCCGTGGGTGAGGCCGACGACCCTGGCTTCGGGGTGCGCCTGCATGAAGGCCGTGAGCTGTTCGGGCCTCACCGGCTCACCGCGTTCCGTGCGCAGGACGCGGGTGGTGATGCCATAGCCCTCGGCGACCTCGCACATGCGGCCCGAGAAAAAGCCGTTGTCCACCACGATCAGATGGCCGCCGGTGGGAACCGCCGTCCCGATCGCGGCGTCGATGCCGACGATGCCGGTACCGGCGAGCACAAAGACGTCGCCCTTGCTCTCGCCAATGGCCAGCAGGTTCTGCCGCACGTGCCGGTAGGCCGCCACCCAGGCGTCGCCGTAGTGCGGGATCACCTGGCCGCCGAGCGCCTCGAGCACCTCCGGCTCGAGATCGATCGGACCGGGGATCATCAGCCGGGGGCGGCTCATGTCGAAGCCGCCAAAGCGCAAGCAGTCAGTGCGGCGCGGAGGTGCACCGGGCGCCTCCGCGCCCCCGGATGGCTCGGTGGGTTGTTCATTTGGCCTGACGCATGCGTGCCGTGAAGCATAGCCGCTTGGCGGCGGTGGCAGCGTGCTATACACGCACGGACCGCGTTATGGGGCAGTGAGAATGCAGCGCACGGGACCGTCGAACCGCGTCTACGCCGAGCTGGGCGTGCCGCTGGTGATCCATGCCGGTGGGCCCACCACGAACTACGGCGGCTCGCTGATGCGGCCCGACACGCTGGCGGCGATGGCCGAGGCCGGACGGGCGTTCGTCTCGGTCGAAACGCTCAACCGTCGCATCGGCGCCTACATCGCGGAGGTCACGGAAGCCGAAGCGGGCATGGTCGTGGCCGGGGCCGCCGCCGGAATGGTGATCTCGCTGGCCGCGTGCATGACGGGTTCGGACCTGGCGGCGATCCGGCGCCTGCCGGATACGACGGGCCTGAAGGATGAGATGGTCATCCAGAAGATCCATCGCGGCGGCTACAGCCACATGTACGGCTTCACCGGCGCGCGAATCGTCGAGGTGGGCAACGTGTCGTCGTGCCTGCCCGAGGAGTTGGACGCCGCGCTCAGCGAGCGCACGGCGGCGGTGGCGTTCCTGTTCGCACCGGGGAATCCACGCGGCGGATTGACGCTGCCCCAGGTGGCCGAGATCGCCCACGCCCGCGGCATTCCGGTGATCGTGGATGCGGCCATGACGGTGCCGCCGCGCGAGAACCTGACGCGCTTCATCCGCGACGGTGCCGACCTGGTCACCATGAGCGGCGGCAAGGTGATCCGCGGTCCGCAGGCGACGGGCCTGCTCTACGGACGCGCGGATCTCATCGAGGCGGCCCACCTCAACAGCAGCCCCAACCACGCGATCGGGAGACCGTCCAAGGTGGCCAAAGAGGAAATGGTGGGCCTCTACGCGGCGCTGCGCAGCTACATGGACTCGGATGAGGACGAGATGCTGCGCGAGATGGGAGAGCTGGTGGAGATCATCGTCGACGACGTGGGCGAGATCGACGGTGTGCGCGCCACGGTGGAGTTTGACGACGACCGCTTCTTCGTGCCGACGGCGGTGATCGGCTTCGAGCCCGACTGGAGTGGAGCCGACGCCCAGACCATCGGCGACGCGCTACTTGCTGGTGAGCCGATCATCTACGTCCGAGTCGACCCGGCGCGGAACCAGTTGGAGGCGTACTCGGCGAACCTCCAGCCCGGCGAGCCGGAGATCATCGGGCAGCGGCTGCGCGAGGTCCTGACGGAACCGGGCGCGTAGCTGCTCAAGCAGGCTGGCCCGCTCGAATGCCAAAGGACTAGTGACGCACACAGAGATACAGCCGGGACCTAGGAGGTTTCGGGCGTACTGTGTCGGTTCGGCGAAGGCTGGTACGTCCTCGCTGGCTGGGATGCTCGAAAGCGGATTTCGCGCTGCCCACGAGCCGGAACGTGCAGAGCTGCTTGATGCGGTTGTGGCGTTCGACGCGAGCCGCATTGATTCCGCTGAATTCGATAGGTACCTGCGCCGGCGTGACGGACGCCTCGGGCTGGAATTTGATTCATCCTGGGCCAACTACTTCATCATGGAGCGGTTGGCGACGCTCTTCCCCGACGCCAAGTTCATTCAGCTCATTCGTGACTGCTACACCTGGGTCGAGTCGGTAATCAACCACCTCATCACCCGAACGATTCCAGCGGACGTGCAGAGCTACTTGGATTGGTGGTTCGAGCCGTCAAAGTATCCGTACCAGCGGTCGGACCGTGGTCTGGAAGAGATCGGCGTGTATTCGCTGGATTGCTTCGTGACCCGCTGGTCCATTCATGCCGAGGGTCCGCCGCAAGTCATTCCGCCGGATCGGCTGATGACGATTCGCACGTCCGAAATCCGCACATCAGCCCAGCGGCTGGCAGATTTCCTGGGTACTTCTGGTGATCTGATAAACACGACACAATCCCACCGAAACAAGGGCGAAACGGTCCGACCGCTCCTGGGCCTCGTCGACAAGGCCTACCTTGACGACACCGTCGCGCGGATCTGTCGGGAGAGCATGAAGCGATACTTCCCTGAGTTACGGAACTCAGACGACACGTCATTAGCTAGGTAGGACAGGCCGGGTGGCTGCGGCCAGCCGCAGCCGGTCCCACGGTGCGCGCAGCGCGGGCCACCGAGGCATTGTCAATGCGTCGCGAACGGAAAGTCCTGGAGTTGTCGCCATTCGTGGCCGGCAGGGCGGTTCACGCGGGCGAAGAGGCTTATGCCGTTTGCATCAACGCGTGCCGGCAAGCTCAGGTCCCGGGCTGCTCGCATTCCGCGGGCGTGGCTCAACTCGTCCGCACCCTGGTAGAGCGTCAGGTGAAACCGAAAGCCTTCGACGGGCTCAGGGCGATCGGGGAGATACACGCTGGTCGATATGGGACCGATTCCACACAGCAGCCTTCGATGCAGGCGATCCAGCTCGGGCGACCGCTTCACGGATACGACGACGATTCGCCGATCCTGCGCGTCCCAGACCGTCAGGTCGCCGAACTCCACCGCGAAAGGCGTCGTGTCCGCGGCGGCAGCGGACGTGATCTCAATGACCTCCTCCAGGTCGGTCGGATCGGCGAAGGTTCCTTTCACGGTGACATGGGGAGGCAGGGTCGAGGCGGGGAGGCCCGGTTGCTCGCGTACCTTGGCGACTTCCTGGCGAACGTGCTCCGGCATCACGATGGCGACGCCGTAGCCCGTGTATCCGAATCTGTCAGGGCGAGGAGGCCGTCCAGGCAAGTGACACTCCGGAACGTGGTGAGCCGAACCGACTAGCGACGCGACGCCCATTCTGCCCGGTCCTCGATGGCCCAGGCTGCGGGCAGCCTGGGAGATTGGACCGAGGCCCATCCCACGCTGCGCGCAGCGCGGGCCACCGCGGACCCGCTCCCGATCACTCTCCGGATTGTGACTCGGTCGTGACGGACAACTCGTCGACGACCGCGACGACTCGTCGCTGCATCGCGGCGATCGCCTCGTCCGAGAGGCTCGACGTGTCGAAATAGAGGGTCTGGCCGGAGACCGTGAGGGACTCGAACGGCGAGTGCAGCATCGCGTGCATGTCCGCCAGGCGGTCGTGGTCGAAGTGGCTGGGGTGCCGCTCGCCGCGCTCGGCGCGGGTTCGGTACCGCTCGAAGAGCACCTCGGGGTCGCCCGTGAGCACGACCTGGACCGTCAGGAAGTCGGCCTCGTGTTCCAGCGCGCGGATTCGGGCGTTGTCATAGCGCGGGAGCAGCGGTGATTCGATGATCACCGACGTCCCGGCAACCAGCAGCTCCCGGGCCACGCCGAACATCACGTCGATGGCCGCGGCCCCGAGTTGCTTGGACTCCTTGTAGTCGATGGCGCCGAGGCGATAGAACAACAGTTCCTTGAACTCATCCTTCGCCACCAGCGGCCAGCGAAGCTCGCGGGAGAGCGCCCGCGCGAGCGTGGTCTTCCCCGACGCCGCGTAGCCGTTGACGATGAGCAGCACCGGCAAGGGCGGGCGCGGACGCGAACGTTCCACGCTCAGCCGTCCTCGAACAACGACGCGATGAAAGCCGTCGCTTCGGTGTGGGCTTCGGGCGACGCCGCGGCGAGATTGCGCAGGTGGGCGCTGGTGGCCCCATCTGGCCAGAGCCCACCGGCCGGCGCCGTGGCCGCTTCACAGAGCCGCTCGTAGAGACCGAACTTTGCGCGCTGGTCGTTCTCGGAGTGGGCCTGCCGGAACAGCGCCAGGAATTCTGGGTCGTGCTCGCGCAGATAGCGCACGGCGGCCTTCTCGCCCTGCCAGCGCAGCCCGCGGGTCGCGAAGTAGCCCGTAAACACATCGGCTAGGCCATACAGCAGTCGCACGTCGAGCGCCGCGGCGTAGTCGGGGTCGTCGGACTCGAGCATTCGGCGGTTGTGCTGCCGGTCGTAGTTGATCTTGTTCCAGGCGCGGTAGGCCGCGCCCGGCTCTGCGCCGGAGGCCAGCTCGCACCGGCGAATCTGGGCCTGCGCCCTCGCGAGCGCCCCGTGTCGATCGAACAAGATATCGGCGTGCTCCAGGTGTAACGCCAGCATTCCGACCCATGCGCCGGCGTCCAACGCGGACTCGGCGCTGGCGATTTCCGCGATCTCACGCGTCGTGGCGAAGAGCAGGTCGCCCATGCGGCCGGCGATGCAGGTCACGCCGGAGCGCAGGTCCGCGTGGGCCTCGTCGACCGCGATCAGCAGATCGATGTCGCTCACCCGCATTAGCGCTTCATCCCGGGCGGACCCGCAAAGGGCGACGCCCTGGACCGCCGGGTGTCCCGCGAGCCGGTGCACCACGTCGTCGAGCATCGCGTTGCCGGCCGGCGATGGAACGGCGCGATAGGACGCGGCCGACGCCGGGCGGCTCGCGTCGGACTCTGGCCGTCGCGCATGCATCCTAGAATTGACTTCCCTTCTCCCGCTCACGATCCATGGCCACCACGCCCCACACCGGAGTCCCCGCAGGCTTCCGCCTCGAAGCGCCCTATGCGCCCGCGGGCGACCAGCCCAAGGCCGTGGCTCAGCTCGTGGACGGCCTCCGCTCCGGTTACCGCTGCCAGACGCTGCTGGGCGTGACCGGGTCGGGCAAGACCTTCACCATCGCCAACGTTATCAACGACTTGCAGCGCCCCGCGCTCGTACTGGCGCATAACAAGACGCTGGCCGCGCAGCTGACCACCGAGTTGGCGGAGTTCTTCCCGAACAACGCCGTCGAGTACTTCGTCAGCTACTACGACTACTACCAGCCCGAGGCTTACGTGCCGCGGACCGACACCTACATCGAGAAAGAGACCGACATCAACTGGGAGATCGACAAGCTGCGGCTCTCCGCCACGCGGTCGCTCTTCGAGCGGCGCGACGTGATCATCGTCGCCACGGTCTCGTGCATCTACGGCATCGGCTCGCCGGAGGACTACGGCCAGGTCAGCCTGGCGCTGGCGGTGGGCGAGAGCTACGACCGGCAACGATTCCTGCGCCGGCTGGTGGGCATGCAGTACCAGCGCAACGATGCCGGATTCCAGCGCGGGCGCTTCCGTGTACGCGGCGACGTGGTGGAGATTCACCCGGCGTACGACGACTTCGTGCTGCGCTGCGAGTTCTTTGACGAGGAGCTGGAGCGCATCGCCAAGATCGAGCCGCTGACGGGCGAGATCCTGGAGGAGCTGGAGTCGGTCACCATCTACCCGGCACGCTTCTACGTCACCCCTGCCGAGCGCCTCAACACGGCCCTGAGCGCCATCGAGGACGAGCTTGGCGAATACGCGGTCCATCTGGACGAGCGCGGCAAGGTGCTGGAAGCGGCGCGGCTGCGCCAGCGCACCAACTTCGACCTGGAGATGCTGCGCGAGACGGGGATGTGCTTCGGCATCGAAAACTACAGCCGCCACCTGTCCGGACGTCGACCCGGCCAGCCGCCGTGGGTCCTGCTGGACTACCTGCCGGACGACTTTGTGTTGGTGGTCGACGAGTCGCACGTCACCCTGCCGCAGGTGCGCGGGATGCTCGCCGGCGACCGCAGCCGTAAGCAGTCGCTGGTCGACTACGGCTTTCGGATGCCCTCAGCGTTCGACAACCGCCCGCTGGCGTTCGAGGAGTTCGAAACGTATATGCGGTCGGCGGTCTTCATGTCCGCCACGCCCGGTCCCTACGAGTACGAGCACAGCGAGCAGGTCGTGGAGCAGATCGTGCGGCCCACCGGCCTGGTCGATCCGGCCATCGAGGTGCGGCCCACCGAGGGGCAGATCGATGACCTGATCGGCGAGATCAACAAGCGGGTGCAGGTCGGCGAGCGCGTGCTCTGCACCACGCTCACCAAGCGCATGGCCGAGGACCTGGCCGAATACCTGGCGGAGATCGGCATCAAGGTGCACTACCTGCACTCGGAGATCGACACCCTGGACCGGGTCACGATCCTCAGCGAGCTGCGGCGCGGAGTCTATGACGTGGTGGTGGGAATCAATCTGCTGCGTGAGGGCCTCGATCTGCCCGAGGTGTCGTTGGTGGCGATCCTGGATGCCGACAAGGAGGGATTCCTGCGCGCCGACACCTCGCTCATCCAGACCATTGGCCGCGCCGCGCGGCACCTGAACGGGCGCGTGATCATGTACGCCGATATCGTGACCGCGAGCATGCAGCGGGCCATCGACGAGACATATCGTCGCCGCAGCTTGCAGGTCCAGTACAACGCCGAGCACGGCATCACGCCGCAGTCGGTGATCAAGGGGCTGCGCGACCTCACCGACCGGGTGGAAGCGGAGGCCCTGCCGCGCGCCGCCGAGGAGGCGCCGGCCTATGAACTGGGCTTCCGCCGCGTCGACGCCATGAGCCGGGCGGAGCTGGCCGCCCACATCAAGCAACTGGAAGCCAAGATGCGCCTTGCTGCCGAGGCGCTCGAGTTCGAAAAGGCCGCCCAGTTCCGCGACCGCATCCGCGAGCTTCGCGAGGACCTTGAAGCGGCGAAGGCGTAGGCCGGTGTCCGAGGTCGAGTTCCCGCACTCGCCGATTCCCGCCGCCAACGTGGCCTCGGTGCCCCAGCGCAGCCCGTTGCGCTATCCGGGCGGCAAGACCTGGCTGGTGCCGCACATTCGCGCCTGGCTGGGCGGATTGGATCAAACGCCAGAGCTGGTGATCGAACCGTTCGCCGGCGGGGCCATCGTCTCGCTGACGGCGGTGATGGAGGGGCTGGTCGAGCGGTGCCTGCTGGCCGAGCTCGATCCCGACGTGGCGGCGTTTTGGAAGGCCGCGCTGCATCACGGTCCCAATCTGTGCGAGCGGATCCGGGCGTTCGAGCCCACGCGCGAGGCGGTGGAAGCGCTGGCGCGAACCCAACCGGACGGGACATTGGATCGCGGCTTCCGAGCGCTGGTGCTCAATCGCACCCGCCGCGGCGGCATTCTGGCCCCCGGTGCGTCGCTGAGCCGCGCCGGCGAGAGCGGCAAGGGGGTGGCCTCCCGCTGGTACCCGGAGACGATCGTGTCGCGCCTGGAGCTAATTGGTGCGCACGCCGACCGGATCGACTTCCGCGAAACCGACGGCATGCGGCTGCTCGAAGAGTTCGCGGGAGAGCCGGGCTCGGTGGTCTTCGCCGACCCGCCCTACTCCGCCGGCGGCAAGCGCGCCGGACGGCGGCTCTATACGCACTTCGAGATCGACCATCCGCGGCTGTTTCAGCTGCTGGCGGACACCGCGCCCGAGTTCATGCTCACCTACGACCACGCGCCCGAGATCGCGGGCCTGGTCCGCCGCCATGGATTCCACGCCGTCCAGGTGACGATGAAGAACACGCACCACGACCGGATTGGGGAGTTGGTGATTACGCGGGGGCCGCTCTTCGTGTCTGAGAATCTGCCGTGGCGGGCGGCCGAGGTTGAGGGTGTGCTGCGCTACGCGGCTGATTTCGACGCTCGAATCCTGGCGCGACGACCGCACCGTATTCCTGCCCCGTCGGGAGATTGAGAAGCGGCTGCAACGCCTAGGGTGCCTGCAGATCGAACGATTGCCGCAACAGCAAATGTCTCACCGTCCGGATCCGTCGTTTGTGCAACGGAGCGTGGCTTGCAAATCAAATCCGATGTGTCTGTAGGAGATACTTTCCAGTTCAAGAACTCATATGTGATCCGAGACTTCCGCCAACTCGGAAATCACAACAGTATCGTAGCGACTTGGCAGATCATGGCGCGTCACATGGGAACACATTGAGCTATCGGCAACAACGACATCACAGTAGGGAATCGTCAACGAAAGTGCTCTAATGTCGTAAATGTCATTGTTTCGCCACCTATAGTTGGAGTCCCGATGGAGGGAGGTCTTCAAGGTCACTGAGACGTTCACACTTGGCATTGCATCGAACATGGATCGAAGTTCATCGCGATTTCCGGGAATCAACCCGTCGTCATCACTGCGGCCTCTCGCTACGAACCCTTTGACAAGGCGTGGGCTGATCTCAGCTATGGCTTCGCGCACCGCAATCACGTCACGAGTTCTTTCACGCCGCCATTTCGGGTGACTGTCGAACCTTTGGACCTGAGCTCGCTCATCCGAGGCAGTTTGCTCATACAATTGCACGACAGCTTCGGGATTCCAGCGTCGTTTCCTGAGTTGTGGTTCCTCTTGCGGAGAGGGACCTTCGATCGCCTTCCGATTTAGCTCAATTTCAGCGCGAATTAGAGTTCTATCGAATGCCACTGCTCCAATTGGGTGTATCTGGCGAATCTCGTTGGTTACATCTTCTCCGTTAGCTGACGTAATTCTAAAGCCGCCTGCCCTGCCAAATGCTCTGGCCACACCCCAATCGAGGTAGTCGATCTTGCTGAGAGGCTGAGGGTTTGGTCCGATCATGTGATCCAAAATGGCCTCGACTTCGTGGTCTACTACATCCCCTAGTGGAGCGACGACCATGAACCTACCAATCTGCTCGATGACTTCCCGAAGATTGCGACGTTGCCGATGGTGGGTGATTTTCGATATTTCGGCGTAGATATACTCGGAGATGGGGAAGAAAGCCTTTCCGTGGTTGACGGCTTTGCGGCAGAATTCGAGAGAAGCTATATGCTGCGTCCCATCGGGATGCCCGCTATGCGCCTTGGATAGTGATATCCAATGATTCAGATCGAGATACACCAGCATAGGCGGACGTTCCGGTTGACGAATAGTAGTCGGCCGTAAAACATCCGGGAAGTCATGACCAATCGTCGAAGTCGAGTCATGTTGGTTGGCAGATGGATTCAGATTGTGCTGCATTTCGAAATACGAGTGTGGCCTTTCTTCTACCCCTTAAGTCTACCAAATGTGGGTATGGGTTCACCAGGACTCAAATGTCATCAGTGGTTGATGTGAACCGCTGCGACCAGGTGGTGAGTCGCTAGGGCATCTTTCAATTGGCGACGAACTGGCACGACATGTACGTGCACCAACGGCACGATCTTACCGGCTCCTTGCGAGGTTCACTTCAAGCAGTTCCCGCAGCGCGTCTTCGTCTGAGATGTCGGCGGGCCAGTTGTAGGCGTCAGCTACTGCGGCGTCGAGGTCGTTGTGGGCGTTGGCGAGCCATTGGGGGCGCTGGTTGTAGAGGTTGGTGAGGGTGCGGCGCTTGAGCTGTTCGAGGTCGGCGTCGGCGGTTGGGACGGGGCGCTTGGGATAGCCGGGGACAGGTTCGTCGATCCATTCGACCCATTCGGGCGGGTTGAGCCAGCGGTCGCGCTGCTCGATCAGGCGGCGGGCGGCCGCGGCGATGGCCATGGCGCGCGGGTCGTCGGCGTAGTCGGCGGCGGGGATGTCGGGCGTCAGACCCACGGGAAACGGGAACGTGGCGAAAGTGGTGGTGGGCGTGTAGCGCGGGTCGTTGCCTACCCCTAGCCAAGTGCAGAGCCGGAGTGACCACAGCTCATGGAAGCGGCTGTGCAGGATGCCGAAGGTGATGTCGTCGTCACGGGCGATGGCAATCACGGCGCTGTCTGGGCAAACACGCCTATCGCGCCAGACGAATAACCGGTGCTTGGCAACACGCGGCGTGACGATGTAGCGCGATAGGCCCTCGATTGCCGACCACATCGCGGGCCGGGGATTCCAATGCCGAAACCAGAACTCGCGGCTGGCCGGTTCACGGTTGCGTTGTCGTAGCGGCTTGACGTTTTTTGCGATGTGCGCGAATGGCGCTTCGTAGAGCGCGGCGTCGCCTTCCGACATAGTCCAGCCAAAGTCTATGATCCACTTGCCCGAGGGTCGGCGAGTGAGGTCCATGCCATTGACCCAGGGCCTGAGTACGTCGGAGTTGGGCCGTCCGTTCGGATTGGCCGGCAGGCGGAGCCATTGTCGCGCCAGATTACCTGGGACATCGAACGGACCCCGCTTAATGTCTCCCTGGAAGGCAACTCCGGTACTTGTGCTCAACGGGACGGCCTGGGTCAGGTCGAGTGTGGCGGCTGTCAGGTCGGTGTTGATACCAGCGACTTCACTTCCGTCCAAGCGTGAAGAGAGGTCTGCATCCCCGTGAGCGAAGCAGACAAGCGATACACGGACTGCCGCGCCTTCAACTACCCATGGCTCGTCCGACCAGGCGTCGAAGATCACTCCGTCCTTTGCGATGCGATCCAGCACGTTCCGATTGGTGCCACCGCGGATCGAATTGGTGGCGACCAGGCCCGCGCGTTGAACTCTCCCGTCGGCCACGAGCCGTCCCGCTTTGGCGAACCAGTAGCACACGAGGTCTGGTTTGCCGCCGACCCATTCGGCATACATCTCGGGAAGCGCTTCGGCGTAGGCGTCGCCCAGCTCACGGCGCATGCGTCGGTTGCCCAAGAACGGCGGATTGCCGATCACCACGTCGGCGTCCGGCCAGTCGGGTTCCTGGGCGTCGTCGGTCAGCACCGCGTCGCGGCATTCGATCGTGTCGAGCGGTTTCAGGATCGGGTCGCGCGCCTCCGCGAAGCCGTTGCGCCGCATCCACTGGATCTCGCCGATCCAGACCGAGACTCCGGCCAGCTCGGCGGCGTACGGATTGATCTCGATGCCCTTGACGTTGGCGGGGCCGATCTCGGGGAATGTGCGCGGTAGCCCGAGCGCCTCCGCTTCCAGTTGTACCCGGAGCTCCAGGTCCTTGAGTGCTTGGAGCGCCAGGTAGAGGAAGTTTCCCGAGCCGCAGGCGGGATCGAGCACGGTGAAGCCGCGCAGCCGCTCCAAGAAGTCTTGCAGCAGCCCCTCGGCGCGGTTGCGCCGGCGGGTCGCTTCGCGTTGCGACTCAGGGGTACCGCGTTTTCTGGCCGCTTCCGCGGAGTCGAGCTCGGCGCCAATGAGGTCCTTAGCCGTCTCCCATTCCGCCAGCCAGGGGCGGGTGATGACCGGCTCGACGATTAGCATGATCTTGTCGCGGTCGGTGTAGTGCGCGCCCAACTGGGCACTCTTTCTTGGATCTAGTCCACGCTCGAACAGCGTGCCCAGGATCGAAGGATCGACCTCGGACCAGTCCATCTCGCCGGCGTTGCGCACGGTTTCGATCTCGGCCCGGTCCAGCGGCAGGGCGGAGTCGTCGTCGAAGAGCCCGCCATCGAACCACGCCACGGACTCAAGGCCGAAGCGGCGGCCTTTGGCCATCGCACCGAAGAGCTCGCTGGCCAGGTCCGGGAAGTCGCGGGGCTGTTGGTGTGCCTCCTCCAGCATGCGCGTGAACAGTTCGTTGGGCAGCAGGCCCATGTCCTCGGCGAACATGCAGAAGACCAAGCGGTTGACGAAGTGCGCCACTTCCTGGGGGTCGTGGCCGCGGTCCCGCAGCGATTGCGCCAGCCTAGCGAACCGCTGCGCCGCGCGCTCGGTGATCTGCTGCCGCGTGTCGCCGGGTCGCAGCCGCTCGGGGTCGACGAGCGCCCACTTGAGCTTGTTGCGGGTGGCCGGGTCGCGCAGGTCCTCCAGCCCGAACTCGTGGGTCTCGCTGACGCTGTTGGTCCAGTTGGTGTGGATGCGGAAGCTGTGCAGGTCGCAAACGATCAGCAACGGCGGGTTGTCCAGCGCCAACGTGTATTGCCGCAGTTGCCGGAAGGCGGCATCCAGGTTGGCGTGGGGGCCTTTGTACTCCCAACCGAAGTGGCCGCGCTTCCAGACGTCGGCCCATCCGTCGCCGCCGGAGTCCTTGCGCACGCCGCGCTCGAAACAGTAGCTCTCGCCGGTGGGATCGGCTTCGACCGGGGTGGGCTCGCCGAGCATGCGGCAGAGGTCGTTGAAATGCGACTGGGCGGCCTGGCTTTCCCGCAACTCGGAAGCCGACCACTTGGCGATGAACTCGTCCGGCGTCATGGGGTCATTGTGTCAACCGTAGCCGGTCGGTGCAGAGGCAGCCCCTCACCCCGACCCTCTCCCTCAGGGAGAGGGAGTCGGAGTGACGGAGGGGCCGCTGAGTCTCGTTGCCGAGCGCTCAGTTCTGCGAGAAGTGCGTGGTCACTACGCGGTCGAGCAGGTCGTTGGTGCAGTCGCGGCAGAAGACGATGCGGGAGCGATGCTCTTGGCGGGCCAGTTCGAGGATGTCCTCGGGGCGCGGCGCGGCGCGCATGACGCAGACGTTGGTGCAGACGCGGCGGCCGTGCACGAGGTCGACGGCCTGCGCGCGGTCCGGATCGGGCAGGTCGAGCACCTGGCCGAAGCTGCGCGTGGCGAGCCGGCGCACGGCCATGCGTCGATCGTCATGTTCGGAGATGCGCCGCAGGCGGTGCACGGACAGCACCGCGGCCAGGTCGGCCTCGGTGGCCGCGAGAACGTGGGGATCGCTGGTGCCGCCGGCATTGCGCTCCGGTGAATCCAGCAGATCGGCGTGCACCACGGCCACGTCGTAGTGGGGCCCGACCTGCTGCCACGGCTCGTCGCGCAGGACGTTGATGAACTTTGGCGCATAGATCTGTCCGGTCGCCTTGTCGAGGCTCTGGTCGACGTACCAGCGCGTGCTCCAATAGGGCGATCCGCGGGGTATGCCGGGAATCACCCAGGTGCCGAAGGGGCGCAGCTCGCCGCGATTCAGGCTGAGGCCGGCGCGCTGGCCGAGCACCAGCATCACTTCCTGAATATGCGCCACGGTGGAGACGACGGTTTCGGCTTCCCACGGCGCTACGCCTTCGGTCCACTGGAACGAGATGGACTTCATGGTCGAACCTGACGCGCTCCATCTGTTGCCGCTGATGCCCGAAGATCATGGTAGGACCTCGGAGTGGCTGCACGGCCGGCGGAGGCGCGAGTGGCCGTCACCCTTACCCCATCCCTCTCTTCAAGAGAGCTTTGCGTGAATCCTCCGTCATTCCGGCAGAGGCCGGAATCCAGTCCGGTCGAATCTGGAGGCGCGCCGGATGCTTGGCGGCGGGCGGGTCTCAGGCCCGTCCCTACCGGTCTATGCAAAGGACTCCTCCAGGGACCCGGAGCCGGAATGATCGAAAGAGTCGCGTTCGGGCAATTGCTACGCTCGCCGCATGGAGTTGAACGGCGATGGCGCGGCGGCGGCGAGCGCTTCTGATCGCGTCTCCGTGGTCGAGCTTGGCGCCGAGACCCGAGTGGCCGTATTCGCGCGGCACGAGGGCGCCTTCCGGCTGCTGACGGTGGCCGGGGCGCCCAGCACGCTGGATGCTCCCCACTTCGATCTCACCCCGAGCTACGAGCGGGCCGTGGCGGAAGTGGAGTCGCTTGCCGGGGCCTATTTCGCCATCCCCGAGACCTCCGCGCGTCCGCACGGCGAGCCGCGCACGCCGCCGATCGCCGCCGCCGTGGGCCGTGGATTGGCGCCCGGACCGTCCTGCTTCGTGGTGAGCAACCTGGTGGCACGCGATCTCGAAGCCCTCGAGGAAGCGCTCACCGCCCGTGACTTCGTGGTGACCGGTCGCGCAACCACCGCGGCCCGCGAATTCCGAGATCGAATTGACGGCCCCGCGACCGTCGACGTGATCACGGCGCAGCGGCCCAGCATCGTGGTGGTGGCGCTGACGGAGGATCGGGATGGGCAGGGTCTGGCCTACATGGCCGATCTGCTGATTGGCGGGCTGGCGGGCCGCGAGGCGAGCTATGTGCCCGTGATCGCCATCCTCTACGGAGGCGAATTAGAAGAACGGGCGCTCGCCACCTTCAAGCAGGCGTTTCCGGTCCACGCCGTGTCGGTGCAGGGCGGCGGCGTGGATGATCCGCTCGATATGACCGAACCGAGCGCGCTCCTCGACGTCGTGCAGCAAACGGTGAAGGCTCGACGCTTCACCGGCCGCGCGGTGCCAGCCGAGGTTGCCGACGCTCCCGCGCATGTGACGGCCGCGGCGTTGGGCGCGGCCGTAGAGGCGTTGGCCACGCAGCAGTCGCTCGAGGTTGCCGCCGTCTCGCTCGAGGACGACCAGGTGTCCGTCGTCGGCTTCCAAGGCGGCACGGGGGTACGCGTGGGACTCGGGCAGGGGCATGACCTTTCGCGTCCATATCACATCGCGCTGCAAACGCCGATCGAGCGGGTGGCGCAGTGGGCGCCCGAGGAGCCGATCCCGCAGGCCCTGCGCTTCACGGCCTTGAATCGGTCGGCGCACCCGGCGGCGATGGCGGCGACTCCGGCGGAATTGCAGTTGTCACACGCGGTGTTCACGGCCGCCGCCCGCCAGGCTCTGCGCGCCTCCGAGGACGGCCGAAGTCCGCTCAACCATGAGGCGCTTGATCTGGTCGTGCTCACGGGCCGCGCGGCGCGCAACGCCGGACGGCCGGTGCAGGCCGCGCTGCTGCTGGTGAATATCCTGGAGCCAGTGGGCGTCACGCAGCTGGCCATCGATCCGACATCGAGCCTGGCCATGCAAGGCGCCCTCGCCCGAACGGGGGCCCGGGTCGCGCTCGAATCGACCCTCGTTCCATTGGGCCTCTGCGTGGCGCCGCGCGGCCGCGCGAAAGCCGGCGAGCCGGCCGTGCTGGTCGACGTGCGACCGAGCTCCGGGGCGCGCATCGAACGTGAGGTCAGCGCGGGCGCGCTGGACGTCATCCAATGGGACGCGCGCGTGCCGGCCGAAGTGCGCATCTGGCCGCGACCACGATTTGACGTGGGTTTGGGCAACGGGCGCCCGGCGCGGCTCAAGGCGAACGTGGGATCGGGCCTGGTGGGACTCATCGTGGATGCGCGCGGGCGACCGCTGGTCTGGCCTGACGAGCCGGACGAGCGCCAAGCCCGCCTGCAGCAGTGGCTGCGCTCGATGGACGCCTTTCCACCGGTCGGGTCCGCGTCGGCGAGGCCGCATGGAAGCTGACCGCGTCCGGCGCGTCATTCGACAAACCGTGCGGAGCGGCACGCTGCGTCGCCGGCACGTCCTGCCGAGCTCGGGCCGCATCCTGGTCAATGGGGGCGACGAAGTCGTGATGGGTCAGGTCTGGGGCCGCGGTCGCATGCACACCGGGGTAACGGTGGTCGACTTGCCGCGAATGCTGAATGCCCAACTGGATGACGTGCCGGGCCTGCTCCAGGTGAGCCGTGCCGAGATTGTGGAAGAAGACACCCTGCTCGCCGAAGCGCCCGGGCGAATGGGCATTGGGCGTCAGTGGCGGGCGCCGTCGCGCGGCATGATCGCCAGCCTGAGTCCGCGCACCGGGATTGCAGTCTTCGTGCGTGAGATGCGCGAGGTTGCGCTTCACTGCCGCCTCGCCGGGACTGTCGTCAGCGTGACGCCCGGCGAGTCGATCGTCATCGAAGGCGAAGGCGTCGCCATAGCCGGGGCGCTGGGCGCGGGAGGTCGCGCGGTTGGGCCCCTGCGCCTGGTCGAGGCGAGTGATCGCCCGCAGGACGTGGCCGATGGCGGCGAGATTCTCGTCACCCCCGAGCCCCTGCGCCCCGAGTGGATGCAGCGCGCCGTCGAGGCCCGCGCGTCGGCGGTCATCGCGCCATCGGCCGACGATGCGACGCTGTCGGAATTGGCGCTGGCGCCGACCATTGTTGGATTGCCGTTGCCTGCGTCCGCGCCGCTCACACCGCCGATGCCGACCCTTCTGACCGAGGGCTTTGGCCACTCCCGGATGCCTCGCGCCCTGCAGCGCCTGTTTCGCGCCAGCGCGGACGAGCTGGTGTCCGTGGTCGGGAACCGCCAGCCGGGAGAATCGGAAGTGCTGCTGCCCCCTGGATCCGCCGAGGCGCTCGTCACGGAGCTTGGGGCCAATGGGCTACCGGTTCGCATCGTGGCTGGGCCGGATGCCGGTGAGGAGGGCGTGGTGGTCGGTGCGGCGCCGGACGAGGCGCGCGCGCCCTCCGGCTCGCCGGCCATTTGCGTGCGAGTGCAGCGGACGCAGGGAGGCACCGTCACGGTGCCCGCGGCCAACTGCGAGGCGATCGCTTAGGCCCTACGTCCCCCGGCAGCGTGTCGGTTTCGACGGGATACGGTGCGGGCGGTTCGCGAACCGCCCCTACATTCGCTCCGGCGCGTCGATGCCCAGAAGCGCCAAGCCATTCGCCAACACCTGCCTTACGGCCGCAACCAGGCGCAGACGGGCCGCCGACAGCACGGCGTCGTCGCTTACCACGCGGTGGTCGTTGTAGTAGGAGTGAAAGGCGCGCGCAAGCTCCAGCAAGTAGTGCGCGATGCGGTGTGGCTCCCGCGAATCCGAGGCGTCGACCATCACCTCGGGGTAGACCAGCAGTTGGCGGACGAGCGCCGTCTCCGGAGAGCCTAGGCGGGTGAGGTCCGGCGTTGCGCCCGACGGATTCTGGGCCGCCGACCGCTGAATCCCGGCGCAGCGGGCATGCGCCATTTGGATGTAGTAGATCGGGTTCTCCGGGTCCTCGCGCTTCGCCAGTTCGAGGTCGAACTCCATCTGGCTGTCGATGGCCTTGGACAGAAAGAAGTAGCGGGTGGCGGCCGGTCCGACCTCGTCGAGCACCTCGCGCAACGTGACAAAGCGGCCGCTGCGCTTGCCGGCGCGCGCCAGACCGTCGCCGCTGCGCACGCCGACCATCTGCGCCACCAGGATTTCGAGTCGCGCCGGGTCGATGCCGAGCGCCTCCATGGCGGCCTTCATGCGCGGCACGTGACCCTGATGGTCGGCGCCCCAGATGTTGATCACGTGGTCGAAACGCCGGGCGCGGAATTTGTCCCGGTGGTAGGCGATGTCCGTGGCGAAATAGGTAGGGTCGCCGCGCGACCGCACCAGCACGTTTTCGCGATCCTCGGTTCCCTCGCCGCCCACGAACCAGGTCGCGCCCTCGCGGTGCGTCACGTGTCCTGAATCGGCCAGAGTCTGCAGCGCGGCCTCGACCTCGCCCCGAGACCGCATCTCGCGCTCGGAGTACCACTCGTCGAATTCGATCTCCAGGTCGGCGAGGTCGTGCTTGATGGATGTGAGCGCGATGGCAACGGCGCGCTGCTCGAAGGCCTCGGCGTCCTGCTCCTGTCGACCCTCGAGCCAGCGGTCGCCGTCCTCGGCGGCGATGGTCCGTCCCCAGTCCGCCACGTAGGAACCGCGATAGCCCTCCTCGGGAAACGGCTGGCCGACGCCCAGGGCCGCGGCGTAGTGATGGCGGACGGTCTGGCCGAGGAGTTCGATCTGACGTCCGGCGTCATTGACATAATATTCGCGTGTCACGCGATGTCCGCGGGCGGTCAGCATGCGGGCGATGGCGTCGCCGACCACGCCGATGCGTCCGGCGCCGACCGTGAGGGGGCCGGTGGGGTTGGCGCTCAGGTATTCCACCTGGACGCGCTGGGGGTCGGCGACAGGCGACGGTCCGAAAGCCGGTCCTGCCGCTACGATCGCCTCGATTTGGTCCAGCACCCAGGCGTCGTCGAGGCGGAGGTTGACGAATCCCGGACCCGCGACCGTGACCTCGGCAATCGCCGCATCGGCCGGGACGTGTGAGGCAATGGCCTCGGCGATGGCGCGCGGCGCCATCTTGGCCCCGCGGGCGAGTCGGAGGGCGTCCGCGCTGGCGTAGTCGGCGAGCTCGTCTCCGCGATGATCGAGCCCGATTTGGGCCGCTGGCAGCGGCGGGAGATCGCCGCCGTCACACGCGGAGGCGAGGGCGTTTCGAAGGAGCGCGGCCAAGCGCTCGCGGAGTACGAATTCAGGCACGGCGATTCGCGCGGTGTGGGGCAAGCGCCCGGCGCGGTGCTCCGAGAGTATACGGACGAGCCGGTCGCGCGGGCGGCGTTTGCCAGACGCCGGCTCCCGCTAGCGTCCCCAGTCGCGTGGATAGCGGAAATCTCGATCGATCGTCCGGTCGGAGAGCTTGGCGATCACGGGTGGGCGTCGCTTGAACTGGGTTTGCTGCACGCGGCGGCGGATTTCCGTCACCAAGTCGGCGTCGTAGCCGCCTGCGACGATCTCATCCGGCGTGTGCCACTCATCGACGAGCAGATGGAGCACCTCATCGGCCGATTCGTAGGTGAACCCCAGCTCGTCTTCGTCGGACTGGCCATGCCACAGGTCCGCCGAAGGAGGCTTGTCCAGGATGGCGGCCGGCACGTCCAGCGCCGAGGCCAGCTGTCGCACCTGGGTCTTGTAGAGGTCGCCGATGGGATTTACGGCGCTGGCCATGTCGCCGTGCAGCGTGCCGTAGCCCAGCAGCAGCTCCGTCTTGTTGCTGGTGCCCACCACGAGCGCGTCGAACGCTTCCGATTGGTCGTAGGTCGCGATCATGCGCGTGCGCGACATCACGTTGCCTCGGCGCACCGGCGTCGTGAGATCGTCGAGCTCGTCCAGGTAGCCATCGACCGCCTGGCTGACGTCGATGACGTGGGACTCGACGCCGAGGGCTTCGACGAGCGTCTCGGCGTCGCCCCGGCTGGCGGGGTTGCTGGTGCGGTAGGGGAGCATGAGCGCCAGCACGTTCTTGGGTCCCAGCGCTCGGGCCGCGAGGGCGCAGGTGAGGGCCGAGTCGATGCCGCCCGAGGTGGCGACGACGGCTCGGGTGAAGCCGAACTTCGAGATTGCGTCGGCGATGAATCGCACCAGCACCTGCTCGGCGAGCGCCGTGTCCAGCCGCAAGCCGTGGCTCGCGCGACTTTGGAGGGAAGTCTCAGTTGTCGACGCCATCGCGACGCTCCCCGGCGATGCGTGCAAACTCACGGCTGACCAACTCGAGGTTTTCGTCCCGACGCAACGGCAGGCGCGTTCGCTGACGCCGCAGGCGGCTATCGGGCAGGTCGGCCACGATGAGCGCCTCCTCGAAATTGGGGGCCCGCGCCAAGCACGTCCCATCCGGCGCTACGACCTCCGACCCGCCCCAGAAGTTCACGCCGTCCTCGAAGCCCACGCGGTTCACGTGCACCATGTAGCAGACGAGCATCTGCGCGTAGAGACGGTTGAGCGCGTGCCAGGTCTCGGCGCTTCCCAGCTCGCTCGCGCCGCCTCCCACGCCGCGCCCGGGGCTGCTCGAGAGACCCAGGATGACGTCCGCGCCATCGGCCGCCGCCAGCGCCGCGCTGGTTGGATGCCACAGGTCTTCGCAGATCAGCATGGCCTGCCGTCCGAACGCCGTGTCGTAGGCCCGCACATGCCTGCCGGGCGCTAGATCGCGCGCCTCGTCGAACAGTCCGTAGGTAACCAGGTACACCTTTTGGTGAACGTGCAGCAGGCGCCCTCCGGAGGCGCAGGCCGCCGCCGGCACGAATCGATGGTCGGCCGTGCGCTCGATGAACCCGAAGACGATGTCGATGTCGCGACTGGCGTCCAGAATCGGCCCAAGGCTGTCGTCGTCGCGCGGGACGGCCACCTCGGCGACCAGGTCGCTCAGGAAATACCCCGTCAACGACTGTTCCGGGAAGACGACGACGTTGCAGTCGGCCTTCACGGCACGGTCGGCGTAGTCGAGATGGGTCGCCAGGTTGTGCGCGACATCGCCCAAGCGGGGACGAATCTGTGCCAGCGCTACCCGCACATCTCGCACTGGCGCCCCTTCCGGTAACCGGCGTGGCGCCAGTCTAGCCACTGGGCCGCCGCGTTCGCGCCGGGCCGCGCCGCGGGGCGGGCCGGCGCGCGCCATTCCGCGAGTTGACGGGCATTGCCGTCGGCCCTAAATTCGACCGTCACGGTCTGGCGGCGAACCACGTTCGGGCTCTGGGAGGCAGATACCCAGCGGGCGCCGTCTTTGCGCCCGCCTCCGAGGAGTTCCGCGCATGCGTAAGTGGTTCGTTGTAGCCATCGTCACTCTGTTAGTCGCCGGCGCGGTCACCTCCGTCCAGGCGATCGGCTGCGATGCCCACGAAGGCACGCCGATCGATGGCGGCTGCCTCTACACCATCACCGGCGGCGACACGCCGGATCCCAACGACGGATTTCCGGTCGCGAACACCGGCGGGATCAACTGGTACTCGTGCGTGCGCACGCTGGGTCTCCAGGACGTCGGCTACCCGATTGCCCAGCAGTTCGAGTTCAACGGCTTTCAGATCCTGGCCTTGCAGAAGGTGATGCTGCAATACCGGCCGGATTACGCGAATCGAGGCGGCTGTAGCCAGTTTGCGTATCTCAACTCCATGGACATCCTGGCGAACAGCTTCAACAACACCAATCTGCCCGGCGTGCCCGCGCACCGCGTGCTGCCGGAGGATGAGGGGGCGAGCTTCGCGCAGATCGTGCAGAACCACCTGCGGCTGCTGGACGCGAATCCGGTCCTCAGGGCCAAGTTCTTGGAGAAGTCGAATTGGCAAAACCTCTACGGCTTGCCGATCGCCTATGAGGAGCAGGAGATCAATGGCAATCCGCAGGGCGCCCAGGTCCTGCGTGCCCAGCGGGCCGTCTGGCGAATCTTCAACGTGGATGCGCCGGGGACGCGCAGGGGCGTGCCCCACCTGCTGAACGTGCCGGACCAGATTAAGCGGCTCAACGGCATCATCATTCCCCAGTGGGCCAAGCGCCCGGTCTCCGCCGCGCAGGCGTCGGGCATGGTTCCGGCGCCCATGGCGCTGCCCCATGGTCTGCAGGGTTACGGCATGCAGGGCGAATTCCGTCGAGCGGACGACCAACAGCTCGCCAATCTGGTCACAGGCGCGGGATTCGGCTGGGTCAAGCAGCAAGTGCCCTGGGAAGAGGTGGAGACGCCGTCCACGTTCGGACCGAACTGCGAGCCCGGCGACCCCTCGATTTGGTACTGGGCCGATGTGGACCGCTTCGTCAACACCATGCGGGCCAACGGCCTCAATATCCTGCTGAGCGTCGTCAAGGCGCCGCCGTGCTACAAGGAACCCGGATCGCCGCCGGGACACGGCCCGCCCGTCGACCCCGCGACTTTCGGTCGGTTCATGCAGGCAATCGCTAGCCGCTACAAGGGGCGGGTCCAAGCCTACGAGCTGTGGAACGAGGCCAATCTGCAGCGCGAGTGGACCACGCTGCGACCCACCGACCCCAACAACAACGCCCACCTCGAATTCCTCGAGTTGGTCAAGCACGGCTACTCCGGCGGTAAGCGCGGCGACCCCAACGCCTACATGGGTCTGGGCGCCCCAACGCCGGCGGGCAACACGCTCCATGCCATCGACGACCGGCAATACTTGCAACGCCTTTGGGCCGCCAACGGCGGTGAGATCGCCAATTACTTCGAGTTCCTGGGCGTGCATCCCAACGGCGGCCCGAACGCGCCCGACGACACGATCAACAACCCGTCGGCGAGCCGCGCCAAGTGCAACGGCGGCTGGTCGACCCACGACAGCTTCTTCTTCAGCCGCTACGAGCAGCTGTACGCCGACATGATCGCGGCGGGCCCGGCGTTCCGGGACAAGACGCTCTGGCTCACCGAGTTCGGTTGGGCCACGACTTCCAACCCCGCGTCCGGCTACGAGTACGCGGCCTGCAACACCGAGCAAGACCAGGCGAACTACTTCGTCCGGGCATTTGCCAAGGTGCGGGCGGAAGCGCCCTATGTGACGCACATGATCGTCTGGAACCTGAACTTCCAGCAGGTGGTGGGCGCGCATGACGAGAAGTGGGCCTTCGGGATCGTGCGCAGCGATCTGAGCCCGCGGCCGGCCTACACGGCCCTCAGGAACATGCCGAAGCCCGTAGCCGCGCCAACCGCGCCGCCCCCGGCGGGGTAGGCGCGGCCCGAGTCCAGGTCGCACGCGACGGCTGAACCGGCGGGGCCCCGAGCCCCGCCGGCGCCGCTGCGGCTGCGTGCGAGGCTGGAGCGCCTACACTAGCCGCCATGGGCGT
>JAPPNP010000049.1 GCA_028873795.1 Chloroflexota bacterium
GGCCCACGAATGTGTTCACCATGTCCCCGAACATGTGTTCATGATGTCCCCGGTCTGCACACTTTCAGGGGGAAGGAGTTTTTGGCGCGATTTCGTATCTCGGCGCGGCGCGTGCGAGAATCTCTAACCACTTCGGCTCGGCAGAGCCCATCGTCCGAACGCCCGTGCGACGCCGGCGAGCAGTCCCAGCCGGCGGATCCGCCGCAGCGGGCGCGGCTGCAAATGCGATGACTGTCGAAACTCCCTCGATCGAGGACACCTACCGCGACCTTCGGTCCAAGCTTGCCGACGTGGTGCCCGAGCCGGAGCTGGCGATCAAGGCCGAGTTGGCCTACCGCATCAATCGACTCAAGCGCGAGCGGGGCGCGGTGATCCTGGGCCATAACTACATGGAGCCGGCGCTGTTTCACTCGGTGTGCGATTACACCGGGGACTCGCTGGAGCTGAGCCGCATCGCCGCCACCACCGAGGCGGACCCGATCGTCTTTTGCGGCGTCCGGTTCATGGCCGAGACGGCCAAGATCCTCAATCCCGATCGCACGGTGCTGCTGCCGGCGGAGCGCGCCGGATGCTCGCTGGCGGCGTCGATCACCGCGGCGGACGTGCGCGAGCTGCGCCGCCGCTATCCGGGCACGCCGGTGGTGACCTACGTGAACACCTATGCCGACGTGAAGGCCGAGTCGGACGTCTGCTGCACCTCCAGCAACGCGGCCCAGGTGGTGGAGTCGCTGGACGCGGAGCAGGTGATCTTCTTGCCCGACGAATATCTGGCCCGCAACGTGGCGGCCTCCACGTCCAAGCAGATCGTGTTTCCGAGCGCGCAGCCGGTGCCGCAGGAGCGCCGCGCGGCGGACGCGTCCAGCGGCCTGCAATACGAGATTGTGGGCTGGCATGGGCGGTGCGAAGTCCACGAGCAGTTCACGGTGCAAGACATCCGCGACGTGCGGGCGCAGTTTCCGGACGTGGTGGTGTTGGCGCACCCGGAGTGCAGCCCGGAGGTTGTGGCGGCTTCCGACTTTTCGGGATCGACGGGGGCCATGTCCCGCTTCGTGACCGAAACCGATGCGCCGCGCTACCTGCTGCTGACCGAGTGCAGCATGGGCGACAACATCGCCGCCGAGGCGCACGACAAGGAGATGGTGCGGCTCTGCTCGGTGCGCTGCCCACACATGAACGAGATCACGCTGGAGGAGGTTTTGGCGTCGCTGCGGGAGAACCGCTACCAGATCGAGGTGGAGCCACGGGTGCGCGCGCGGGCCCGGCGGGCGATCGAGCGGATGCTGGAGATTAACTAGGGCGGCCGGCCGTGACCCCAATCCCCGTATCGAATATGGGGCAGGCTATGGGTCAGATTTCTAGCACGCTCCGAGATTCGACCGGACTGGATTCCGGCTTCCGCCGGAATGACGGAGGTCCGGTGGCCCGTGCTGCGGGCAGCGTGGGTCCGCGCGGGGCCGACCGGCGTCGACCGCCATCCCAATCTACGCCGTTGTCAAAGGGTTGGGTCCTGGACCGAGTCGCTTAGCTCGCCAGGTACTCGCGCAGCGGGCGGGCGGCCTGGGAGCGCTGGAGTTTGCGCAGGGCTTCCACTTGCAGCTGGCGGATGCGTTCGCGGGTGAGCCCGAAGTGGGCGCCGATGTCGTCGAGCGTCCAGGGTTCGTTGCCGTCCAGGCCGAAGCGCAGCGTGAGGATGGTGCGCTCGCGGTCGGGCAGGATGGCGAGGGCGCGGTTGACGTCGTCGCTGAGCGATTCCACGAGCAGGCGCGCATCGGGCGTCTCGGGCTCGGGGTCCTCGACGAAGTCTGACAACGGCTCCTCGCCGTCTTCGCCGACGGGCTGCTCGAGCGACATGGGCGAGCGGCCGGCGCGCACGATTTCGACGATGCGGGTGGGATCGAGCTTGAGCACGTCGCCCAACTCTTCGGCGGTGGGGTTGCGCTCGAGCTGCGTGGCCAGGTCCGGCGCGATGCGGCGGATCTTGCGGAGCGTTTCGACGACGTGGACGGGCAAGCGCACGGTGCGGGAGTCGTTGGACAGCGACCGCGTGATCGCCTGCCGAATCCACCAGGTGGCGTAGGTGCTGAACTTGAAGCCGCGGCGCCAGTCGAAGCGCTCGACGGCCTGCATGAGGCCCAGGTTGCCCTCTTGAATCAGGTCGAGCAGGGGCAGACCGCCGGTGGCGTAGCGCTTGGCCACGTTGACGACCAGGCGCAGGTTGGCGCGGGTGAGGTGGGCGCGGGCGGCGTCGTCGCCGGCCTCGACGCGCTTGGCCAGGGAGACTTCCTCGGCCGCCGTGAGCAGCGGCACGCGGTTGATCTCGTTGAGGTAGAGGCGCAGCGTGTCTTCGATAGAAGCGCCGGCGCTGGGTTGGGGAACGGGGCTCGGCTCGGATGCCCAGCCCCCCTCGCCGCCAGACGACGCCTCATCGCCAGACGTGCTGTCGCGCGGCTCAAGCTGGGAGAGAGCGTCTTCCCAAGCGTTCGGCGCGGGAGTAGCCAGCACATCAGTCGGGGGTGCCACCGGAGGTTCCTCGGTTCGCAGCAGGTGGCCGCAGGTGCGCGGACACCGGTCAATCGATCAAGGCATTCTACACGTTTTTACAGAAAATTCTGCACTTACTGTCTAAATTCTCACCATTCGGGCGCGAATTGTTGTTTGTTGCCCCCCAGTTGCGGTGGTAGCTTCGATTGACACCACCACCACACCCTGGGGCCTGCCATTTGCGCACGGTGAGCCCCCGCGACGAGATTCTGCGGGCACTCAAAGTCGGCGGTGGCATGTTTGCGCCGGATATCGCCGACTGCGTGGGGACCGGCACGTCCGCCGTCCGACCGCATCTGGACAGTCTGACGGCCGACGGTCTGGTGACGGCGAGCCCGGTGCGCGGGCGGCCGGGTCGGCCCCGCTATCGCTATCACCTGACGCCCAAGGGCCACGAGTCGTTCGAGCGCACCTACGACGATCTCGCCTCGTGCATGGTGGACGCGGTGCGGGAGTTGGGCGGAGAGTCCCTGCTGCAGGCCGTCCTGGAACGGCACGAACGCCGGCAACTCGACAAATACAGCCCCCGCGTCCGCGGCTTGCCGTTCGATCTCCGCGTTCACGAGGTGGCCCGCATCCTGGATGAGTGCGGCTATATGGTGGAGCTCGAGGCCACGGACGACGGCTACCGCCTGCGCGAGCACAACTGCCCGGTCTCGCGGGTGGCCGAGGGCTGCACCGCCGCCTGCGAGTCGGAGCTGCGGTTCATCCGCAAGCTGGTGCAGGCCGACGTGGAGCAGTTGGTGGTCTCGCCAAAGGGCGACCAGGCATGCTGCTATGCCATCCGCCGATGAGGACGGCCGCCGCGGCGTAGCACCTGCCGGGCGCATCTATCTCGACCACGCGGCGACGACGCCGGTCGATGCCGACGTGATGGCCGCCATGCTGCCCAGCCTGACGACGCACGCGGGGAATGCGAGCAGCCTCTATCTGGAGGGCCGCGAGGCGCGCGCCGCGCTGGACGACGCGCGCGAGGACGTGGCCGACGTGCTGTCCTGCGATGCGGCGGAGGTGGTGTTCACCGGCAGCGGCAGCGAGGCGGCCAACCTGGCGATCCGGGGCGTGGCCTGGCGTGCGCACGCGGAAGGACGACGCCACCTGGTGACGAGCGCCGTGGAGCACCATGCGGTGCTGCACACGGTGCAGCAGCTCGAGCGGCGGCACGGATTCGCGGCCACCTATCTGCCGGTGGACGCGGTTGGGCGGGTCGATCCCGCCGACGTGCTGGCGGCGGTGCGCGACGACACGGCGCTGGTGTCGGTGATGTACGCGAACAACGAGGTGGGCACGGTGCAGCCCGTGGCCGAGATCGCCGCGGCGCTGGCGGACCACTCGGCCCTGGTGCACACGGACGCGGTGCAGGCTGCCGGGAGTCTGAGCCTGGCGACACCGGAACTGGGCGTGGATCTGCTCTCGCTGACGGCGCACAAGGTGTACGGCCCGAAGGGCGTGGGCGCCCTGTACGTGCGGCGCGGCGTGCGACTCGCGCCGCAGATCGTGGGCGGCGCCCAGGAACGCAACCGCCGCGCCGGCACGGAGAACGTGGCGGGGGCGGTGGGATTGGCGGCGGCGCTTGCGCGGGCGGATGCCGAACGTGGGGCGAGCAACGCCGCGAATGCCCGGATGACGTCCATCCTCGTTGACGGCCTGACGGAGCTTCCTCAAGTGCGCCTGACCGGGCCGACCGAGGGTCGCCTGCCGAATTCCGCGAGCTTCGTGATCGAGGGCGTGGACAGCGAGGCGCTGCTGCTGCGTCTGGACGCGGCGGGCATCGCGGCCTCGAGCGGCTCGGCCTGCACGTCGGCGTCGCTGGAGCCGTCCCACGTGCTGCTGGCCATGGGCATCCCGGCCGATATCGCGCGCAGCAGCCTGCGACTCACGACGGGACGCTCGAATACCGTGGCGCAGATGCGGCAGGCGGTGGCGATGATCGGCGAGGCCGTTGGGCAACTGCGGCGCCAAGCCGATACCGCCGCCGCGGTTTCGATGGCGTAGACTTCCGATGCAGCGCTGAATTGGAGGGCAGGAGATGACTGACGCGCTCCCGATGGCCGCGGCGGCGCCCGTGCTGGCGATCACCGAGTCGGCGGCCGCGCAGTTCGAGCACATGCGCGCCAAGCGCAACAAGCCCGAAGCAGTGCTGCGAGTCCGCGTGGTGCCCGATTCAGGCTGCGGCGACTTTCGCTACGCGATGGGGATTGAGCCCGGCCCGCGCGACGGCGATATGTCCATCGACGCGCACGGCATCACGGTGATCGTCGATCCCGCCAGCGTCGGTCTGCTGCGCGGCTCGACGCTCGACTACAGCAACGCGCTGATCGACGGCGGGTTCAAGCTGGTCAATCCCAACGCGCAGAGCGCCTGCGGCTGCGGGCAGTCGTTCACCACCAGTGGACGATCCGTGACCAGCGAGCACAAGCGCGGGGCGCTGTCGGTCTAGGGGTCGGGTCGCCGGGGCTACCAATTGGCCGGCTTGAGAATCTCCTTTCCGACGGAGTCAACCAGTCTCTCGGGGAACTGACTGTCACGAAGTAGCCTTCTGCGCTTCCGCGTGAGATGAAACCTGAAGTCAGCCGCTTCCACAAGAAGGCGAGACGGTCGCGAGTTCCTGGCCACGGGACACGCCACACCCACGGTGAGTCCAAGTCGCTTTCGGACGGCGCGTATCGGAAACGCGAGATCGCTGTCATTCGACACGATCAGTGCCGTCTCGAAGTCGCCGTCGAAGGCGTCGAGGAGCAGGTGCGATGCCAAGTTCACGTCGGAACCTTTTTCGTCAGTCCTGAGGACCCTCGCCATGCCGCCACCAGCTACTAGCGGCAGTGTCTTCGGATGAGTGACAAATGACCCGTAGTGGACGGTCAAGTTGGGAATCGTTCCGAGCGCGCGCAGATAGGTCTGCTGCCTTCGTGGAGTCGCCGGATCATCGCGGCCATCCACCAAGGCCGTGAAGTAGCGGATCCGGTTGATTTGGGACTCGGCCTTGAGGATCCGCTGGCTCAACCTCCGCAAGTCCAGCCAGCGGAAGGGCGTGCCCTTTACGGCACCGTAGTACAGGTTGAAACCGTCGACGTAGACGTTGACCCTGACCAGAGAAGAGGTCCCACATAGGCAAGGCCCCCGCTTAAGGGGGCCTCGCTGCCAGCCAAGAGTGCTCTCGGCTGGGGCAGTACTCAGTTTTAGCACACGAAGACACGCCGAACAACCGAGGGGTTGCCAGGGCCGATTGGGTGATCCACCACGGTTCGCTTTGACCCGTGACAATTGCGCGGTACTATCAGGCAGCGCACCCGATACGTGCGCTGCCAGGTCAGTGTTGACCTGGGGCATTCCCGCGAGGAAGGGGGAAGGCATGACCCACTACGTTGGTCCACGAGCGACCATCTCTGCCCGCTCGGGCGAACACATCTGCCCGCGCTGTGTGGGCCGTGGATTTCGCCGCTACGACGGAGGCGGGCGCCCACTGGCACGCGCGAGCTACGCTGGCGCGGCCTTTTGGCGCTCCTGCTCCCAATGCCACGGCACGGGCCACGTGCCGGAGGGCGTGACGTCGATCGCGGCGTAACACTCCCATCGCGGAAAATGGCGAGCGCTCCGGTTTCGGCCGGAGCGCTCGTTTCCGTTGCGGGGCGCGCGGGCTCGGAGGAGTCTGAACGACTCCTCGCGATGGCGGCGCTTGCGACCCTCTACAAGGGGGCGGTCGATCGAGCCCACCTGGCGCCTCAGCCGCCGACCCCCATCCCCGTATCGAGTACGGGGCAGGCTCTTCGCGGTAATGACGGACGGTTTGCGCAAAGGTCTCTCGGAAGGGGGAAGGGAACTAACGGAGGTTTCCTAGAGCGAGATGCCGCCGTCGATCACCAGCACCTCGCCGGTGGTGAAGGTGGATTGCAGCAGGTGGATCACCGATTCGGCGATGTCCTCGGCGACGGCGGCGCGCTGCAGGGGCGTCTTCTCAACCGCCGCGTCCAGGAACTCGCGCCGGTCGTCGACCCAGCGCGTGTCGATGATTCCCGGCGCCACGGCGTTGACGCGCACCTCGGGCGCGAGCGCGCGCGCCAGCGACCGAGTCATGGTGTTGAGCGCGCCCTTGGACGCGGCGTAGGGAATCGAGCTGCCGGCGCCGGTGTTGCCCGCCACCGATGACACGTTGACCACCGCGCCCGCGCCGGCGGCGCGCATGTGCGGTACGCAGGCGCGCGTGGCGTAGAACGCGCCGAAGAGATTCACGCCCATCACGCGCTGCCAGGCGGCCTCGGTGAGCCCGTCGAGATCCGGGTGGTCCACGAACACGGTGGTCCCGGCGCTGTTCACCAGATAGTCGACCCGGCCCAGCGCGGCCGCGGCCTGCTCTACCATGGCGACGACGGAGGCGTTGGACGCCACGTCGGCCTGCAACGCCACCGCCTCGACGCCTTCGGCCTCGCAGTCGCGGGCGGTGGCGGCAGCCTCGTCCGCCGAGCGGGAGTAGTTGACAGCGACGCTCACGCCCAGCCGAGCCAGGCCGAGCGCGGTGGCGCGGCCCACTCCCGTCCCGCCGCCGGTGATGATTGCCGCCCGACCTTCGATCGACATGCGCCCCTCCAGCTGGTGGCCTGTAAAGGCGCTATTGTGGCACCGCTCTCCGTGGCATCGGGATGGCGCCGCCGACATGGAATCGACCCACACCCTCAAGACGGGCGAGCGGCTCGACGTCACCACGCTCGGTCCCGGCGAGGGCCGCGGCGACACCGCCGCGAACCGCGAGCTGTGGTGGTTCATCGTGCAGCCCTTTGACCCGTGGACGTCGCCGGGTGAGAACGAGCTGGTGGCGCGCGCCCTCCGCGGCGCGACCGACGATTCCCTGCACGACGTCCTGATCGTCGGGCGCATCGACGGCGAGATCGTGGGCACGGTTTGGCACGGCACGAGCCGCAACACGCGCGAGGTCGGCGGCTACGGCTTCGTGCGCACCGATCCGGCCCATCGCGGTAAAGGCGTGGCGCAGACGCTGACACGGCTGTCGGTCGAGCGCTTCTGGGCGGACGGTGGCCTGGTCATTTACCTGGGCACGGTGGCGCCGGACGCGGCCCACGTCTATGAGAAGCATGGCTACCGCCGCTACAACGGCATCGGCATGCGCGCGCTGCGGCCCGGCTCGGACCCGGAAACCTTCGACGACGAGTACTTCGCGCACGACGGCTCGGCGCCGCTGGCGCGCGACGCGGGATGGGGCGATATCGGCGGCTACCCGGCGCTGATGCTGTCGCCGGAGCCGCGGGACTGGCGCATCCGCGATTTCACCGAGGCCATCTTCTACGACCCGCCGGAGGTGCAATCGGGATCGTGCCTGCGACCGTTCGTCAGCTCCATGCTGCGGCGGGAGACGCACCCGGCGAACCGGTTCAAGGTGCTGGTGACGCGCCGCGACCGCATCGTGGCCGCCGCCGGTCTCTTCACCCCGACGGCCGCGCCGCTGGACGGCAGCGCGACCCTTGAGGTGCTGTGCCACCCGGCTTACAGCGGGGAGCTGTCGTCGTTCCTGGGCGCGGTGCTGGCCGAGGGCCGCGAGGCCGGGGTGCGCACCGTGCGCGCCTATGCCTCGGGCGAAAGCCGCGGCGCCGCGTTGACGGCGGTGGGCTTTTCCGCCGAGTCGACCCTTTCACGCCACCTGCAGTGCGGCGACCGCGCCGTCGACGTGACGGTGCTGCGGCGCGATCTGGCATAGCTGCGGCAGCGATGACATTCCACAAGGTCGGCGACGAGAAGATCCTGCCGCCGCCCGGCGGCATGGTCACCGTGACGGTCGACTGGTCGGAGGTGGTGATTGCCAACGTCGACGGCGAGTACCACGCGATCCAGGGCGTGTGCGAGCACGCGGGCGGGCCGCTCGGCGCGGGCTACCTGGTCGGCTGCCAACTCACCTGCCCCCTCCACGGCTGGACCTACGACGTGACGGACGGCTGGCTGGTCCGGCCGCCGTGGGGCCAGCGCATTCAGAGCTACGAGGTGCGCGTGCGCGAGGGGCAGGTCGAGGTGGCGGCGCGGGAGGAGAGCTAGGCGGGCGGGTTCGCGCCCTTGCCCGGATTCCCCCTCTTCCCAGCCTTCTCCCGTCAGGGGACCTTTGCAAAATCCACCCGGGCTTGGGGATGACGGGGCGCGTCCCTTCCGCCCCCAGGTTCAATGAGGGGTGGATTCCCGCCTCCGCGGGAATGACGAAGGGTTACGCGAAGGTCTCCCTTCGCGGGAATGACGAAGGGTCAGGCAGAGATCTCCACCAGGGGCGAAGGGGCCGGACTTCCGCGCGGGTGGGTCCCGGTGGCCCGGGCTGCGTGCTGCCCGGGGGCTGCCATTGCGATCGGTCCGGTCCCCTCTCCCCATTGTGGGAGAGGGATAGGGTGAGGGGAACGGCCGGACCCACGCTGCACGCAGCGTGGGCCACCGAAGTCTGTCGCTTCGAGCCGGAGGCGAGGAATCTAAGGAGCGGGGAGAAGGCGCAACGTCCTTAGATTCCTCGCTGCGCTCGGAGTATCTGTGTTCGGATGTCAAGGG
>JAPPNP010000056.1 GCA_028873795.1 Chloroflexota bacterium
AAACCCTTGACATCCGAACACAGATACTCCGAGCGCAGCGAGGAATCTAAGGGGCGGGAAAAACGCACGGCGCTCTTAGATTCCTCACGTTCGTCCAGAATGACGCCTATTGTCCGGCATGCCCGGTGGCCCAGGCTGCGTGCAGCCTGGGACTACGCCCGGTAACCCACCGCAGCCACACCCGTTCCGTCACTCCGAGCCGCCCCACCTGTCATTCCGAGCGCAGCGAGGAATCTAAGGGGCAGGAAAAACGCACGGCGCTCTTAGATTCCTCACGTTCGTTCGGACTGACGCCTATTGTCCGGCACGACCGGAGGCTTTCGCGCTGACCGGCCGTTCCCAGCCCCGCCTCAGGCCGGCGCGCCCGCCAGGCTTGCCTCCGCCGGCTCCGCCGCCGCCAGCGCGCGGGCGTACTCGCGCTGCAGCATCCGCTTGCTCACGTGGATGCCGATGTGGTCCCAGGGCAACGCCTCGTCGGGATCGCGGTGGCGATAGATCAGCTCGTCCAGGTCCACCCCGGCGTCCGCCACCGCGGCAAACCATGCCTCGGACTTGAAGTGCTCCATCCACCCGTCGAAGCGGCAGCCGCGGGCCCAGGCGCCGCGAATCACCCGCCCCACGCGCCGGTCGCCCAGCGCCAGCAGCGCCTCGACCTGGCTCTCCTCGGTGTCGTGCCACATCAGGTGCACGTTGCGGTCGCGCACAATCTCGAAGCAGGCCTGCTGCTTGGCGCGAATCGCCTCCGGACGGTCCTGTGGATGCCATTGGAACGGCGTGAACGGCTTGGGGATGAAGGTCGACACGGTGACGTTCACCTTCGCCTTGGCCCCGTGATGCCGCCGCCCCACGGCCATCACCCGGTTGGCCAGATGCGCGATCGCCCGCGCGTCGTCCAGCGTCTCGGTGGGCTGTCCGATCATGAAATACAGCTTGATCGTGCGGAACCCCTGCGCGAAGGCCATGTCGCAGGTGTCCAGCAGGTCCTCGTCCGAAATCTCCTTGTTGATGACCTGGCGCATGCGCGGCGTCGCCGCCTCGGGCGCGAACGTCAGGCTGCCGCCCCGCTTCCCGCCCCGCTGCAGCGCCTGCGCGATGTCGACGTTGAAGCTCTCCACCCGGGTGGACGGAATGCTCACCTGCAGGTAGTCGGGCGTGGCGTCCTGCACCTCGCCGATCAGGTCGTCCAGGCCGTCGTAGTCCACCGCGTTGAGCGACAGCAGCGAGACGTCGCTCTGTCCCGTCGCGGCCAGGCACTGGTCGATGGCCGTCGCCACCCCCTCCGCCGACCGCCGGCGCACCGGCCGGTAGATGTACCCCGCCTGGCAAAAGCGGCAGGCCCGCGCGCAGCCGCGGTCCAGCTCCACGGCCACGCGGTCGTGCACCACCTCCGTGAGCGGCACCACCGGTCGCGATGGCGCGGGCACCGCGTCCAGGTCCACGAACTGTCGCTCGATTTGCTCGGGCGCGTCGGGATGCAGCACGTCGTACTCGACGAACCGCTGGCCGTCGAATCTTGGCCGGTAGAGCGCCGGCACGTAGATGCCGGGAATCTCCGTGGCGCAGTGGACCAGGAACTCGCGGCGCCACTCGGGGCGGTCGCGGTCGAAGCCCGCCAGCGCCTCGAGCAGGCGCGGCAGCAGCTCCTCGCCCTCGCCGATCGCGATCAGGTCGAAGAAGTCCGCCATCGGCTCGGGGTTCATCAGCGCCGAGCCGCCGCCGAGAATCAGCGGATCGCCGGGTCCGCGCTCGCGGCTCTCCAGCGGAATGTCCGCCAGATCCAGCATCTCGAGCACGTTGGTATTCCCGCTCTCATAGCTGAGCGAGAACCCGAGCATGTCGAAGTCGGCCAGCGGTCGCCGCGTCTCCCAGCCGAACAGCGGCAGACCCGCCTCGCGCATCAGGTCCGCCATATCCGGAAACGGCGTAAAGGCGCGGTCGCAGAGGTGCGGCGTGCGGTCGTTGACCTGCTCGTACAGCACTCCCATGGCGAGATTGGACATCCCGATCTCGTATGCGTCGGGGAAGCACAGCGCGAAGCGCGTCGCGGCCTCGTTCCACGGCTTGCGTCGGGCGTTCAGCTCGCCGCCCGTGTATTGCGCGGGCTTGGCGACGCGATCGAGGAGAGGCGCGATGTCGACGACAGGGTTCATATGACGATGGCCAAGGACTGCCGACACCTGGTCCGGCACCTTAGCATGCGCCCGCCGGTCCGGTTCCCTGTGCCTGGAAGGAGACCTTTGCGTAACCCTTCGTCATTCCCGCGAAGAGCCTGCCCCGTACTTGATACGGGGCGGGAATCCACAATTCATTGAACCTCAGGGCGGACAGGATGCGCCCGGTCATCCCCAAGCCCTGCTGGATTCTGCAATGGTCTCCTGAAAGGGAGAGGGTTAGAGCCTGCCCCGTACTTGATACGGGGATGAGGGTCAAGCCCGGGCTAGGCCGAACACCCCCGCCCCCAACCACCCCGCCCGCTACACTGCGCCGCCAGGAGGGACTGACGCCATGCCCGACCTCGTTCTGCGCGCGGCCACGTTGATCGACGGCACCGGCGCCGAGCCCATCCGGCCCGGCGAGGTCACCATCCGCGACGGGAAGATCACCGCCGTGGGTTCGCCCCCCAGAAGGGACCCCGCCGACGCCGAGATCGTGGACTACGGCGACGCCACGCTGCTCCCAGGGCTCATCGACGCTCACGTGCACTTGCAGTTCACCGCCGGGCCGGATCACCCCACCACGCGCGGCATTCACATGGGGGCCAGCGACTCCGAGCGCATCGCCACCGCCATCGGCAATGCCCAGCGCGGGCTGGCGACTGGCGTCACCACCATGCGCGACACCGGCGGCTACTTCACGCTCAACATGGACGTGCGCGACGCGATCAACGCCGGCCACGTCATCGGCCCGCGCCTGCTGGTGTGCGGCGCGCCCATCACCACCACCGCCGGCCACCTGCACTGGTGCGGCCTGCGCGCCGACAACCGCGACGAGGTCGTCGAGGCCGTGCGGACGATGGCCGAAGCCGGGGCGGACTTCATCAAGGTCATGGCCACCGGCGGCATGATGACGCCCGGCACCTCGCCCGGCATGACCCAATACTCGGAATCCGAGCTGCAGGCTCTGGTGGACGACTCCCACCGGCTGCGCAAGCAGGTGGCGGCCCACGTGCTGGGCACCACCGGCTGCATCCTGGCCATCGACGCCGGCGTGGACACCCTGGAGCACTGCTCGTGGCTCGACGAATCCGGGGAGCACGGCGCCTTCCGCTTCGACGCCGAGGCCGCCGCCCGCATCCAGCCCGGCACGCAGTCGGTGCACATGACCGTTGGCGCGGGCAGCCGCGAGCACGTGCGCGGCGTCGACCACCTGGACGAGATGTCCGAGGCGGACCGCGAGGAGCTGTACGAGCGGGGTCGCTACCACCGCGCCATGCGCGCCAGCGGCACGCCGGTCGTCGTCTCCAGCGACGCGGGCGTGATGACCACCAAGCACGACGAGTTCGCGCTCACCGTCATCGCCGCCGCCGTGGTTCTCGACCTCTCGCCCGTCGAGGCCATCAACATCACCACCTACGCCCCCGCCAGCACCATCGGCCTGGGCGACGTCACCGGCGCGCTAAAGCCCGGACTCGCCGCCGACGTGCTGGTGGTCGAGGACGACGTAGGCGAGAACATCTGCTGCGTCGCCGACCCCATCGCCGTCTACCTCAACGGACGCGAAGTCGCCCGCCACCGCCGGCTCATAGCCGCCTGACGGAGGGCCTCTCCGGTTCCGTCCCGTCCCCTCTCCCTGGACGAGACGTCGGCGTAAACCTTCGTCATTCCCGCGAAGGCGGGAATCCACCCTTCATTGAATCTGGGCGCGGAAAGGATGCACCCCCTACCGATACCCCACGTGAATCTCCAACTTCTCCAACGTCAGCCGCTCGGCGCCCTCGTCCGGCGGGTTCACCCACACGCCCACCAGGTTCTCCCCGTGCGCCAGGAACACCGGCTTAACCTCGAACACCAGCCACCCGTCCTTGACGGTGGGCGGCGGCAGCAGGATGTTGTTCACCCGCAGCTCGGCGCGCTCCACCACGTCCACCAGCGGCGGTCGGTTGTAGAGGTCGCGGTATTTCGTCGCCAGCAGCGCCGGATCGAGCCGCTCACCGTCCGCCCCACCCTCGTCGGACAGCACCGCGCGCACCGTGATCGCCCGCACGGCCTCGGCCTCCGCGTTCACGTCGTCGCCCACCCACACGCGTACGAACGTGTCCACCTTGCCGTCGCGGTAGTCACTCGACTGACCGGGCGGCCCGGGCCACTGCTCCTTGGGCTGCGGCGTACCCGTGGGGATGTTCGGCAGCAGCGCCGGCAGCGGCGCCAGCAGGTTGGTGTTGAGGAACATCTCCCGTGGCGTGCTCCAGTCCTCCGGCGGCGGAATCATGAAGTGCCCGCCGCCGCGACGTTCGGCGAAGAACACCTTGTCGGTGCGCCGCAGCGTCTCCGGCGCGCCCAGCTCGCGCTGCGCCTGCATGCAGCCGCGCCAGTAGTCGGTGTCCATCAGCTCGATGTAGGTGCCGGCGCGGCGGGCCGATTCCGGCGTGCGGTCGGGGTAGTTGAAGGTGCACACGCCGTCCGCGCCCTGGTGCAGCCAGTTGGACGCCGCGCCCCGCTGCACCTCCAGCGTCGGGTGGAAATAGCCGTCGCTCGAGTGGTGCGCGTCGATGCACGGAAACAGCTTCACCGGATGTCCCGCGGCCAGGCGCCGGAAGTCGCGCACGTCCACGTCGAACGTGCGGCAACCGAGGATCAGGAGGTCCACCAGGCCCTCGCGCACCCAGGTCTCGATGTCGATGCCGGTGGCGTGGCAGCTCACCACGTCGGGCGGAATCTGCACGCTCAGCAGATAGGGCCGCCCGCGCACGCGCTCCCGCTCCAGCAGCACCGCGCGCACCGTGCGCATCAGGTCGTTGAGGTGCTCGCGCAGCTCCCACTGCTGTCCCGCCGGGAACAAGATGTCCAGGCGCGCGAAGTCAAGGTTGATGCCGTCGTGGTCGAAGCGCCAGGCCACCTCGCGCACGATCTCGGCGATGTAGTCCCGCACGCCCGGCTCGGCATAGTTCATATAGCCGCCCTCGACGGGGCCGTAGGGCCACATCACCCACTCCGGATGCGCCGCCTTGATCGGAATCGACATGGGCACGATCTTGGTCCCGTCCCAGCCCACGTCGTAGCCGTTCATGGCGAGCTGGTAGAAGGACTCGATGCCGCGACGCTGCGCCTGCTCCAGCGCCAGCGACGGAATCTCGACGCCCGCCGCGACCCAGTTCTTGATCCATTCGCCGACCGGACGCACGTCGCTCTCGAACGAGGCCTCCAGCCCGCCCTCCGACCACCAGATGATCGTGTCGATCTGCGTGCCCGGCATGTCCTGCAGGCTCAGCTGCGCGTCCCACCACTTCGCCAGCTGCTCCGGCGGCGGCGGCTCGCCCACGAACTCCTTCGGATCCCCGGTGATGTCATAGCGCACCACGATCCGCCGCCGCCGCTCCACCGCGGCCAAATGCTCCGCCGAGAGGTCAAATGGCTGCATGGGAGATTGTCTTTCCGCGTGGTTTACGCCTGTGCTGGAACTATAGGCGGCCCGCCGTCACTCCGATCAACAGCCCGCCCCTTCGTCATTCCGGCGGAGGCCGGAATCCAGGCGCAGTCTCCGACGTGCCGGACGGATCTGGACCCCGGCCTTCGCCGGGGTGACGCACCGGCCCGGTGGCCCAGGCTGCGCGCAGCCTGGGATCTTCCACCTCGGCCGGTCCCACGCTGCACGCAACGCGGGCCACCGTCGTTCTGGGAGCCGCCGGAACGGGTGGGAATGGATTCCCGCCTCCGCGGGAATGACGGAGTCAAAGTGACCCACCACCGAGAACGCCAACCCCTTGACCCACCCCAAATCCCCGGCGACACTCACCCCTGAAGAAACATCGGCGTTGACGGAGACACGTCGCGGCGATCGGACCGCCGAGCGAGCCCGGGTGGGTGTGAGCCGGGCGCGGGACCGCCGCCGTTGGCATCCCTCCCGAGCTGCCGGCCGAACGCTCGCCCAGGCGAGCAAGTAGACCCGGTCGGGGTAGCGCCCCGTTAGCGGCGCGGTCGTCCACCACGGTGGGCGGCGGTTGAGTGGTCCGGCGTTGGCCGGACAATCGCGGGTGGCACCGCGGGTCATGAGCCCGTCCCGGAGGGGACGGGTTTTTTGTTGCGGCGCCAAGCGCCAAGGAGCACGACGGGACGGCGAGTGAGGATGGCGACCGAGGACCTCTACAGCACCGACAGCTACCTGCGGACCTTCGAGGCCGTAGTGCAGCGGGCTGGCCCCGACGGCGTGGTGCTCGACCGCACCGCCTTCTATCCGCGCGGCGGCGGGCAGCCCGGCGACACCGGCGAGCTGCGCGCCGGGAGCGAGGTCTGGCCGGTGACCCGCGTACAGCGTCGCGCCGGCGACATCGCCCACGCGGTCGAGGGCGAGCCGCCGGAGCCCGGAACGCAGGTGACCTGCAGCCTGGACTGGGAGCGGCGCTTCCGCTTCATGCGCCTGCACACGGCGCTGCACGCGCTCTCGGGCATCGTCTGGACCGGCTGGAACGCGGACGTCACCGGCAGCAACATCGCCGACGACGGTAACCGCGCCCGCATGGACTTCTCGCTCGAAGGCATCCGCATCAACGAGATCAAGCAGGACGTCGAGGACCAGCTCAACGCGGCGCTCGCCGACGGGCGCGAGGTCAAGGTCTACACCCTGCCCCGCGAGGAGGCCTTCCAGCTGCCGGACCTGATCCGCACCCACGTGAACCTGGTCCCCGAGCACATCCGCCAGATCCGCATTGTCGAGATCGTGGACCTCGACCGCCAGGCGGACGGCGGCACCCACGTGGCCAACACCGCCGAGGTCGGCGCGGTGCGCATCGTCAACGCGGTCAACAAGGGACGCATCAACCGGCGCCTCGAAATCGCCCTGGCGGACTAACGGCATGTCTCGCAACGACGCCTCCCCCTTCCAGCCCTTGCCGGACGAGCTGGACTTCCCCTCCATGGAGCGCCGCATCCTGGACTTTTGGGCCGAGCAGGGCGCGTTCGACAAGCTGCGCGCCAAGAACGCCGACGGCCCGCGCTGGTCCTTCATCGACGGCCCCATCACGGCCAACAACCCCATGGGCGTGCATCACGCCTGGGGCCGCACCTACAAGGACGTCTACCAGCGCTACCGCGCCATGCGCGGCTATCACCAGCGCTACCAGAATGGCTTCGACTGCCAGGGGCTATGGCTCGAGGTCGAGGTCGAGAAGGAGCTGGGTTTCGAGACCAAGCGCGACATCGAGGCCTTCGGGCTGGAGGCGTTCGCCGACGCCTGCCGCGAGCGCGTCGACACTTACTCCGCCATCCAGACCTCGCAGTCCGTCCGCCTGGGCCAGTGGATGGACTGGGACGACTCCTACTACACCCACTCCGACAGCAACATCGAGCACATCTGGAGCTTCCTGCGGCGCTGCCACGAGCGCGGCTGGATCGAGGTGGCCCAGCGCGCCATGCCCTGGTGCGCCCGCTGCGGCACCGCGCTCTCGCAGCACGAGCTGATCGACACCTACCAGGAGATCGTCCACGACGCGCTCTACGTGCGCCTGCCGCTGCACGGACGCGACAACGCCTGGCTGCTGGTCTGGACCACCACGCCCTGGACCCTGGCCGCCAACGTCGCCGCCGCCGTAGATCCCGAGTTGACCTACGTCGAGGTCGGGATGGCCGACGGCAAGCGCTACTACCTCGCCGAAGCCACGCTGCAGGAGGCGCTCGGCGACGACCCGCACGAGGTCGTCGGCCGCATCACGGGCGCCGACATGCTCGGCTGGACCTACGACGGGCCGTTCGACCACCTGCCCGCCGTTGCCGGCACCGAGCATCGCGTCATCCCCTGGAAGGACGTGGGCGCCGACGAGGGCACCGGCATCGTCCACATCGCCCCCGGCGCGGGTGAGGACGACTTCCGCCTGAGCCAGGAGCTCGACCTGCCGGTGCTCGTCCCCATCGACGAAAACGGCGTCTACGTGGAGGGCTACGACCGGCTCACCGGCCGCGACGCTCGCCAGGTCGCCGACGACGTCATCGACGACCTGCGCGGGCGCGGCCTGCTTTACCGGGCGCACCGCTTCGAGCACCGCTATCCCCACTGCTGGCGCTGTCAGGAAGAGCTGGTCTTCCGCGTGGACGACGAGTGGTTCATCCGCGCCGACGAGGTGCGCCAGCCCATGCTGGACGCCGCCGCCACGGTGCACTGGGTGCCCGACTACGCCGGCGCGCGCATGGCCGACTGGCTGCGCAACATGGGCGACTGGAACATCTCGCGGCGGCGCTATTGGGGCCTGCCGCTGCCGTTCTATCCCTGCCGCGCCTGCGGCCACCTGACCGTCATCGGCTCCAAGGCCCACCTGGAAGAGCGCGCCATTTCCGGCCTGGACCACCTGCGCGAGTTGCACCGGCCCTGGATCGACGAGGTGGTCATCCGGTGCGAGGGCTGCGAGACGCCCGTGCGCCGCATCGACGCGGTTGGCGACGCCTGGCTCGACGCCGGCATCGTGCCGTTTTCCACGCTGGGCTACCTGGAGGGCAGCGAGGAGTTCCAGCGCTGGTATCCCGCCGACTTCATCACCGAGATGCGCGAGCAGATCCGGCTCTGGTTCTACTCCA
>JAPPNP010000046.1 GCA_028873795.1 Chloroflexota bacterium
CACACCGCTCGCGGCTTGACACCTTACGCACCTGGGGTGTCTTGTGGGCGCCCGCCGGAATCGAACCGGGCAGCCACAAGGGCTGCCCCTACACCGAATGACCGCCACGCGCACACTGCATGCCTCGGCGGCCGTACACTCACCCCAGCGCAGGACCGCGCCAGTTGCCCATGACGTCCGAACCCGTGCTCTCCAGCCGGGAGCCTTCCGCCGCCATCGGTCGCGCCGTGGTCGATCTCGAGACCCCGGCGTTGGTGATCGACCTCGCCGTGCTCGACGCCAATATCGCGCGCATGGTCGCCACCGCGCGCACGGCGGGCTCGCGGCTGCGCCCGCACGTCAAGACCCACCGCATGGCGACGGTCGCGGCGCGTTTGCGCCAAGCGGGGGCAGATGGCATCTGCTGCGCCAAGGTCGGCGAGGCCGAGGCCTTTGCCGACGCCGGCTTCGACGACATCTTCATCGCCAACCAGGTCGTCGGCGCGTCGCGCCTGATTCGCCTCGTGGAGCTTGCCGCGCGCACCCGCCTCGCTGTCGGCGTCGACCATGCCGAGCACGTGCGAGCGCTCGGTGGGGCCTTCGAGTCGGCGGGCGCCACGATCGACGTGGCCATCGAGATCGACACCGGCCAGCGCCGCACGGGTATGGCGACCGCCGAGGCCGCCGTCGAGCTTGCGCATCGAATCCAAGACACCGACGGCTTGAGCCTGCGTGGGATCTATACCCACGAAGGCCACGACTATCAAGCGGCGGACCCGGCCGGCGTCCACGCCGCCGCCGCGGAGTCCCAGCAGCTGATGACCGATGTCGCCGCGGCGGTCCGGGCCGCCACCGGCGCGCCGTGCGAGGTGAGCATGGGCTCCTCGCCGTCCTTTCTGCTCGAGTCGTTCCACGCGCCCATCGACGAGCTGCGCCCCGGCACGGCCGTGTTCAACGACGCCTCGCACGCGCATCTGCTGGGACACGCCGAATGGTGCGCGGCCACGGTGCTGGCCACGGTGGTGAACCTGCCGGCGGCGGATCGCGTGGTCACCGACGCCGGCGCCAAGGCGCTCACCTCCGACCGGCGGGGTCCGGGCGTGCTGGCCAACACCGGCCACGGCATGGTGGTGGGCCATCCGGATGCCGTGATCACCAGCGTGTCCGATGAGCACGGCGTGATCGTCGCGCCGGACGCCGGCGCCTTCGCCATCGGCCAGACGCTCCGCATCATCCCCAATCACATCTGTCCCTGCGTCAACCTCTACGACCACGCCTTCGCCGCGCGTGACGGTATTGTGGAGGCCGTTTGGCACGTCACGGCGCGCGGTCGCAGCCAGTAGCGGGCCGCGGTCGCCACGTCGGAGGGACGCATGCGACGGTTGGATGGACAGGTCGCGCTGGTCACGGGAGCCGGTGGCGCCATAGGCACCGCCGCCGCGCTGGCGCTCACGCGCGCCGGAGCTCGGGTGGCGCTCACCAGCCGCAGCCCCGATCGCCTGGCCGGCGCGGCTCGCGCTCTCGAGAGCGCCGGCGCCGCGGACGTCCCCACCTACGTCGCCGACTTCATGGATCCGCTCCAGGTTGACGCGCTCGCCCGCTGGGCGACGGAGACTCTGGACCGCGTGGACGTGCTGGTCAACAACGCCGGCGCGAACTCTCCGCACCGCAGCTCGGCGACGGCGGACGCCGCGCTCGACGAGCTCTTCCGCATCAACGTCACCGCCGGGGCGACCCTCTGCCGCGGGCTGATTCCGGGCATGATCGCGCGAGGCGGCGGCACGATCGTGAGCGTGTCGTCGTTCGCCGTCTACAGCCCCGGGCCGCTGGGCGGCGCGGCCTATGCGGCGTCCAAGGCGGCGCTGCTCAACTACATGGGCAGCGTGAACGCCGAGTTCCGCAACCGGGGCATCCGCGCCTGCACCGTCCTGCCCGGCGAGGTGGACACGCCGCTGCTGGCGCAGCGCCCGCGGCCGCCGACGGCCGAGGACCGCGCCACCATGATCGGCGCCGACGACGTCGCCGACGCCATCGTCTTCTGCGCCGCCACGCCCGGTCGCACGCTCATCGAGGAAATCTCGATTCGGCCGACCGTGCTGCGCGACACGGCCGAAGACGTGCGCGTGGCTTTAGGCCAAGGCTGACCGCGCGGATCAGCCGCTAGACAGGCACCGCCTGCCGCACGCCCAGATCGTCAAGAACCGCGTTGATCACGAGTCGTTCCTCGTTGTTGACGCCGCGGAACGGTGGCCGGGTCGGTCCGCCGTGCAGCCCAACGAAGTCCAACGCGGCCTTGATGATGGCCGAGTCCTGCAGTTCCCGCCATCCGGGCCCGCCCTCGCTCTGGTGCAGCCACATGTAGGGCCCGATCTTCGCGTGCCAGCGATCCGCGCCGCCGAAGTCGCCCGCCTCCAGCAGCCGGAAGAACTCCAGCTCGAACTCGGGCCACCACGTCGCCGGACCGGAGATGAAGCCGGTGGCGCCGTGCATGTAGGCCAGCGTGGAGGTGTAGCCCAGCGAGTTGTCGATGAAGGCGAAGCGGTCGGCGAACCGATCCAGCGCCTCGACCATCGGCTCGATGATGTTCGGCGCGCCGTACTTGAGCGACACGATGCCCGGAAACTCAGCCAGCCGCCCGATGAGCTCCACGCCGAGGGACGTGCCGATTTCCTGCCGCCAGGACTGGTCGTAGATCATGATCCCGGCGTCGATGGACTCGGTGAGGATCCGGTACCACTCGTACATGCCCTCCTGGCTGATCGGGTAGTAGCAGGGCGGGGAGATCATCACGTACTCCGCGCCGGCGTCCACCGCGCCCCGCGAGAGGGCGATCACCTCGTCGATGTTCAGGCTCGCCGCGCCCGCCACCACGGGGATCCGGCCCGCGGCGGCCTCGACCGACGCGGCCACCATGTCGCGGTGCTCCGACGGCGAAAGGCTCAGGTACTCGCCGCTGCCGCACGGCGAAATGATGAATCCCTTGCCGGTCTCGAGTCCCCCGTCCAGCAGGAACTGGATGTTCGAGGTGAGGGCGTCCAGGTCGAGGCGCAAGTCGTCGTCGAACGGCGCCATCACCAGGGCGGCGGGACCGCGCAACTCCTGTAAGGCGCGTTCGCTGCTAGGGGGCATGGGGAATCCTCCGGAAAGGGGTGCGTCGGCGGCCGCTCTCGACCGCGCATGGGTCGGCGCTCGCGCAAAGGATAGCGCCTGGCCGGGTCTGCCCGTTCGTCACTGTCGCAGTTGCTCGACCCCAGCCCAACGCTTCGTCATTCCGGCGAAAGCCTGCCCTGTACTCGATACACAGCCGGAATCTAATCCCCGCGGCGCCGTGCCCGTGTAGGGGCGCCCCTAGTGGGCGCCCGTCCGGGTCGATCCGGGCAGCCACGAGGGCTGCCCCTATACGGACCGGATCGTTCGATTGGCGCGAGCCAACGGATCTCTCCCCGCCATTCGCGAATTCTCGCGACAATGCGGCAGCCAATCCGCGCAACCCAACATCGAAGGAGACTCGACATGCGGCTGGAGGGCAAGATCGCGGCCATCACCGGTGGCGGCTCGGGCATCGGCCGCGCCTGCGCGCTGGCCTTTGCGCGCGAGGGAGCCGACGTGGCGATCGGCGACCTCGATCCGGGCCGGGCCGCCGGCGTGGCCGATGAGGTGCGCGCGCTCGGGCGGCGCGCCCTGGACATGCCGATCGACGTGACCGAGCAAGATGACCTGGATCGATTCGCCGACGGCGTCGTGAGCGAGCTTGGCGGCCTCAGCGTCTGGGTCGGCAGCGCCGGCGTCTCCATCGGGGCCATGTTTCTCGACCATACGCGCGAGGACTGGCGCCGCTTGATGGACCTCAATCTCGACGCCGTCGTGTTCAGCGCCCAGGCGGCGGCCCGCCGGATGGTTCCCAACGGCACGGGCTCCATCATCAACATCGCGTCGATCTACGGCGGGCGCGCGGTTCGGGAGCGCATCGCCTACTGCACCTCCAAGGCCGCGGTCATCATGGCCACGCAGGTCATGGCCGTGGAGCTGGCGGAGCACGGCGTGCGGGCCAACTCGATCGGTCCCGGCTACACCGACACGCCCCTGTTCCGCGGCGCCCGCGAGGAGGGCAACGAGGCCATCGCGCCGCTGCTGTTGCGCGTCCCGGCCGGGCGCCTGGGCACGCCCGAGGAGATCGCCGCCGCGGCCGTCTTCCTGGCCTCCGACGAGTCGAGCTTCGTCACCGGCCATTGCCTCTTCGCCGACGGCGGCTGGGTGGTCAACGGCAACTGGTAGGGCGCGCCTGACGTTTCCCTGGGCGGGAGACCTCCGATCGTTGGCGCTGTCGCCCGGTCCGAGCGCTAGCTTCGGAGGGACGGCTCGGGCTGGAGCAGGTCTTATTGGAACGGGTCGGGAATGGGCGCGCGATCGCGGTGGATTGACGACTCCAGCGCCTTCAGTTCAGCCGAGGCCACGTAGTAGCGCCCCCGCGCCTGCCCCTGCGCCACCAAGAGGCCAGCGTCGCTCAGCGCCTTGAGATCGCGTCCCGCGACCACGAGGCTCACGTCCGCAAACTCCCGGTAGGTCGCGTTGCGCACCCGGAACCCCAGCGCGGCGTCCCACAGCGCGCCGAAGCACCGTTCCGGCAGCCGCCGACGCGATAGTTCACGCTCCAGCGCGTCCGAGCGGCGTTCCGCCTCGCCCGCCCGGCGCAGCAGCGTCCGCGCCTGGCGATAGTGCGCGGTCAGCGCGAGGCGCACCCACGGACGAGCGTCGCGCTGCGGCTGCCAGGCGCCGCCGCCGACCTCGCCAAGCACCGCGTAGTAGGCCTCCGTGTTGCGGCCCAGGTACTCCTCAATGCTCGCGAATGCCGGCTCCAGCACCCCCTCGCGCGTCAGCACCAGCGTCTGGAGCACCCGCGCCATCCGCCCGTTGCCGTCGCGGAAGGGATGGATCATGGCCAGGTTGAGATGGGCCATCGCCCCACGCACGACCGCCGGCACGGCGGGATCTTGATCCCGCAGCCCGGCCATGAGTTCGTCCATGAGCCCGGGAACCTCGATGGCGTCCGGACCCTCGTACACGACCTCTCCCGTGCGCTCATCGCGAATGTAGATCGGACCGGTTCGCCAGCGCCCCGGTCGCAGGCGCAGGTCGTTCTGCATGATCATGAAGTGCAGACTGCGGATCAGCGACGCGTCGTAGGCGAAGTGCGGATCGTCCGCGAGCTGCAAGACGAACGTCATGGCCTCGCGGTAGCCCCGGATCGCCGCCCACACGTCCTCCGGCGCGTCCAGGGGCTCACCGCCGCCCACGGCCGCCACGGCGTCGTCGAGCGTCACGTCCAGTCCCTCGATGCTGTTGGAGCCCCGGATCGCCCGGGCGGACGTCACTCGCCGCAGCAGTCCGGTCCAGCGCCGCTGCTCGGAGACCTGACCGCGCAGCGCAAGCCGCAGCTCATCCACGCGAGCGCAAACGTCCGCTTCCCGCTCATCGAGCGGCGGCATGTGGAAAAGCATGTCGAATAGTTTTATTCACACCAACTGACAGTCGTATTCTATACGACTGTAGATAATCTTGACTAGACTTCTGGATCGTTTAGTTGATAACAATGCGACATCCCCACCGCCGTAGCGGCCGAGAGCGGCCTACGAGCTCAACCGAACGGCCGCATGCATGCCGGGTATGCCGCGCCCCGGTCCGTCCAGGCTGCTGGGCAAGGACACGAACCACTTCCACCCGGACCGGCGCTCCATCTACTCTTGTCGGCGAACCTTTGGCCCCGTAGCTCAGTTGGATAGAGCGGTGGTTTCCTAAACCACGCGCCCCGGTTCGAGTCCGGGCGGGGCTGCCAGCCCGCGTCGGCGGTCGGCGCCCTTGGCCTACCATAGGGGCTGCTGGACTTGGCGCTGGGAGGTCGCCCCCATGAGCCGTTGGGTGGCTCGAATCGCCGGGTTGGTGGGCCTCGCGCTCGCGGCCGGCCTGCTGGTGCTGCTGGCCGCCTGCGGGGAAGCCGGCGACGGCGCCGATGCGGCAGCCGTGCGGGACCCTGAAGTCACGGGCGACCCCTTGCCTGCCTTTTCCCCCACGGCGCCCGACAGGGCGCTCGGCCTCCCCGCGCCTGAGGTTCGCGGCACGAACTTCGCCGGCAGCTCGGTCGCCATCGTCAACGATGGGCGGCTCAAGGCGGTCGTCTTCCTTGCCCACTGGTGCCCCCACTGCCAGAGGGAAGTTCCGGATGTCCAGCAATGGGTCGATGCCGGCGGCAAGCCGACAAGCGTTGACATCTACGCCGTGGCCACCGCGATCGACCAGACCCGGTCGAACTACCCGCCGGACGCCTGGCTGGAGCGCGAGGGGTGGACGTCGCCCGTCCTGGTAGACACGAACGACTCGGTGCTGCGCGCCTATGGGCTCACGGGCTTTCCGACCTGGGTATTCATCAGCGCGGACGGCACCGTGGCGCTGCGCGTGGCGGGGGCGCTCGGAGCGGCCCAGTTGAAGGTACTGTTCCAAGGGGTGGGCTGAGCGGCGCGATCGGTTGGTTCTCGGTAGTGCCAGGCCGGCCCGATTCCCGCGGCGAGACAGGCCGAAAGCCATCCACTACAGTTGGCGCCGCAGCAGCAAGCCACGGTATCGGCCCCTAGCCGTTGGCAACGGGCGCCGCGGCAGTCGTGCGTAGCCGGGAGGATGGCGGTGCCTAGATCAATCGCGTTGCGGATCGTTGCGGCCTATCAGGTGCTGATGGCTCTGGCCGTGGCCGTGAACTTCATCATCACCCCGCTCTATCACCCGGGCGGCGATGCACCCTACACCGCGTGGGAAGTCATGAACTGGTTCATGGCCGTGAGCGTGGTGATCGTCCTGCTCGGGAGCTACGCGCGGAAACGGCGCATGGACGCCGAAGAGGCGGACACGCGAACCTCACTGGAAGTCAACATCGTCTTCTATGCCGCGCTGGGATTGTTCCTGTGGTTCTTCTGGAACTGGTTCGGCGTGTTCGGCGACAGAGACGACGGCACGCTGTGGGCGTTCATCGACCCGCTGTTCGTGCTGGTGGTCGGCCCCGCCGGCCTGCGGATGTGGCGCGCGGCCGGGGGGTAAACAGGCTAGGCGGCGCCGCAGGGCCGGCCGGCGTGAGGCTCGGAGTGGTCCTCCCGTCATTCGCACGAACCCTCTCGTCATTCCGAACGAACCCTTTTGTCATTCCGAACGAACGTGAGGAATCTAAGGACCCTGCGCCGTCTCCGGCGCCCCTTGGATTCCTCGCCGCGCTCGGCATGACAGGAGTGGAGCGCTCGGCATGACGAGATCGGGCGCGGGACGCAACGTAGCTCGGCGCGACTGATGCTGCGCTGGGGCATCGTCGGCTTCGGCGACATCGCGGCCAAGGCGGTGGCCCCGGCCATTCGCGCCCATGCCGCCAGCGAGTTGGCGGCGATCTGCCGCCGCGACCCCATCGCCCTGGAGCGCCAGCGGCAGGCGTTCGACGTGCCGCGCGCGTTCACCGACTACGACGAGATGCTGCGCCGGGCGCCGCTGGACGCGGTCTACGTGGCGACGCCGGTGCATCTGCACGCCGCGCAGACGCTGGCGGCGCTGGACCGCGGGCTGCACGTCCTCGTCGAGAAACCGATGGCCGCCTCGGCGACGGAGGCGGAGGCCATGGTGGCCCGCGCCGAGCAACGCGACCTGCGGTTGGGCGTGGCCTACTACCACCAGTTCATCCCGATCAACACCTTCGTGCGCGACCTCGTGGCTTCGGGCGAGCTGGGCGAGCTGACGGCGCTGCACGGCAACGCGTCATCGTCGTACAACCCGCCGCTGGACGATCCCAAGTCCTGGCGGCTCATCCGCGCGGTGGGCGGCGGCGGCCCGCTGATGGACCTGGGCAGCCACCGTTTGCAGACGTTCTCGTCCCTGGCGGGTCCGGCGCGGCAGGTGGCGGCCTTCGGCGACCGGCGGCGCGTGGCCGGCGACGTGGAAGACGTGCTGTCGCTGATCGTCAACTACGACTCCGGCGTGCAGGCCACGCTGTCGTCGATCTGGGGCATCGATCCGGCGCGCGGCGACTATGAGGTGTGGTGCACCGAGGGCTACGTCAACGTGCCCTACGCGCGCGGCGACGAGTGCTTCGTGACGCAACACGGTCGGCGGCGACGCGAGACGCACCCCGCGCCGCAACTGCACGACCTGCCGCTGGTCGAGGATTTCGCCGCCGGCGTGGCCCGCCCCGAGCGTCAGGTGCTCACGGGCGAGGTCGGTCTCGAAGTCCAGCGGGTGATCGACGCGGCCTATCGCTCGGCGGCGGAAGGGGTCGTGGTCCGGCTTTAGGGAAGGTCTGCGCAATCCCTCGCGATGGCGGCGCCAGAAGCCGTCCTCGGGGACGACTGGCTCCGCCTGCGAGACCCGGACTGACCCCCATCCCAGCCTTCCCCCTTGTGTGCGGACCGGGGACATCATGAACACATGTTCGGGGACATGGTGAACACATT
>JAPPNP010000089.1 GCA_028873795.1 Chloroflexota bacterium
TGGCACGGCACAGGATGGCAGTCGACTGCAAGAAGGCGATCTCGGAGCTGGGGCTCACTCAAAGCTCCGCGTCAGGAGCGCTGGAACGGTCCGTGCGATGGTTCACGGACCACGGGTACGCATGAGCCGGAGCGTGTCCGAACGCCTGGACGGAGGAAGCCCGGCAAGTTTCGGTAGAAGGTTTTAAGGCGGCCTATTCCGGCCTACTCCGGCCCAAAATGGCCCAAGGTGGCCCAAGATGGTCCGGGGCGAGCGACCCAAGGTGGCTCATGACGGACCGGAGCGGCGCATCGGATAGCTGTGGATATCGAGCCGGTGCGCGCCTTCGTCGTGCGTCTCCGGGGTCCATCCGTGCCATTCGCCCTCGACCTCGGCGCGGATGATGGTGGCGCCCTCGGCGATCGCCTCGTGCACCAGCGCCAGAAGCGGCAGCGGCAGAAGCTCGATGGACGAGCGCCCGGCCATCAGGCGGCCCTCCGGGACGGTGTCAGCCCGGATGATTCGACAGGGTGATGGTCTGTGCGATGCATCCGCGCACCCTGCCCCCATCCGCCCACCCCGTGCATCGCACCATGGTGCGGGTCGATCGCGCCCGCAGGGTCGCGAGCGCCAAAGTAGAGTCGCCGACGAGAAATCGAGGAAACTGGCTGGCGCCACAGCACACTCGGTGACACCCGGCACGCTTGACCGACGATCGAATGCTTGCAACTTATTCAGACTAGTCGTATAGTCTAGTCGAAAATGCTGCGGAGATAGCGATGGATCAGATTGGTGCCTACGAGGCTAAGACACACCTACCTCGGTTGCTTGACCGGGTCTCGCGGGGCGAGAGCCTGACCATCACCCGCCATGGCAAGCCCATCGCGCGGCTGGTGCCAGTACCCGGCGACCGCGAGCGCGCGAAAGAAGCGGCAGCCCGCATTGTGGAGCGGCGCAAGCACCTCAAGCGCGTGCCCTTGGCAGACCTGATGGCAACGATCCACGAGGGACACCGATATTGACTGCCATCGTCATCGACAACTCGGTGTTCCTCTCCTGGTGCCTAGGTGACGAAGACAATCCGACAGCGGCCCACGCCATGCAGCGTGTCGCGGAGGAGGGCGGGGTCGTGCCGCGCATCTGGTGGTATGAGCTGCGCAATGCCCTCGTGATGAACGAACGCCGCGGCCGCATTTCACCACAGCAGGTGGTCGACACGCTCGCTGACAGTATGGCGCTGTCGATCGTCATCGACGACGAACACGACGGGTCTCTCCTCCTCGATCTCGCCCGCAGACACCGCTTGACCGTCTACGACGCCGCATACTTGGAAGTTGCCGTCCGCCGCAGCCTGCCGCTCGCGACGCTTGACCAGCATCTCACCAATGCGGCCGAAGCCATCGGGGTCATCAAAGTCGGTCAATAGCCTGACTCGCCGAGGTCGTCCGTTGACGGTGCGACCCCCAGGGATCGGCGCCCCTTACTTCGGCGTCAACACCAGCGTCTCCAGCCCGTCCTCTTCGATGCGGGCGCGGTCGGTGAGCATGGGGAGGTATTCTCCGTCGCGCCAGGGCTCGGCGTAGTCCTCGTAATACGACGAGAGCGGGTTGCCGGACTGCCCGGTGCTGATGACGAAGACCGAGTTCTCAGGCGCGCTCAGGTCATAGACCGCGCGGTAGCCCGCCCCGTGGCTCTGCGCGAAAGGGCGCTCCAAATCGTTCACGTCGAAGGCGCCGGCGGCGAGCTTCCACGCGCCCATGTCGGACCCTACGTCCACCGTCTGCAACAGGCCAGCGGACTTGTCGCGGCGGATGTCGCGGAATCCGGGACGTGACGGCTGCTGACGTAGAGCCGATCATGAACCGACGGAAAACCGGGGAGGTGAATGATGGCCATTCGTCAGATTGCAAAGATGGGGCACCCTGTTCTGCGCAGGAAGGCTGCCCCGGTCGACGATCCCACGGATCCCGACATTGCCCGCCTCGCGGAGGACATGCGCGACACGCTGGAGTGGATCGGCGCCACGGGAATTGCAGCGCCTCAGGTCTACGACAGCCGGCGCGTCGTGGTTTATCGCATTCTGGCCGACCGCATTCCTCCCGGCGTCGCTTTGGAGCCCCTGCCGTGGACTGTGATGGTCAACCCCGTCGTCACGCCGCTCAGCGACGACGTGGGCCTGATCTGGGAACGCTGCCTCTCGCTGCCCGGCCTCCACGGCAAGGTGCCGCGCTACAAGCAGGTCGAGATCGTCTACCAGACGCTGGAGGGAGAGAGCCGACAACGGGTGGTCGAGGATTGGCACGCGATGATCCTGCAGCACGAGTGCGATCACCTGGACGGCATCCTCTACCCCATGCGGATGACCGATCTTTCGTACCTCGCATTCAACGCCGAGCCGGGCGAGCTCGCGCGGGAAGCCGAGACGATGCCCGACCTGGACCCGGCGCTCCGCGCCATGGTGGAGGCGTGGCCGGCGCGGCAGAAGTGGCTCGCGTCATGACGCGGCGCCCGCCGGCACCGTAGACAACCCGGTCCGGCCAGGGCGAAGTGCCGCCGGACCGCACGACAGCAAAGGCCCCCTCATGACCGGACCGCGCATTCGCCCCCGCCGCTCGTTCATCTTCACGCCGGGCCTGCGGCCCGAGATGTTTCCGAAGGCGCTCGCGACCGGGGCGGATATCGTCTGTGTCGAGCTCGAGGACGGGATCGCGCCCAAGGACAAGGCGGAGGCGCGGATCAACGCGATCAAGCTCTTCCAGAGCCCGCAGGCCGATGACGGGGTCGAGAGGATCGTCCGCATCAACTCGCTCCGCGAGGGCTTCGGCATGGCCGACGTGCAGGCGGTGCTCGCCAGCGACACGCCGCCGCCCGCGCTGATGATGCCCAAGGTGCGCACGCCGGACGAAGTGGTGCTGCTCGACAACCTGCTGACCGAGCGCGGCCACGGCACCCGCCTGCACGTGATCATCGAGACTAATGCCGGGCTCGAGGCTGCCCACGACATCGCCCATTGCAGCCCGCGCATCGACGCGATGTTCTTCGGCGGCGTCGACATGGCGGCCGAGCTGCGCTGCCAGAATGCGTGGGAGCCGCTGCTCTACGCCCGCTCGCGCGTGGTCCATGCCGCCGCCAGCGCCGGGCTGGATGTGATCGACGTGCCTTACCTCGATCTCGAGGACCTGGACGGCATGACGCGCGTCGCGATCCAGGCGCGGGACCTGGGCTTCTGCGGCAAGGGCGCGGTACACCCCAAGCAGATCGCGGCGCTCAACGAGGTGTTCACGCCGTCGCCGGAACGGATTGCCCGGGCGCGCCGCATCATCGCGGAGTTCGAGGCAGCCGATACCGGGCTGGTGGTGATTGACGGCAAGCTCATCGAGAAGCCGGTTCTGCGGGAGATGCACCGGATCGTGGCCATCGCCGACCGCATCGGTACGGCTTAGGGGAAGCAACGGTCGGGAGCATGAATTGAGCAACAGCATCGCCATCGACATCCGCGAACGGACGGCCTTCGCCGATGGCCACGAATTCGACGGAGCCGGCGCTTACGAGAGATTGACCGGGCGGGCCCGGTTCGCCGTCGATCCCGACGCGCCTGCACAGGCAGGCATCGTCGATCTGGACAAGGCGCCGCGCAATCGGGACGGCCTGGTCGAGTTCGCGGCCGACCTCTGCATCCTGCAGCCGGCCGATCCGGCCCGCGGCAACAGGCGGCTCTTCTTCGACTACGGCAACCGCGGCAACAAGCGGGCGGTTCAGTATTTCAACGATGCGCCGGCCTGCAACGACCCGGCGACGCTGGAGCACGCCGGCAACGGCTATCTGTTCCGCCGCGGCTACACGGTGGTGTGGGGCGCCTGGCAGGGAGACCTGCTGCCGGGCGACGGCCGCATGACCATGGACCTGCCCGTCGCGAGCGACGGCGCCGCGCCGCTCACCGGACCGGTGCGGACCGAGTTCATCGTCGCTCAGGAAGGCCAGACCTCGCTGCCGCTCAGCGGCTGGGTCTCCACCCGCAGCCACCCGACGGTCTCACGCGATCCTGCGAAAGCGCGGCTGACGCGGCGCCGCTATCCCGATGACGAGCGCGTCGAGATTGCGTCCGAGGCCTGGCAGTTTGCGCGCGTCGAGACGGGCATGGGTCTCGACTTTCAGGGCGCCGAGCACGCGATCGTCGAGTCCGACACCCACATCTACATGCCGGGCGGCTTCGAGCCCGGCTGGATCTACGAGCTGGTTTACGAGGGCCGCGATCCGCTGGTTCTGGGCCTGGGCCACGTGGCGGTGCGCGACCTCGTGAGCTTCCTGAAGCACGAGGCGGTCGACAGGGAAGGGCACGTCAATCCGGTGGCCGCCGCCGGGCCGATGGAGAAGGCCTACGCCTTCGGCCGCTCGCAGACCGGGCGCTGCATCCGGGACGCGATCTGGCGCGGCTTCAACGCCGATGCGGCGGGGCGGAGGGTGTTCGACGGCGTGCTGGCGCACGTCGCCGGCTGCGGGCGCATGTGGATGAACCACCGCTTCGCCAACGTCGTCGTGCCGGCGGGTCAGCAGTACGAGGACCACGACAACGCCGCCGACAGCTTCCCGTTCTCCTACGCTGCGTGCAGGGACCACCTGACCGGCAAGTCGGACGCGATCTGCAAGCGGCCCGAGACCGATCCGCTGATCTTCCATACCCAGACCGCCACGGAATACTGGCAGCGGCGTGGCTCGCTCGTGCATACCGACACCGAGGGCAACGATCTGGAGCAGCCCGAAAACGTGCGGGTCTACTTCTGGTCGAGCGCGCCGCACGTTGCCGACCCCAACCAGGGCGCGCCGGCGCGCGGCGTCTGCCAGAACCTGAGCAACGTGGTGCAGACCTCGATGCTGTTCCGCGCGCTGCTCGACGCGATGGACCGATGGGCGAGCGAGGGTATCGCGCCGCCTGCAAGCCGGACCCCCAGGCGTGGCGACGGCAGCCTCGTCGGCATGGACGAATGGCGCGCGCAGTTCCCCGATATCCCCGGAATCGCTACCCCGCGCGGGCCCAACGCACTGCCGCTCTTGGACTTCGGGCCGAAGGCGGAGGCTGGCATTCAGAGCACGCTGCCGCCTGACGTCGTCGATCCCGACGGCTACACCGTGCTGGTGCCGGCGGTCGACGCCGACGGCAACGACGCGGCCGGGGTGCGGGTGCCCATGGTCCAGGCGCCGCTCGCCACCTACACCGGCTGGAACCTGCGTGACAGGGGCCACGGCGAGGGCGCGATGCACGAGTTCACCGGCAGCACGATCCCTTTGCCCGAGACAGACTCGATACGCGCCGCCACCGGCGACCCGCGGCCCTCGATCGAGCAGCGCTATGGCGATGCCGAGGGCTATGTCGCTGCGATGGTCGGGGCTGCGAAGCGCCTGGTCGCCGACGGCCTGATGCTGGAAGAGGACGTTGCCCGCGTCGAACGGCGTGCCCGAGACTGGAGCCGGCCGCTGCACGACGTGCGTCTTTAGACCGCATTTCTCGGCGGCAGGTGTTGATCGGCGAGCAGCGCGCGTGCGCCGTTCTCGTCCAGCGTCGAAAGCAGGCCGGCCGCCCCAAGCACGTAGCTGCGGTCGAGAGCGACGGCGGGCGCCCGCGGCGTCAGCGATCCTTGCGCCTGGCGTTCGAGCGCGGCGCGCAGCACCGCTTCGCCCTCCGCCTGGCGGCCGAGCACGCCGCCGGTGCCGATCACGAGAGGGACATCCCGGAGATCGGCGCCACGCTGCTCGAAGTCAGCACCCTGACCGGGAACATAGACGGTCTTGAGCGTGCCGCAGTGGCGCTGGAGCGCGTGGGTCACGCAGGCGGTCGCCAGCGCCCGGTCGACCCGTTCCTCGTCCCGCTCGTCGGGCAGGTAGCCTGGCTCGCGGCGGCGGCGTGCGCAGGCGTGCCGCAGCTCATCGGGCGATGATCCGGCAGCACGACCCTCGGCCTCAAGCCAGGCGCCGTCCGCTTCCATAACGCCGGGCGCGCTCCAGCGCATGCCGAGATCGCCTTCCACGGTGCGCCGGAGCGGCAGCGCCGGCAGGCCGGCGAGGCGAATGCCGACGGGCGCGGGCTTGAGCGCGACGGCCGCGTGAACGTCGGTCGTGGCACCGCCGAGGTCGATCGCGACGACATCGGCCGGCGTCGCCCCGTCGGCACCTGAGGCGAGCAGCCGCGTCGCCCGCAGCACCGCCTCCGGCGTCGGCATGATGACGGCCTCGTGGAACTCCTCGGCGCGGCTCAGGCCCTTGCCGCGGATCACGTGGCGGATGAACTCGTCATGGATCGCGGCCCTTGCCGGCTCGATGTCGAGCCGGCCGATGGCGGGCAGCACGTTGGCGACCACCGTGACGCGTGCGCACGGCGCCACCATCCCGGCAACGATCGTGGCGATTTCGCGATTGCAGGCCACGACGATACGGCTCTCGATCCGGGCTTGGGAGAGCGCCTCGGCATTCTCCAGCACCTGCTCGCGCTGCCCGCCGTCGGTCCCGCCGGAGAAGAGAACGATCTCCGGCTGCGCCTCTTCCAAGGCCGCGATGGCCTGCTGGTCCAGCCGGCCGGACAGCGTGTGCTCGATGCGCGCGCCGGCATTGAGCGCAGCCTGGCGCGCCGCCTGCGCCGTGTAGTCGGGCACGAGGCCGATCGCGGCGACCCGGAGGCCCCCGCCCGCGCTGGATGCCGCGAGCCGGCGCACGATCGTGGGCCTGCCGGGCGCCTGGCCGAGGGCGCTCTCGAAGGCGTCGCGATAGCCCTCCATGACGTCGGTCTCGACGGTGGTCGGCGCCTGGGCGGACGCCAGCAGGCGCCCCGTCCCGGCTTCGGTGATCGTCAGCTTTGTAAAGGTGCTTCCGAAATCGACGAGCGCAATCGCATTCACGGCTTCGCGCCGCACTCGGCTTCCATCGTCACCAGCAGGTCGTCGATCGAGCCCGGCGTGCGGATGCCGATGTTGCCCAGGTCCTGGCGCACGTCGACCGGAACGTCGGAGCCTTCGATGTCCTCGTTGAGCACGCCGCCCATGAAGACCGGCGCATCCAGCCGCGCGCCCCGCATCTCGTCGACCAGCTTGGCGCCGTAGCTGCGGGCAACGCCGTTGTGGGTGGTGATGACGACGGCATCGGCGGCGGTCTCCACCGCGACCTTCACGATGTCCTCGGGATCGCGATTGATGCCGCAGTCGATGACGTTGCTGCCGGCGGCATCCAGGGTGGACGTGAGCAGGAACTTCGCGAACTCGTGGACGTCGGTGGAGGCGACGACGACGTTCTTCGCCTTCAGGCCGTCGACAGGGCCACGCTCGGCGAGGCCGGCGAGCAGCGTCTTGCGCTGCTTCATGGTCTCGCGGACCAGGTCGGTCTCCAGGATCGGCTTGCGGCCACGCAGGTAGGCGTCGTCGCGCTCGCCGGCGCCGAACAGCGTCTCGCAGGTCTCGGGGCCAAGCCTCTTGAGCAGGAGCAGGACCGGGGCGGGATCGCGCAAATCAACGCCCATCTCGGCCATTGCATCCAGCGCGTTCCGGAAGAAGCGCGTGCCGCCCGCCACCAGCTCGTCGCGGAGCGCTTCGATTTTGCCCCAGTCGACGTAGGGTTCCATCATCGGCAGGTAGTCCTCGCACTTGCGGCTCACCGTCTGGACGGTGGCCACCTCCTGCCAGGTGGGAATGCGCTCGACCTCGGTCACCGGCACGGCAATGGGCGCGCCGCCCAGCCGATAACGCAGGTCGGTCATCTTCATCATCATCAGGTCGTTCACGAGCACGGCCATGTTGCCGTCGAAATCGCGCGAATAGCCGATGGTGTCGCCCTGGATGAACGAGGTCGGCACGCGGTCCGGATTCACGGCGTCGAGCGCCAGCGTCACCGCCGACTTGATGATCGGGTTCTGCGTCAGCCCGCCCCAGGAGGGCGAGTAGGCGGCGCCGATCAGCTCCTCGGAGACGTAGCGCTCCAGCATCGCCCAGCCGACGTAGCTCGCGTAGTCGTGGAAGACGCCGGGATAGCCGTCCTCGAGATAGGAATCGAACACGACCCCCTGGTCCCTGAGCGACGCCAGCACGCCGCCGGCCTTCAGCACCGCCATCAGCTGCGCGGTCTCGTCGTCCCAGTAGGGCCAGCGCCAGGAATACTGGCTGAGCACGCCGATGCAGGTGATGCCGACCTGGAGCGCGTTCACCACGTTGTCGACCGAGCCCGGCCCGCCGATCATGTTGTCGGCGGC